>JAZKGC010000106.1:0-28707 GCA_040386115.1 Pseudomonadota bacterium
GCTTCTTCGCCTTGTGTTTCTTCCAGATACTCAACCTTGAAGCCGCGCTTTTCCGCCCAGCGCGTGTACATGCGCAGCAGGATCGAGGCCCAGTCCTGACTCTCTGTGCCGCCAGCACCCGCGTGGACTTCAAGATAAGAATTGAACTTGTCCGCCTCGCCAGCCAGCAAGGCTTCCAGCTCCTGCCGTGCGACGTCCTTTTTCAGAGCCTTGAGCGCGTTCTCTGCTTCGACGACAACACCATCGTCCTTCTCGGATTCACCGAGTTCAATCATGCCTGTCTGGTCTTCAAGTTCACGTTCGATTTTGCCGATGCCGGTCAACTGACTCTCAAGCGAGGTCCGTTCCTGCATCAGCTTCTGGGCTTTCTGCGGATCGTTCCAGAGATTGGGGTCTTCAGCGAGAGCATTCAGTTCGGCGAGACGCGCCGTGGCTGCATCGACGTCAAAGATGCCTCCTCAGCAGCCCGACTGACTGCTTGATCTCTTCGACAAGGCGTTCGATTTCAGGGCGCATGACAAATCCAGCTGCGGCCGTGGCCGCGATTCAAATTAAGTGAGGGATGTAGCGGCTGAAACCAGACGACGCAACCGCGCTAATACAGCCCGCCTGTGCCCGAGCGAATGATAGCGCGATCCGCATCCGGCGAGACGTTGAGCGAACGACCCTCTGCGTCCGCCACGCCGATGATGGAGTAGTTGTCGGGCGGCGCGGTGCCGGGTTTGAAGGCCTCAAGGATGGTCCTGCCGCCCTCGCCCGACCCGGCCCGCATGCCGGATTTGGATTCGACGCGGATCAGCTTGATGCCGGCCGGCACGCGGAACGGCACCGCGGGCTTGTCGGCCAACGCGAGTTTCAGGAAATCCCGCACGATGGGTGCCGCGGTATGTCCGCCGCTCTGGCCGCGTCCCAGGTTTCGCGGCTTGTCGTAACCAATGTACACGCCGACGGCTAAATCCGGCGCGAAGCCGACAAACCATACGTCCTTTTCATCGTTCGTGGTTCCGGTCTTGCCTGCAACCGGCTTGCCGACGTCGCGCACCACCGTCGCTGTGCCGCGCTGAACGACGCCTTCCATCATCGACGTGATCTGATAGGCGGTCATGGGATCCAGCACCTGCTCGCGCCGGTCAACCAGCGTCGGCTCGGGCTGATTTTTCCAGCCGTCCTTGGCGTCACAACCGCGGCATTCGCGCTGGTCATGCTTGTAAATGGTGTGGCCGTAACGATCCTGAATGCGGTCGATCAGCGTCGGCTTGATGCGTTTGCCGCCATTCGCGAACATCGAATAGGCCGAGACCATGCGCATAACGGTCGTCTCGCCAGCACCGAGCGCGTAGGACAGGTAATTCGGCAACTCGTCGTACACACCGAACCGCTTGGCGTATTCGGTAATCAGCGGCATGCCGACGTCCTGCGCGAGGCGCACAGTCATCGTGTTGCGCGAAAGCTCCAGACCCGTGCGCAGGGTCGATGGCCCGTAATACTTTCCGGTCGAGTAGTTTTCCGGTCGCCAGACGTTGCCGGAACCCTGATCGATTTCGATCGGCGCATCGATCACGACCGTGGAGGGCGTATAGCCGTTATCGAGCGCAGTGGCGTAAACGAATGGTTTGAATGACGAGCCTGGCTGACGGTAGGCCTGCGTCGCGCGGTTGAATTGACTCTGGTCGAACGAGAATCCGCCAACCATCGCCAGCACGCGGCCGGTCCACGGGTCCATCGCAACCATCGCGCCTGAGACTTCCGGCACCTGCCGCAACCTGAATTGCCCCTCAACCCTGCTGCCGTCCTTGGCCAGCAGCGGATCGACATAGATCACGTCGCCCGGCACAAAAACCTGGGTCACATTGGTGGGCGTCTTGAAGCGGGTTGGACCTGCGGCGGCTTTCGCCCATCGCACGCCATCCAGCGAGATCAGTCCCGTTTCGCGAGTCTTGAGAACAGCGCCGCCAAGCTCGCGGCCCGGCTGGAAGCCGATACGCGCCGATTGATCGCTGGTCTCAAGCACCACCGCCAAACGCCAGGGCGAAATATCGGAGAGCGCCTTGACCTCCGCGAGCTTCACGCCCCAATCGCCGCTGATATCGATCTTGTTCTGCGCACCGCGCCAGCCCTGCGCCTCGTCGAAATTGACGAGGCCGGTCACCATCGCCCTGCGCGCCATGACCTGAAGCTTCGGGTCCAGCGTGGTACGGACGGAAAGTCCACCCTCATACAATTTCTTTTCGCCGTAACGCTCGAAAATATCCCGACGTACTTCCTCGGCGAAATACTCGCCTGCGAAAATATGCCCGGAATTGGAACGGCTGGTGCTGATCATCGGCTCTTTGCGAGCCGCGACGGCATCCGCCGGCTTGACCCAGCCGTTTTCAAGCAGCCGATCGATCACGTAGTTCCGCCGCTCGATCGCGCGGTCGCGGTTGCGGATCGGATGCAGGCTCGATGGCGCCTTTGGCAGCGCCGCGAGATAAGCCGCTTCCGCGATGGTCAGTTCGTTGACCGACTTGTCGAAGTAAACGAGCGACGCTGCAGCGATTCCGTAAGCGCTGAGGCCGAGATAAATTTCGTTGAGATAAAGCTCGAGGATTTTGTCCTTGGTGTAGGTGCGCTCGATGCGCATCGCCAGCAGAGCTTCCTTGATCTTTCGGTCGAACGACACTTCATTGGTCAGAAGGAAGTTTTTCGCAACCTGCTGGGTGATGGTGGAGGCACCCTGCGGGCGGCGGTTCGAGCCGTAGTTCTGCGCGTACAGCACCGCCGCGCGGGCCATGCCCATGAAATCGATACCGCCATGCTCGTAGAAGTTTTTGTCTTCGGCGGCGAGGAATGCGTTGATGACCGATTTGGGGATCGCCTGGATCGGCAAATAGAGCCGCCGCTCCTTGGAGTACTCGCCAAGCAGCGCGCCATCCGACGCGTGAACACGCGTCATCACCGGCGGCTCATAGTCCTGCAATTGCGAGTAGTCCGGCAGGTCTTTCGAAAAATGCCAAATCAATCCGGCCGCGGCGGCGACACCGACAAGGAATACAAGCGTTCCCGCAGCAAACAGAAAGCCCATGAACCGCAGCAGCAAGCGCATCGTCAAACATCCGTCTTGGTCTGGCGCTGCTAACCGAAGCGCATGAACGAGAGTGCCTTAATCCCGGATTCGATCAAGATTCCAGCCGATCTTTCCAGCCGCTTCTCAGCACACCCGGCAGATCATCGCCCGGTGTCGGTCGATTGTAGCATTCCGTGCGCCGAACGTGGCCGATTCCGCCAATTCCCGGTGCAGATTTTATAGAGCCGCCGCTGTGGCCAAACTAGGGCTTTGCCCTCAATAGCAGAACGATTTCAACCCGAAACGGGTTTTAGTTCGAGGGACTTTCCGACACCACGCGCTTGCCGAGAAACGCGTCCACCGCCTGAGCGACGGAACCCACGGTTCGTGACCGCCACTTTTCGGAAACCAGATGCTGGAGGTCGTCCTTGTTGGAGACGTAACCGAGCTCGACCAGAACCGAGGGAACATCCTGCGCCTTCAAGACCTTGAAGCCAGCCGACTTGAGCGGGTGCTTGTGCATGCGTGCCACGCTCTTCATCTCGTTTGCGAGCGTCCGTGCAAAACGATTTGAGAATGTTCGTGTCTCTCGCTGGGTCAGGTCGATCAGAATATCGGCGACGTCGGCCGGTTCTTCGGTCAGATTGATTCCGGCAATCGCATCGGCCTTGTTCTCGGCTTCCGCCAGCTTTTCGGCTTCCGCGTCCGAGGCGCGGTCCGACAGGGTGTAGATTGTGGCCCCTTGGGCATCACCATCGCGCTTCGGCAACGCATCGGCGTGAATGGATACGAAAAGCGCGGCCATATTGCTGCGCGCGATCTTCACGCGGTCTCCCAGAGGCACAAAAGTGTCGTCGCTGCGCGTCATGACCACGCGGTATTTGCCGGTCTTCTCGATCCTGTCCCGCAAAGCTGTCGCGAAATCCAGCACCAAGGTCTTTTCGTTTTCGCCGCTTGCAGCCTGCGTTCCGTTATCGATGCCGCCGTGCCCCGGATCGATCACGATCACAGGCCGGGAATCCACTTTTGCTGGAGAGGGCACGGCCTTCGTCGGGCTGGCATCGGCGACAATTGCTGGCCGCAACTGTGGCTTCTGATCGTCCGGACGTGACGGCTTGAACGCCGAACGCTCAACCGCAGCGAGTTCGACCACCAGCCGAGGCGGCTGTCCATTGGCAGCGTCGAGCACGTAGGCTTTCTCAATCCTCGCAGGACCGGACAGATCGAACACCACCCGCGAGCCCCCCGGCATGACCAGACCAAACCGGAACGCACGGATCAGCCCGCGTCCCGCGTTCCCCGCTCCCGCCTCAAGGTTAAAAGTGACCTGCGGAATGTCGAGGACGACGCGATAGGGGTCGCCGAGCAGGAAAGCGCGTACATCGATCTTGCGATCGAGGTCCAGGATGAATCGCGTTTGCTTGTCGTCGCCGGCGACACGCACGCCCGACGCGACTGGAAAGCCGGTTGCAACCGCCGGGCGTGGCGGCTGGGATTCGACTGCGAGTGCAGGGTCAATCGGGAGGCACGCCAATGCTGCGGCGCACACGCACGCCTGGGCAAGCAAAAGCTGGTAATTCAAGCGGCTCGTCAACGAATCCGATGCCTCCGGACAGCGCTCATACCGCAATAGAACTGCACAGTTAACGTAAGCTTACCTTACTGACGCCGATTGCCGTGGAGTGTTGCAGCGCTGTGACGCTTCCCTTGCCAGCGCAGGCTATTCGACGTATGAATGGAGGGCTGACGGTTTAAACTTACGGTTGTGTCACGTTCAGCTTCCCGGTGCAGCGCCAGAGCCTCAACTGGATACAAAGAGGTTCCAGCGTACCTTCCGGCCTCCGCAGCCTGCGCAATGCGCGGCTGACATGGAGCGGCGGTTTCAAGCCCGAGCGGCTATCCTCACAACCGCTGATCGCAGCCGCAAGGCTGCGGGCAATCGACAGCCAGCGCGCGCCACTTGCGCCGCGTTGGTACTGCCAGCGAACAACGCGCTGGCCCCGCCAGCGACAGGATAAGGCGGCGAACTTGCCGCCAACTGAATTAGACGGGCCGACGCTTGATGCGCCAGACTGCATTGCCGACCGGGATCTGTATCAAAATCCCATCAACGCCAGCTTCGATACGACGCGAATCTTTTCCGCGTCGCGTTTTGCTGACGTTGCGTTCGGCACGGTGCCTCGGGCGGCGTTTTGGCCTTCCCCTCACCCCCGAATCAGGTGGACCGTCGCGTCACCCGGCTGCGCATCATGCGCTGGCCGCCGCGCGTGCCGTCCGCCGTCAAGAGTTCAAAAATGCCCAACAAAATGTTAATCGATGCCACCCATCCGGAAGAGACCCGGGTGGTCGTGGTTCGCGGAAATCGCGTCGAAGAGTTTGATTTCGAGTCTGCCCAGCGCAAACAACTGCGCGGCAACATCTATCTCGCCAAGGTTACGCGCGTAGAACCTTCGCTGCAGGCCGCCTTTATCGAGTATGGCGGCAACCGCCACGGCTTCCTCGCCTTCAGCGAAATCCATCCCGACTACTACCAAATCCCGGTCGCGGATCGTCAGGCTCTGATCGAAGCCGACGAGCGCGCGCACCGCGAGGCCGAGGAAGAATCGGAGAACCGCTCGAACCGCCGCCGTCCCCGCCACCGCAACTCGCGGCGGCGCGGCAATGACGAACGGGTGCAGAGCGAGGTCGTGGAGAATGTCGCTTCCGGCGCACAGCCCGATGCCGCACAGGTCGGCGATCACGATGCCGATCACCCGCACGATACATCTGCCGCGCATCACGAGCACGATCATCAGCATGGCGAAGCGCATCGTCACGATGAACACGGTCATGATGATCGGAGCCACGACGATCATTCGCAGGAACCCGCGGAACAGACCCCGCCCGCCGAACAGGATTCGCCGGTCGTCACTGCCGATGCATCGATTGATGTGCAACCGCGCGATGACCATGAAAACCACGATCACCAGCATGGCGACCAAGATCACGAGCATCATGCGCACGGCGATCATGCGGACGCTGTAAACGTCGCGCCGCGCGGCGACGACCACCAGGATGAACACCACGCCGACGACGCGAATGACGACGATGACGACGAAGAAGCCGAGGACGAGGTCGTCGAGTCCGTGGGCGGCGACGACGTCATGGAAGAAGTGCCGGAGCGTACCTTCCGTCCGCGCCGCCAGTACAAGATTCAGGAAGTCATCAAGCGCCGCCAGGTCATGCTGGTGCAAGTCGTCAAGGAAGAGCGCGGTAACAAAGGCGCTGCGCTGACGACGTATCTGTCGCTGGCTGGCCGCTATGCCGTGTTGATGCCGAACACTGCGCGCGGCGGCGGCATCAGCCGCAAGATCACCTCGGCGCAGGATCGCAACCGTCTCAAGGACGTGGTGCAGGATCTCGACGTGCCGGAAGGCATGGGGATCATCCTGCGGACCGCAGGTGCATCCCGCACGAAGCCTGAAATCAAGCGCGACTTCGAATACCTGATCCGGATGTGGGAAACCGTCCGAGACATGACGCTGAAGTCGCAGGCTCCCACCCTCGTTTACGAGGAAGGCTCACTTATCAAGCGCTCGCTGCGCGATCTCTACAACAAGGAAATCGACGAGGTGCAGGTCGCCGGCGAAGCCGGTTACAACGAGGCACGCGATTTCATGAAGATGCTGATGCCGACCAATGTGAGGGCGGTGAAGCAGTATCGCGACGGCCAGCCGCTGTTCTCGCGCATGGGCGTCGAGAGCCAGCTCGATGCCATGTTCTCCCCCACCGTGACACTGCGTTCCGGCGGTTACATCGTCATCAACCAGACCGAAGCGCTGGTTTCGATCGACGTCAACTCGGGGCGCTCCACGCGCGAGCACCACATCGAAGATACTGCGCTCAAAACCAATCTCGAAGCCGCCGAGGAAGTTGCGCGGCAGTTGCGCCTGCGCGATCTCGCGGGACTTATCGTCATCGATTTCATCGACATGGACGAAAAGCGCAACAACCGGTCGGTCGAGCGCAAGATGAGCGACTGCCTGCGGCAGGATCGTGCGCGCATTCAGGTCGGCCGCATCTCGCATTTCGGCCTGCTTGAGATGTCACGCCAGCGCATCCGCGCCAGCGTACTTGAGAGCTCGACAGAGCCGTGTCCGCATTGCGGCGGCTCCGGTCATGTGCGCTCAGTCTCGTCGGTCGCATTGCAGTTGCTGCGCGGGCTCGAAGAAAACCTGATGAAGGGGCCGACCCACAATCTCACGGTGCGCACGCGCACCGACGTCGCGCTTTATGTGCTCAACCACAAACGCGGACATCTGCGCGACCTGGAAAACAGCTTTAAGGTGACGCTCGCCGTCATCGCTGATGCGACGATCAGCGGCCAGCAGTCCTTCGTCATCGACCGCGGCGAAGCCGTGCACACGCTGGAAGCCGCCAAGGCTATTCTGGCAGCGCAGGTCGCCGCTTTCCCCGCTGCCGTCGAGGACACCTACGAATACGAGGAAGAAGAAGTCCTCGAAGCCGAGGCGGAATTCGAAGGCGACGATGAAGCCGAAGGCACCGAAACTCAATCCACTGGCGAGAGCCCCGCCGCTGACGGCGAAGAAGGTCCGCGCCGGAAGCGCCGTCGCCGCCGACGCGGCCGCGGTGAAGGACGCGAAGGCGCTCCCCTCGCCGAACCGAACGCAACTCCCGGCGTCGCTCCGCAGGCCGAGGCTTCAGGCAATGACGCCGACGAAGGCGAAGACGATGCCGAGGAACAGAACGGCGAACCACGTGCCGATCAGGGTCCGGAAGGCGAACGCCGTCCGCGTCGGCGTGGCCGCCGTGGCGGACGTCGCCGTCGTGGCGGCAATGAAGCTGGCGGACCCGATGGCGGTCAACCCGAGGACGGAATCGTCGCCACCATCACCGACGATCTCGGGCCGGTGCCTGAGTCCGAAGCGGCGGATGCGGTTGCCGATCTGTCGGCGCCTGCGGTCGAGCCGCAGCGCGAGGAGCCTCCGGCCTTTGCGAATCGCCCCGAGCCGGTCTCGCATCACATCACCACTGCGGAAGATTCGCATTCCGAGACGGAGGCAGCGCCGCGCAAGCGCTCAACCGTCCGCGAAAAGGTGAGCTTCTTCTTCGGGGACAATTCATCTCAGCCCGAGGCAGAGCCGGTTCGTGCCGAACCACAGGCGCCTTCAAATGAACCGGTGCCAGCGCAGCCCGAACCCGCCAATGACAGCTCACAGCCGCGCCGCGCGGGCTGGTGGTCCCGCCGCAGCGAGTGACCGCAAAAGTAAGGGAAACAAGAAACCGCCCGCTTCACAGCGGGCGGTTTTTTCATTCCAGCACGTGTTTACCCTTTGGCCAGCCAACTCGTAATGCGCGCAACCGCGTCGATCGTTTCCTGCGTCGAGCGCGCGTATGAGAAGCGCACGAACGACCGGCCGTGAAATGGATCGAAGTCGATGCCCGGCGTCGCAGCTACGTGCGCATTTTGCAGCATCGACTTCGCGAACTCGAAGCTGTCGGCGGTGAATTTTGAGACGTCGGCGTAAAGATAGAATGCACCGTCCGCTGGCAGGAATTCCGTCAGACCGACCTTGGGAAATCCGTCGATCAGAATGCGGCGGTTCTCCTCATAGCCATGCTTGATGACATCCATTTCGGCGCGGCCGTCGAAAGCGGCTTCGGCGGCGATCTGCGACAACGTCGGCACAGAAATGGAAAGGTTCTGTTGCAGCGTCTCGACGGAACGCACCAGGGCGTCCGGCACGACCATCCAGCCGACCCGCCAGCCGGTCATGCAGAAATACTTCGAAAACGAATTGATGATGAGCGCGTCAGGTGACAGTTGCGCCGCCGTCACAGCCGGAAATGCGTAGTCCAGACCGTGATAGATCTCATCGGAGATAAACCGGATGCCTGCACTGTCCGCCGCGGCAATCAGATCGGCCATTGCCTCACGCGTCATCATGGTGCCGGTCGGATTGGCGGGGCTCGCGACCAGCACGCCCTTCAGCGGGGTCTTGCGATGAGCCTCAAGCAGCATTTCGCCGGTCAATGCATGCCGGGTCGCACTGGTGGTCTCGATCAAGACCGGCTCGCAACCGAGCGCGCTGAGAATATGCCGGTATGGCGGATATCCTGGCACAGTCACGGCAACCCGGTCGCCCGCCTCGAACGCCGACAGGAATGCCAGAACGAATGCGCCCGAAGACCCGGTGGTGATGATGATGCGTCCGGGATCGACGTCCTGGTCATAGGTCTCGCGGTAATGGCGCGCGATCCGCCGGCGAAGGGAAGCGATCCCAAGTGCCGCCGTGTAATCGATCTTCCCGATCTCGAGCGCGGCACGCGCTGCCGCGATGGCCGTCTTTGGCGCGGGCGCGGCGGGCTGGCCGACCTCCATATGAATTACATTGCCACCTTCCGCCTCGATCCGGGCTGCCGCAGCCATCACGTCCATCACCATGAAAGGTGGAACATTGCCGCGTCCGGATGGCGTCAAAAGGCCTTTTGCCTTGTCTCTCAGCGTCACATCGAGCATGGAAATCTGCTATTCCTCGGAGCCTGCGGCGCGCCGTTGTGCTGCCGCATTCGGCGGTTTGTTAGATTATGAATTTTAGCACCCTACAGGCCATCGCTCTATTGCCAAATCTGCAAAATTGTCCGACAGCCGGCCCAGCCATGACCAATGATCCCTTGACCGTAGTTTGGCTTGTCGCACCGTCCAATGTGCAGCCAGCCGGCATGAGCGGCCAGCCGGGACAATCAATTGCGCGGCGCGCGATGGCGGTCATCACGGCTTGCGCATTACTCTTCTCTTCTTGGCCGGCGCACGCGCAACAGCGCAACAGCGGACTGCCACTGCTGCGAGATGCAGAAACCGAACAACTGCTGCGCGACTACACGCGTCCGATCCTGCGGGCCGCAGGCATGGAGAAGCAGAACATTCAGGTCGTCATCATCAACGACTCCTCTTTCAACGCCTTCGTCGCGGACGGACGCCGCATCTTCGTCAACTACGGCGCGCTGCGGGAATCCGATACGCCGAATCAAATCATCGGGGTGCTTGCGCATGAAACGGGTCATCTCGCGGGCGGCCACCTTGCCAAGCTGCGCGAGCAGATTGCCCAAACCCAGACACAGTTGATCATCGCCATGCTGCTGGGGGTTGGCGCTGCGATTGCCGGTGCGCGCTCGGGCAGCGGCAATGTAGGTGCCGCCGCAGTCTCCGCACCACAGTCGGCAATCATGCGCACAATGCTGTCCTATCAGCGGCAGCAGGAAGAAAACGCCGACAAGGCGGGGGTGAAATTTCTCAATGCCACCGGCCAATCGTCCAAGGGTATGTCCGACACCTTCAAGCGATTTTCCGAGCAGACGCTGTTCGCAGCGCGCGGCTCCGACCCCTACAACATGTCTCATCCCATGCCTGTGGAGCGCGTGCGGGCTCTGGAGGAACTCGCAAGGTCGAGTCCCTACTGGGACAAAAAGGATGAGCCTGCGCTCCAACTCCGGCACGACATGATGCGCGCAAAAGTGTCTGGTTTTATGGAGCGTCCCGACACGGTAGCTCGCCGGTACCCGGCGTCGAATGACAGCCTTCCCGCGCGCTACGCCCGCGCCATTGCCGGTTACCGCCACGGCGACCTGCGAGCGGCGCTGACCCAGATCGACGGGCTGATCCAGACACAGCCGAACAATCCTTATTTCTACGAGTTGAAGGGACAGGCCTTGCTGGAAGGCGGGAAACCCAATGAGGCGATCGCGCCGCTGCGCAAGGCGGTGCAATTGTCCAATAACGCACCGCTCATCGAGATGTTACTTGGCCAGGCTCTCGTAGCGTCGGAGAATAAGGCTTACGCTGACGATGCCATCAAGATTCTGCGAGCAGCGCTGTCTAGGGAACCGGAAGCAGCGCTTGGTTACACCCAGCTCGCAATGGCCTATGGCCGCAAAAATAATTATGCGGAAGCCGATCTTGCATCCGCCCAGGCCGCTTTCTTGCGCGGAGACCAGAAAACTGCGCGCGACCTTGCCTCGCGCGCCAAAACGCGATTTGCCGTCGGCTCTCCCGGATGGGTCAAGGCCGACGATATTGTTAACACCAAGCCGATAAAAAACTGACACTCCGTTCAAAGACAGTTCAGGACAGACCCGAAGGAAGTCTCATGCTCTCGCTCCGCTCCCTCGCTCCATTCGCCTTCGCGCTCACGCTCTGCGCGGTTCCTGCCGCATCGAACGCGCAAAGTTTTTCCGCAGGCCAGCGCAGCGAAATCGAGAAAATCCTGAAGGACTATCTCGTGGCGAATCCGGAAATTCTGGAGGAAATGTCCGCCGAGCTGACCAAGCGCCAATCCGTGGCGGAATCCGAGAAGCACCGTGCCGCAGTGAAGCGAAACGCGGAGGTGATCTTCAACTCACCGCGCGGCGTGATCGTCGGCAACCGCGAAGGCGACGTCAACTTCGTCGAGTTCTTCGACTACAATTGCGGTTACTGCAAAAAGGCCATGATCGACATGATGGCTCTGATGAAGTCAGATCCCAAGCTGCGCGTGGTGTTGAAGGAATTTCCGGTGCTCGGACCAAGCTCAGTCGAAGCCGCGCAGGTTGGCATCGGCGTCCGCATGCAGGATCCCACCGGCAAGAAGTACCTCGATTTCCATCAAAAGCTGCTGAATGGCCGGGGCCAGGTTGACAAGGCCCGCGCAATGGCCGCTGCCAAGGAAGCCGGTGCCGACATGGCAAAGCTTGAGAAGGATATCGCAAGCCCCGAAGTGAGCGCGACACTCAATGAGAACTTCAAGCTTGCCGAAGACATGGGCCTCAACGGCACTCCGAGCTACGTGATCGGCAAGGAGGTCGTGGTCGGCGCATTGGGCGTCGAAGGGCTGTCAAAAAAGATATCCGAGGCACGCTGCGGCAAGGCCAGTTGCTAGGGACGCTCCGAAACGCGCGGCCGGCTGACCGCGTGGCGGATGTTTTAAGATTGGTTAACCAACGATTTCCGGGCGTTCCGGCGGGCTTTTCAGAGTTTTCATGAGCCATTCAGCGGGGGATGGAAGCCCCGTTCAGGCTTCCCTCACGGCCTCTTGTTGCCTATAAACCGGCCGAAGCTGCGCGCGCCGCGCATCAATTCGCCGACATTGCTGGATTTGGGTTTCGGATGGCAAAGACGATCTATGTGCTCAACGGACCGAACCTCAACCTGCTCGGCACCCGGGAACCGGAGACCTACGGCCATCACACCCTGGCCGACGTGGAAAAGCTTTGCCATGACAGCGCCGCCCGCTATGGCCTGACCGCCGATTGCCGCCAGACGAACCGCGAGGGCGAACTGATCGATTTCATTCACGACGCCGGGGCGAAGAAAGCCGCCGGCATCATTATCAACGCCGGTGGATACTCGCATACGTCGATCGCGCTTCACGACGCGTTGGTTGCCGTAAAAATCCCGGCTGTTGAAGTTCATGTCTCCAACATCTACGCGCGAGAGCGCTTCCGTCATCATTCGTTCGTCGCTTCGGCTGCATTTGCAACCTTGTGCGGCTTCGGAATCGAAGGCTACCGCCTCGCGATCAGCGGCCTTGCCGCCAGGATCGGCGCGACTGCCAAAACCTGATCTCGTCAATTCGTGATTTAAGAAAGCGCCGGATTCTCATGGCCCGTCAGCCGCAAGCACCATCATCTCCTTCCAAGGCAAAGCCAGCCGATGAGCGCGAACTCATTCGTGAACTGGCGATGCTGCTCGATGAGACCAATCTCACCGAGATCGAAATCGAGCGCGCAGGGCTCCGTTTGCGGGTCGCGCGTAATATCAGCATTGCTGCGGCAGCCCCTGTTTCCTATCAGCCCTCGCCGGCTGCGGCAGCCGTGGCGAAGGCAGCACCCGCAGTCGCGCCTGCCGACATTTCAAAGCATCCCGGCGCTGTTCCCTCGCCGATGGTCGGCACCGCGTACCTTGCATCCGAACCCGGCGCGAAGCCGTTCATCGACATCGGCAGCAAGGTGAAGGTCGGCGATACGCTCATCATCATCGAGGCGATGAAAACGATGAACCAGATCCCCTCGACACGCGCTGGCACCGTCACGCAAATTCTCGTCGAGGACGGCCAGCCGGTCGAATTCGGCGAACCGCTCGTCATCATTGAATAATCGTTCTCACCGTCAGGCGCCGCGATGTTCGACAAGATCCTGATTGCCAATCGCGGCGAGATTGCATTGCGCGTGCTGCGCGCCTGCAAGGAACTCGGCATTGCCACGGTCGCGGTGCATTCCACTGCGGACGCAAATGCCATGCACGTGCGTCTCGCCGATGAAAGCGTCTGCATCGGCCCGCCGCCCGCGAAAGACAGCTATCTCAACGTGCCCGCACTTCTGGCTGCCTGCGAGATCACTGGCGCGGATGCCGTCCATCCCGGTTACGGGTTTCTGTCGGAGAATGCGCGCTTCGCCGAAATTCTCGCCGATCATAATCTGCATTTCATCGGCCCGAAGGCCGAACATATCCGTCTGATGGGCGACAAGATCGAAGCCAAGAAGACCGCGAAGCGCCTCGGCATTCCGGTCGTTCCAGGTTCCGACGGCGGTGTTGGTCCCGGCGACGACGCTATGGCCATTGCCAGGCAAATCGGCTTTCCCGTGCTGGTGAAAGCTGCCGCAGGCGGCGGCGGTCGCGGCATGAAAGTCGCGCCCACCGAAGCCGATTTGCTGCTGGCACTCTCCACCGCCAGCAACGAGGCCAAGTCCGCGTTCGGCGACGGATCGGTGTACCTGGAAAAATATCTCGGCAAGCCGCGTCATATCGAAGTCCAGATTCTTGGCGATGGGCGCGGTGGCGCAATCCACCTCGGCGAGCGCGACTGCTCGCTCCAGCGCCGCCACCAGAAAGTCTGGGAAGAAGGCCCGTCACCGATCCTGAACGCGGCGGCACGCGCCAAGATTGGCGAGACCTGCTCCAAGGCCATGCGCGAGATGCAGTACCTCGGCGTCGGCACCATCGAATTCCTCTACGAGGACGGTGAGTTCTATTTTATCGAAATGAACACGCGCATCCAGGTGGAGCATCCGGTCACCGAAATGATCACCGGAATCGATCTGGTCATCGAGCAAATCCGCGTTGCGGCAGGCGGCGATCTACCCTGCACGCAGGATGAAATCGTTATCAACGGGCATTCGATCGAGTGCCGCGTCAACGCGGAGAATCCGGTCACCTTCCGGCCGTCGCCAGGCAAGATCATGCAGTACCACCCACCCGGCGGCCTCGGCGTGCGGATCGATTCCGCCGTCTATCAGGGCTACGTGATCCCGCCCTATTACGACTCGTTGGTGGGCAAGCTCATCGTGCACGGCAAGACGCGCGGCGAATGCCTGATGAGGCTGCGCCGGGCGCTCGACGAGATGGTGGTGGATGGGGTCGAAACCACGCTGCCGCTGTTCCGCGCGCTGGTGCGGGAAACTAACATCATCGACGGCGACTATCATATTCACTGGCTGGAGCATTATCTGGCGGTGGGCGACTCGAAGGCCTCGTGAAAAAGATTCCTCCATTTGGCTCTTGAGCAGGAACCAATTTTGAGTTTGCAGGTTATCTTGCAAGTAGGGTAAGCGACCCCCCGCAAATACCCATTTGAATCTTCAATACAATCGTATTGTCACTAACCTCCTGCGAGTCCGATGTGACCATTGACGCGGCGCGTCGGCGCACGATCTGGCAAATTGCCCTGCTTTCCGCAGGGTTTTTGGTGCTGGTGGCAATTAGCGTAACCTCAATCTATTTTGTGAATCTGGCCCGCACCGACGCAAACTGGGTGGTCCACACAATCGAAATTGAAAATCAGATCTCCCTTGCCCAGTTGCAAATGCGCCGTGCCGAGAGCGCGACACGAGGATATCTGCTGACGGAGCAGAATGAATTCGGCTCTGATTTCGACGAGGCCGACAAGCAACTCAGTCCGACCCTCGAAAAACTCAAGGATTTGACGATCGACAACCCAGTCCAGATCGCGGTCCTTTCCGATTTTATCCCGCTGACAAATCAGCGATTTGCGGATTTCCGCCGCGCGGTCGATCTCGCGCGCGCGGCGAAATTCGAAGAAGCCAGGAAGGTTCTCGAAGACGGCTCCGGGCGCAGCAAAATGAATCGCATCCGCGATCTCGCCACTGAAATGCGAGCTGAGGAACAACGATTGTTCGCGATGCGAACACGAGCAGCCGATCAAAGCCAATCGCTGGCGGCGGTGGTGACAACGACAGGCTCCGGCCTCGTCATCGCTCTGGCGGGCATTTCGATTTTCCTTGTGCGGCGATCTGCCCGCGCCCGCGACGACGCCGAGCAGCAATTGCGCGACAACAACCTCAACCTCGAAGCAACCATCGATGAGCGCACGGCGGACCTGCGTGATGCCAACGAAGAGATCCAGCGCTTCGCCTATATCGTCAGCCACGACCTTCGCTCGCCGCTGGTTAATATCATGGGCTTTACCAGCGAACTCGACGAATTGCGGACGGACATCTTCAGCCGGATCGCGCGATACAGCCGCGCGGCGTCAGCTGCAGCAAAGATTCCCGAACCCATCGGCGAATCCAATCCCGCCGATGCACCTGAACTCCATCCTGAAGACAAGCAGCTTTCTCAGGATTTTTCCGAGGCGCTTGGATTCATTAAATCATCGATCGGAAAGATGGATCGGCTCATTTCCGCCATCCTTAATCTGACCCGCGAAGGCCGGCGCGAGTTCAAGCCTGTCAAGATAGATACGCGAGAGCTTATAGAGACCATTATCTCGTCGGTCGCCCATCAGGCTTCGGAGTCCAACACGCAAATCCGCATTGAACCGTTGCCGAATATCGTCAGTGACCGACTAGCCATGGAGCAGGTGTTTTCGAATTTGATCGACAATGCTCTCAAGTATCTCAAGCCTGGTGTCGCAGGTGACATTGTCGTCAAGGGACGACATAAGCAGGGCTTTGCCGTATTCGAGGTCATCGATAACGGCCGGGGAATCGATCCGAAGGATCACACCCGGATTTTTGATCTGTTCCGCCGGGCTGGCCTCCAGGACCAGCAAGGTCAGGGAATCGGGCTGGCGCATGTTCGTGCATTGGTACGTCGCATGGGTGGAGCCATCAGCGTCTCATCCGAACTTCATACGGGAAGCACCTTTACAGTCACCCTGCCCGCGCAGTGGAATTTGGGAACGCGAGGAAGAGAGATATGAGCCTGCCAGTTAAAATCATCATGGTCGAAGACGATGAGGGCCATGCACGCCTGATCGAACGCAACATTCGCCGATCCGGCGTCAACAACGAAATCGTGCCGTTCACCAATGGTACAGATGCAGTGAAATATCTGTTTGGCCAAGATGGCACGGGCGTGGACCACAAGGACCAGGCTCTGCTGATTCTTCTCGACTTGAATCTGCCTGACATGACCGGGATTGATATCCTGAAGCGTATCAAGGAAAACAAGCATATGAAATCTTCGCCGGTGGTCGTTTTGACCACCACCGACGACGAGCAGGAAATCAAGCGATGCTACGAGCTTGGATGTAACGTCTATGTCACCAAGCCGGTCAACTACGAGAATTTCGCCAACGCCATTCGCCAACTCGGGTTGTTCTTTTCCGTCATTCAAGTGCCGCCAGTCAGTCCATGAAACCAGTTGCACCCATCCTTTTATACATCGACGATGACGCCGACCTTGCGCGGCTGGTCGATCGTGGGATGAAGCGATTGGGTTTTGCCGTCGAGCATGCAGCCAATGGCGCTGCCGGGCTTGAGCGGATTCGCCAGGGCGGTATCGACGTGGTGGCGCTGGATCAGCACATGCCGGGGCTGGATGGACTCGAAACTCTTGCAGAGATCCAGAAGGTCGCCGATGCGCCGCCGGTGGTTTTCGTCACAGCCTCGCAAGACAGCAAGATCGCAATCACCGCGCTCAAGGCGGGCGCAGCCGACTATCTGGTAAAGGACACGCAGGGCGAGTTTATTGCCTTGCTCGACGTCGCCGCCCGGAGTGCACTCGAACAGACGATGGTTCGCAAGGCGCGCGACGATGCAGAGGCAGAGGTTCATGCCTCACGCGACCGCTTCGCAGCGCTGGCCGCGGAGCGCGAAGTTTTGTTGCGCGAAGTCAACCATCGTGTCGGCAACAGTTTGCAGATCATTGCATCGCTGCTCCATTTGCAGGCGAATTCAACCAACATCGACGATGTGAAAGCAGCTCTGACAAATGCGATGGGCCGCGTCGCCGCCGTCGCGCAGGTCCATCGGCGGCTTTACACGTCGCAGGATCTGAAAACCGTTTTGCTCAATCAGTATCTTGAAGCCTTGCTTGAGGATCTGCGCCGCTCCGCCGAGGGCAATCGCATGTCGCGGTTGACGCTTAAAGCCGAGGCTGTCGAAATTGATCCAGATCGCGCTGTCGCCATCGGAATCATCGTCAACGAACTGGTGATGAACGCGGTCAAGTACGCCTATCCCGACGGGGCCGGCCCGATCCATGTCGAACTTCGGTCTTTCAAAGACAACCTTGAACTCGCCATTTCCGACGACGGTGTCGGATTGCAGGTCAAACTGGACCCGCGCTCAACCGGCATGGGTCAGCGCATCGTGAGCGCCATGGCGACCAAGCTGGAAGCGACCACCGAACGTGACCCCAATCATTCCGGCACGCGGATAGTGCTGCGATTCCGGCAGGCAAGTACGATCCCGCCGGCACGGGCTGTTGCCAGCTAGCAGCGGTGACGCCACCGGCTATGTCCTGCTATAAAGCCGCATGAGCTCACGTGACGCCGCGTCATCCGAAATCACTCCAGACGTGCTGCTGCGCGCCTATGCCTGCGGCATATTTCCGATGTCGGAGAGCGCTGACGACCCGACCATTTTCTGGGTCGAGCCCGAGCAACGCGGCGTCATTCCGCTCGACGGCTTTCGCGTATCGTCCCGGCTCGCGCGCACCGTCCGCTCCGACGTCTTTCGCGTGAGCGTCAACACCGCTTTCAAGCAAACCATTGCCGGCTGTGCGGCGCCTCAAGCCGGCCGTGACGACACCTGGATCAATGGCCGCATTCGCGATCTCTACACGTCGCTGCACCGCATCGGCCATTGCCACAGTGTCGAGGTGTGGGACGGCGATGAACTGATCGGCGGGCTTTACGGCGTGAGTCTCGGAGGCGCGTTCTTCGGCGAGAGCATGTTTCATCGTGCCCGCGACGCATCGAAGGTCGCGCTCGTGCATTTGGTGGCGCGACTTGTTGCCGGCGGCTTCGTGTTGCTCGACACACAGTTCGTCACCGATCACCTGCGCACGTTCGGCGCGGTGGAAATTCCCCGGCGTCGCTACCGCACGATGCTCGACCAAGCTGTGACCAGCGAGGGAAATTTCTTCGCTTTGCCGGTCGATCTTCCGGTCACCGGCGCAGAAGCGCTTGCGTGGATTCGGCAACACTAGCCAAGGCCGACAAACCCGTCGCAAGATTAGGCCGTTCGGCAAACGCGAAAGACAGGCCGGTTTTATTGCCTGAACGGCGGGAATGGATTCGGAGGCGGAAGCGGCCGCGGTGCTGACGGCTGCTTTGGTGCTACGCGCTTTTGTTGCGGCGGCGGTGGCGGCACCAGCTTCGGAGCCTCCTGCTGCGCCACTGTCGCAGCCGGACCTTTGCAGTCGGTCAGCCAGATATCGTAAATCGGATGTTCAACACCGTGGAGTCCAGGACTGGCGGCGAACATCCACCCGGAGAAAATCCGCTTCACTTCCCCCTGCAACGTAATTTCATCGACCTCGACGAACGAGTCGGTGTTGGCGGATTCGGTGGAGGGGCGCGTGTAGCAGGCCTGCGGCTTGATACGCAGCGCGCCGAACTGAACGGTCTCGCCCATATCGGCTTCAAACTTGATGATGCGCCCGGTAATCTTGTCCAATCCCGCGAACACAGCCTGCTTGTTCACAATCTTCTGCGCGGGCGGTTCGGTGACGACCTCATCGCCTGGCTGCAATGTCGCTGGAGTCGGCGGCGCGCCACGCGGCTGTTTCTGTCCCGGCGGCAGTCCGGGCAGCGGATTCGCGGGAGGCACTGTCGCAACATTCGGTGCGCCGGGCGGCGGCGGCAAGGGTTGGGTCTGCACAGCGCCGGGTGGAGGAACGCCCTGTCCCTGTGGCGGCCGATTTGGCGTGGGAAGCAACCGGCCCTGCGGCGGCAAATCCGGCACGTCCTCCTCTTCCGGCTCCTGTACCGGCTCGCCACGGGGCACCGTACCGGGTGGACGCGGGCGATCGGAAAAGATATTGCCGATTTGCGCGTGAGCCGGTGCTGCTAGCGACGTCAATGAGGCAGCGATGAAAGCCGCGATGAGAACTGGGGTGACGGTTCGGAACATCTCGCGCGGCTTTACACGAGCACGATGCCGAAAAATGCGAAGCGGCTTTCGGGAAACATCGTGCTCCACATCCATCTGGACGATCACAGTCTTGATCTTGAATTGATCCGGAAAAAACAGCTGTCCGACCGAATCGGGCTTGCCCTATTCTACAGGCAATGCGCCACGCGCAGAGCCATCGGTTAACACGCCGAATACGGCGGGGAAAGGGCGAGTCGGCTCAAGCCCCAAAGGCTGCCTCCAAAAGCAGACCTAAAGTGGCGGCCTCGATCCGAGCTACCCGACGGGAGTTATTGACCCGGGGTCCATGGCTGATAGTCGCCCGTGGCCTTTGGCCGGCGTCCGCTCGCGAGCGTCGAGCCCGACGGTCGATACGCTCCGGGCGTCCCGGTCATGTTCGGACGATGCGGCTTTTCCCAGTCGCGCGGCTTGTAATCGATTTCCGTGGGAGGGGTATCCACGGTGTGATGCAGCCATCCATGCCATGACGGCGGAACGCGGCTTGCCTCGGCGTATCCATTGTAAATCACCCATCTACGCTCGAAACCGAGCGTCGGGTCGATCTTGCCACCGCGCGTGCGGAAGTAGCGGTTGCCGCCCTCATCCTGCCCTACCAGTTCGCCGAAGCGTCGGGTCCAGAGCTGCGTACCGAAGGTCGCGCCATTCCACCATGTGAAAATGCGCAAGAAAAACAGCTTCATGGGATGCGTCCGGATGAGCGGGCCTGACCGCGCGTGCCTCTCAGTGATGCCACTGGTCGCCGTAATTGTCCAGCACCAACAGCAACTTGATGCATTGCATGAACCTCTCCATGCCCCGCGCGTTGACCTGATCCCGCCCCTCACCCTCACAGGGATTCTTTCCTGAATGCTTGATGTCATCGCCCACAGTTACAAGGAAGTCCTCGACGCTCTCTGGCTGCTGCCGAACTGGCTCGTGGCCACGGCCTTGGTCGTGGGCGGTAGTGTCCTTGCGCTGATTGCGCACTCGGTGATCGTGCATTCCATCCGAAACACGATCGGCATTCGACACCCCGAAACGCGGGCGTTGCTGACGCGCAGCAAAGGACCGCTGCGGCTGGCCTTGATTGTGCTCGCGCTGTCGCTGGTGGTACGCGTCGCTCCGATCGACGTGCGCGTGGCCACCGTGTTCGGCAATATCCTCAACGTCGCATTCATCACCCTGCTGGGGTGGAGCGCCGTCACCGCAGTGCAGATCAGTTCGCAGATCTATCTCAGGCGCTTCAAACTCGACGCCGAAGACAATCTGCTGGCGCGAAAACACGTCACGCAGGTCCGCATCCTGAAGCGCGCGGCCGATACCCTGATCGTCCTGATAACGGTTGCCGTCGCGCTGATGAGCTTCGAGCAGGTCCGGCAATATGGCGTCAGCCTGTTCGCCTCGGCAGGCGTCGCTGGCCTTGCCATCGGCCTCGCCGCTCGTCCGCTGCTGTCGAACCTGATCGCCGGCGTGCAGATCGCAGTGGCGCAGCCGATCCGCCTCGACGACGTCGTGTTTCTCGAAGGCGAATACGGCACCATCGAAGAAATCACCACAACCTACGTTGTCATCAAATTGTGGGACTGGCGGCGGATGGTGGTGCCGCTGAGTTACTTCATCGAGAAGCCGTTCCAGAACTGGACACGCGAGACATCTGCACTGATCGGCTCCGTGTTCCTCTACGTGGACTACACAGTGCCGGTGGAGAAGCTTCGCGAAAAATTGCTGGAGGTGGCACGCGCCTCTCCGCTCTGGGACGGCCGCGTGGTGGTGCTTCAGGTCAGTGACGTCACCAAGGACCATACCGTCGAATTACGCGCATTGCTCAGTGCACGCAGCGCGCCGGCAGCATGGGATCTGCGCTGCGAAGTGCGGGAAAAGCTGATCGCCTATCTCCAGGAAGAGTACCCCGGCGCCTTGCCGCGCACGCGTCAGGAGATCGTCGGACGCGGCACCATGCATCACACCGAGCTGTCGCCGCATTCGCTGGTACCCGAGGACCGCGGCGCATGAGGCCTGAGACACCGTTCGGTCGCAATCCGTTCATGCTGCATTGGGCTTGGATATGTGATGAACATGAAAGTTTGGAAAGCGCGGAACGTCCTGCGTCCCCGTCCGTTTTCCAAGCAGATCCACTCGGAGTACGAACGATGATTAGTCTTAAAATTGTAGGCGCGGCGGCATTGTTGGCAATCGCACCGGCACTGGTTTCGACAGCGGATGCACAGCAACGCGGAGGCGGTGGCGGCGGTGGAGGGTTCTCGCGTGGCGGCGGTGGTGGCGGCGGCGGTGCATTCCGCGGCGGTGGCGGTGGCGGCGGGTTTCGCGGTGGAATGACCGGTGGCGGATTTCGCGGCGGTATGAGTGGCGGTGGTGCGTTTCGCGGCGGCGGAATGGCGACCCGGCCCAATTTCGGCGGCCCGCGCGTGGGTAACGTCGGAAACCTCGGTCGCCCAGGCATCGGCGGTAATTTTGCTGGACGCCCCTTCGCGGGACGACCGGTAGCAGCCCTGCAGGGTCAGCGCTGGGCCGGCGGTAATCGCGGAAACTGGAACCGGGGCCGATACTGGCGTGGACCGGGCTATGGCTTTGCCGGCGGTCTGGCACTCGTTGCCTTGGGTTCGTCCTATTACTACAACGACCCGTATTACTATAACGATAGCTACGCTTATGCAGGCGACGAATACGCCACCACAGCGGTTGACGGCGATTCAGCGGCCTATTGCGCGCAGCGCTACAAGTCCTACGATCCCGCTTCGGGTACCTATCTGAACTACGACGGCAACAGGTATCCCTGCCCGTAAACTTGGGTAAGATCGTTAACGCTCCGGGGCGGTTCCAGCGCGGGAACCGCCCCAGAAGCGCCTGAATCCAGACGAACATTGGCACTTCTGAATGGGGAACCTGCACGCAGCAAATTCTCCGATACAGAACGATCAGAGCGGGCTTTGGAGTGAGGACGATGATCTCTTTTAGAAATGCATGCGCGATCGCGGCGTTGGCGCTGGCGATTCCGATTGCTGCGATTTCAAGCAGCTATGCTGCGCCCCTCGCGCCGGGACAGGCGTTGGCGACTGCTCAGGCGGGCAGTGACAATTCGCAAGTGACCGAGGTGCAGTGGCGGCGGCGCGGCGGATATTATCGCGGTGGGGCCGGCATCGGTCTTGGATTGGCTGCGGGCGCGCTGATCGGCGGCGCGATCGTGGCCGGCTCCAATCCTTATTACGGGCCGGGATATGGTTACGGACCGGGATACGGTTACGGTGGGCCAACCTATTATCGCGAACCAGTCGTCGTCGCGCCGGGCTATGGCGGAGGCGACGCCGAGGCCTATTGCATGCGGCGTTATCGTTCATACGATCCGGCTTCTGGCACTTATCTAAACAACGACGGCAATCGGTATCCCTGCCCTTAAGCCACTATGCGTTTGTGATTTGAATTTGGCGGCGCATGCGAATGTGCCGCCATTTATTTCGACTGCAAATCGTCAAGACAAACATTCAGTGACGGCAATGGACCGCGCGGATGTCAAAGGTTCACTTAAAATGAAACCTTTACGCCGCCCCTGCCCGTGATGGTCTGGCTTGAATCAGACATCGCGGTGAATTCGGTTGCACCAAAAACCGAAACTCCTGAAGCATTGCGCCAGTCAAAGCCAAGGCCGGTATAGAAGCCGACAATGCCGCCTTTGCCGGGCGTCGCGAAGGCGAGGCTTTGTCCGAGCAGGATTGTATTCACCGCACTGTCCCCGACGCGCTGCAGGGCGACCAGGCCAACGGTGCCGCTCAATTGAAGCTGTTCGGTTGGCGTCGCGCGCGTGGAGTGCGTCAGCTTGAACTCGCCGCGCTCCTCGAAATTGTGCGAGGTGCGCGAAGCCACAGACAGGTTGGTGGTCGAACCATTTTCCTGATAGCCGCCGAATCCGGCAGCCAGATAGCGCACGCGCGCACTCGGCGTCAGCGTCAGATTGTTCCCGAGCGATCGCTGGAAACCATAGGCAACCTCGGGACTGATAAACCAGCCGCTGTATTTTCCTGCCGCATATTCGTAGCCGCCGGGCACGAGGTTGTTAGCAATCGTGCGCTTCACATCGTTGCTGCTGTAACCGCCGAGCAAAGAGAAATCGAGGAACGCACGGCCCATTGCGTAGCGGCCATAGACACCACCGAGTCCGATATCGCTCGACGTGCTGCCTGAATTCAGATCGATGTTCGACTTGATCGCGCCACCGCCGATGAACCCGCCGAGACGCAGACCCGGCTGCACTGTCTTGTCGATACCGAGCACGCCGCCATAGAAATTGCTCACTGACCGCAGCGTCGGCGCATCGGCCTGTTGAATGCGCTGTCCGCCGAAACCCTGCGCCCAGATGCTCGTGCCATCGGCCGCGGTGAAACTCGGATTGCTCAGAAGCACACGGTCGTTGCTCGCATAAGCCAGCGCCGGAATTCCCGAGAAGGCATCGTTGGCCATGTCACGTGCGACGTTGCCGGACGGCGCGAATCCAATCGCTGACGATCCGTCGCCGCTGATCGGCGTTGGATTGGTTAGGCGGCTTGTGACCAGCGATGTGATGGTGCGCGTAACATCCACCACGTTTCGATTTGCATTCGCAAACGCCGTCGGGTCAAGAATAGCAACGGTATTTCCATTGATGACGTAAGGCGCGCCACCGGTGACGTTAACGGTGGAGCCGGTGTCGGTGAGACCGCCGACCCCGAGACAGCCACAGCCTGCACCGCCAAAAGTAAGCACCGATGAGATGTCGTGGCCGCTGAAAATGTTGACGGTTGTTCCAGTGCCGGGAATGAACGCGTCACCATTCAGAAAAATCTCTCCAATGATCCGCGATCCCGGCATGATGTTCAGCGTCGTGGGTGTCGTTGGATCAAACTGGGTGAGATCGATCGCAGTGTCGGGAAAACCGTATAGGTAGCTTCCGTCGATCAATCCCGCGTTGGTAAGCGTGGCGACTCCAACCGAGCCTGTGACGACACTGACGTCGCCGTAAATTCTGCCGCCATTAAACAACGATGCATTGCCAGCACCGCCATTCGCGCCAGCAAGCACAACCACGGGTCCGATAACCGTTCCATAATTCGAGGTCGCTGCATTACCGTCGCCGCTGGAAAGTCCGGTCGCGGTGAAAATTCCGCCATTGACGAAGCCGGTGTTCACGGTGGTCGCATTGCCGCCCTCGACGGTGGCGTTGAGAATTCCTGGCCCAAATCCGGAATTCAGGAGCTTTCCGGAATTGATAGCGACTGCATTTCCACCAGCGAATGTCTGCGTGATGATGAAGTCGGCTGACCCGGAATTGATCGACGTGGCGGTGCCCGCACCGAATCCAGCGCCACCATTGCTGGTTTGCGTATTGAGAAAGCCGGCAATCGTTCCCGAGTTGTTGGTTGTTGCGTTACCACCGCCATCAGCGGTTGTCGCAACACTCCCACCAATGTTGCCGTAATTGTTTGTCGTCGCCGAACCGCCCACTAGCGCCGAGACTATGCTTGTTGAGGTGAAGATCGAGCCTGACGTCGTCCCTGAATTATTCGCCTGCGCATTGCCGCCGTCCTGCGCAGACGTTGTGATGTCCTGAGCAACCGTTCCGGAATTCGTTGACGTGGCATTGCCGCCACCCGTCAACGTGCTGATGTACGATCCAATCGTTCCTGAGTTGTGCGATGTCGCGTTGCCGAGGCCGCCGGCGGCGGTGTCGAGCATGTCGGCGTTGATGCCGGAATTCGTGGCGGTGACATTGCCGTCAACGCTGGTCGTCGTGATGCCGTTGCTGGCACCGGAACTGGCGGTCGTGAGATTGAAAATGCCAAGCTGGTCCTGGAGAAACGGAACAGCGGTCGTGCCGGTGTTGGTGCAGGTGACGTCGCTCGCGCCGGGTGTCCCTGCACACGCAAATTGCGCGTGCGCATCGTTCAGCGCGATCATGCTGACCAGCGCAGCGACTGCGATCCCTGCAACGAATCGCGTCACGCACGCTTGACGCGCGCGCCATCCCGACGCCACTCCCGCTACAATCAACGCCACGCCCTGCCCTGCCCCACGCATCAGCGACATTGCGCGCCGCCGATATTCCGCCGGATAACTACTAGCAGGACGCGGTTCCCTAGGCTGTGGCGACTGGGATACAGTAGCGATTAATACAATATTTGCGGCCTTTTCTGCGCGCATTGAGAAGGTCTTGTCTCACGAACGGGACGCCAGCACGACGCCTGCGATGGTGAATCCGAGCGCCGCGATCTGGGCTACGCCCAGCGGCTCGCCGAGTGCTGCGGCCGACGCCAGCACGCCGATGACCGGCACAAGCAGCGTGCCGATAGCTGCGACGGACGCTGGAAGCCTCTCGAGGGCGGCAAACCAGCAGGCATAGGCGACGCAGAACTGGACCACGATGGAATACGCAAACAGTGTCCAGCCGAGCGACGACAGCGCCATGAAGTGCGGTTGCTCGATCAGCAGGCCAATGACAGCCACCGGCGTGCAGCCAATCAGGATCTGCCACACCGCGGACGTCAGCGGCGGCAATGCCAGCGGCCAGCGCTTTGCGAACACAGTGCCCAGTGCAAAACCGAAAGCGCCCAACAGCGCCATGACGATGCCCGGTAGTTTCGCGTAGCTGGCGGCGATGCCTCCGCCTCCCATCAAAACCACAAGTCCGGCCAGCGCCATCAGCAGCGCCATGACGCGCAAGAGCGACATGCGCTCGCCGAGAATCGGCCACGCCAGCGCCGCAGCCCACACCGGCATGGTGTAGGCCATCACCGCCGCTTCGCTCGCCGGCAGATACACCAGCGCCAGGCCCATCAGAGCCATCCATGACGTCACGTTGAGGATCGACAGCAGCAGCAGCCGCGGCCACAGCGCGCGAGGCACTTTCAGCGATTGCTTGAATGCAAGCGCCAGCAAGGCCAGCAGCGCCGCGCCGACGATTCCGGACAGGCCGCGCATGGAAAGCGGCGGCAATTCGGCCAGCAGGCGCTTCGTCACCGGCCAGTTGAGACCCCATCCAACGGACGTCGCCACCAGCAGCAAATAGCCGACCGTCCGGGTCTTGCGCGCTGCTGCGGCCTGCGCAGCCGCCGTTTCAGCCCGAGTATCAGGACGAGCATCGGGAGGCGTGCGTGTATCCACAGGGTTACGTCCTTCGACTCGTCCACAGCCATGTGGATGACGGGGAGAAAGACCACGCGCGGGATCGATGAGCCACCCGAAATCGGAGAATCGGGCGCATACCCAACCGTCACTTTCCGGTGGCCGGAATTTTCAACCCGAGGAACTCACAACGGAACCCAAATACGGCTTTGGAATCGGCAAGGACTCACCGATACTTCCGGCATTGCGATCCAAACCGGCGACGGAGTTTTCCGCTGGTAATTCGCATTTCCCCCATATTTAGTATTTGATTCAGGTTTTCATACTAGTTCTTGACGTATCGGTTGGAGTCGGCCTAGCTTTGGAGCGTCCGGCGCGGGAGTCTTCAGTCTTGCCGGGCACCTCCCGAAAAGGGTTCAGACGAAAGCTCCGGCAGGCCGGTTGAGGCCACGGACAGGGGATTTGTCTGTGTTTTTTCGGGCCGGAATCGAAAAGGCGAAATGGCGGCAAACCGCGGCGCAAAAGGCGAAATTGGGGCGTTCGGGTGAAGCGGGTTTGAACCCGCCAACACCCGCCAGAGTGAACAGGCCGGAGGCATCGGACCCAAAGTCGGGACGAGCGTGAACGGTAAAACTGCGAACGAACGAGTTCGCAAATTGAAATCTCCGGCGTACCGTTAGGGACGGACGCGCCGGCAAAAGACGGGGCAACTAAAATGCGAATCGAACGCCGCTATACCACCGACGGTCAGTCACCCTACGCCGCCATCGATTTCAGGCTGACGACAAGCGAGATCCGGAATCCGGACGGCTCGGTGGTGTTCCGGCTGGAGAATGTCGAAGTCCCCGAGTTCTGGTCGCAGGTCGCCTCCGATGTTCTGGCGCAAAAGTATTTCCGGAAAGCCGGCGTTGCCTCGCGCCTGAAGAAGGTCGAGGAAGAAACCGTCCCCTCATGGCTGTGGCGCTCGGTGCCGGACACCGAGGCGCTCGCCGCTCTTCCTGAGTCCGAGCGCTTCGGCTCTGAACTTTCATCCAAGCAGGTGTTCGACCGCCTTGCCGGTTGCTGGACCTACTGGGGCTGGAAGGGCGGTTACTTCACATCCGAGGACGACGCGCGCGCGTTCCACGACGAACTGCGCTTCATGCTCGCCAAACAGATGGTCGCGCCGAACTCGCCGCAGTGGTTCAACACCGGATTGCACTGGGCCTACGGCGTCGATGGACCCGGCCAGGGCCACTACTATGTGGACTGGAAAACCGGCAAGCTGACCAAATCCAAATCGTCCTACGAGCATCCGCAGCCGCATGCCTGCTTTATTCAGGGCGTCGATGACGACCTCGTCAACGAAGGCGGCATCATGGACCTGTGGGTCCGCGAAGCGCGCCTGTTCAAGTACGGCTCCGGCACCGGCTCCAACTTCTCGCGTCTTCGTGGTGAGGGCGAAAAGCTCTCCGGCGGCGGCCGCTCATCGGGCCTCATGTCGTTCCTCAAGATCGGCGACCGCGCGGCGGGCGCCATCAAGAGCGGCGGCACCACGCGGCGCGCGGCCAAGATGGTCGTCGTTGACGCCGACCATCCGGATATCGAGACCTATATCGACTGGAAGGTGAAGGAGGAGCAGAAGGTCGCAGCCCTCGTCACCGGCTCCAAGATCAACCAGAAGCATCTCAAGGCCGTGATGAAGGCCTGCGTGAACTGCGAAGGCTCCGGCGACGATTGCTTCGATCCCGAAAAGAATCCCGCTCTGCGCCGCGAGGTCAAGCAGGCGCGCCGCGCCATGGTGCAGGACAACCTCATCAAGCGCGTGATCCAGTTCGCCAAGCAGGGCTACACGGATATCTCGTTCGACACCTACGACACCGACTGGGATTCGGAAGCCTACCTCACGGTGGCCGGACAGAACTCCAACAACTCGGTGTCGCTGAAGGACGATTTCCTGCGCGCGGTGGAAACCGACGGCACCTGGGATCTGATCGGCCGAACCAACAAGAAGGTGACGAAGACGCTGAAGGCCCGCGACCTGTGGGAAAAAATCGGCTACGCCGCATGGGCCAGCGCCGATCCCGGCCTGCACTTCAACACCACCATGAACGACTGGCACACCTGCAAAGCGTCCGGCGATATCCGCGCGTCGAACCCTTGCTCGGAATACATGTTCCTCGACGACACGGCGTGCAACCTCGCCTCCGCCAACC
>JAZKGC010000107.1:0-6653 GCA_040386115.1 Pseudomonadota bacterium
TGCCATGCACGCCGGTGCAGTCCTGCCGGTTGGGCGTCAGGTTTATCTCGATCACAGGATCGCCAAGGTTTGCCCAATGCGCGTAAGGCGCACCGAGCGGCGCATCCGCCGGCAACTCCATGATGCCGTCATGATCTTCGGAGAGTTGCAGTTCGGCGGCGGAGCAGAGCATGCCGCGGCTCTCGACGCCGCGAATGGTACCGATGCCAAGCGTGATGTCCTTGCCCGGAATGTAGGTGCCCGGCGGCGAGAACACGCTGACAAGCCCCGCGCGCGCGTTCGGCGCGCCGCAGACCACCTGCACAGGCGCCCCGCCGTCGCCTGTGTCCACCATGCACACGCGCAGGCGATCCGCGTTGGGATGCTGTTCGGCGGAAATGATGCGCGCGATCTTGAAAGGCGCCAGGGCTTTCGCCTTGTCGTCGAGATGCTCGACCTCAAGCCCGATCATGGTGAGCTTGTCGGCAATTTTTTCCAGCGGCTCGTCGGTGTCGAGATGCTCTTTCAGCCACGAGAAGGTAAATTTCACGACGACAACCCTCCCGCCAGGGTCGGGACATCGAGCGGCTTGAATCCGTAGTGGTTGATCCAGCGTGCATCGGACTCGAACATCTGCCGCAGGTCGCTAATGCCATACTTGAGCATCGCGATGCGGTCGATGCCCATGCCCCAGGCGAAGCCCTGATAGACGTCGGGATCGATGCCGCAGGCACGCAGCACGTTCGGATGCACCATGCCGCAGCCGAGAATCTCCAGCCAGTCCTCGCCTTCGCCGAAACGAATCTCGCCCTTCTCGCGGCGGCACTGGATATCCACTTCCAGCGACGGCTCGGTGAATGGAAAGAACGACGGCCGGAATTTCATGTTGACGTTATCGACCTCGAAGAACGCCTTGCAGAATTCCGCGAGAATCCATTTCAGGTGGCCGAGATGCGAACCCTTGTCGATCACGAGGCCTTCGACCTGATGGAATTGCGGCGTGTGGGTGGCGTCACTGTCGATGCGATAGGTGCGGCCCGGACAGATCACGCGGATCGGCGGCTTCTGGGTGAGCATGGTGCGGACCTGCACCGGCGACGTATGCGTGCGCAGCAATGGGCGCGAGCCGTCCGCCTTGTGGTTGAAGAAGAACGTGTCGTGCATTTCCCGCGCCGGATGGCCCTCGGGGAAATTCAGCTTGGTGAAATTGTAATCGTCGGTCTCGATGTCCGGGCCTTCGGCAATGGCAAATCCCATGTCGGCGAAGATCGCGGTCAGTTCGTCCATCACCTGGCTGATGGGATGGATGCGGCCCTGCTCGGCGGGGGTTTCGCGTGTGGGCAGTGTGACGTCGATGGTCTCGGACGCAAGGCGCGCATCCAGTGCTGCGTTCTTGAGAATGTCGCGGCGCGCGGTCAGCGCCTGCGTGATCGTGTCCTTGGCGGCGTTGATCGCCGCACCTTCGGTCTTGCGCTCGTCGGGCGACATTTTGCCGAGCGTGGCGAGCAGCGCCGAGATCGAACCCTTTTTGCCGAGTGCTGCGACGCGTACGGCTTCAATGGCCGCTTCGTCGGACGACGCGGCAATCGCGGACAGAATTTCGGTTTCGAGTTTGGCGAGGTCGGACATCGGAGAAAGCCCCATCGGAACGGTGGTGTGTTTGAACCGTCCGGTGGGGATTAATCAAGCCCAGCCGAACGGGGCGGGGCTCTCACAGAACCCCGGTCGCTTCGGCCTCGTGCAAGAAGGGCAAGCTTAAGCCGCGAGCGCGGCTTTGGCCTTTTCAGCAATCGCCTGGAATGCCGCCGGTTCGTGGATCGCGAGATCCGACAGCACCTTGCGATCCACCACGACGCCCGACTTGGCGAGGCCGTTGATAAATACGCTGTAGGTCATGCCGAGCGGACGCACAGCGGCGTTGAGACGCTGGATCCAGAGCGCGCGGAAGGTGCGCTTCTTCAGCTTGCGGGCGCGGAAGGCGTACTGGCCTGCCTTGTCCACGGCGGCCTTGGCGGCGCGGATGGTGTTCTTGCGGCGGCCAGAAAAACCCTTGGCGGCCTTGTAGACTTTCTTGTGCTTGGCGTGAGAGGTCACACCGCGTTTAACGCGAGACATGACGGGTCTCCTTTATCTGGAAAAATGGGTGACAGACAGCCGCGCGGACGCGGCAACGTGAGTTGCGCGATCAGGCGTTAGGCAAGAAGTACTTCTTGACGTTGTCGCCGTCGGTCTTGAACAGCACTCGCGTGCCGCGCAGCTGACGAATCTGCTTCTTGGTCCGCTTGATCATGCCGTGGCGTTTGCCTGCATGGGCGGACATCACCTTTCCGGTGCCGGTCACTTTAAAGCGCTTTTTAGCGCCCGACTTGGTCTTCAGCTTGGGCATTTGGCTCTCCTGTTGCCGCAGGACTGACGCGCCCCGGAAGGCACTGCTGCGGCTGAAATGCTCGTTAGAGCGTTGAAAATGCTCGATTTAGTCCCGTATGGACAGATCAGCATGGGTCGTCGCCACGGCAGCCCTTGATAGCCGGGCGACGAAGGTTGCGCTTATGGCAGAGCATCGGCAGATTGGCAACGATTAACACCGACCACGCAGGTCCCTCCCGGCCCTTACGCGGATACACCATTGCCGATTGCAGCCTGATATTTCAGCCCCGACCATTTGAAAGGCCGTTGTCATGAAAGCCAGAACGATTGCGCTTCCCTCGGGCCCCCGAAATGCGGCGGCGTTGCGATGGCTGCTGGCCGTCGCCGTGCTTGGCGTCGCGCTGGCTATCGCAGGAACCGCCAAAGCGGCGTCGTTCGATGGGCCATGGACCGTGGTGATCGCGACCCAGTCCGGCAATTGCGATGCCGCTTACAGTTTTCCATTGCAGGTGAGCGGCGGCCGGATCACCTCGTCGGGCGGCGCGGCCATGAACGGGCGGGTCACCGGCAATGGCGGGGTCAGCGTCTCGATTTCGAGCGGAGGCTCATCCGGCAAAGCAAGCGGACGCCTGTTTGGAAATTCCGGGTCGGGCCGCTGGAGCGGCGTCCTGTCAGGCGCACGATGCAGCGGCCGCTGGGAAGCCAGTCGATAGTAACCTGTTCAATTCAGGTGTGTTTTTGTGAGGCGAACCGGGGCATGCGCTTCGCGCGCCACCTTTATGCTGCATTGCACTAGGAGAATCGCCATATTCTGCCTATATCCCCGCCAGCATCATAAACGGGAAGGGATACAAGCAAGATGGCCAAGCGCGCCACCACGTCCGTCATTTCACTGAATCAAACCGCCCGGCTGTTTGCGGTCGCCGCCTTTGCCATCCTGGTTTTGATTGCCGCGGTTGCGCTTTCGCGCGCCGCCAAGGCCGCCGGATCGTTCGACGGTTCCTGGAAAGTCACCATCATTACCCAGTCCGGCAATTGCGATCCGGCCTACAGCTACCCCGTGAAGGTCGTGGCCGGCCGCGTCAGCTATTCGGGCGAGGGAAGTTTCGATATTTCCGGTCAGGTCGGCGAGGCGGGAGCGGTCAGCGTAGCGATTGCGCGCGGCGACCAGAAGGCCAGCGCAAGCGGCAGGCTTTCTGCCAACGCGGGCTCCGGACAGTGGACCGGCAAGTCGTCGAGCACGGCGTGCTCCGGCCGCTGGGAAGCCAGCCGCAGTTCGTAACTTTTAAGCCAGCCCATTCAGCAAAACGGCGCCGCAGTCTGCGGCGCCGTTTTTGTTTCTGCTCTTTCACGCGTCATTGCGGGGAGCGCAAGCGACGAAGCAATCCAACAAAAAACAGCCCGTCGAATTAATCCGGCGGGCTGTCCAATTCAATTCGGATTGCGTGAGGGAAAGGTTAGCGCGGCGCGAGAACCATCACCACCTGACGGCCCTCGAATCGCGCGTCCTGCTCGACCTTGGCGATCTCGGCGACGTCGCTCTTGACCTTGTCGAGCAGCTTGGTGCCGATTTCCTGATGCGCCATTTCGCGGCCGCGATAGCGAAGCGTGACCTTCACCTTGTCGCCTTCTTCAAAAAACCGCAGCATCGCGCGCATCTTCACGTCGTAATCGTGATCGTCGATCATCGGCCGGAGCTTGATCTCCTTGATCTCGACGATCTTCTGCTTCTTGCGCGCTTCGGCAGCTTTCTTCTGCGCCGAATACTTGTACTTCCCGTAATCCATGATCTTGCAAACGGGAGGAACGGTGTTCGGCGAAATCTCCACGAGATCCATGCCGGCCTCCATGGCCATCTTGATCGCAACCGAAGTCTCGGTGGGGCCGATGTTGACGCCGTGCTGATCGATCAGCTGGATTTCGAGATTGCGGATTTCATCGTTGGTGCGCGGCCCATCTTTGGATGCAGTGGGCGGGGCTCTGTTGGGACGGCGAATGGGTAACTCTCCAATGTTGTTAGTGAAGGGATCAGTTTGAAGGATTAAGGGCTGCCGGGCAAGCGCGGCAACGCCACCGCGTGCATTTTCCGGCGAAGTGACAGCAGCACCAAAAGAACCATACCGGTCATAAACCCGTTAAATGCCTGCCAAATGGCTCATGCCGTGCGCTTTTCCGCCGCCAGGTCCACATAAAGGCGCAGCGTGCGTTCCGCAAGCGCTGCGGTGTCGTGGTTGGCGAGAACCCATTCCCGCCCGCGCGCGCCGATGGCGTTCCGCCCCTCGTCGCTCAGGCTGAGAATTCTGCCAAGAGCGGCTGCCAGGGCGGCGCTGTCGTGCGAGGAAAATCTCAAGCCGGTCATCCGGTCGTCGGCGATGGCCGGCGGCGCCAGCACGATGTCCGGCCCGGCGCTCAGGTCTGATACGACCACGGGAACAGCCATGGCCTGCGCGCCGAGAATGGTGCGCTGGGTTCCCTCGGGCTGGGTCGATGCGAACACCGCCAATGTGGAGGCTGCGAAGGCAGCGGGCAGATCGCCGGTCAGGCCCGCCAGACGGATCACGTCATTGGTTCCGGTCGATGCGATCAGATCCCACAAGCTGCCGGTGTAGCTGGTGCGGCCCTGATCCTCGCCGGTGAACACTACCATGAAATCCTTCACGCCCGACGCCTTGAGGCGCTGTGCGGCCTGAACGATCAGATGATGGCCCTTGCGCCGGACCATGCGCCCCGGCGCCAGCAGCACGCGGCAATGCGCGGGGATGCCCCATGCCTGGCGCATCCGGTCGATGCGCTCTTGCGTCACTCCGTCCGGCGCGAACTGCGAGACGTCGAATACCGACGGCAACACCGAGAGCCGCTCCACCGGCGTGCGATAACGATCCCGGATCAGGTCGGCGATGTCTTCGCTGGCGGCGATCACGCGGTCGCCCCGGACCATGACGCTGTTGTAGAGCCGCTTGAAAATGTTCTGCTCGCGAAATCCCTTGTACCAGGATGTGACGAACGGCCGCCGGTTGACGCGGGCGGCAATGTAGGCGCTCCAGCCGGGCGCGCGCCCGAGTGCATGAACGACGTGGCACTGGCGTTGTCTCACGAGCCGCGCGAGCCTGCGCGCACAGGCCACCATCACCAGCGGGTTTCTGCTCGCGACATTCATCGCCACGAACTCGCCGCCGCAGGCTACTACCTCCTGAACAAGACGGCCGCCGGTCGAAACGACGATCGGGCGATGTCCGGCGGCACTGAGCAATTTCACCAGATCGAGCGCGCCGTTGTCGGCGGCGCCGGTATCCAGCGTCGGCACCGCGATCAACACATTGAGCGTCGCGGCGCGATTGCGGTTGGCGGGCGCTGGAAGATTGAGTTCGGGGAGGGTGTCCGGCGAAGACGCGTCGGGCGGCGCGGATGATTCACGGTTTCGCGCTGGTGTGGCCGACATCAGATTGTTTCCGGATCGCATTCAGGACTGAAGACGGCGAAAGAGGCTTTTATGGGAGCGCCGGCAATGTGAGCAAAGCACCGCAGCAAAGAAAAGCGCCGCAGCAAAGATAAAGAGGTGTCGCAGTGACGGCCCGCGAAGTTCAATGAGATGTTCAATGTGTCCGTTGACGTATCACGTCCGGCATATCAATAACAACCGGCAGGATGATCGGCGCATGAACAGCCCAGTGGACGATTTTGCCAGACAAGCTCCGGCCTTTGTCGAGGTCGGAGACGGCGTCGCGATGCGCCGCATCGCCGTGCGATCCCGCGCCGGACAAGCGCCGGGACTGTTCTGGCTGGGCGGATTCCATTCCGACATGAAGGGCACCAAGGCGCAGGCGCTCGATGCACGGGCCGCCGAACAGGGCCGCGGCTGCGTGCGGTTCGATTATTCCGGGCATGGCGAATCCGGCGGGACGTTCGCTGACGGCACTATCGGCAAGTGGCTTGAGGAGAGCCTCAACGTGTTCGACGCTGTCTGCGAAGGCCCGCAGATCGTCGTCGGATCATCGATGGGCGGCTGGATGGCGCTGCTGCTGGCGCGCGCATTGGCCAGGCGCAAGGAAGCCACGCGTCGCGCGCATCTGGCGGGGCTGGTGCTGATCGCGCCAGCGCCGGATTTCACGGAAGAGTTGATGTGGAAGGGTTTCTCGCAAGCGATCCGCGACGAGATCATGACCAAAGGCGTCTGGCATCGGCCGTCCGACTATGGCGAGCCTTATCCGATCACCCGCACGCTGATCGAGGAAGGCCGCAATCATCTGCTGCTCGGCGGCACCATCGATGTCGGATGTCCGGTTCGCATCCTGCAAGGCGCGCAGGAT
>JAZKGC010000108.1:0-21990 GCA_040386115.1 Pseudomonadota bacterium
CCCCCAATTCGAGGCCGACACTCAATGCCCCTCACCCGGATCGCTTCGCGATCCGACCTCTCCCCGTAAACGGGGAGAGGTGAAAAGTCTCAAAGCCCCAACACCTTCTCCGAGTCCGCGATCCAGCGCTTCACGGCGGCGTAGCCATCGAGATGAAATCCGCCCTCATGGGCGACGCGGGTGTAGGCCAGCAGCGAAACATCCGCGAGCGACAGCGCCTCACCGACAAGAAAACGCTTGTCCTTCAATTCGTGTTCCATCAGCGCCAGCGCGGCGTATCCCCGCTTGACCTTTTCCGGGTCAAGTTCGCCCTGCGACTTGCCGAGATACAGCATCTGGAATCGGCACACCGCAATATATGGCTCGTGGTTGTATTGCTCCCAGAACAGCCACTCGTCCATTTTCGCCGCGAGGAACGCCTCCGCTGGAATGAGGTCGGTGCCCCGCGCCAGATAACGGATGATGGCATTGGATTGCGCCAGCGAGCGCCCGTCGTCGAGTTCGACCACCGGCACCTGCCCCGCGCCGTTGAGTTTCAGAAACTCAGGCGTGCGGTTCTCATTCTTCAAGGTGTCGATTTCAACCCAGGTGTAGCGCCGCTTGAGCTTGTCGCAGACCCACTTTACCTTCAGGCAGTTCCCGGATTTCAGATCGCCATAAATTTTCATGGATGCTGGCCTCCACGCTCAACCGCAGCCCAACAGGCAAAACGGCCCCTGTCAACGACAGAGGCCGCAAGTCGCAATTGAAGATGCAGTAGTGGGCCGATCAGAACTTGTAGCCGACGCCGCCGCGCACGGTGTTGATGCTGGTATCGACCGGGCCGACGAATTTGAGATACTCCCACTCGCCGCGCACAAAGACGTTCCCAAACAACATGATATCGACGCCGAGGCCCGCGGCATATCCATAGATAAAGCGCCCGTTCTGTCTGGTCGTCATCGTGTCGTCGAATGGCACGATGATGGTCGGGTCCGCATCGTTCACCTGCGTTCCTGAAATTCTCGCCGTCTTGACGACGTCTGCCTGCCCGAGCGAAACGCCGCCGAACATGTAGGGCATGAAGTTATTCCAGACATAACCGGCGCGGGCGCGGACGGAACCCATGTCCCTGATGTTGAGCGTTGAAGACGCCGCATAGGTGACGTTGTTGGTGAAACCGTTTGTCGTCGAGAAGATGCGCGACATGCTGTCGGAACTGCTGCCGCCGAAATTGCCGTGCAGGTAGTTGGCCTCGAGACCGAGCACCACGTCATCCCACTGAAGGTTATAACCGACGAAGCCTCCGTATCCCTTGCCGCGCTGGGATACCTTGCCCATCACCGGCCAGTCCGAAACGCTTCCCTGATTTTCAATGGCTGTGCCGGCCATCATCCGTGCGATGAGATCGCCCGCCGAGCCTGTAAAATCCATATCGGATGAACCGAGGCCGGCCTGGCCGCCGACGTAATAGCCCTGCCAGTATGCCGGGCGGCTCATTCCCTCGCGAAGGCTTCCGCGGAGAATCGGAAGGTCGGCCAAATCGGAAAGATCGGCTCCCTGCGCACTTTGCGCTGCCGCAACAATTGCCATCACCATCACGATCCGACGCATCACCAAACTCCCGTCACAAACGCTTAACTACGTTCGATCATGCCGCGTTAACCTTAACCAACCGTTGCCACGCCGCGTCCGGTCCAAAAGATTTGGCGCAAAAGAAAACGGCGCGGAAAAATCCACGCCGTTGAAGTTTTGGAAGAAGAAGAAAGTTCGATCAACCCTTGCGCATCAAAGGCGGCGGCGGCAGATAGGTCGGCGTCGGCTCGATCGCCCAGCGCACGCCAAGCTTCAGGTCGTGCGAGGTGATGTTCTTGAACGTCATCGGATTGTTGATCGCGTTCGTTCCGTCGAATGCCCTGATGTCGCCCGTGATGCCGTCGCCGAGATCGGCGTAACGGTATGCGAATTCCATCGTCACGTTCGGCGAGTACTTGTATGCAACGCCCGCATGCACGGCCCATGCGAAATTCCATTTGGAAGCCGTATCGGCGTAGGCCGAGCTTGCAATTGGAGGTCCGCCGGTCACAACGAGACCCTGATCGGTGAAGTTCGAAATCGTCACGCGCGACGTGCCGATGCCGGCGCCGACGAACGGCGTCAGGCACCACCATGTGCCGAGATCGACGTAAGCGTTGGCGAGGAACAGCCACTCGGACTTGATGCCGCGGTAGTTGTTGACACCCGTTCCGCCCGTGAATGTGTTCAGGTCGAGACCGTTGAAGCTCGCACCGGCGCGATATTCAGCGGTGAAATCGGCGCGGAAGAAATTGTTGAACTGATAACCGGCACCGAGGCCGTAGATGCCGCCGCTATCGAACCCAAGCCGCTGGTTCTGGGTGATAAGCGTCGCATCGAGCGCGTTGTCGAGGCGCTTCACTTGCTGATTGCTGATTCCGATATCGCCGCGCAGATACCAGCCGCCGAAGTCTTCGATTGGCGGCGGAATATAAGGCGGAGGCGCGAGAGGGAGATCGGCGGCGAGAGATGCCGTCGACATCAGCGCCGCACTCGCGGCGATCAAGTATTTCAGGGTACGCATTGGTCGGTCCTTTCGTCCGGTGAGGCAGACGACGCAAAAGGCCTCACACAAAAACTCACGGGCGGACGATGGCACCAAATCCTTAAGCGGCACTTAACCCTAATTCTTAACCGTGAATTTTAATCCGCGTTAAGCGAGGCGGTTAACATTTGTTAAACGCGCGAGACGCCGCGTGCCGCAATTCCTAACAATGTATTGATAGACAGGTCAGGAATCCTGACGCAAAGGCGGGGCATCATCCGCGCAACCCCGCTCACGCGCGGTTCGCTATCGACTCAAGCTGCCTGCGAAACGCAAATGTCAAAGCGCGGTGCGCTTGACGTTGGGCAGGAAGATCGCGAGCAAGCCGATAGCCGGAAGCCAGGCGCAGATCTGGTACACGAAGTCGATGCCCTTGAGGTCCGCGACCTGACCAAGCACGGCCGCGCCGATGCCGCCGAATCCGAACGCCATGCCGTAGAACAGTCCGGAGATCATGCCGAGGCGATGCGGCATCAGTTCCTGCGCATAGACGATGACTGCCGGCGTCGCCGACGAGATGATGAACCCGATCAGGATACTCAGCACAGCGTTGCCGAACAGATCGACATAGGGCAGCGCCAGCGTGAACGGCAACGCGCCCAGGATCGAAAACCAGATCACGTATTTGCGGCCGAAGCGATCGCCGAGCGGACCGCCGAAAAATACGCCGACCGCGCTCGCGCCGAGAAACAGGAACAGATAAATCTGCGCGGCCTGCGTGGTCACGCTGAATTTCTCCATCAGGTAGAATGTGTAATAGCTGCCGATGCTCGCCGTGTAGAACGTCTTGGAGAACAGCAGCACCATCAGCACGGTCAGCGCGACGATCGTTCCGCGCGGCGACGGCCCGTCGGCGCTGCGCACGGCCGCGGTCTTGCGCGGCACGATCCGCGTCTTGTACCAATGACCGATCCGCCAGAGGATGGCGATGGCGAGTGCCGCGACGAGCGAGAACCAGGCGATACTCGGCTGGCCGAGCGGCACGATAATCAGCGCAGCAAGCACCGGACCGACCGCAGTGCCGAAATTTCCGCCCACCTGAAATACCGACTGCGCCAGCCCGAAGCGGCCGCCCGACGACATCCGCGCGATGCGCGAGGCCTCAGGATGGAAGATCGCCGAGCCGGTGCCGACCAGACCCGCCGCGAGCAAGATCACCCAGTAATGATGCGCCGCGCCAAGCATGACGAGGCCGACCAGCGTGAAGCCCATGCCGAGCGCCAGCGAAAACGGCTTCGGATGCCGGTCGGTGTAGGCGCCGACGACCGGCTGCAGCAGCGACGACGTGAACATGAAAGCAAGCGTGATGAGCCCGATCTGTCCGAAGTCGAGCGCGTAGTTCTCCTTCAGGATCGGATAGACCGATTGAATCAGTGACTGCATCAGATCGTTGAGGAAATGCGAAACAGCGATGGCACCCATGATCGCATAGGCCGGACCTGCGGAAGGGGCCGGCGACGGCGGATCATCCATCACGATGGGAGCGACGAGGGTATCCTCGCTGAGAATCACAGGTTTGTTCACAATGACATCCCGGCAATCAGAATCTGAATGAACTCAATGATGAGTTCAGATACGGCCCCTGCTGCAACGCGACCAGCCGCAATTCACCATAGCTGCATTGTGAAATCTGCTCCCTCGCGCCGCTCGCGCGGAGAGGCAAAAAGGAGGTCAGGCCGCAGCTGCGGTTCCCAGAGCCGAGACGATCATGTCCACGGCTTCTTCCACCAGATCACGGTTGTCGCCCTCGCCCATCACGCGGATCACAGGTTCGGTGCCGGATGAACGCACCAGCAGCCTGCCGCAACCGTTCAGGCGTTTTTCCGCATCGACAATCGCCGATTTGACTCCCGGATTATCCAGCGGCTTGCCGCCGCGATAGCGGACGTTCTTGAGAATTTGCGGCAGCGGCTCGAAGCGATGGCAGACTTCGGACACCGGACGCCCGAGTTTCTGCACCACCGCAAGAACTTGCAACGCCGCGACGAAGCCGTCGCCGGTGGTGGCGAAATCTGACATGATGATATGGCCGGAGGGTTCGCCGCCGAGATTGTAACCGTGCTTGAGCATCTGTTCGAGCACGTAGCGGTCGCCGACCGCCGTGCGCACCAGTTCGATGCCCTGCCCGTCGAGATAGCGCTCGAGGCCGAGATTGGCCATCACGGTGGAGACGATGCCCGGTTTGGCCAGCCGTCCGTCTTCCTTCCAGCTTTGCGCGATCACCGCGAGCAACTGGTCGCCATCGACCAGATGGCCGCGCTCGTCGATCACGAGAACTCGGTCTGCGTCGCCATCGAGCGCGATGCCGATGTCGGCACGCATCTCGCGCACCTTGCGCGCCAGTGCTTCCGGCGAGGTCGATCCGCAATCCTTGTTGATGTTGAAGCCGTCCGGCTCGACGCCGATGGAAATGACGTCCGCGCCCAGTTCCCACAGCGCTTCCGGCACCACCTTGTAAGCAGCGCCATTGGCGCAATCCACCACGACGCGAAGTCCGTCGAGGCTGAGGTCGCGCGGCAGGGTGCGCTTGGCGAATTCGATGTAACGGTCATGCACGCCGTCGATGCGGCGGGCGCGGCCAAGGCTGGCACTTTGAGCAAGGCGCTTGTCGAGATTGTCGTCCATCAACTGTTCGATCTGATGCTCGACATCGTCGGACAGCTTGAAGCCCGCCGGGCCGAACAGCTTGATGCCGTTGTCGTCGAACAGGTTATGCGAGGCCGAAATCATCACACCGAGATCGGCACGCATCGACTTGGTGAGCATGGCAACCGCCGGCGTCGGCATCGGGCCGAGCAGCAGCACATCCATGCCGACGGAGGTAAATCCGGCCACCATCGCGTTCTCGATCATGTAGCCGGACAGGCGGGTGTCCTTGCCGATCACCACGCGATGACGATGCTCGCCGCGCTGGAAAACCAGCCCGGCGGCCTGACCGACCTTCAAGGCCAGTTCGGGCGTAATCAAACTGTTGGCGCGGCCGCGAATGCCGTCGGTGCCGAAATACTTGCGAACCATGAATTCCCCTGCTCCGCCGAGTCTCTCGCATGCCCGATAAGGCACGTGCATGGCTCTGGCGAGCGCCCCAATCTATAGCGCGGAGCTGGTTATAAAGCCTCTGTGGCCGGAAAACCTTCAAAATATATGATGAATCATTACCGCCGCCCTGCGGGGCGGCGGCGTGCATCCGTTTGAATGAAAAGGCTTCTTTCGGGATTGGGCAGCAATTCAGCGCGATTTGCCCTGCTCAACCCTTCCGCTTGATGTCCTGATCGTGCCTGGACGGCGCGGGCTGGGTCACATTCACCGGGTCCGAACCCGGAAACGATTCTTCCAGACCCTTGTTCAGGGCGTCATCCAGCTTCTTCTTTTCAGGGTCTTTGGGCTGATTGTCGTTTTTCGGCTTGGTCTCGGCTTCGGCCATCATGATCTCCTTCGTGGGTTTCGAAGGACAACGTCCGGGAACCGGGCCTGTTCCGGCCCTCTATGGCGCTCAATCCTTCTCCGGCTCGACGTGCTGGTCCGGCTGGGTCAGCTTGACCGGGTCGGAGGCCGGAAAGGTGTCCCGCAACGCCTCGTCCAGTTCGTCATCCAGCTTGCGCTTCTCGGCTTCCGCCTGACTGGCGGCTTGCGAACCGGGCTTTTTCTTGGTCATGACATTCTCCACGATGCAGCGATCGTTTGCACGCGCCACTGCCATGATAGATGATTGCTGCAACGAAAAAGACAATGAGCCGGGAAACGCCAATGTTGAAGAACATCACCTGCATCGAGGATCTGCGGCAAATCCACAAGCGCCGCGTGCCGAAGGCATTCTTCGATTATGCGGATCGCGGCTCGTATGCGGAAGAAACGCTGCGCGCCAACCGCAGCGACATGGAGCGGATCAAGTTTCGCCAGCGCATTCTGGTCGATGTCGAGCGGCGCTCGATGAACACCACCATCCTCGGTGAACCGGCGGCGCTGCCGCTGATCCTCGCGCCGATCGGCCTCACCGGCATGCAGCATGGCGATGGCGAGATTCACGCCTGCCGTGCGGCGCACGCCGCCGGCATTCCCTACACACTGTCCACCATGTCGATCTGCTCCATCGAAGACGTGGCGGCGGCGGTCGATAAGCCGTTCTGGTTTCAGCTCTACGTTATGAAGGACCGCGGCTTCGTCAAGGCGCTGATCGAGCGCGCTATCGCTGCGAAATGCAGCGCGCTGGTTCTCACTGTCGATCTGCAGGTGATCGGCCAGCGACATGCCGACATCAAGAACGGCATGACCGTGCCGCCGCAATGGACGCTCGGCAGGGTGTTCGATTTCGCCACCAAGCCCGGCTGGGTCTCCGGCGTGCTGCGCGGCAAGCGTCGCACCTTCGGCAACCTGATGGGACATTTGAAAGGCAGCGACGACATCAACTCGCTGTCGGTGTGGATCGCGTCGCAATTCGACCAGTCGCTGAACTGGAAGGATGTCGAATGGATTCGCAGCATCTGGCCCGGCAAACTCGTCATTAAGGGCATTCTCGATGTGGCGGACGCGCGCGAAGCGGTGAAGACCGGCGCCGAGGCGCTGGTGGTGTCGAACCACGGCGGCCGTCAACTCGACGGCGCACCGTCGTCAATCTCGGTGCTGCCCGAGATCGTGCAGGATGTGGGATCGCAAACCGAAATCATGTTCGACGGCGGCATCCGCTCCGGACAGGACGTGATGCGCGCGCTCGCGCTCGGCGCGAAATCCTGCATGATCGGCCGCGCCTATGTGCACGGCCTCGGAGCTGGCGGACAGGACGGAGTCGCCACCGCCATCGATGTGATCGGCAAGGAACTCAGCACGACGATGGGCCTCACCGGCATCAACCGCATCGAAGACATCGACCGCCGCGTGCTCACCGATTACCTGCACACCAACGCGGTGAGCAGCCCGCGCAACTGAACTCAAGCAGCGTCATTTCAGTTCGCCATCGCCGGACTTGTCCGGGCATTCGCTAAGTGCGCGCCAGATCGGTTTCGACCAGCGCGCGCAATTCCGGTGTCACTGTCGGGCGTTTGCCGAACCATAATTCAAAACCGCGCACGGCCTGATGCAGCAGCATGCCGAGACCGTCGGCGGTCTTGAGACCGCGCGCGTTCGCGGCTTTCAGCAAGCCGGTTTGGAGCGGAACATAAACCAGATCGGCCACCGTCGCATTGGCGGGCAGCAATCCAGCATCGATAGCGAGCGGCGGCTGACCCTTCATGCCGAGCGACGCGGTGTTCACCAGCACCCCCGCACGCGGCAGCACGGTTTCGATCCGGTCCCACGGCAACGGATGCACGCTTGCGCCGAACTGGTCCGCCAGCAATCGCGCGCGATCCGCCGTGCGGTTGGCGAGGTGAATGCGTTTGATGCCGCGCTCGATCAAGCCGAAAATCACCGCGCGCGCCGAGCCGCCGGCCCCGAGCACCAGCACGTCTTCGGCGGCGTCCCAGCCCGGCGCGCTGGCGTCGAGGTTATCGATGAAGCCTTCGACGTCGGTGTTGGTCGAACGCAATTCGCCTTTGTCGAAATACAGCGTGTTGGCCGCCCCTACGGCACGCGCGCGCGCGTCGGGCGTTGAGAGCGTCAGCGCCTGCTCCTTGTGCGGAATGGTGACGTTGGCACCGCGATACCCGCGCGCCGCAAGACTGCCGATGAAATCGGCGAACGCCGGAGGCTCCACCGCCTCGATGCGGTAATCGCCGTCGATGCCGAAATCCTTCAGCCAGAACTTGTGAATGATCGGCGAGCGCGAATGCGCTGCGGGCCAGCCGATCAGACACGCGGCAGGACGATCGGTCATGACAACTTTTCTTCCAAAAAAACCGCTTCTTCCAAAGGATCGCTCGTTCAGGACGCCGTATCGTCTATCGCGGGCGGCGCGGTTTCGCGAGCGCGTTTTTGCTTCCGGACGAAAAATATCAAGGCACCCAGCAGGGAGCCGACGGCGATACCCTCGGCAAGGCCGAAAAAAATCGTCAGCAGGAATGTGGCCAACAACACCGCCGCGTTGCCCCATGATGAGCGGAGCAACGCGCCGAACTCATGCCTTTCCGCCATGTTCCACGCTACCACGGCGAGTACTCCCGCCAGCGTCGCCAGCGGAATGAAGCTCGCCAGTGGCGCCGCGAGCAGCATGAAGCCGAGAAGAAAAACCGAATGCAGCATGCCCGCGACCGGCCCGCGCGCGCCGGCGCGAACATTGGTCGCGGTGCGCGCAATGGTGCCGGTGACGCAGATGCCGCCGAACAGCGCCGAGCCGATATTGGCGAAGCCCTGCGCCACAAGTTCACCGTTTGGGCGATGCTGACGGCTCGACATGCCGTCGGCGACGACCGCAGACAGCAACGACTCGATCGCGCCCAGCAGCGCGAACATCATCGCATCCGGCAACACCGCCACGATTTTCTCCAGCGTTATGGCCGGAAACGACGGCAGCGGAAACGCATTCGGGATGCCGCCGAAGCGGGTGCCGATGGTCTCGACCGGCAGCGATGACAGCCACGCGACCACAGCTGTGACGATCACGGCGATCAGCATGCCTGGCCATCGCGGGCGCAGCTTGCGCACGCCCAGAATAATCGCGATCGTCGCAAGCGAGATCGCCACCGCTGCGATGTTCGTGGTCCCGGCAGCGCGGCCGAGCGTCTCGAGCTTGGGGATCAGTTCGCCGGGCTCCTTGCCTGCCAGCGTGATGCCGAACAGATCGCGGATCTGGCTCGCAAAAATGATGACGGCGATGCCGGCGGTGAATCCTACCGTCACCGGATGGGGGATGTATTTGATGTAAGTCCCGAGCCGCAGCAATCCTGCGGCGATGAGGATCAGTCCGGCGATCATGGTCGCCAGCAGCACGCCGTCAATGCCATGACGCGCGACGGACGCAGCAACCAGAACAATGAATGCGCCGGCAGGCCCGCCGACCTGGAAACGGCTGCCGCCGAGCAGCGACACCAGAAAGCCGCCGAAGATCGCAGCATAAAGTCCGCGATCCGGCGTGGTGCCCGACGCAATGGCAATGGCCATCGACAGAGGCAGCGCAACGATGGCCACCGTCAATCCCGCGACTGCATCGGCACGAAACGCCTCGAAACCGTAGCCCTCGCGCAGCACCGTCACGATTTTCGGCGTGAACAGGCCGGCATATGTCGGCCGGTCGATCTCGGCACGCGACGTGCCGCTGTGAGGTTTGTCCATGAATCGGCCCTGCCCAGCCGGAAATTACCGGATGATGGCCCGCGAAGCGATCCCGTTTTCAAACCCTCAATGCGCAAAAAAGAAGCCCGCTGAATGCGGGCTTCTCGACAACGCATGCCTGCTTCAGATTATGCCGCCGCGCGGTGCGCGGCGATGATCTGGTCGGCGGCGCGGCCGATCACTTCCGCCATGTGGTCGAATTGCCGGGTAAAACCACCCGCGCCGGCTGTCGCCGAGCGCAGTTCGACGATCAGGTCGCCGATCTCGGCTTCAGGCATCATCGCCCGCACCAGATCCCAGCCTTGCCAGCCCTCGCGGGTATCGAAGCCAAGGATCTGGCCGCGCCGTCCCGACAGGATCGAGTTGATCTTCGCGGTGGCCTCGGACGGGCAGACGATCTCGACAACGTGGATCGGCTCCAGCAGCACCGGCGCGCATTGCGGCAACGCTTCGGTGACGCCGATGCGCGCGGCGGTGCGAAACGCCTGATCGGAGGAATCGACGCTGTGATAGGAGCCGTCCGTCAGCGTCACCTCAACGTCGATCACCGGAAAACCCAATGGCCCGCGGGTCAATCCATCGCCGGCGCCTTCCTCGACCGCGCCGATGTAGTTTTTCGGCACCGCGCCGCCAACAACCTTCTCACGGAAAACGTAACCGCTGCCGCGCGGCAGCGGCTTGATGTCCAGCACCACGTCGCCGAACTGGCCGTGGCCGCCGGATTGTTTCTTGTGCCGACCGCGCTGCGTAATCGTCTTGCGGATCGTTTCCTGATAGCCGACCGGCGGCGCGTGCTGCTTGACCGTGACGCCGAACCGCTCCTGCAATCGCTCGACGGCGACGCGCAGATGCATTTCGCCCTGCCCCCACAGCACCATCTCGTGGGTCAGCGGATTGTGGACCACGCTCAGCGACGGATCTTCATCGGCCAGACGCGACAGCGCCTGCCCGAGCTTGACGTCGTCCTTGCGGTCCTGCGCGGCCAGCGCCGTCGCCAGCACAGGTGCGGCGGGCATAATGCTCGCAAGCGAAACCGGCGCGGTCTTGCCCGTGTTCAACGTGTCGCCGGTCTTGATGGATTCGAGCTTGCCGAGCGCCACTGTTTCGCCTGCTGCGGCGGACGCGCGCTTGGTGTCGGGTCCACCGTTCGGCGCAACGATGCCGGACACACGGCCAGTTGCTGCCGCCGACGACAACGCGTTGTCCCCGTCGGCGATCGCTCCGCGCAGAATGCGGGCCAATGACAGTTTGCCGCCATGCTGGAGGTGCGTGGTTTTCATGACATAGGCCAGCGCGGATTTGTCGTCGGCCACGCCGAGACGCGCGGCCGTCACGGCGACGCCGGGCGCTTCATGCCGCAAGGCCTTCAGCAGCCGCAATACGCCGTTCTCACGCGTCGCGCATCCCAGCAGCACCGGACAAATCTGGCCTTCGCGCAGTTCGCTGGCGAGATCGTCGAACACCGCATCGCGCGGCGGCGGAATATCTTCGAGCAACTGTTCAAGCAGCCGGTCGTCGTGATCGGCCAGCTTCTCCAGCATGGTGAGGCGCGCTTCCTTCTCGCGATCGAGATCGCCGCCTTCGAGGTCGATCACTTCGGACGGCATGTGCTCGCGGTACACAAATGCACGCTCCAGCGCGAGATCGACGAAACCTGCAATGAGATCGCCCTTCCAGATCGGAATTTGCCGCAGCACCAGCGGCGTGCGCGACGCCGGCTGCAAGGTCGCGAGCGTTTCGCGGATGCGCTTGTTCGCCTTGTCGATCTTGTTGAGAAACAGGAAACGCGGAATGCCGAGTTCTTCCAGCTCCCGCATGATGATCTGCAACTGCGGCAGCTTGCGCTCGTCGGCCTCGCACACGATCACCGCGGCATCGACCGCGGGCAGCGCGGCGCGCATGTCGTGCGCGAATTCGACCGAGCCGGGACAATCGACGAAGGTGTAGCTGTCGCCCATGAAGGTCGTGGTCGCCGCCGTTAACCCGACGCTCATGCGATGGTGGCGCGCCTCGGGGGATGCATCGCCGATGGTGGTGCCGGCTTCGACTGTGCCGGCTTTGGAAATGGCCCCGGTCCGGGCCAGAATCGCTTCGAGCAGCGTGGTCTTGCCACTCTGAAATGGGCCCACCAGCGCGATGCACCGGGGACCACGGGGACTTCTCACATTGTCTTGTCCTGTTGCATCTCGTCCCATTGCCGTCTCCTCATCTGGAGCACGGCCCGCATCGAGCGATTTCCGGCGAAGCATGTCCCCAGGCTGAAGCCGATTGGGCACGACCCAAGGGTGGATCCCGGTTCGCCACCGGAACGCTCTGACTTCAATGTTGCGCGCATTCCGCTCGCACCGTTCCCACTCCTGCGGAATGCGCTCACGCGGGTCGGCAGCATGATCGTCTCAGGGTGATGCGCGGTTGGCAAGCGGGAACCATGCCGCTGCGCAGCATCGTGATCCATGAAGCCTCACAACACCTCATGACTGCAGACGCGCGAAGACGCGCTTCTCACCATGAGGTGCCGCGCATGTAGAAGTCAGAACCGGCCGGGACGAAGCTCGAGGCTCTGTACGCCGCCGGCGACGCTGAGGCCGGTTTGTCCCTGGATGCTGAGCGGTTGAAGCGCGAAGGAATTTTGCGATCCACCGATCATCACGTTGCCGCCGAGGCCGACGCCGATCGCGGCACTTGCATCCACTCCGGCAAAGTTGCCTGACAGATCGCCGGGGCCGAGCTGAACGGTCGGCGCGAACACCGCCCACGATAAAGCCGTCTCCGTGGTGATGCCGAGGTCGATGCCGATCTTGGTGATCCGCGCGGTGTAGAGATCGTCGGGCCGGCCCTGAGAGCGGAAAACGCAGCCGAGATTCGTCACCGAACCGACGATCATGCCGATGTTCGGGCCGCCGCGGCATTCGAGCACGCCGACCTGGGTGCGCCCCGATTGCGCAAAGGCGAGCGAGGATGCCGCAATGAAGGTCGCTGCGGCAACGGACGCGAAAGTCGAGAGGCGGCTCATGAGGGGTCTCCGGCTGAATGTCGCGAATTGAACGTGATAATGAAAATACCTGGATGACCGGCGCATCTAGTCATACCAGTGTGGTGGTTCGCAAGTCCGCATCGTTTCTGCGGCGCATTCTTTTGCGGACTTGTGAACCAAAACCACACTGGAATCCCAAATTTTCCGGTGTCCTTTTAAATCCGAAGTTCGCTATGGAGCCTGCCGGGCTTAAAGAACCATAAAAAAAGACCCGCGAACGCGAGCCTTTTTCCTTATTCTTAACGACGCTCAGCGATGGCGGCGATGATGACGCTTCTTCTTGTAGGGACGCTGAAAGCTGACCGGCTGAAGTTCGAGACCGACGACGCCGCCGGACACGTTCACGCCGGTCTGGCCTTGCAAGCTCAGAGGCTGCAGCGCGAATGAATTCGCCGAACCGCCGAGCAGCAGGTTGCCGCCGCCGCCGAAGCCTAAGGAGACGTTGCCACCCACGCCGCCGTAGCTGCCGGCCAGATCGCCGCGGCCGAGCCGCTGCGTCGGCGCATGCACGGCCCAGGCAAGGCTGGTCTGCTCGGTGACGCCAAGATCGACGCCAAACCGGCTGACCTGCGCCAGATAGGGCTCAGGACGGCGGCCTTCGCTGCGGAAGACGCATTCAAGGGTTGTCGCGGAGGCGATGACCATTCCGACATTCTGACCGCCCCGGCATTCGAGCACACCGACCTGCGCGCGCTGCTGGGCGCTGGCCGATGCAACGGAAGCGATGAGCGCCGCGAACGCGATGCCGGCGAGAGATGAAAGACGCATTGATTTGAACTCCAGCTTGCTTGTTTTGTTTGGCGCGCGGACAAAAGGGAAGCGCCGTGTCAAAAACATGGCGCTTCCCTCAATTGCTCTCAAAATGCCGTCATCATGCGATGACGTTTTGTTAGCGCAGATTTCCGCAGAAACGCTGGATGCGCTTGCACGCTTCTTCCAGATCCGCCGTTTTCGTGGCGTAAGAGATACGAAACGCCGGGCCAAGCCCGAACGCAGATCCCTGCACCACCGCCACGCCTTCGGTTTCCAGAAGCTCGGTCACGAAATCTTCATCGGTCGCGAGCTTTTTCCCTGACGGCGCGGTCTTGCCCATGGTGCCGGCGCAGGACGGATAGACATAGAACGCGCCCTCCGGCCGTGGACACGAGATGCCTGTCGCCTGATTCAGCATCGCCACCACGAGATCGCGGCGTTCCTTGAACACCGCATTATTCGCGGGAATAAACTCCTGCGGCCCGTTGAGCGCTTCGACGGCCGCCCATTGCGAAATCGACGACGGGTTCGAGGTCGATTGCGACTGGATGGTCGCCATCGCCGAGATGAGCTGCTGCGGGCCGCCGGCGTAGCCGATGCGCCATCCGGTCATGCAATAGGCTTTGGAGACGCCGTTCACCGTCAGCGTGCGGTCGAACAGTTGAGGCTCGACCTGCGCCGGCGTCGTGAATTCAAAATCGTCATAGACGAGATGTTCGTACATGTCGTCGGTCATGATCCAGACATGCGGATGCTTCATCAGCACGTCGGTCAGGATTTTCAGCTCGGCGCGCGTATAGGCAGCGCCCGTCGGGTTCGACGGCGAGCACAGGATGATCCACTTGGTCTTCGGCGTAATCGCCGCCTCAAGCGCATCTGGTTGAAGCTTGAAGCCCTGCTCAGCCGTGCAAACGACAGGCACAGGTATGCCGCCAGCCAGCGCCACCATTTCCGGATAGCTCACCCAGTAAGGCGCGGGAATGATGACCTCGTCGCCCGGATTGAGCGTGGCCATCAGCGCGTTGTACAGCACCTGCTTGCCGCCGGTGCCGACGGTGATCTGGTTCGGCTTGTAGGTAAGACCGTTCTCGCGCTGAAACTTGGCGATGATCGCCTCCTTCAGCTCCGGAATACCATCCACCGCAGTGTACTTGGTCTTGCCGGCCTCGATAGCGTGAATCGCCGCCAGCTTGATGTTGGCGGGCGTGTCGAAATCCGGCTCGCCTGCGCCGAGACCGATGACATTGCGGCCCGCGGCTTTGAGCTGACGTGCTTTATCCGTGACCGCGATGGTTGCGGACGGCTTCACACGATCAAGCGCAGCGGACAGAAACGGCATCATTGTCTCCTGAAGTTTCTTGAGGGTTGCGAAAGCCCGGATTCGCGATGTTCCACCGGGCGGGTGCACCCTAAAACGGGCAACGCTGCATCGCAAGAAGGTTCCCTTAACTTGCACCAAATGTTGAGAATTAAAGCATTTTCTTGGGCATTTTAACGTGTCATGAGAACAGACGCAGAAATGTTCGAGTGCAATAAAGCCATTGGCAGCCCCTCTTGACGATTCCGAGCGCATTGCGGCGCTTGCCGACACCGCGCTGCTGGATTCCGCGCCGGAAGAGTCCTTTGACCGGCTGACGCGCATGGTGACGCAACTGCTCGGCGCGCCTGTCTCTCTGGTGTCGCTGGTCGATGACAAGCGGCAGTTTTTCAAGAGCCAGACCGGGCTGGAGGGATGGGCCAGCGAGGACAGGCAGACGCCGCTGACGCATTCGTTCTGTCAGTACGTCGTGATCGATCGTGCCCCGCTCATCATCACGGACGCCAAAGCCAATTTCCGCGTCTGCGATAATCTGGCAATTCCGGATCTTGGCGTGAGAGCCTATCTCGGCGTCCCCCTGACGTTGCCCTCCGGCCACGTCATCGGATCGCTGTGCGCCATCGATACGGTACCGCACGAATGGTCCAGCCAAGACCTCAAGCTTCTGCTCGACGTGGCAGAGATCGTCATGACCGAAATTGGCCTGCGACGCGAAATAGCGCGCCGGCGCGAGGCGGAAGACAATCAGGAGCTTCTGATCGCCGAACTGCATCACCGCGTCAAAAATACGCTATCGACCGTTCAGGCGCTGATTCAGCTCAACCTGACGTCATCGCCGACACTGGCACAATTCCGCGACACGATAGGCGTTCGCATCGCTTCGCTTGCCAATACCCACACGCTCCTGACCCATCAACGATGGCGCGCGATTTCATTCCGCGACATGCTGAACAGCGAGTTGGAGCCTTACGATCAACAGGGCCGTGTCGTGATCGAGGGACGGGATTTCAACATCGACGCCGAACCCGCAACAGCCATTGGAATGGTGATTCACGAACTCACCACAAATGCCGCCAAACACGGCGCGCTATCGATACCGGGCGGCAAGATCGACGTGTCGTGGCATACGACGGCAGATCCCGGCCAGGCCGGTTTGAACATTGCCATGACATGGCGCGAAACCGGCGGCCCCGGCGTGTCCCACGACCGGAAAAAGGGATTCGGCTCGAGCTTGATCGAACGCCTGATCGTCAAGCAGTTCCGCGGGACCACGACGTTTGACTTCGCGCCGCAAGGCCTAGTGTTCAGCGCTGCGTTCACCGCTCCCAGGGCGTCCTAGGTCCGTGCCACCAGGCATTTCCAGTGCAGCATCTAACGAAACATTAAATCCGTTGGCGTTAAGTCAGAGCTGACCTGGCAACGAACCGGACCTCGATCGCATGGCCTTTTTCTGGCAGCAGCTCCGGACCGGAGCCTGGCTCACGCCGAACCGCATCCGCGACTACGCGCTGATGGTGCTAGGATTTGCGCTTGTGGCCATCGTTGCGTGGATCGCGCTGTCTGTGCATCTGATCGATCCCAACGGCAAGCCGATCGGAACGGATTTCGCCAGCTTCTATGCGGCGGGTTCGCTGGTGCTCGATGGCCGCGCCGCAGACGTTTACGACATGGCCGCCCATTATGCCCGGCAGCAGCAGATTTTCGGCGCGGCCGTGCCGTATTACGGATGGCTGTATCCGCCGATCTTCCTGCTGATCGCGACGCCGCTGGCGTTGATGCCCTACCCCATTGCGCTCGCCCTGTGGCAGGGCAGCACGCTGCTCGCATATCTCGGCGTCATCGGCCTGATCGTGCGCAGATATCGCGGTGAAGGCAAAGCGGTCGGCAATATCTGGATTGTCGTTACGCTGGCATGTCCCGCCGTGTTCGTGAATCTCGGCCACGGCCAGAATGGATTTCTCACAGCCGCGCTTTTCGGCGGCGCGCTCGTGGCACTTCCGGCGCGGCCGTGGCTCGCGGGCGTGCTGTTCGGCCTGATGGCCTACAAGCCGCAATTCGGCCTGGTGATTCCCCTCGCGTTGCTTGCCGCCGGTCAATGGCGCGCCATCGCCGCAGCGGGACTCACCGTGGCGGCGCTCGTCGGCGCGACGGTGATTCTGTTCGGCGTGGATATCTGGTTTGCCTTCGCCGCCACCACCGAGGTCTCCCGCAAAATTCTGCTCGAGCAAGGCGACGTCGGTTTTGAAAAATTGCAAAGCGTGTTCGCTGCGGTGCGAATGTGGGGCGGCGGCGTCACGCTCGCCTACGCCGCACAGACGGCGGCAACACTCGTCGCAATTTGCAGCGTGGCCTGGATCTGGCGCGCGACGCTCGATCATGCGCAGAAAGCGGCCGTCCTCGTGATCGCAACGCTGCTGGCTTCGCCGCATGTGCTTGACTACGATCTGGTGGTACTCGGCATCGCCATCGCGTTCATGGCGATGACGGGTCTGACGCGCGGCTTTCGCAACTATGAAATCACCTTGCTGGCGGCCGCATGGATCGCGCCCCTGATGGCGCGCGCCGTGGCGGGCGCAACGGGCGTACCGCTCGGCCTGCTTGCGTTGATTGCGCTCTATGTCCTCGTGCTGCGGCGCGCGGCGTCCGGTCTCGGAGGATTGACGCTGCGAACACGAAAATTCGCGCAGGCGTGATCTCCCGGCGCATTGCGGCGCGGTACGATTTGCTGGCGACGCATGCCACGGCAGCGGTTTTCAACTATTTCCAGACGCCGGGACTTGCAGCAGGACGCTGCGCACCTCATTGTCTGACTTGAAGACTGCCCGCCCAACGAACCGTCAGACTGCGGATGTACAAACTTTATTCGATGCAGCGTTCCGGCAACAGCTACAAGGTCCGCCTTGCGCTGGCGCTGTTGAATGCGCCTTACAATGCTGTCGAGGTTGACATCCTGCGCGGCGAAAGCCGCACGCCCGAATTCCTGTCGAAAAATCCCAGCGGCCAGGTGCCGTTGCTGGAAGTCGGCACCCATCGCTTCCTTGCCGAGTCGAACGCGATCCTCTGGTACGTCGCAGGCGGCACCTCGCTCGCACCGGAAGACCGCATCGATCGCGCCGAGGCGCTGCAATGGATGTTCTTCGAACAGCATGCGCTGGAGCCCAGCGTGGGTGCTGCCTATTTCTGGCTGGTGCTGGTGCGCGGCGGCCGCGATCTGCAAACGCATTCTCTGGAAGACTGGATGGAGCGTGGCTACGCCGCGCTGCGGGTGATGGAAAATCACCTCAAGACCCACGACTATTTCGCGGCGGGACACCTCACCGTCGCCGACATTGCCATGTACGGCTACACTCACGTCGCCAACCAGTGCGACTTCGACCTGTCCGGTTATCCTTCCGTGCGCGCCTGGCTGAGGCGAGTCGAACAGGAGCCGCGCTTCGTCTCGATGGGGTGGAGCCCCGCGGAGATCGCCGCGCCCGGTACCGCCCCCGGAACCGAGACCGACCTGACCGCCGAAGCGTGATTCGCAAAATCGGCTGTGAAAATCGGGAATAGCGGCGATAATCCACCGAAAAATGAATCTCGGCCTCTATTTTGCCACGTTTAGGCATGGTGCGCCGCAAATTTGACAGCGATTCCGGGAATAGTCCGGCAAGCGGTGATTCGCCGCTGTTGAGGATCTTCGACCAATGACCCGGTCGCATATTTCAGGAATTGGTTTCGGACTGCGATCCGTGCGCCTTGCGTCGCGGTTGACGAATGCTGCCGCAGCCTCGCTCGCGGTGGCGTCGCTGTCGCTATGCCTGATCGTCGTCGTTATTGCGCTGTCGATCAAGGTTGTGGCTGCGATGCCGATTGCAGGCTAGGCGCGGCGAACTCCCTGCGCACAGGAATTATCCCGCAACCGCTGGAGTCTGGTCAGCTTTTGCTGGATCAGGCTCGTAGTTTTTTGATTGGGCATGCGTAGCTGCGAAGCACATGATCTTGCGCGCGGTGGAGATGCAGAATGAAAACGTCGCTCGTTGTTGTCTCAGCCTCGCTCACGGCCGCCATCGTGTTCGTCGCCCTGCTTCTGGTCGTCACGCAAACGCGCGGTCAGAACGCATCGTTCACATCGTCCGCGGGCCAGCTTGAGGTCGAGACGATCGCAAGCGGCCTCGTTCATCCGTGGGGACTGGCGTTTCTGCCCGATGGACGGATGCTGGTCACGGAACGGCCGGGCCGCATGAGAATCGCGACCCGCGACGGCAAGTTGTCGGCACCACTGGGCGGCATACCCGAGGTCTGGAATTCAGGTCAGGGCGGTTTGCTCGACGTCGCGCTCGATAATTCATTCGCGCAGAACAACACCCTGTACTTCTGTTTTGCCGAACGCGCGGCCGGCGGAGGCCGCACCGCGGTGGCGCGCGCACGGCTGGCCGGCGGCGATCCGGCGCGGCTCAACGAGGTGAAGGTGATCTTCCGTCAGGATGGTCCGCTGTCATCCGGCAATCATTACGGCTGCCGCATCGCGCAGGCCGCGGACGGCAACCTGTTCGTGACGCTCGGCGATCATTATACGTTTCGCGATCAGGCGCAGAATCTCGCCAACCATCTCGGCAAGATCATCCGCATCACGCCTGACGGCGCGGCGGCGGAAAACAACCCGTTCGCCGGCCGCGATGACGCCAAACCTGAAATATGGAGTTACGGCCACCGCAATGCGCAGAGCCTCGCGCTCAACCCCGTGTCAGGCGATCTCTGGGAAATCGAGCACGGCCCGCGCGGCGGCGACGAAGTCAACATCATCGGCAAGGGCAAGAACTACGGCTGGCCAGTGATCGGTTACGGCATCGATTACAGTGGCGCGAAGATTCACGAGGGCACCGCAAAACACGGGATGGAACAGCCCGTCAAGGTTTGGGTGCCGTCGATCGCGCCGTCCGGATTGGCATTCTATGACGGGAAGCTGTTTCCGAAATGGAAGGGCAGCCTGTTCACCGGCGCGCTTGCCGGCGGCATGCTGGTGCGACTTTCACTCGACGGCAACAAGGTGACGGGTGAAGAACGGATACTGCAGAATCTGAACGAACGCATTCGCGATGTGCGTCAAGGCCCGGACGGAGCGCTGTGGCTGCTGACGGATAATTCCGCAGGCCGGATTCTGCGCGTCTCGCCCGCCGCCAAGTAAGCGTGCTCAACTCTCCCATCCCGGTCCCCTCGCCCGCGCAGATAGCCGCAGCTCTGCGGATCAAGCGTCACCACTTGTGAAAAATGAAGAACGCGCCGGCGGCGATGAACGCAAACCCGACCGCGTGATTCCAGCCCAGCGGCTCTTTCAGATACAGCACCGAGAACACCGCGAAAACCGCCAGCGTGATGACCTCCTGCATCGTCTTGAGTTCCGCCGCCGAATAGACCGTGCTGCCCCAGCGGTTGGCCGGCACGGCAAGCCAGTACTCGAAGAACGCGATGCCCCAGCTCGCCATGATGACCAACGGCAGCGAGGATTCCTTGAACTTCAAATGGCCGTACCAGGCGAAGGTCATGAAAATGTTGGACGCCAGCAACATCAGGATCGGCAACAGCAAAGGCGAGATGAACGTGGGCATGAACGGCCTTTCACAAAACAACGGGAAATTGATTCTGGACCGGGGCACCAGGCGCGACAAGAGCTTGCCGGAACGATCCCGGTTCCGCCGCATTCCCCGCGAGGCCGTCCCGCGAAGGCATTGCGGGTGCCTGTGGAAAACTCTTGCTGTCACAGGCCTGTAATCGACCGCACCTAGCCTGCGCTTGCGTGCGACCGGCCCCCGTCGCAGTCGCGCGCTCCAGCGGTCCCCGGTCGCGCAATCCCCTTTGCGCTGTATCCGGCCGGGGCCGCATTTTTTTTGCGCGGGCCGAGTGTCAGTTACCGTCTTTCGCCTTTTGCCGAACACGCGCCTGCCGCTATAACCCGCTCTCGTCTTGTTCCGGAACTGAGCCGAGCCCTTCCCTCGCACAATATCCCGTCATGATCCGCGCCATCCTCATCATTGTCGTTCTGGTTGCATTTGCGCTGGTGCTGCTGCCGTTTCAGATCGCCGGCATGTTGCTCCGGAACCGGCTGCAGCGCGACCTCCCGCTTCTGTTTCACCGCATTCTTTGCGCCGTCATCGGTGTGCGAATTACGGAAATCGGCGCGCGCACGCGGGAGAGCCCGGTGCTGATCCTGTCGAACCACGTCTCCTGGCTCGACATCTCCGTGCTGGGCGCCATCGCGCCGGTGGTGTTCGTCGCAAAATCCGAGGTAGCGAAATGGCCGGTGTTCGGCTGGCTCGCAAGGCTGCAACGCACGATCTTCGTTGAGCGCGAACGCCGCCACAAAACCGGCGACGCCGCCCGCGCCATGGGCGACCGTTTGCTGGGCGGCGACGCCGTCGTGCTGTTTCCGGAAGGCACGTCGAGCGACGGCATCCGCATCCTCCCCTTTCGCTCCGCGCTGATCGGCTCGGTGCATCACGCCATCGGAGACCAGACACATCACGAACGGGTCATGGTGCAGCCGGTGTCACTCGCCTATGTGCGTTACGGCGGCGTGCCGGTCGGGCGCGCGCTGCGCGACAAGGTGGCTTGGTATGGCGACGCGCCGCTGATGCCTCACCTGCTCGGCGTGCTGGCGGCGGGCGCAGTCGATGTCACGGTGAGTTGGGGCGATGCGATTGCCTACGGCATGACCGCGGATCGCAAGCAGATCGCGCGCGACGCGGAAGCAACCGTGCGGCGGATGACGGCGCGCGCCTTGCGCTCGCCGCCGCAGGAGACTTCAATTCCGGTGGAGAATGTATCCTCCGTTCCCGCTTTTGAGAAAACCTGACAGAAAAGATCGGGACGGAGTATCGTCGCCGCGTTCGCGGGCTGTATCCGCATGAAAGTGATATGAAAGATCTGACGAAATCCTGGGCGGCGTCATGACAAATCGGCCAGAGAACATTGTGCAAGGGTTGGCCGCATCGCGGCGCTCGCTGAACTGCGCGCGCTGTGGCACGGCCTTCACGTGCAACCTGTCCGGGCCGTGCTGGTGCGCGGAGGAAGTCGCAAAGCTGCCGCTGCCAGCCGAGGGCGAGG
>JAZKGC010000108.1:22090-25893 GCA_040386115.1 Pseudomonadota bacterium
CCGTGCTGGTGCGCGGAGGAAGTCGCAAAGCTGCCGCTGCCAGCCGAGGGCGAGGATTGCCTGTGCCGCGATTGCCTGCGCGCGGAGGCAGATACATTAACTGATAAACCGAGTCAGCCGTCATCCTGAGGTGTGCGCACCGCAGGATGACGCCGGCGTGCGGACTTCGCTACACCGCGTAGCCCGGCGAGTTGCGCGCCATGCCGCCGAACGCATCGAGCAGCCGCTCGCGCCACGCATAGACCGCGTCGTCTTCCTTCAGCAGCTTGAACGGGCTGACCACGCGCGCCCACTGAAAGCCGCCGAACACAAGGTAGTCGCCATAGTTGGGCTTATCGCCGCCGACGAACGGCTGCGCGCGCAGCGTGAGCCGCAGCGGTTCGAGATACTTTCGAAACGAATCGAGCCGCGCTTCGCGGTCCTCGACCACAGCTTCCAGGCTCTTGCCAAAGCGCGTCTCGCGCGTGGTCCGGAAGTACGCCTGATCGACCGGGCGCAGATGACCGTGAACGTCCGCGACGACGAACGACGCCAGATTGCCGTTCATGATATCGCCCCAGCTGTTGAGCATGCGCGCCATGGCGCGGCCGCCCTCGCCGCCGAACAGCGACGGGCGATCCGGATATGTGTCTTCCAGATAATTCGCGATGGCCCATGAATCCGCGACGGACGTATCGCCGTCGATGAACACCGGCACGGTTTTCGATTGGTGTGGCGCGATGGCATCCTTCTCGGTGAAGCGCCACGGAATCGATTCCGCCTCAAGCTCCTTGTGCGCCAGCGCCATGCGGATGCGCCAGCAATAAGGACTGAACACGCGCGCGGGATCTGTGCCGCACAATTCGAAAAGCTTCAATGTCGCGGCCACCGGCTCAAGCCTTCACGACGGCCGCAGTCTGCCCAAACAGCAGTTTTTTCTGCTCATCGGTAAAGGTCTTGCCGAGGTTGGGGTTGACCTTCGGTCCCTGCGCATAGGCGCGCTCGGTAGCAGGCCTGGCGCGGATGGTTTCGAACCAGCGCTTGAGATGCGGGAAGTCTTCCAGCTTCTGGCCCTGCCGTTCATAAGGCACGATCCACGGATACGCCGCCATGTCGGCGATGGAATAGTCGCCGGCGACATAGTCGCGATCGGCGAGACGCTTGTTGAGCACGCCATAGAGCCGGTTGGTCTCGTTGACATAGCGATCGATCGCGTAGGGAATTTTTTCCGGCGCGTAGGCGTTGAAGTGATGGTTCTGGCCGAGCATCGGGCCGAGGCCGCCCATCTGCCACATCAGCCATTGCATCACGTCGAAACGCTGGCGCAGGTCGGCGGGCATGAACTTGCCGGTTTTCTCGGCGAGATAAATCAGCATCGCGCCGGACTCGAAAATCTTCACCGGCTTGCCGCCATCGGCGGGTGCCTGGTCGATCATCGCGGGCATGCGGTTGTTCGGCGAGAATTCCAGAAACCCAGGTTTGAACTGGTCGCCGGCGCCGATGTTGATAGGATAAATCTTGTATGGAACGCCGGTCTCTTCGAGAAACATCGTGATCTTGTGGCCGTTCGGCGTCGGCCAATAATAGAGATCGATCATCTTTGCTGTCCTTGGTTTCGGAACCGATGCGGAACGAGCTTCCACTATCAATGCGATTGCATGAACTTTGCGCTTCCTTCTCTCCAAGTCAATGCCGCGAACCACGATCAAGCAGATTTCATTCGTTCAGGTTGCCTGTTCGTGGAAGATTTGCGTCGCCTGACGGAAAACAAAGAACCGCACCTCTCCGGCGCCGCAGCTACAGTGCGGCCAACCAAGTTCGTGATTTGGACCAACATGCAAGGTCAAGGGGACTGACGATGGCACAAGAATTCGCACGGCGGGATTTTCTGAAACTCTCGACAGCCATGGGGCTTGCCGCCACCGGCGGCTTTTCATGCATGGGCATTGCCAGCGCCGCGCCGATCCAGGTGCCTACCATCGACAAACTGTCGATCCGCGTGCTGGTCGATCAGCAGCACGACCAGTTCCTGCGCGGCAGCACCGTGAACGGCGTGATTCACGAGGGGCCGGGCGGCGGCCGCAGCGCCGATGCACGCAACGTCCTGCACAATGAATGGGGTCTGTCGCTGTTGCTGGAATCGCAGCGCGAACAGGAGGCTCGCAACATCCTGCTGGATTTCGGCTACACCTCTCCCGCGATCATCAACAATATCGGCCTGCTCAAAGTCGATCCGTCCAAGCTGAACGCATTGATCGTCAGCCACGGGCATATCGACCACTACGGCGGCCTGATCGGCTTTCTCGAAAAATATCGCAACGTGCTTCCGGCAGATTTGAAGCTCTACGCGGGGGGCGAGGATAATTTTTGCCACCGCGTCAGCCGCGCATCGACGGGCCAGTTTGGCGAAGGCGGCGTACTCGATCGCAAGCAGATCACGGCGCAGAAAGTCCAGACGGTGCTGTGCGAGACTCCGACGGTGATCGAAGGCCATGCCTTCACCACCGGCAAGATCAAGCGCAACAGCGTCGAGCGCGTGCTGCCCAATACATTCGTCGATTACAAACCGGAAAGTGCCGGTTGCGATTACGGCCACTACACAGCCGCCGAACTGCAAGGTAATTTCGCGCCGGACGAACATGTCCACGAACACGCTACCTGCTTCAACATCCGCGGCAAGGGTCTTGTGGTGATCAGTTCCTGCGGCCATGTCGGCATCGTGAATTCGGTGCGGCAGGCGCAGGAAGTCTCCGGCGTCCAAAAGGTTCACGCCGTTGTCGGCGGCTTTCATCTGGGACCGGCGCCCGCCGACTACCTCAAGCAGATCGTCGGCGAGATCAAAAAGCTCGAGCCAGATGTGGTGATCCCGATGCATTGCAGCGGGCTGAATTTCCTGCTCGAAGCGCGCGCCCAGATGCCGGACAACGTCATCAACGTCTCGACCGGCAGCCGACTGATCTTCAGCGCGTGAGCACGCGCGGAATCTTGACGACGCCAACTGTCATAGGGCGCTGGACGGGAGCGGCTGTGACGGCCACGCTGCTGTTTGGCTTTTTGACTTACGCGTCCGCGCAAGGCTCAACCCGATCCGCCGCCGAGCTCATGGACGCGGTGATGTGGAATCGCGAGCCGATCGGCGGCGCATTCGCGCTCACCGACCAGACCGGCCGCGCGCGAACCGATGCAGACTTTCGTGGCCAGCTCATGCTTGTTTATTTCGGGTTTACATACTGTCCTGATATTTGTCCGACCGACCTGCAGACCATCGGTCTGGCCATAGATCAGCTCGGTGGCGATGCTAAAAACATCCGGCCGCTGTTCATCACGCTCGATCCGGAACGCGACACCGCCGAACATCTCGCGCAGTACGTCACGCTGTTTCATCCGCGCCTGACCGGACTGACCGGCAGCGCGGACGCGATCCGCCATGCCGCGAATGCCTATCGCGTTTATTACGCCAAAGTCACCACCGGCCCAAAGCCCGACGACTACACGATCGACCACTCGGCGTTCATCTACCTGATGGATCGCGACGGCAGGTATCTCGGCTTCTTTCCACCCGGTACGGATGCCGGGAAAATCGCCGGGATGATCCGCGCACATTTGAAGCCAGGCGGCGAGCGTTAGTCCGCGCGTCAGAGCACTTTCTTACGACCACCGACGCGAAGACGGCGCCACGCGGGAGAGCGCAGCGCCGTCCACAACTGCCAGGCTGGTCGCAAGATTTAGCATGCGGCCTGCCTTGGAGGGTCACATGCCCGGCAGCATCACATGCCGAGGATCGCGATGTCCTTCACGACGCCGCTGACGCCCGAGATTTTCAC
>JAZKGC010000109.1:0-18869 GCA_040386115.1 Pseudomonadota bacterium
ACATCGGCGACGACCACAAGGAATACTTCGCCGGCGAGGCAGCCCTGAAGGCGGGCGGCGCCCACAACACGATGAACCAGTTCGGCTAACGAACGGATCGACACAATCAAAAAAATGAAATGCCCGGCTTCGGCCGGGCATTTTTATTTGCGGTTGCGATGAGTTGCTATCGACAACATTCAATTCGTCACTACCGGCTTGACCCGGCAATCCATCACAGCACAAATCGAATAGCGATTTTAAAGATGGATGGCCGGTTCAAGCCCGGCCATGACGATACGATTGATGATCGACCACCAAGAAACGCCGGAGCGCCAATGCACATGAATCTGGTCGGGAAATTCGCAATTGGACTAGCCGTTATCACCCTCTCCTCCCCCGCCCTCGCCCAGCGCGGCGCATCGTGCCACGGCGGCCAAAGCTTCGACCAGTTTCTGGCGCAGTTGAAACAGGACGCGGTCGCCGCCGGAGTGTCGCAGCGCGCGATCAACGAGGCCGCCCCTGGCATGGTGTACGATCAGGGGATCGTGAACCGTGATCGCGGCCAGCGCGTTTTCGGCCAGATCTTCAGCGAATTCGCCGGGCGCATGGCCTCGGAGTCTCGAAGGGTGCGAGGGCAGCAACTCATCCAGAACCACGCGCAGGCCTTTGCGCGTGCGGAGAAGGAATACGGCGTTCCGCCCGCGGTCATCACCGCGTTCTGGGCGCTGGAGAGCGATTTCGGCGCGGTGCAAGGCAAACTTCCGACACTTCGCTCGCTTGTCTCGCTTGCCTATGACTGTCGCCGTTCCGACATGTTCCGGCAGGAAACCATCGCTGCGCTGAAGATCATCGATCGCGGCGATCTTTCGCCCGCCGAGATGATCGGATCGTGGGCCGGTGAACTCGGCCAGACGCAGTTTCTGCCGCGCCATTACTTCGACTATGCCGTCGATTACGATGGCGACGGCCACCGCAACATGCTGCTTAGCGCACCTGACGTGATCGGCTCGACCGCGAACTACATCGCGAACGGATTGAAATGGCGGCGCGGCGAGCCGTGGCTACAGGAAATCCGCGTGCCATCCAATCTGCCGTGGGATCAGGCCGATCTCACCATCAAGCATCCGCGCACAAAATGGGCGGCGTGGGGCGTGACCTATGCCGACGGTCGGCCGCTGCCGAACGACAATCTCGCCGCTTCCGTACTGCTGCCGATGGGACGCACCGGACCGGCGTTTCTGGCCTATCCAAATTTCGCTGCCTATACCGAATGGAATAATTCGCTGATCTATTCGACCACGGCGGGCTATCTCGCCACCCGCATTGCCGGTGCTGCCCCGATGCGCAAGCCGACCGCTCCGGTTGCGCAATTGCCTTTCAACGAGATCAAGGAGCTTCAGCAACTGCTGGTGCGCCAGGGGTATAATGTCGGCAAGATTGACGGCATCCTCGGCCAGCAGAGCCGTATTGCAATCAAGACGATGCAGACTAGATACGGTCTGCCCGCCGACTCATGGCCGACAGCCGAATTGCTGGTCAGGATGCGCGGCGGCCCGCGCTGATTGCAGCAATTGCAAACTTCAAACGCTCGAGAACAACGTCCTGAAAGGACACTGCGATGTCATTCTATGATGGTTCGGCTCCCGTGTTCGTTCACACGCTGACGGCGCTCTCCGCCATTCTGGCCAAGGCGGAAGTTCATGCGGCGGCCACAAAGAGCAAACCCGAAGATTTGCTGGACGCACGGCTGCATCCTTCGATGTATCCGCTGACGCGGCAGGTGCAGCTTGCCTGCGATTTCGCCGGCAAGGCCTGCGCGCGTTTCACGCAAGCCGAACTGCCGGTGATGGCCGATACCGAGACCACGTTCCCGGAACTACGGACGCGGATCGAAAAGGTTCTGGCCAACATCAAGGCGCTGCCGCCAGCAAAATACGAAGGCGCGGAAAAGCGCGAGATCACTTTTCCGGTCGGCCCGGAGAAAACGATGACGGTGACCGGCCAGCAGTTTCTCAACCATGCGGGGCTGCCGCAGTTCTTTTTCCATTGCACGACCGCCTATGACATCCTGCGTCACAAGGGCGTCGAACTCGGCAAACGCGATTTCCTCGGCGCTATGTGACGCGCTAAAATTCAAGGCAAAGCCATCTTACCGACGCCGTCGTCGTGCTGGCAGCACCTTTCGACTACCAACGCACGAGACAAGAGGCGACTTATCCGCCTTTATCTCCAGTATCGAATGAATTTCTCCTGCGGGACGGCGCAACGCTGGCCCGCGGAGGGCACACATGCCTGCCATCCAGAACGGTCATATCGGCGTTATTCAATCGGCTGTGACTTGCCTTTTCAGCTACGCGATACTTACATGCATCTGCATTGAAGTCCCTTTTCAGGAAAGATCAGCCATGTCCGCCTCCAAACTTTTCGAACCCTACAAGCTCGGCCCCATCACGCTCTCAAACCGCACCGCAATGGCGCCGCTGACGCGCAACCGCGCTGTGGAGGGCTTCGTGCCAAACCCGCTCGCCATCGACTATTACGGTCAGCGCGCATCCGCAGGCCTGCTCATCACCGAGGCGAGCCAGGTCTCGCAGCAGGGCCAAGGCTATCAGGACACCCCGGGCATCTATTCAAAGGAGCAGATCGCTGGCTGGCGCAAGGTCACCGATCGCGTGCATGAGCGCGGCGGCCATATCTACATTCAGCTTTGGCACGTTGGCCGCATCTCGCACACCTCGCTCCAGGTCGATAACGGCGCGCCGGTAGCCCCCTCCGCCATTCGCGCCAAAGGCAAGACCTTCGTGGGCGGCACCTTCGTCGATGTGTCCGAACCGCGCGAGCTCGCGCTTTCGGAAATTCCCGGCATCATCGAGAGCTTCAAGCGCGCGTCCGCAAATGCGCTGGAGGCAGGCTTCGACGGTGTCGAAATCCACGGCGCGAACGGCTACCTGCTGGACCAGTTTGCCAAGGACGGCGCGAACAAGCGCAGCGATGCGTATGGCGGATCGATCGAGAACCGCGCGAAGCTGATGCTGGAAGTTTCAAAAGCCGTCGCTGCCGAAGCCGGCGCAGACCGGACCGGCATCCGCATTTCGCCGGTGACGCCCGCCAACGATATTTCCGACAGCAACCCGCAGCCGCTGTTCGATCACATCGTCGATCAGCTCAACGCACTGAAGCTGGTTTATATCCATGTCATCGAAGGCGCGACCGGTGGCCCGCGCGACATTGCGCCGTTCGATTACGACAGCCTGCGCAAGCGTTTCAGCGGCACTTACATCGCCAACAACGGCTACGACTTCAAGCTCGCGCAGGACGTGCTGGAGAAGAACAAGGCCGACCTGATCGCGTTCGGCAAGCCGTTCATTTCAAATCCAGATCTCGTCGAGCGCCTGAAACTCGGCGCCCCGCTGAACGACTTCGACAAGGCGACGTTCTATGGCGGCGGTGCCAAGGGCTACACGGATTATCCGGTACTCGGCCGTCAGGCGGCGGCGGAATAACGGCGCACGCAGCAAACACGGAATCAAAAGGCCGGGAGCAATCCCGGCCTTATTCGTTGGCTCATGCTTAAGCTGGAAGCGGGTCCAGCCGCCCGGCCAGAAAACGCGTGGCGGCCCGCTCCGCCTCGCGTGCATTCTTGAAGATTCTGCCGTCCAACGGATTGAACTTGTGCGCCGCCGCGAAAAACCGAAAGCCCGCCTTGTCGCGAACGACAATGCCGGCGGCTTCAGAGCTGACTTCAATGATGTAAGTGTCCGACATGCTTTTGATTCCGTGCCCGCTTGCCACATTCTTCACGCGCAATAACTCCGAAGGACTGAAAAAGTTTCAGCCTTATCTTTTCAACGCTCCACATAGACTTTGGAATCATATGCATGTCCTGGGCCATTATTTTTATAACGTTTTGGCCCGAAATGACTCGAAGGTGCGCGAATCATGACTCCAGCTTGTGCAACGCGCCAAACCTGTAGGCGCTTCGCGCGACAGTTTTATAACTCGGGATCGAGCGAGCCGGGAGGGGTGCAGAGGCGTCACCGAAGAATAACAATGCCAGCGCCGTGAACCGGCGCGGAACCGCGCGAAAGAAATCGCGCAATCGTCATCTGCGCGAAAAATAATCTAGCCGAACTTCGGTAAAAGGAGACGTCAGGCACGGACGGACGGCTATTCCTGCCGGATCGCCTGCGGGTGACCCCGATCGTCCACCGCGACGTAGGTGTAGTTCCCGTCGGTTACCAGAATCGATTGCGCCTCGTTGCGCCGCTGCACCCAGGCCGCGACATGCACCGTGATCGATGTCCGGCCGACGCGCACCGTAGTGGCGTAAACTGACACGACATCGCCGACATAGACCGGCTTGCGAAAGGTCATAGCCTCGATCGCGACCGTCACGTTGCGGCTCTGGGTGGTCTTGTAGGCATAGATGCTGCCGGCAAGGTCCATCTGGCTCAGCAGCCAGCCACCAAAGATATCGCCATTCTGGTTGGTGTCGGCTGGCATCGCCAGCGTGCGGATAGACAGTTCGCCCTGCGGTTCGTCAGGCGCGGGAGCCGCGTGAACGGGCGTATCGGCCATCAATGATTATCCGTCAAATTGAAATACGACTCACTTGAAAGTATCCCATCCGGCGTCGGGTTTGAAGCGGTCGCCGAACTTCGCCTCCAGCGCTTTCAGCGCCGCGACAACATTCGCCGACCCACGTGTCCGTGCGTAGTTTAATGGCCCGCCGCGGAACGGAGCATAGCCGGTGCCGAAGATCATCGCGCCATCGACCACGTCGCCATTATCGACGATCCCTTCGCGCAGGCAGGCGACGCAAACATTGGACATCGGAAGCACAAGCCGGTCGATCATTTCATCCGTGGGTGCAATCGGCGACGGCGTCTTCACTGCCTTGCCGTCCTTCCATTCGTAGAAACCCTTGCCGGTCTTGCGGCCGAGTTCGCCGTTCTTGACCTTGTCGCGAAGCCAGTCCGGCGCGGGCGGCAGGGCGTCGCCGAATTTCGAGCGCAGCATGTCGCCGACCGCCAGGCAAATATCGAGCCCGACCTGATCGGCCAGTTCAATCGGCCCCATCGGCATGCCGAATTTCTCGGCGGCGGCATCGATGACGGCCTTGTCCACTTTCTCGTCCAGCATCACCATCGCTTCCAGCATGTACGGCGTCAGCGCGCGGTTGACGAGGAAACCCGGCGAACTCTTCACCGGCAGCGGCAGCCGGTCGATGGCCCCGACAAACTTCAAAGCGGTCGCCAGCGCTTCAGGATCGACGGTGTCATGGCTGACAACCTCGACAAGCTGAAGACGCGATACCGGATTGAAGAAATGCAGGCCCAGCAGCCGCTCCGGAGATTTCAGCGTGGTGCGCAGATCCTGCAACGGAATGCTGGAGGTGTTGGTCGCCAGGATCGCCCCGGGCTTCATGATTGGCTCAAGGCTCGCATAAACCTTTTGCTTGAGATCGAGTTTCTCGGGCACCGCCTCGATGATGAGATCGGCGTTGCGGACGCCCTCGCCGGTCATATCGGGAATCAAACGATCGAGCGCGTCGCGCTGGTCGGTCTTCTTACGGATGATCTTGCCGAACAACTCCGCAGCACGCTTGATCGCACCTGCAATCGGCTCCGCTTTCATGTCGGCCAGCGTGACGCGCAGACCCTGACTGGCGCACCATGCCGCGATGTCGCCGCCCATCGCGCCGGCACCGATGACATGGACGTGTTTCACGGTACTCTTGCCGTCCGCAAGCTTCTTCATCTGCTCGCGCAGGAAGAACACGCGAATGAGATTCTGCGCAGTCGGCGTCACCATGAGATTGGCGAACGAGGTCTTCTCGGCGGACAGCATCGCCGCGCGGTCGCCGCCGTGCTTTTCCCACAACTCGACCAAGGCATATGGCGCGGGGTAGTGTGCCTTGGGCGCGGCCTTGGCGGCTTCCCCACGCATTCGATTCGCCAGCAGGCCACGCACCGGGCCTAGATTCATCGCCTTCGCGAGCAAGCCCTGCTTGTGCGGCCGCAACCGCCCGAAGATTGCATCCTTCACAGCGGCGCGAACATGGCGCTCCTGCGTCACGGCATCCACCAGACCCAGCGACTTCGCCTTGCGCGCGTCGATGGTCTTGCCGGTCAGCATCATCGTCATGGCTTCGAGCGGGCTGACGAGATGCGTAAACCGCGCAGTGCCGCCAAGGCCAGGATGCAGGCCGAGCATCACTTCCGGAAAGCCAAAACGCGCATTGTCGATGGCGATGCGCGTATTGCAGGCCAGCGCTATTTCAAGGCCGCCGCCAAGGCAAAAACCGTGGATCACGGCAACGCTGGGAATTTTCAGCGCCTCCAGCCGATCGACGGCGGCATGGGCGCGGGTCATCTGCGTTTCCACCTCACGCGGATCGGACACGCCGCGAAACTCGTTGACATCGGCACCCGCAATAAAGCCGGAGGTCTTCGCCGAACGAATGACCAGTCCGGCCGGGCGCCCGCTCTCCAGCGCCGCGATCACCGTCTCGAATTCCTCCAGTACGCCTGCCGAAAGCGTGTTGGCACTGGCACCCTCGCGATCGAACAGCAGCCACGCGATCCCGTCGTCATCACGCGTCAGCTTGAAGTTCTTGTAAGGCCCAGCAGCGGGCTTCGGCCCAAGCTCGAGCAAGCGATCCTTGAGAGCGTCCATGATTCGTGAGTCCATGTCCGTTCCCTATACTGTCTCGATCAGCATCGCGCCGCCAAGCCCGCCGCCGATGCATTCGGTGGCGATGCCGCGCTTGGTGCCCAATCGTTTCATCGCGTTGACGAGATGCAGCACGATGCGATTGCCGCTGGTGCCAACTGGATGGCCGAGGCTGATCGCACCGCCATCCACGTTCAGCTTTTCCTGATCGATAAGACCAGCCGCACCATCGAGACCCAGCACCTCGCGGCAAAACCTGTCGTCGTTCCACGCAGCGAGGCAGGCGAGCAATTGCGAGGCAAACGCCTCGTTGATTTCCCAGGTATCGATATCCTGAAGCTTGAGCTTGTTGCGCTTCAAAAGTTCGGTCGAGGACAGCACAGGTCCAAAGCCCATGATGCCGGGATCGAGCCCCGCCCACTGGCTATCGACGATGATCGCCTTGGGCTTGAGGCCGTGTTTGTTGACCGCATCTTCGGACGCCAAAATCGTCCAGCACGCGCCATCGGTGATCTGCGACGAATTGCCGGGCGTCACCTGACCCCACGGACGCTCGAAGGCGGGCTTGAGCTTTGCGAGCTTGTCCAATGAGGAGTCCGGACGCACACCGTCGTCGTGATTATAGAATTTGCCATCCCGCGCGAACGCGGTCTCGATTTCGCCTTTCAGGAATCCCTGCTCCTGCGCGCGCGCCAGCCGCCGGTGACTTTCGACGGAATATGCATCGGCGTCGGCGCGCGTCACGCCCATCAGGTGCGCGACGGCTTCTGCTGTCTGCCCCATGTTGAGATCGGTGATCGGATCGGTCAGCCCGCGTTCGAGCCCGATGACAGGGTTGAAATACGCCGGACGCGCTTTAAGGAACGCGGCGAGTTTCGCCAGCGGTCCCTTGGCGGTGGCGAACTTTGCGAACCATCGCACGCCCGATTGCGGAAACACCAGCGGCGCGTAACTTAAAGCCTCTGAGCCGCCAGCCAAAATCATGTCGGCCTTGCCAGCCTCGATATATCTGTAAGCGGTGTCAATCGACTGCATCCCGGAGCCGCAATTGATCTGAACGGTGAACGCCACCATGCGCTCGCCCATGCCCAGCCTTAACGCCGCGACGCGCGCGGGATTCATCTCATCCGCAATGACGTTGACGCAGCCGAGAATGACCTGATCGAACGCGGACGGCGCAAACGGCTGCCGCGCCAGCAAGGGGCGTCCCGCCTGAACCGCGAGATCGACCGGGGTGAACGGCCCCGGCCCCCCCTGTGCTTTCAGAAACGGCGTCCGCGCGCCGTCGATAATATAAACCGGCCGCGCCATCAGCTTGCCGCCCGGTCCGGTCCGGTCTGTTTGATGTCGGGTTGCTTCCTGTAGATCGGCGACAGCACTTCCGGCGCGAAATCATCGACCTCGATCACCAGAGCGACGGCGTCATGCGCCGCCTTGAGCTTTGCGCTCTCGTCCGCAGTGATGACGCCCTTCTTCACGGCCTCGTCACGGTCGCGAACATGAGCGGCGCGCATTTTCTTGTCGATAGGCTCGTTGGCGGTCACCAGAAGGAACGCCTTCTCGAGTCGCGCCAGCGGGCCGTCATCGGTGGGCTGATAAAGTCCCGACGTCAGACGTTCGCGCGACGCTGAGGGTTCAAGGATCAATTGCGCGCAGCGATGCACCACATTGTCCGATGGGCCGAGCGGATTGGCACCGAGAGGCTGAATCAGAAACTTCAGGATCACTGCGACAAAGCGGTTTGGCATGTTAGCCATCACTTCGGCCAACCTGTTCTCGATGGTGCGAATGCCGTTCGCCATCACCCATTCGAGGGCAGCAAAGTCAGCCTCCTGACGCCCCTCGTCGTCCCAGCGCTTCAGCGCCGCCGAAAGCAGATACAACTCGGAAAAAATATCGCCGAGTCGCGCCGACAGCATTTCCTTGCGCTTGAGCGCACCGCCCAGCGTGAGCAGCGCCATGTCCGAGCACAACGCAAACGCGGCCGAGTACCGCGAAAGCTGGCGGTAATAGCCGGTCGCCGCACCTGCATCGGGTGCCGGCGCAAACGCGCCGCCGGTCCAGCTGCGGCCCCACGCGCGGAAGACATTGGTGATGGCGTGGCCGACATGCTTCCAGAACGCGGTGTCGAAATCAGCAAGACCCTTTTTCTGGTCTGGTTCGCCGATGGCGTTCATTTCCTGTAGCAAATATGGGTGCGCGCGAACCGACCCCTGCCCGAACACGATAAGATTGCGCGTGAGAATGTTCGCGCCCTCCACCGTGATGGCGACCGGCACCGAGCGATATAGATTGCCCATGTAATTCTGCGGGCCATCGATGACGGCCTTGCCGCCGTGAATGTCCATCGCGTCGTCCACGACGATGCGCAGCCGCTCTGTGGCATGCAGCTTCATGATGCCGGAAATCACCGCCGGGTGCTTGCCTTGATTCAGCGCCGCGCATGTCAGTCGCCGCGCGGCGTCGAGCTGATAGGCCGTGCCGGCGATGCGCGCGAGCGGCTCCTCGATGCCTTCGAATTTGCCGATCGGGACATGGAATTGCTCGCGGATGCGCGCATAGGCACCTGTGGCGCGGGCGCAATACGCGGCACCCGCCGATGACTGCGACGGCAACGATATGCCGCGGCCCGCCGCCAGTGCCGTCATCAGCATCTTCCAGCCCTGACCGATGCGCTCCTGCCCTCCGATGATGAAATCCATCGGAATGAAAACGTCCTTGCCCCAGTTGGGACCGTTCTGAAAAACCTGCATCGCCGGCAGATGGCGATGGCCGATGGTGACGCCCGGCAGGTCGGTCGGGATCAGCGCGACCGTGATGCCAAGTTCTTCATCCTTGCCGATCAGATGGTCGGGATCGTAGGCCTTGAAGGCCAGACCAAGCAACGTGGCGACCGGCCCGAGCGTGATGTAGCGCTTGTGCCAGTTCAGCCGCAGGCCGAGCGTTTCCTTGCCGTTGAAGGTGCCCTTGCAGATCACACCGGTATCGATCATCGACGCAGCGTCGGAGCCGGCCTCAGGGCTGGTCAAACCAAAGCACGGAATCTCGCGTCCTTCCGCAAGACCCGGCAGCCATTTGTCCTGCTGCTCCCTGGTGCCGAAATGCATCAAAAGTTCACCCGGTCCCAAAGAGTTCGGGACCATCACCGTGACGGCCGCCGTCACCGAGCGCGATGAAATTTTCCGCACCACTTCAGAATGCGCGTAAGGCGAGAAGCCGAGTCCGCCGAACTCCTTCGGGATAATCATGCCGAAGAACTTGTTGCGCTTGATGAACTGCCACACCTCGGGTGGCAGGTCGCGCCACTCCCAGTTGACCTTCCATTCATCGACCATTTCGCAAAGCTGCTCGACCGGCCCATTGAGAAATGCTGTCTCCTCCTCGGTCAACGTCGCCGGGGCGTTCGCCAGCAGCTTCGACCAGTCGGGATTTCCGGTGAACAGGTCCGCGTCCCACCACACATCGCCGGCTTCCAGCGCCTCGCGCTCGGTGTCGGACATCGGCGGCAGTGCCTTGTGCGCCCAAGCGTAGATTGGCCGTGTGATGAGATCGCGGCGGAGGGAAAAACTCATGGGACGATCCTTTTGCCGAATTCACAAAGTCCGATGCAGCCACGTGAGTGAATACTAGCGGTTCAGCATAGAAAGCCGAGTCCCATGTCGCATCGTATTTGAAGCGAAAACGCGAAAAATCAGTTGCCCTTCAATAACCTGAACGCTCCTATTACGTTCCAGAAACGCAATATAAACAATTGGACAGATCGACGAGACTTGGCGCAAACCTTAGCGCGGCCGAACCATCTCGAACATCATGTCGGGCCGGACCTGGACATAATCACCCATCCGGCCCGCGCGCAGGATCGGATAGGCCTCTGCCGTCTGATAGACGCCGTCCCTGATCAGGCTCTTGTCGATATGGACAGCGACGACCTCGCCGAACGTCACCCATGCATCAGCTTTGGCACCGTCGGCACCCTGAAGCTGGATCATCTGCGTCAGCTTGCACTCGAACGAGACGAGGCTCTCGCCGACCCGCGGCACAGCAACCTTGCGCGAAGGCACCTTGGTCAACCCGGAAATGGTGAATTCGTCGGTCTCATGCGGCACGCTTGCGGACGTCATGTTCATCTGTTCGGCGACGTGTTTGGTCACCAGATTCCAGGTGAATTCTTTTGTCTCCTGGATATTCGCAACGCTGTCTTTCCAGCCGGTCGAGGAAAAGCCGATAATCGGCGGGACGTAGCAGAATGCATTGAAGAAGCTGTAGGGCGCGAGATTAACGTGACCCTTGGCGTCATGTGACGAAATCCAGCCGATCGGCCGGGGACCGACTATGGCGTTGAAGGGATCGTGCCGAAGGCCGTGACCCTGCGACGGTTCGTAATAGTGGATGTCATTCATAGGAAGGCTAGCCCGCGCTGGTTTTGCCCGAGGTCCGCTCGGGTGCACTCAACGTAAGCGAAGCGAGAATAAAGTCTATCATTTGATCGAGGGACGGCCCCGGCTTGTCGGCACACTGCTCGATCAACTGTGGGTGAAAAAAGCGGATCATGCCGGTGCAAGTGCTTTTTGCCGCCAGTTCAATGTCAGTCACCTTGAATATGCCGGACTGCGCGCCCTCGGCGATGACGGCCCCGATAGCGACGGTGATGCGTTCAATATGAGCCTCGCAGACGTCCCAGCTTTCTTCCATCGCGATGGCGACCATCTCGTGGATCTTGGCGTCGCCGACAAAACGCTCCGCGTTCATGCGGCTGACGGTCGCCAGCAGTTCGCGCAACCGTTCGGCTGGATGCGTCGTCTTGGCCGCGATGGCTTCCGCCTCGGTCTCGACCTCATTCATCAGCCGGCGGGCGACGCCTTCATGGATAGCCTTCTTGGAATCGAAGAAGCGATAGATATTCGCCGGCGACATTTTCAGCGTCTTGGCGATGTCGGCAACCGTGGTTTTGAGATAGCCGACGTCGCGAAACAGCCGCTCCGCCGTTGCGAGAATGCACGCCTTCTTTTTGGATTCGGTATCGTCGTGAAGCAGTGTCATGGCAGCATGGGTACCAAGGTTCAATTATTCAGCGGCGGTGGCGAGCGGCGGCGCATGCCGGAGTTGACCGGGCTGCGCGATCGCCGGGTTGGCGACCTCGCCCTCGCCCCGCTCGCCGAGACTCTTGCGGAACCATAACGCATAGAGGCTAGGGAGGAACAGCAGGGTCAGGAAGGTTGCAACGAACAATCCACCCATGATGGTGATCGCCATCGGCCCCCAGAACGCCGAGCGGGACAACGGGACCATGGCGAGGATAGCGGCCAGCGCCGTGAGAACCACCGGCCGTGCGCGGCGCACCGTGGCTTCGACGATAGCCTCCCCTCGGGTCAGGCCATGCTCGACGTCGGTTTCGATCTGATCGACCAGAATCACCGCATTGCGCATGATCATGCCGGCCAGCGCAATAAGACCGAGCAGCGCGACGAAGCCGAACGGGCTGTTGGCGATATTGAGGCCGAGCGACGCGCCAACGATGCCGAGCGGCGCCGTCATGAACACCAGCACCAGGCGGGAGAAACTCTGCAACTGGATCATCAGCAGCGTCAGCATGCCGATCACCATCAGCGGGAAAAGCTTGTTGATCGAAGCATTGCCCTTTTCGGACTCCTCGATCGCGCCACCGATCTCAATACGATAGGCGGGCTCAAGGCTGTTGCGGATGCCCTCGAGTTTCGGCCAGATCGCATTGGTCACGTCCGGCGCCTGCACGCCATCGACGATGTCGGCGCGCACCGTGATCGACATGTCGCGATTGCGCCGCCAGAGGATTGCCTCCTCATGGGCGTATTCGATCTTGGCGATCTGCGACAGCGGCACGGCGACGCCACCCCGCGAATAAATCGTCAGATCGCCGACCCGGCCAAGCTCGAGCCGTTCGCTCGGCACGGCGCGGGCCACGACGCCGACCTTCTCGACGCCGTCGCGCAATGTTGTCACCTGCGCACCCGAAATCAGCATGGCGAGCGATTGCGAGATGTCCTGCGGCGTCAATCCCAGCGCGCGGGCACGGTCCTGATCCACCGCGAGCTTGAGATAAGGCGTCTGCTCGTTCCAGTCGAGGTGCGGATCGACGGCCTTGTCGTTCGTCCGCATCACGTCGCGAACCTTGTAAGCAATGTCACGCACTGTCTGGGTGTCGGGGCCGACCACGCGGAACTGAACCGGGAAACCCACCGGCGGACCAAAATTGAAACGATCGACGCGCACCCGCGCTTCCGACAGCGCTCCGCCCGCGACCGCCTTTTCGAGCCGCGCCTTGATGCGCTCGCGCGCATCGACATCCTTGGACACGATCACGATTTCGGCGAACGCTTCGTTGGGCAATTGCGGATTGAGGCCGAGCCAGAACCGCGGCGAGCCCTTGCCGATATACGTGGTGTAGGTCGCGATATCCTTGTCGTCCTTCAGCAGCGCTTCAGCTTTCTTGGCGCTGTCGGTCGTGACGCCGAAGGCCGTGCCTTCCGGCATCCGCAATTGCAGGAACAGTTCGGGCCGCTCCGACAGCGGAAAGAACTGCTGCTGTACATAGCCGAAGCCCACGATCGAAAGTGCGAAAACGCCAAGGGTCGCCAGAACCACCGTGCCGCGGCGGCGAACGCACCACTGAACGACACTGCGCAAGCCGCGATACATCCGCGTCTCGTAAATCGCGTGCGGATCGTGCTTGTGTTTTCCCTTGGTAAAATCCGGCAGCAGCATCACGCCGATATAGGGCGTGAAAATGACCGCGACGAACCACGACGCGACCAGCGCAATTGCGACGACCCAGAAGATGCCGCCGGCATACTCACCGACGGACGAATTCGCAAAGCCGATCGGCAAGAAGCCGACGGCGGTGACCAGCGTGCCGGTCAACATCGGGAAGGCGGTGGATTCCCACGCGAAGGACGCAGCCTTCACGCGGTCCCAGCCCTGCTCCATCTTCACCACCATCATCTCGACGGCGATGATCGCATCGTCCACCAGAAGCCCGAGCGCGATAATCAGCGCGCCGAGCGTGATGCGATGCAGATCCATGCCCATTGCGTTCATCACGATGAAAACAATGGCCAGCACCAACGGCACAGAGAGCGCGACCACGATGCCGGTGCGCCAGCCGAGCGCGAGGAAACTCACGAACAGCACGATAGCAAGCGCCTCAATGAAGGAACTGACAAACTCGCTCACTGCATGCTCGACCACTTTTGGCTGATCGGCGATCTGCTCGATGTTCATGCCCTGCGGCACAGCGGCCATGAATTGCGCGGTGGCTTTCTTGATGGAGTCGCCAAGCTCCAGAATGTTGGCGCCCTTGGCCATGACAATGCCGATGCCGATGGCGGGCTTGCCTTCCTGACGCACCATGTAGTCCGACGGATCCACGAAGCCGCGCGTGACAGTAGCGATGTCGCCAAGCCGGAACACCCGCCCGTTGCCCTCCACAGGCGTTTCCGCGACGGCCTTCACGCCGTCATAGGCACCTGTAACGCGCAGCGGCACGCGCTGCGACGAGGTTTCGACCGTACCTGCCGGGACCACTGCATTCTGCTTGGCGAGCGAATCGAACAGAGCTTGCGTCGTAATGCCGAGCGTCGCCAGTTTTGCATGCGAGAATTCGACGTAAATCCGTTCGTCCTGGGCACCGTAGAGATTGACCTTGGTGACATCCGGCGTCTTCAGGAGGTGCTGCCGCAATCCTTCGGCGACCTTCTTGAGTTGTGCGTAATCCGCGCCATCCCCCGTCAGCATGTAAAGGACGGAATCGACATCGCCGAATTCGTCATTGATGTTTGGGCCAATGAGATTTGCCGGAAGATCGCCCCTGATGTCGTTGAGCTTCTTGCGCAGTTGATAGAACAGCTGCGGCACGTCCTTCGCAGGCGTGCTGTCCTTGAATGTGAGGTTCATCGCCGTAAAGGACGGCTTGGTATAGGTCTGCACCTTGTCGAAGTACGGCAATTCCTGAAGCTTCTTTTCGATCGGATCGGCGACTTGCGCCTGCATCTCGGTCGCGGTCGCACCCGGCCAGATCGCGCTGATGATCACCACCTTGATGGTGAACGAGGGATCTTCAGCGCGCCCGAGGCGCTCATATGAGAAGAAGCCTGCGATGCCGAGCATCACGATGAAGAACAGGATTAGCGTCGGGTGCGCGACTGCCCAGGCGGAGAGATTGAATCGCTTCATCGATCTCTCCCGGAATTAGAACGACAACGACGACACGACCCGCACCTTTTGCGCTGGATCGAGTTTCTGCACGCCGAGTACCACCACGCTGGCGCCTTCCTCGACGCCGCCGGTGATGATGACGTCGCGGGTCTCGTAGGCTTTTACCGTCACCGGCCTCAGCGACACTTCGCCGGTTTTCACGTCCGCCACGTAAAGCGAAGGTCCATTACCCTGGCTGAACAGCGCCGACAGCGGCACGCGCGCAACGCGCTCGCTCGCGGGGTCAGCAAGCGTGAGAGTGGCCGTCATGCCAAGCGAGACCGTGTCGTCCGCGCCGGGCAAAGAGAACTTTGCCAGATAAGTGCGGGTCGCAGCGTCGGCGGCGGGGGCCAGTTCGCGCAGCTTCGCGGTGTACTTCTTGCCGGGCTCCGACCACAGCGTGACGCTGGCCTCGCCGCTTCTCGCAAAGTTCACCAATGTCTCCGGTACGGCCACCACGGCTTCCTTCTCGGCGGAACGGGCCACGCGAATTGCGGTCTGCCCGGAGGCGACCACCTGCCCCGGCTCGATCAGCGTCGCGGTGATGACGCCGCGCGTGTCCGCAACCAGATTGGCATAAGACAAGCTGTTCTTTGTAAGCTCGACTGATCGCTCGGCGCGATTGAGGCGCGCGCGGGCTTCGTCCGCCGCAGCTCTCGCCTGATCCATCTGTGCTTCGGTGGACCAGCCCTTTGTGCGCAGTTCCTTTGATCGGCCTTCGGCCGCACTGGCCTGCACCAGCACGCCGGTCGCGGCACGGAATTCGGCCTCGGCCTGCTCGGCCTGCAATTTCAGATCGACTTCATCGAGGGTGGCCAGCGGTTGGCCGATATCGACGGTCTGGCCGACTTCCACGAGCCGCTTGGCAACCTTGCCCGGAACGCGAAAACCCATGTCGGTTTCGACCCTTGGCCGGATCGTGCCGACGAAGCTCCGTTCTGGAGACTGGGGTGCGTAATGGACTGCGGAGACCAGAACGGGCCGCCCCTTTTCGCTTTCTTCGGCCGGCTTCTTGCTGCACGCACCGAGCAAAAGCGCTGTCGCCACCAGGGTGACTACACCTAATACATTGTTATTACGTGTAAAAAATGAAAGATCGCGCATCAGGATGTCCTCGATCGCTATGTCGAGGCAACATCCTACAACGACTGACGATTGTCAATAATCGTCAGTAGTCAATTTGACGCAGTGCAACACCCTGCTTGCGAAGGCGGATTCCGTTTCACGCGGTGCGGCCCTCTTTTTGACTGTAATTATTTCGTCTCGGCCGGGTCGCGATGGATCGGATCGACCCACAACACGGTCTCCGGCTTCTCCACCGGCTCGATATCGAGATTGATGGCCACGGCCTGGCCGTCGCTGCGCACCAGCACACATTCCAGAACCTCGTCCCGACTGGCGTTGATCTCCTGATGCGGCACGTAGGGCGGAATGAAAATGAAATCGCCGGGGCCGGCCTCTGCTGTGAATTGCAAATGCTCGCCCCAGCGCATGCGCGCCTTGCCGCGCACGACATAGATGATGCTCTCGAGATGTCCGTGATGATGCGCGCCGGTTTTCGCATCGGGCTTGATCGTCACGGTGCCGGCCCAGAGCTTCTGCGCACCGACGCGCGCGAAATTGATAGCAGCCTTGCGATCCATGCCCGCAGTTGACGGCACATTCGGATCGAGCTGATTGCCCGGGATAACGCGAACGCCGTCATGTTTCCAGCGATCATGATCATGTGAATGGTCGTGATCGTGAGAGTGATCGTGCGGAGGATGATCGTGCGACATGTTTTGGTCTCTTGTTTGTTGGCGTCACGGACGCGGTGTTCCATTCCGGTGCAAATCACCAGATGTGGAACATCTCGTCAACTTCGCCGTTGGTACTGTGAACTCACAATCAAAGGAGCTTGTCATGAGCGGTACAACCGACAAAATCAAAGGCGCTGCGAACGAAGCCATTGGCAAGGCCAAGCAGGGCATCGGCGAGGCCACCGGTTCCGACAAACTGAAAGGTGAAGGCGCCATTCAGGAAGCCAAGGGCCACGGCCAGCAGGCTCTCGGTGAGGCGAAAGAAGCCACCAAGGATGCGGTGAACAAGGCCGCCGAACTGGCGAACAAGAAACTTTGATCGCTTCGATCAACTGCACGTAGCTGTGTGGCGATGAAAAGGCCGGTCCTTCGAGGCCGGTCTTTTTCTTGAGCTCTTCACAACAAGACCTGGTTAGTAAGATTTTGGCAATCCCAGAACTTTCTCGCCGATGAAGCTGAGAATAAGCTGCGGGCTGATCGGCGCGATGCGCGGGATCATCACTTCGCGCAGATAGCGCTCCACATGATATTCCTTGGCGTAACCGAATCCGCCGTGGGTCATCACCGCCTGTTCGCAGGCGTGAAAGCCGGCCTCTCCGGCGAGATACTTCGCCGCATTCGCCGCAGGCCCGCAAGGCAAGCCCTGATCGTATTGCCACGCTGCCGACAGCGTCATCAGCCACGCCGCCTCGAGCTCCATCCAGTTCTTCGCCAGCGGGTGCTGGATCGCCTGGTTCTGCCCGATGGGGCGATTGAACACGATGCGCTGCTTCGCATAAGCCGCCGCGCGCGACAGCGCGAGCTTGCCAAGCCCGACGGCTTCCGCCGCAATCAGAACCCGCTCGGGATTCATGCCGTGAAGAATGTACTCGAATCCGCGCCCTTCCTCGCCAATGCGGTCTTCCACCGGGATTTCAAAATCCGAAATAAAGAGTTCGTTGGAATCCACCGCCTTGCGGCCCATCTTCTCGATTTCATGCACCGCGATCTGTTCCCGGTTAAAATCCGCGTAGAACAGACTCAGACCGTGGGTCGGATTTTTGACTTCTTCCAGCGGCGTAGTCCGCGCGAGCAGGAGAATCTTGTGCGCAACCTGCGCGGTTGAAATCCAGACTTTCTGGCCGTTGACGACATACTTGTCGCCCTTGCGCACAGCGCGCGTTTTCAACTGCGTGGTGTTGAGCCCGGTGTTGGGCTCTGTCACCCCGAAGCACGCCTTTTCGCGGCCCTCGACAATGCCCGGCAGCATCCGCGCGCGCTGCTCGTCATTGCCGAACACCACCACGGGATTGAGCCCGAACACGTTCATGTGGATCGCCGACGCCGCGGACATGCCCCCGCCCGCTTCCGAGATCGCGCGCATCATGATCGCGGCTTCGACAATGCCGAGGCCCGACCCGCCGAACGCCCCGGGAATGCAGATGCCGAGCCATCCTGCCTTGGCCATCGCATCGTAGAACTCGTGCGGGAAGCCGCCGTCGCGATCTTTGGTCAACCAATAAGTGTCGTCAAACTGACCGCAGATTTTCAGGATCGCATCTTGAATGGACTCCTGCTGGGCGGTTGGTGCGAAGTCCATCGATCGATCCCGTATCCTGTTTCCAGACTGACGCCGGCACGCGCCGACTGCGGCATAAGACATACGTGACCAGAACCGATTGAGCAAAGCGTGCCAACTCTTATTGCAACGCGGCACCGCCGCGAACGCGCCTTGCTGTCCACTGCAATGGGGATACGATGTCATCGCCCTTTCCAACCTGCCGGAGGACCAAGCGATGGACATGAAAGTGACATCCGATCACGACGCGCTGGTCGCCCTCAACCGCGACTACATCGCTTCGGTGCAAAATTCCGACGTCCGGCGTTTCGACGAAATTCTCGCGAAAGACTTCTATTGCTCGAATCCCGACCGTTCGCTGATCGGCCGCGCAGGATTTCTGAAACAGACGGCAATTCCCGTCACGATCAGAAATCTTCAGGCGGAAGATGTGCTAATCCGCATCATGGGCGATTTCGCGATCATCCACGCGCGGACCAGCTACGTCATGCCGGACGGCAGTGCCGGCACTGGGCGATACACCGACGTGTGGGCGAAGCGCGACGGACACTGGCTGGCAGTATCGGCGCACGTCACGCGGTGAGATCAGCGTCCCGGCGCGCGCCTGATTGTACTGGTGGGCCCGG
>JAZKGC010000110.1:0-4869 GCA_040386115.1 Pseudomonadota bacterium
TGGCTGGCACCGGGTTCGCCGACGAAGGCGCGCATATCGACCAGACCGGGGGCGACGACCTTGCCCGCACAATTAATAATGTCTGTGCCTTCGGGCACGCCTGCGGCACCGATGCCGCGCCGCGCGTCGCGGATCACGCCGTCGGCGATCAGCACGTCGCCGGTGATGTCGAGATCGCGCGAGGGATCGATCAGGCGGGCGTTGGCGAGCAGGATCGGGCGGCGGTCAGTCAACATGATATCACGCGTTCGGCAGGTTGCGGGCGAGCGCTTCAAGCACCGCCATGCGAACCGCCACTCCCATTTCGACCTGTTCGCGGATCAGCGACTGCGCGCCGTCCGCCACGATGGAGTCAATCTCGACGCCACGATTCATCGGCCCCGGATGCATCACCAGCGCGTCGGGTTTCGCGTAGGCGAGCTTCTTCTGGTCAAGGCCGTAATAGTGGAAGTATTCCTGGCTTGACGGCACGAACGAGCCGTTCATGCGCTCGCGTTGCAGCCGCAGCATCATCACGATGTCCGCGCCCTCTAATCCTGCGCGCATATCGCGAGCAACCTCGACGCCCATGCGCTCGATGCCCGGCGGCAGCAGCGTGGAGGGTGCGACCACGCGGACGCGCGCGCCCATCGCGTTGAGCAAAATGATGTTGGAGCGCGCGACGCGCGAATGCAGGACGTCACCGCAAATGGCCACCAGCAGTCCTTCGAGGCGGCCCTTGTTGCGGCGGATGGTCAGCGCGTCGAGCAGCGCCTGGGTGGGATGTTCATGCGCGCCATCGCCCGCGTTGATGACGGAGCCATCGACTTTCTGCGCGAGCAGTTCCACTGCGCCGGACGCATGATGACGCACCACCAGAATATCCGGATGCATGGCGTTCAGCGTCACCGCCGTGTCCATCAGGGTCTCGCCCTTGCGGATCGAGGAGGAGGCGACCGACATGTTCATCACGTCCGCGCCCAGCCGCTTGCCCGCGATCTCGAACGAGGATTGGGTGCGCGTCGAGGCCTCGAAGAACAGGTTGACCTGCGTGCGCCCCCTTAAGTTGGTGCGCTTCTTGTCAACCTGCCGGTTGAGTTCGACAAACTCTTCGGAGAGGTCCAAAAGGCCGGTGATATCGGCCGCAGAAAGGCCTTCGATGCCCAGCAGATGCCGGTGCCCGAGGACAAAAGACGATTTCGATGCAAGGGTCATTAAAGCAAGAGCTATAGGCAGAGTTGGTTAGGGGGGCAAGGCTGTTTTCCCTGCCCCAGGCAACTCTCCCCAACCTGTGACCCTACAGGGTAAACAGGAGGAGTTCAGGCATCCACGTTTTTACCGTGCGAAACCGCCTGCGTGAAATCCGAGACATTCCGGCGTAAGCTGCCGGCATGAATGCTGTTGATGATTCCGTGAATCCGGACATTTCTGTTCCGCCCGTCAAGATTCTGCGACCACCGCGCATCTGGAAATTTATCGGCACAAGCCTGTGGGGATTGTTGGCATTCGCCGCGATGTTCTTCGGGCAGGTGGTGGTGCTGGCCTATTTTCTCGCGCGCGGCGATGCGGCGCTCGATCTGACGACCTTCACGAGCATCGTATCGAGCGGCACGACGATCTCGCTGTCGGTCATCATGGGATTGCCTGCGGTGCTGGCGGCGCTGTGGATCGCAACGCGGCTGTCGCGCACGCCGTTCGCGGATTACCTCGCGCTGCGCGCGACGACATGGACAGCTTTTGCGACAGGCCTGGCGGGTCTGGCCGTTCTGCTGGTCTTCTGGTCGCTGGTCACCACCTGGGCGGGCCGCGATCAGTCACCCGGGTTCATGGTGGATGTGCTGAAAACGGCGCGGGCCGATGGTCTGTTGTGGCTTCTGGTGATTGCATTCTGCGTGGCGGCGCCCATCACCGAGGAACTGTTCGTGCGCGGGTTCCTCTATCGCGGCTGGTCGGAATCGTTCCTACGGCCGGTCGGCGCGATCATTCTGTCATCGGCGGTGTGGACGGCGATGCACCTGCAATACGACTGGTTTTTTCTGATTCAGGTGTTTTCCATCGGGCTGCTGCTGGGATATCTGCGCTACCGCAGCAACTCGACATGGCTGCCGGTTGCGGTTCATGGCGTTAACAATCTGGCGGCGACAATCCAGACATTCTGGCTTGCGAGCCATTCGTAGGTGCCTGGCGCGAGCTAGGTCACCAGCGTGATGATGATCGGCATCGTGATGACGGCCAGTGCAGTCTGCAGCGTCAGGATTTCCGCCACCAATGGTGCGTCGCCGCCCATCTGCCGCGCCAGCAGGTAAGCGCTGGAGGCGGTGGGCACCGAGGCGCAGCAGGCAACGATCACGAGATTGGCCCCCGACAGATTGAAAGCCAGGCCGAGCGCGATGGCGAAAATCGGCATCAGGATCAGCTTCAGCGCGCATGACAGCAGCGCCGGCGCACGCGGATGGAACAAGCCCTTGAGCTGCAACCCTGCGCCGACCACGAGCAGTCCGAGCGCCAGAGATGATCGCCCGAGAGCATCCATCAGATCGATGACGAAGGTTGGAAGGGCGAGACCCGACAGGTTTACCGCCAGACCGATGGCGCATGCCCAGATAAACGGATTTTTGGCGATCGTCAGCAGGATGCGCGGCCAGGATAGGCGCGTGGGGGCTGCATAGTGCGCCAGAACCCAGACGGACATGATGTTGAGGATGGGAATCATCGCCACCATTGCCACCGAGGCGAGAGTGAGTCCGACATCGCCATAAAGATTTCCGGCCACTGCCAGCGCCACGTAAGTCTGCCAGCGGCACGAGCATTGAAAGATCGACGTGAACGCCGGCCCGTTCACGCCTAGCCGCCTTTCGATGACCGGCCGCAGCGCCAGACACAGGGCGGCCATCAGCAGCACCGAGATCAGCAGTGCGCCACCGATTTCCGCGACAGGGACGCTTGAAAGTTTGGCGCGGGACAAGGTCTGGATCAGCAACGCCGGGAACAAGACGTAATAGACAAGCTGTTCGATCCCGAGCCAGTGCGCGTCCTCCTTCATAAGGACACGGCGAAAAATGAATCCCAGCACAATCAGAAGAAACACCGGCAAAAGAGCAGCGGCGACGAGCAGCATTGTTCAGGTCTCTCCGGCAGCGCGGTTCAGCACGGCGAGCCGATCGAGCGCGCCTTGCAGAATGAAGATCGCCGCATGCTCGTCGATCACTTTCGCCCGCTTGGCGCGGCTCATGTCCATATCTATCAGTTCGCGCTCCACGGCGACCGTGGACAGCCGCTCGTCCCACAGGCCGATGGCAAAAGGGGTGAGCTTGGCGAAGTTGCGCGCGAATGCCCGCGTGGATTGCGCGCGCGGTCCTTCGCTGCCATCCATGTTGATCGGCAGGCCCAGGATGAAGCCCGCAACGCTGCGTTCGTTGGCAAGCGCCAGCAGCCGCGCGGCATCGACAGTAAAGGTCTTGCGCTGGATCGTCTCCACGCCGGTGGCGAGCTTGCGATCCGGATCGGACACCGCCACGCCAATGGTCTTGGTGCCAAGGTCCAGCCCGATCAGGGCTCTTCGTGCGGGCCAGTGCGCAGCGGCCTCGATCAGCGGTAAGATGTGTGCGGGCATGATTCCGCATACCACGCGGGGCAGCAGCTATGCAAAGCAGCCGAGTGAAGGGCTTCTTGCCATGCATCACCCTTTCGCCGACGGCGGTAGCACATCAGATAGTCTCAAAGGCGGCATTGTCGTGGGCGTCGGGATTTGCCAGAAGACCGCAGCGCAAAAGCTTTCCCTGATGAGGACGTTCCATGTGGCCGAATCGCAGACTGCTCGATCTTTTCAAGATTGAAGTCCCCATCGTGCAGGCGCCCATGGTCGCCGTTCAGGATGCGGACGTGATGATCGGCGCGGCGCAGGGAGGCGCTCTGGCGTCACTGCCATGCGCGATGATCTCGGTCGATAAAGCCCGCGAGCAGATCAACATTGTGCGCCAGCGCGTCACTGCGCCGGTCAACATGAATTTCTTCTGCCACACGGCGCTCGATGCCGACCCGGCGCGCGAGGCGGGATGGCGCAAGCGGCTGGAGGATTATTATAAAGAACTGGGACTTGATCCCAACGCGGTCGTCCAGGCCGCCAATCGCGCGCCGTTTGGCCCGGAGATGTGCGAACTGGTCGAGGAGTTGAAGCCGGAGGTCGTCAGCTTCCATTTCGGGCTGCCGGATCAGGCGCTGCTGAAACGCGTCAAGGCGGCGGGCTGCATCGTGATTGCGTCCGCGACCATCGTGAAGGAAGCCGTCTGGCTGGAGCAAAATGGTGCCGATGCGATCATCGCACAGGGTGCCGAAGCGGGCGGCCATCGCGGAATGTTTCTGACCGATAGCATCGCGTCGCAGCCGGGCACGTTCGCGCTGGTGCCGCAGGTGGTGGACGCCGTGCGGGTGCCGGTGATTGCGGCGGGCGGCATCGCCGATGGACGCGGGATTGCAGCGGCATTCGCGCTGGGTGCAGCGGGTGTCCAGATCGGAACGGCTTATTTGCGCACGTCCGAGTCGAAAGTCAGCGCGGGAGGTCGCGCTGCGCTGACCGAGGCAACCGACGAGTCTACCGTCATCACCAATGTCATGACCGGACGTCCGGCGCGGGGCGTCGCCAACCGCCTCATGCGCGAGGTCGGGCCAGTGTCGCCCGATGCACCCGCGTTTCCGCATGCCGCAACGGCCCTTCTGCCGTTGAAAACCGCAGCGGAGAAGCTCGGCAGGGTCGATTTCACCAATCTTTGGGCGGGACAATCCGTTGCCTTGGGGCGTGATATGGGCGCAGCCGACCTGACCCGCATGCTGGCGAGTGAAGGTCTCAAACGGCTGCGGCAGCTTGCGGAATAAACCGGAGCACGGATTGTT
>JAZKGC010000110.1:4969-8271 GCA_040386115.1 Pseudomonadota bacterium
CCGGCGGTGCGCGAGCGCGGGCTGCGGACTTATCGCGATGTCGTGGAGCGCCGGATACCGGCGTTCAATTCGACGCCGGTTCGCGATGACGACGGCGCGGTGGTGAACTACGAGCGCCTGCTGCTGCCTTTCGCGACGGCGGGTGAGGGCATCGGGCAGATTTACTGCATCGTCACGCTGTTTGCCGAGGACAATGTCTCTCCGTTCCAAACTATGCAGAATGCCGCTCCCTGGACGAAGTGAGGCTTCGGGCGCTCTGGCCCTGAACTTTGGCAGCGGCATCCGCAAGCCATTGAACTTATTTCGCTAATTTGTTCGCGCGGATTGCATCCGGCGTATTTGCCGTTGGCGATCCGCGCCGAAATGCTCTATAGGGCGGGCTGAACAGAGCCGCCCCGGAGTCTCCAGAATATGTCAGTCGATGCCTCCACCGTCCGCCGGATCGCGCACCTTGCGCGTATCGCCGTGAAGGATGACGAAGTGTCACATCTGCAAGGCGAACTGAATGCGATGCTGGCGTTCGTGGAGCAGTTGTCCGAGGTCGATATCGACGGCGTCGAGCCGATGACGTCGGTGATGCCGATGGCGATGAAGAAGCGCCCTGATATCGTCACCGACGGCGAGATTCCGGACAAGGTTCTCGCCAATGCGCCCGCGACCGACGACCATTTCTTCATGGTGCCGAAGGTCGTCGAGTGATTTGAAAGGCAAATGCCATGTGCCTGTTATGCGAGGACCAGAATTCCTACGCGAAATACCTTGAGTATCTCGACGCGCTGGAGCGCGCAGGCAAGGAACCAGACCCCGACAAGGCGATGGATATGCTGCTCGATGACCTGCAAAAATCCGACGCCGAAAAATTCCGGAATAAATCTCCCTTCAAATGCGATTCGATTGACGAATGACTGATCTGACTTCACTGACGCTAGCCGACGCCCGCGAGGGTCTTAAGCAGAAATCTTTCACGGCGCTGGAACTGACCGACGCGCATCTGACCGCGATCGAAAAAGCGCGCGCGCTGAACGCCTATGTCATGGAGACACCGGAGCAGGCGCGGGCGCAGGCGCGCGCAGCGGATGCGGCCATCGCCAGCGGTGAAGCCGGGCCGCTTGCGGGGATTCCGCTTGGCATCAAGGATCTGTTTGCCACGACTGGCGTTCGCACTACCGCATGCTCGAAGATTCTCGGCAATTTCATCCCGCCTTACGAATCCACCGTAACGTCGCAACTCTGGCGCGACGGCGCGGTGATGCTCGGCAAACTTAACAACGATGAATTCGCGATGGGCTCGTCGAACGAGACGTCGGCTTTCGGGCCGGTGGTCAATCCGTGGCGGCGCGAGGGTTCGGACACGAAACTGGTTCCCGGTGGCTCGTCCGGCGGTTCGGCGTCGGCGGTCGCGGCCAATCTCTGTCTCGGTGCGACCGGCACCGATACCGGCGGCTCGATCCGCCAGCCTGCGGCATTCACCGGCATCGTCGGCATCAAGCCGACCTATGGCCGATGTTCGCGCTGGGGTATCGTAGCGTTCGCATCGTCGCTAGATCAGGCGGGACCGTTCGCGCGCACGGTGCGCGACACCTCAATCCTGATGCGCTCGATGGCCGGTCACGATCCGAAGGACACCACGTCGGTGGACCGCGCGGTGCCGGACTACGAGGCCGCCATCGGCAAGTCCGTGAAGGGCATGAAGATCGGCATTCCGAAGGAATATCGCATCGACGGCATGTCCGACGAAATCGAGAAGCTGTGGACGCAGGGTGCCGAATGGCTCAAGGCCGCAGGCGCCGAGCTCGTCGAGGTGTCGCTGCCGCACACCAAATACGCGCTCCCGGCTTACTATGTCGTCGCACCCGCCGAGGCCTCAAGCAACCTCGCGCGTTACGACGGCGTACGTTACGGCGCGCGCGTCAACGGCAAGAACATCTCGGAGATGTACGAGAACACCCGCGCTGAAGGTTTTGGACCGGAAGTCCGCCGCCGCATCATGATCGGCACCTATGTGCTCTCGGCGGGCTATTACGATGCGTACTATCTGCGCGCGCAGAAGGTCCGCACGCTCATCAAGAAGGATTTCGAGGAGTGTTTCGCCAAGGGCGTGAACGCCATTCTGACGCCTGCAACGCCGTCGGCGGCCTTCGGCATCGGCGAGAAGGGCCAGGCCGATCCGATCGAGATGTACCTGAATGACATTTTCACCGTGACCGTGAACATGGCGGGATTGCCGGGCATCGCCGTTCCCGCAGGTCTTGACGCCCAAGGTCTTCCGCTCGGCCTGCAACTGATCGGCCGGCCTTTCGACGAGGAGACGCTGTTCTCTCTGGGCGAAGTGATCGAGCAATCTGCCGGGCATTTCACCGCGGGAAAGTGGTGGGTTTGATGCCATCCGGGCAGCAAAACCTCGCGGATCTGCGAACGGTCATCGACCGGATCGACCGCGACATCGTGTCCTTGCTTGCCGAACGGGTCAGATGCCTGGACGAGGTGATTGCCGTAAAGGCGCGTGACAGTCTCCCCGCCGCTATCCCGGAACGCATCGAGGGTGTTGTCGCCAATGTGCGCCTGGAAGCTGAGAATGCCGGCATGCCGCCGGACCTTGCCGAAAAACTGTGGCGCAGTCTGATCGATTGGTCGATTGCTTACGAGGACAAGTATCTCGATGGAACCAAAAACAAGCCTAAAGCGCAGTCCTGACGATGCGTTTTGAGACGCTTGTTTTTGAATTGCTTTCGCTTCTTGATGTGGTCATGTTCCCCCGATGAGCGCTAATGACGGCACAACGCCCCCGGAACAGGTCGATCAGTTTCTAAGTTCGCCCTCGCTGGTTCGCGCCATCGAGAACGACAGGTACAAGCACCTGCTCGACAGCGTTCCTGTGGCAGTAGCGGTATCGCGCGGCTCCGATAAAGGTCAGTATATCGCTTATGCCAACGCCGCCTTCGAGACCGTAACCGCGCTGGCGGCGGTGCATGTCGAGGGCAAACCGTGGTCCGTCCTCGACGTCTTTCAGAATGAGGATGATCCACTCCAGACTCTGGGCCAGGCGATCGCGGAGGGCGAAGACTTCCTCGGCGTGTTCCGGCCGATTGAGGCTGCCGACAGGATTGTCATCGTCCAGGCCTATGCTTCTGTCATAGAAAGCGATGACGGCGTGGAAAATTTCCGGATTGCGGCGCTGGTCGATATCGGCGGCCGCGAGCGCGCGCAGCTCGAGCAATATGAAACGCAGATCCGCGACCGTGACACGCTGATGCGCGAGTTGCAGCATCGCGTGAAGAACAACCTTCAATTGATTACGGCGC
>JAZKGC010000111.1:0-1198 GCA_040386115.1 Pseudomonadota bacterium
ACCGGATCCCAGAACCACCAGCCGCCCCAGCCGAGTTCGTAATAGGCCCAGTACGATCCCATCGCGATGCCGAGCGTGAGGAATATCCACGCCATCAGCGTCCACGGCCTGACCCACCGCGCCCACGCCGCATCGATGCGGCCTTCGATCAATGCCGCCACTGCAAACGAAAACGAAATCGAGAATCCGACATAACCGAGATACAGCAGCGGCGGATGGATCGCGAGCCCGATGTCCTGCAGCACAGGGTTGAGATCGCGGCCCTCGATCGGCGGATTGGCGATGCGCAGGAACGGATTCGAAGTGGCGAGAATGAAAAGATAGAACGCCGCGCCGATCCATGCCTGCACCGCAAGCACGAGCGCGCGCAGCGAGCGCGGCAGGTTATTTCCGAATGCCGCGACCAGTGCGCCGAAGAGCGCGAGGATCAGCACCCACAGCAGCATCGAGCCTTCGTGGTTTCCCCACACGCCGGTGATCTTGTAAACAAACGGCTTCAGCGAATGCGAATTCTCGTACACGTTCATGACGGAGAAATCCGACGCCATGTAGAGATACGTCAGCGCGCCGAATGACACCGCCGCAAATGCGAACTGCGCCAGTGCTGCGGATCGCGCGACATTCATCAGCGCCGGATCGCGGAGCTTTGCGCCGATCACAGGCACCACCGACTGGATCAGCGCCAGGGCCAGCGCCAGCACCAGCGCGTAATGTCCCGCCTCGGCGATCATTTCTGAACTCCCTGCGAGGCTGAACCCTGCACGCCCGGCGGCTTCTTTTCGTAGTCGTCCTTCCAGTGACCCTGTTTCTTCAATTCATCCGCGACAGCCTTCGGCATGTAGGTTTCGTCGTGCTTGGCCAAAACGGTATCGGCCTTGAACACGCCGCTGGCGTCGAGTGCGCCCTCGGAGATGATACCCTGCCCTTCGCGGAACAGATCAGGCAAAATACCCTGATAGGTCACCGGCAGCGTCGCGTTGCCGTCGGTGACGTCGAACTTCACATTGAGCTGCGCGCCGCGCACCAGCGATCCCTCGCGCACCAGGCCGCCGAGACGAAAACGCTGGCCCGGCTGAATGTTCTTTTCGGCAACGGTTGCCGGCGTCGAGAAGAACACAATGGAATCACGCAGCGCATTGAGCACGAGCCCGGCCGCGATCGCGAGCACGGCAAGCGCTCCACCGATCAACGTCAATCG
>JAZKGC010000111.1:1298-8823 GCA_040386115.1 Pseudomonadota bacterium
AGAACCATATAGGCCCGCACCAGCCGCAACCAGCCCTCGAGATCGTCGCCATTCTCCTTCAGGCGCGTCGCGAGCCGGTCCACCATGCCTCGGATCATGTCGTTGCGGTCGCCCTCCGTCATGCTTTTGGCGGCCGCGACATCCTCATCCGACAATTTCGGCGCGACGACGCCGACGCGCATCAGCGCGCTCTGCACCAGCGGACGCCAGGGCGCATCGGCCGGCGCGGATGCCAGCATCGCGCGCCAGATATTGGCGGCATCCGCATTGCGGCCGTCCTGTTCCGCCGCGAGGCCGACGAAATAACGCGCCTTCACTTCATTGGGATCGAGTGCAATGGCGCGCTCGAATTCGGACTTCGCCTCCGACGTGACGACGCCGCCATTTGCAGCAGCAATTGCTTCGCCGAGATCGGCGCGGCGCGTCGCCGTGTCGCCGCTATATGTGATGGCGTTGCGATAGGCGCGCGCGGCATCGCTGAAGCGGTCGAGCTTCACCAGCACCGGCGCCAGCACATCCCAGCCACGGCCATCGGTGGGGTTTTTTTCGAGATGGGTTTCGACCTGCGCCACCAGCTTGTCCATCGACGCGGTGGCAGCAGGCGCCTGGATGCGGGCCGCGAGCGGGAAATCGCCGAGGGAGGGCGATCCGTATTGCGCATAGAAGGCCACCGCCATCGAAGGCAGCCCGACCAGCGCAAGCACCGCGACCGCGCGGCGGAACGTCACGTTCGGAGACAGCGTCGCCCTGGTCTCGGCGTCGGAGGCCGCGAGCAGCCGCCGGCTGATCTCGACGCGGGCGGCGCCCGCCTCCACCGCGCCAATCAGGCCCGATGCCGCGTCGCGCTGAACTTCCGCGAGTTGATCCTTGTAAACCACCGTTTCGCTGCCCTCGCGCGACGGCCTGGTGCCACGGCCCAGCGGCCACAGCACGGCAAACACGGCTGCGGCAGTCATCAGCGCGAACACGAACCAGAGCGTCATTCAAAAGGGTTCCGCAACAAAGTTCCGGCAAAATCGGCCCGGCCGTAGGCCAGCGACACCGCGCCGGGTTACACCAAGGCTGGCGGGGGGGGCAATTGACATTTCCGGCAGCGATTTCAGGGCATTTTCGCGCGGAATTGGCGCTGTTTCGTGGCCAAACCCGCTTTCAGGATGTTAGTTGAAATGGCGGAAAACGCTTTGCGCTGAATCAACCCGCGCGCGAGGGTTTTGGCTCCGCCGGGCGCGCCATTTCGGCGGCCTTCCTCATCAGGGTGGCGTAGTCGGGGCCGAACAGCACGTCGCAGAACCGGATCGCGGCCTGCATCTGCATCTTGCGGAAGGCGCGCACTGTCGGATTGGTTGTGCGCAGCGATTCCACCAGCGTCTCGGTGGCTTTCTCGACATATTGCTGCAACTCGGTAAAGGCGCGCAGCGACACCTCGTTGATCGCCAGTTCGCTGGCGTAGGTCCGGCAGACCGCGACGAAATCGATCAGCGCCGCCGTCTCCTCGATATCTTCCGGATCGATCTTGTTGTTGGCCGTGACGTCCTTGTCCGGCCCCTGCCGCAACAGCCGCCGCACCCGGCCCGGCACGCTGTCGATCTCTGATTGCAGCGCGTTCGAAATCTCCGCCCGGATCGACGCCAGCTGGCGGCCCCATGTCGACTCGCTGCGCAGATCGAGTTCGGTCCGCAGCCCGCGCACGCCGTCATGCAGAGTCTTGAGGTGGTTCGAGGTGTTCTTGAACTGGCCGCGCTTGATGTCGGTGCGAAGCTCCGCTGCCAGCCGCGACAGATCGAAAATCGCCATCGTCACCGTGACACCGTAGGCGGTGCCGGCCACGCGGATTTCATCGTCGGAACCGGCCACCGTGATGCCGAGGCGAACGATCTGCCACGTCGCGGTCAGCCGCTGCATGACCAGCGCCAGAGCGAACGGCAGGATCTGCGGCTTTTGCAGCGAAGGCACGTTGAACGATCCGATCACCGACCTGATCTGGGAGTCGTCGAACACCCGGAACTGGCCGGGCAAGCGGTGGTTCAGTTTTTCCAGCGCATCGCGGGCGCTGAGCACCGCGCCGATCGGCGCGATGTCTTCCACCACGCTCGGCGCGCCGAGACGTCCCAGCGCGCGCTGACGCTCGCCGCCGGAGAGCGCGCCCGTGACATTCGCAATCGCCTCGGAGGCGGCAATTTGAACATTGCGGATCGCGAGTTCGATGCCGGGCGCGTCGCCGGACTCCTGCGAAGCCGCCAGAGCGGCCTCGAATGCACGGACCTCGTCGGGACAGCCTTCGCGCCCGAGCCACATCCAAACCGGGGCCAGCGACGACCGCCTGATCTGTCCGGGCCTGATAAGGGGGGCGTTTTCGACCAGAAAAGGTTCAAGCGGGCCAAACACCAGCCGCATCGGATCGCCGCTGCGGGGCGTGGCGTCCTCGCTCGATCCGCGCACGATCTTGCGCAGCTCCTCCAGCACGAAATTCGCCACGGCAACGTCTTCGCCGCGCTCGATGGCGCGCTCGAATTCGCGCATCAGCAACGCCTGCGCCTTCGGCGGAAGCTGCCCGAGATAATCCCGCAGACGGTCGATGGATGTCTGGCTCATGCGCCCAAACGCTAACCCTTGGCCGGAGCCGACAGGGCTCCACCGGACAGCGTTACCGGAACGTCGTTAATTTGAGGTTGAGGGAGGGGTTTGGAGGTATCATGGGCTTTAAGCCAAGTCCGGGATATCGGCAGCCGACCCTCACACCCCCGGCAGCACCAGTTCCGCCCGCAGCCCGCCGATGGGGGCCGCGCCCAGCGTGAGGCTGCCGCCGTAGAGTGCGGCCAGATCGGTCACGATGGACAGGCCGAGGCCCGAGCCCGGCTTGGTCTCGTCGAGGCGCTGGCCGCGGCGCGCCACCTGAGTGCGCTCGATGGGCGACAATCCCGGCCCGTCGTCATCGACGATGATGCGCAGCATGGGATCGCGCGCGACGCCGCTCGACTGCTCCACCCGCACCTCGATGAACACCCGCTGCTGCGCCCACTTGCAGGCATTATCGACGAGGTTGCCGGTCATCTCCTCGAGATCCTGGCGCTCGCCGCGAAATTTCGCGCCGGCCTGCGCCTCGGTCTCGATCAGCATGTCGCGGTCGCGGTGGATTTTCTCCATGGTCCGGCGCAACGCCTCGATGACGGGCGCGACCTCGGTGACGGTGCCGATGGTCGTCACCCGCGCGGCGATGCGCGCGCGTTCCAGATGATGCGCGACCTGATCGCGCATGATGTCGGTTTGTTCGAGAACTTTCGCCGCGAACGGATCGCCGCGATTGGCCGCGGCTTCATTCACGATCACCGACAGCGGCGTCTTGATGGCATGCGCGAGATTTCCGACATGGGTGCGCGAACGCTCGACGATGGCGCGGTTGGCATCGAGCAGCGCGTTGGTTTCGCGCGCGAGCGGCGCTATCTCCTGCGGGAATTCACCCTCCAGCCGCTCGGCATTGCCGGAGCGGATGGCCGCCAGCGAATTTGAAATGCGCTTGAGCGGCGCGAGACCGAAGCGCACCTGAAAAATAGTGGTCAGCAGCAGCCCGATGGTCAGCGCCGCGAATGTGCCTGCGAGATAAGTGTTGAAGGCCCAGGTTTCATCCTCGATCTCGGTGGCATCGCCCGCCACCTGCACCAGATATTTTCCCTCAGCGCCGAGATCGACCGGACGCTCCACCACGCGCAAATACTGGTTTTCCGGCCCTGTTACATAGGCAAGGCGAACGCCGGATTGATCCAGCTCGATGCCCCGCTCCTCGAGTGTTGGCAGCGTGGCGTCCCACAACGAACGCGACGCCCGCACCTCGGGCTTGTCGCCATCGGTGCGCGCCATGCGCCAGTACCAGCCCGACAGCGGCAGTTCGAACAACGGCTCGCCGAGCGACTGCACCGACCTGTCGTTTGATTTATCGCTTTTGTCGTTGGGATCGTCCGGCGTGGCGGCTTCAGCGATCAGCGTGCGGAGATAGAAGTTGAGCCGGCGATCGAAGGCGCGCTCGGTGGAGCGCTTGTACACGGACGACAGCACGATGCCGGTGATGACGAGGATCAGCACCACCCAGGCCGTTGCCGAAACGAACAGCCGGGTGGCGAGTGACCTAGCGCGCATTGGCAGCGGGCGGCGGCGTCAGCAGGTAGCCGAGGCCTCGCACGGTCTGGATGATATCGACGTCGAGCTTCTTGCGGATGCGCCCGACAAACACCTCGATGGTGTTGCTATCGCGGTCGAAGTCCTGGTCGTAAAGATGCTCGACCAGTTCGGTGCGCGACACCACGCGACCGGAATGATGCATCAGATAGGCCAGCAGGCGATATTCATGCGATGTCATCTTGATGGGATTGCCGCTGACGCTGACGCGGCCGGTGCGGGTGTCGAGCATCACCGGCCCGCAGGTCAGTTCGGACTGGGCGTGGCCGGCGGTTCGCCGCAGCAGCGCGCGAATCCGTGCCAGCACTTCTTCGAGATGAAAGGGTTTGGCAACATAGTCGTCGGCGCCGGCATCGAAGCCCTGCACCTTGTCGCTCCAGCGGTCGCGCGCGGTCAGGATCAGCACCGGCATCACGCGCTTGTTGCGCCGCCATGCCTCCAGCACCGAGATGCCGTCCATCTTCGGCAGGCCGATGTCCAGCACCACCGCGTCGTAGGGCTCGGAGTCGCCGAGGAAGTGCCCCTCCTCGCCGTCGAACGCGCGGTCAACCACATAGCCCGCGTCCGACAACGCGGTCGTCAGCTGGCGGTTGAGATCAGGATCATCTTCGACGACAAGAAGGCGCAAGACGGTCTCCGCAAATTCAGCGCTGCCCCATTCGGCAGTGCCAAATTTGACATTGCCACATTCGACACTGGTTTGACGCTATCATGAACAGCGCGGGCGTGAATGATGCATGAACGGGCGATCCGCCGAGATTACATTTTCTCCACACTCACTTCTTCTTTGCGACCGCCTTCGCCAGCGTGCCCAGTAGTCCGGGGGAATCCTGCCCGGTCGCCTGACACACTTTCTCGCGCGTCCGGCCGCTCACATAGACGCCTAACACGCCGAACCGGAAGCCCCAATAGCTGACCAGCAGGCCCGTCGCGCCGACCAGCGCGTTGATCGCGGTCATGTCGCCGGTCCAGAATTCGTGGACCAGCACCGTCCACAACGCGGCGCATTCGAAGGTCAGTTCGAAGGCGTAAAGCGGCCGCCACCAGCGCTGCAACGCGTCCTCGCTGGCAAGTTCCGCGCGGATCGTCGCCTGGGTTTCCGCCACCGATCCGCGCGCGGCCTCCGCCTCGGCGCGAATGGCTTCGGCCCAGGCATGCTCCGCCTGCGCGATCTTGTCCGCGTCGGATAATGACAAGGCCTTGCCGACCGCCTCCGGCGTCGCGTCGGAAGCACCCACGGCTTGCGCGAGAATGCGGCCAGCGGCACCGCCCAGCGGGCCGCCCAGCGCAGTCCCGAGGATCGGCGCGCCGAGCCCGATCACTTGTTTGGCAAGATCACCCCAATCCATGCGATGTTCCTTCTTCTGACATTGGCAGCGCGGCTTCCTGACGCGCGCGATTGCGCCAGCGCCAGATCAGGAAAATTGCGGCGGCCGCCAACGCAGCCGCGGCAACCACCACGAGCGCGATCTCCCATCGCGAACTCGCAGCACCGGCTGCGGCGCCCGCCGCAACCGCCGCGCCCGCCGAGGCCTGAACAGCGGGATGCGTTGGCGGCATCACCGCCTTGCCTTGGGCCGCTTCGGATGGTTTCGGCATCGCCGCCGGCGACAAATTCCCCGCCATCGCAAGCGCTGCCGTCCGCACGCCGCCCACGCGCGCGGTCCAGCCGCGCCCAAACACGGGAAAGGTCTTGAGCGCCTTCAGGAATGCGAGACGTTCCGCGCAAATGGCTTGCACAAGGCCGCGCGCATTTTCATCCAGCGCCGCGGCGATGACATCGTCGCTCACAACGCTGGTGCGATCGGACAGTTTCAGCACGCGGCGCAGAACTTTTCCGGCGCGCCCTGTGCCGGAATTCACGCCGTAGTCGAACACCGCGTAGTCCACGCCGGCGGGAAGTTCGTCGCAGCGCAGCGCATTCCAGTAGCGCTCACGATAAATTTTTCGTGCGATGCTTTGAGGCAGCGCACGCACGTCATCGGCGGTGGCGTTGCCTTTCCAGTAACGCCGCACGTCGGCCAGCGTGATACCGAAATTGGTCGGGCCGCCGGGATCGGATGGATGGTTGGTGTAGCCGCCCTCGTCGCGCAGCAGGCGCGTCAACGCCTGGTCATAGGATGACGCTGCCATCGCTCAGAAAACCCAGACAGCGATAACCAGCGACGCGACCCAAACCGCCAGCGCGCCTTTCGGGCGGAGCGCGATCTGCTTTGCGGTCCATTCGAGGGGCGCGGAAAGGCGATCACGCAAGAACGTGAGGTTCATGATAGTTCTCCATGTGAAGGGACGAGTGAAAGCGGCCCCTGCAAGCGAGACGCGTTATCCTCGCGTTCGGCCTCGTGTTTCTGGTTCAGCAAATTTTCGCCGGCCTCGCCGCCCAGCGCGAGACTTCACTCTACAATGCGTCATGGACATCGTTTACGCAGGGAAACTGGACGCCGGACATGACGCGCTACGTTTTCCGAAGGCGCGAGCAGGCAATCGAGGCACTCCGTCTCATGAACGCCCGGAAAATTTACCAGTGACGCGCGGGGCGCTGCAGAATCTCCATTAGATAAGTCTTTCGCTGAATGTGAAGCCTCTTTATTGTCGAAAGAAGTGAGAGGACCAGATCGGTGCATTGGCAGCGTCATGATCGCAATGACCCAGCTTTTCACCCGACGGCGGCAAGCGTATAGTGCAGCCTTTCGAGGGTGTGATGAATTTTTTCAAGAAAATCCCTGTTCGGTTACGGTTATTCCCTTGGTCAAAGCCCGCCACCCAAAGGCCTGTCGTCCTCTCGGTCATGACGCCGGATTTCCTGCCCCAGTGGCAGTTCTGCATCGACAGCCAAAGCGGCTACTGCGCCAGGCATCATTTTGAGCATCGCGTTATCGACGTCAGCGGATCGCCGCTTCATCCCACCTGGGCGAAAGTCGAACTGGCGATAGGTCTGCTCGAGCAAGGCAGGGATGTGCTGTCGATCGATGCCGACGCCGAGATTGCGTCAAACTGCCCGCCCTTCACCGACATTCTCAACGCATCGCCAGAGCGCGACATCTTCTACGCCCTTGGAGTTTCCGGTCGTCCCAACGCCGGCATGCTGATTCTGCGCGGCAGGCCGCAGGGTACCGCGCTCGCGTTCCTGAAAGAATGCGTGGCCCGCAAGCACGAGCCCGTTCCGCCGGAGGATTTCGTAACCGTCAACGGCGAGAACGGTCACGTGATATGGCTCTTGAAGAAGGAGCCGTACAGGTCTGCATCGAAGGAGATCGAACGCGTCTGGAACTGGTCTATTCCGGAACACGCCGAAAAGGCATTCATCAGGCATTATACGAACTATCTTCGTGATAGCTTCCTGGCGTCCCGCGCG
>JAZKGC010000112.1:0-12647 GCA_040386115.1 Pseudomonadota bacterium
GCAAGCAATGCCGGCGATTTCATCGAAGCGACGTTCAAGGACGCCGCCGGCGGCTATTTCACGTCAAAGACGGGCGAGGCCAAGGTCGGCGTATTCGCCAAGCCTGCGAAAATTGTGGATGAGCAAATTCAGGTCGTGCGCTTCATGAACTTGCTTGAACGCTACTTCGGCAACGACGTCTATCGCGAGCATGCGTCGCATGCGATGCGTTATCTGGCGGGCGCGGCGGCGGATTTGATCCGCCCGTTGCCCGGCGTCCTGCTGGCCGATGACGAACTGGCCATCGAGCCGACCCATGTGACGATCGTGGGACACAAGGATGACGCCCGCGCCAGGACGCTGCATGCCTTGGCGCGTTCGTTTCCGGCCAGATACAAGCGACTCGAATGGCTGGATCTGCGCGAAGGCAAATTGCCAAATCCCGACGTGGAATATCCCGATCTCGGAGAACCCGCTGCCTTCGCTTGCAGCAACAGGATTTGCTCCTATCCATCGTTCAATGCCGATGAGCTTCAAAAAACCGTTGAGCAAATGGCAAAGCTCAAGCCCAAGCGCGCGTCGCTGGATTAGCTGTCACTTCCGAGCCTTGGGAAAGTCGGCTGCGTGACGATGTCTCGCAGGTCTCTGCGATGCGCCTCGCATGAGTGGGAACACCTGTAGAACAGCCTTCGCCTCGCCGGGCGATTCAAGCAACAGATTGCCTGGTCCCGGTCGCGGAACGAAATTATTTTCTGAAACTCTGCACCCGAATTCCGCCACGTGCGTAACTGCTCTGAGTGACCGTTCCGGTTGCCTGGATGTGAAATGATGAATGCGTCAGCTAATCTGTCCTAAATGTCCCCCAGGAAAGGTGCGCTGTAAATTATCATCTCCGATCCCGGATCTCCGGTGAGGTCATTCTTCGAACGATGTTTCTGCGCGACAGGAAAATGAGCGCAGCTGCATCGACAGTTGTAAATCACCTCAAGGAGATCGTCATGAAGATGGAATCAAAGTCGGGTGCTACTCTCGCCATTGCAGCCGCTACGCTGTTTCTCGCCGGCGCGGCCGTTTCGACCGGTTCGACCGAAGCCATTGCGGCGTCGGGCAAGTGCATCGCCTCGAACGCCTGCAAGGGCCAGAGCGCCTGCAAGAGCGCCTCGAACTCCTGCAAGGGCATGAATGCCTGCAAGGGTCAGGGCTTCTCAATGTCCTCCAAATCGCAGTGCGACGCCAAGGGCGGCAAGTACGTCACCGGCTGATAGGTTGGTAACGATACGGGAAGCCATCATTGATCCGTCATTGAGCGGCTTCCCGTTTCTATTTTCTGTTGCGGCGCAAACCTTCGCGCCAAATCAGCACCGCTGAGATTCTTTTTCGTTTTGCGGAACCAGACGTAACAAATTCCATTTTACGCCCGTACTCGACAATGGATGACCTGTTCGATGACCACGCGGTGATCGGGGCATTCAAGCATTCGGTGCAGACGACAACGTAATCTCGGGCCGTCTTTGCCGAATTGAGTATTTTTGTTCCTAAACCCCCGGAGGAGATGACCATGAAGTTGACTTCCAAATCAGGCGCGACCCTGGCAGCAGCTGCTGCGACCCTGTTCCTCGCTGGCGCAACCATGTCCACCACTGCTTATGCGGCGGGCGAAGGCCACTGCGTCGGCGCGAATGCCTGTAAGGGCCAGGGCGCCTGCAAGGGCGGTGCGAACGCCTGCAAGGGCCAGAACGCGTGCAAGGGTCAGGGCTTCTCGTCGCTGACCAAGGAAAAGTGTGCCGCCGTCAAGGGCAAGTTCCAAAAGTCCTGATTGCATTGACGCGACAAGGAGGGGTTGAAGCCCTTGGGTTTCGATCCCTCTGTTTCGATAAATGTGGTAGCGTGAATTCTCAAGGCAAAGCTCGCTCAGTTCGATCATCGCGATGGAAGCAGCATGAACATTTCCAGCAAGATGCCAGGTGCCCGGCCGGGCGAGGAATTGCGAGAGGTGGCCAGCCGCGCCGAAGCCGTGAAGCCGCCGTTTCTCGGCTTCGGCCTTGGATTGCGCGCGCAGCACTACGATGAAATTCTCAATGGAAATCCGCCGATCGACTGGTTCGAGGTCATCAGTGAGAACTACATGCTTCCGGGCGGCCAGCCGCTTCGGATGCTCGACCGGATTCGCGAACGGTATCCCGTCGTGATGCACGGCGTATCGCTGTCGATCGCATCCACCGCGCCGCCGAATTTCGAATATCTGTCAGGGCTGAAAGAGCTCGCACGGCACGTTCAGCCGAAGTGGGTGTCGGATCATCTGTGCTGGACCGGCGTGCACGGCAAGAATCTGCACGATCTTTTGCCAATTCCTTACACCCGTGAATCGCTCGACCACGTCGTCAGCCGCGTGCAGCTGGTTCAGGATTTCCTCGGCCGCGAGATCGTTCTGGAGAACGTCTCGACCTATGTTCAGTTCGCCAATTGCGAAATGACGGAGTGGGAATTCCTTTCCGAGCTCTCGCGCCGCTCCGGATGCTGGCTGCTGTTCGACGTCAACAACGTCTATGTCAGCGCCTTCAATCACGGCTACGATCCCTACACGTTCCTCAACGGCATCCCGGCGGATCGCGTGGTCCAGTTTCATATGGCGGGTCATACCCATATGGACACCCATATCATCGATACCCACGATCATCCGGTTTGCGACGAGGTCTGGAATCTGTATGAAGCAGCACTGCGTCGCTTCGGCGCTGTATCGACCATGATCGAGCGGGACGACAACATTCCGCCGCTGGAAGAACTCATCGTCGAAGTGCAGAGAACGCGCGAGATCGCGACGACAATCCTGCCGCAAATTCCCCAACTCCGGCACGCGGGATGAATGAATTCGAGCGACTGCAGGACGAATTTCAGCGCAGCATCATGAGCGGCGACAATTCGGTGCTTGCGGATATCCTCGATAGCCCGAAAGAAAAACGCGACATCCTGTTCGGCGTCTATCGCTACGCCTACGTGTCGCGGCTCGTCGAGGCGCTGCGCAACGATCACGCCCATCTGCATGGCTATCTGGGCGACGAGATGTTCGACGAGATGGGAGCGGCCTATGTCGCCGCCAGCCCGTCGCAACATCCTAACATGCGCTGGTTTTCGCAAGGTCTCCCGGAATTCCTGCGAACGACCGAGCCATACTGCGATCATCCGGTGATTGCAGACCTTGCTGCGTTCGAGAAAGCGTTGAACGATGGATTCGATGCCGCCGACGGGCCGGTGACCGGCATAGAGGATGTTGCGGCTTTTCCCCCTGAGGTCTGGAACGATCTCAAGTTCCAGCCGCACCCGACATCGTGCCGTCTCGATCTCGTCACCAACGCGATTGAAATCTGGAAAGCGCTCAAGGACGAACAAGCACCGCCCGACGCAGTCATGTTGGATGAGCCAAACCGGGCGCTGATCTGGCGTCAGGATGTCACGCCGATGTTTCGCGAGTTGCCGGCCGAGGAGGCAATGATGTGGGACGAGGCGTCAGGCGGCATTCCGTTCGGCGTCCTGTGTTCCATGCTGGCCACCTATGACGATCCCGACAGCGCGGCCGCGCGCGGGGCGGGGTATCTTCATGGATGGGTCACGTCCGGCCTTCTCTCCAGCGTAACGCTCGCCAACGTGTCCAAAGGCTGATCTCCGGCTCCGAACTGAGGAGATTGCGTGCGCGCGAATGACAACCCCAACCTGGTCGCGTGCCTGAGCTGGGATCAGGTCGCCGCGCGCATCGCAACGGGTGCTGCGGCGATATTACCTGTCGGCGCAGGTGCGAAGCAGCATGGGTTCCATCTTCCGATGGGGACTGACCGAATTCAGGCCGAAGCGCTGTCGGGACGGCTCGCGGATCATATCGATGCTCTGATCTGGCCCGCCATCAGCTACGGATACTATCCCGCGTTTGCGGAATATGCCGGCAGTTGCAGTCTGTCCGCGGCGACGTTCGAAGCGCTTGTCGAAGAGATCGCAGCAGCGCTTGCCGGGTATGGCTGCAAGGCGGTCTTCGTGCTCGACACCGGCATCAGCACAATTGCGCCGGTCAGGCGCGCGCTGGATCGCATCGGCAGCGATCAAATCCTCCATCTGAAAATTCACGGGGGCGAAAAATACAAGGCTGCCGCGCGTCGCATCGCGCAGCAGCTTCATGGCAGTCACGCCGACGAACTTGAAACATCGTTGATGCTGGCGCTGATGCCCGATGCTGTCGATATGGCGCGCGCGGAAGCAAGTCCGGCCATTGTTCGCGAAGTCGCTGGATATCTGACGCCGTCAAACCCTGCCTCACCGAATTACAGCCGCTCGGGCAGTTTCGGTGATCCAACGCTGGCGACGCGTGCCAAGGGCGAGCAGCTTCTTTCTGCGATGATGGATGATCTGGCCGAGCAGGCGAAAGCGTTCCTCACCACAGCGCCCGCCTCGCGTCGATCCGGCACGGGTGGCTCATGACACGGTCATATTCCTTTCGCGCGCTGGCGGCACTCGTGGCAGTGGCAGTTCTGGTGACAGGCGCGCTGACGCTGCGGACGTCAGCGCAATCGGAGTTTCTTGGCGGACAGGGCATGCCGTATCAGGCGTTCGACCGTCTTCCCAGCACCGATATCGATGTCACCGGCGGCGTGATTCGCCTGGCATTTGCGCCCGGCCGGCTGGCGCTCCCGAAAGCCACCATCGTCGAATGGGTGACGCGGTCGGCAAAGGCCATCACCACTTACTATGGCCGCTTCCCGGTTAAATCGGTGCGGCTTCTGATCGTGCCGGTCGATGGCGGGCGCGTGCAGGGAGGAACCACCTGGGGTTATCGCGGTGGCGCGATCCGCATCAAGCTCGGCAGCGACGCTAGCGAGGACGATCTGCGGCGCGATTGGATCATGGTGCACGAGATGGTTCATCTCGCGTTGCCGGACGTGAACGAGCGCTACAACTGGCTTTCGGAAGGATTGGCCGTATATATCGAGCCGATCGCCCGCGTGCAGTCCGGCGATCTGCCGGCCAGGGGTGTCTGGGCCGCGATGATGCGCGACATGCCGAAGGGGCTTCCGGGCAGCGGCGGAAGGGGTCTCGACAATACATTGTCATGGGCGAGCAATTACTGGGGCGGCGCTCTGTTTTGTCTTCTGGCCGACGTCGAAATCCGCAAGCGAACCGGCAACCGGCTCGGTTTGCAGGATGCGATGCGCGGCGTGCTTGCGGCTGGCGGCAACCACGAAACGTGGTGGCCGATCGACCGTATTCTCGCGACAGCGGATGAGGCAATCGGTCTCGACGTGCTGACGCGGCTGCACGACGAGATGGGACCGAAGCCGGTGGCGCCGGACATCGACAGGCTGTGGCGCGAGCTGGGTTTGAAATCTGGCGCGAACGGCGTCGAGATGGACGACACCGCGTCACTGGCTGCCGTGCGTGCGGCAATTACAAAAATGAAAATATCCGGCGTCAGCGACCATTGAGTAAGCCTGCTCAGTGGCTGGTTTCGCCTGTCACGTTTTCGTTGAGCTTCGGTGAAATGTCTCATTGCGATCGAGGCTGCGGCCTGAGAAGATTGGCGTCTGGCCGGTTGGGCAGATCCGCCTCGCCGCCGTTTGGCGGACTACGTCCGATGCATAGAATGATGCACCGAATAAGCCTCTTCGCCGCGTTTACATGCGCCCTGTTGTGGGGCGAGTTTGCATTTGCGCAGGTCAGGCCTCCGCCCAGTCAGTGCCTCGCCGTGGCGCAAATGCTTCCGAAGGTCACTTTCGTGAGTTTGCGCAGCGTCGCTGCCGAAAAAGGCGGCGTGACGATCACCTATGCCGGTCACTCGACCTACATCATCGAGACCCAAGCCAACGTCACCATCGCCACCGATTTCAGCGGCGCCTACACCGCCGGAAAATCGCCGAACGTGGTGACGATGAACCGCGCGCATTCGACGCACTACACGCTCAATCCCGATCCGCGCATCGCCCATGTGCTGCGCGGCTGGAACGACGGCGAGGGTCCGGCGCGGCACGCGCTGACGGTCGGGGACGTCCTGATCCGCAATGTGCCGACCGATATTCGCGGTTACCGATTCGAGACGGGGATGCAGAAGGACGGCAACTCGATATTTATTTTCGAGGTCGCCGGACTTTGCATCGGCCATCTCGGCCACCTGCATCACCCGCTCGACGAGACCCACTATGCCGCCATCGGGCGGCTCGACATTGTGATGGTGCCGATCGACGGCACGTTCACGCTGTCGCTCGACGGCATGTCGGAGATCACGCGGCGGCTGCGCGCCTCGATCGTGCTGCCGATGCACCGCTTCGCCACGCCGCTGGAGGATTTTGTCCGGCGCATGAACGGGCAATTCGAGATCGACATCAGACCCGAGCGGTCGCTCACGGTCTCGCTCGAGACGCTGCCAAAGAAGCCGACGATCATTATTCTGGATGGGGTGTAAGTTCAGAATTGCGCCGCAAGGTCTTTCGCGCCTTGCAGGACGATTTCCTTGTCCATCTTCGCGTCGGTCGCGGCCAGCAGTTTAGAGACCACGTTGTTGCGGATGGCAACGGGATTGCGCTCATAGCCGTTGCGCTGGAAGAAATTCGACGTCGGCACTTGCGCGCGCATCGCCTGCGGCATCGACACCATGTCGAAGCCGTTGCCGTCACCCGTGAGGTTCATCATCTCAAGCTCTGCGGCGCTGAGTGGTGCGGCATATCCCTTGCGGCGCGCGAACGTCACCGAATCCGTCAGTTTCAGCGTTTGCAGCAGCGGCCCGACATCGATGTCGAGATTGAGCGCATGCACCGCGATGCCGCGCGGCGTGACGCCCAGCTTCTCGTGCGCGCTCCAGGCGTTGGGCACGGTCTTGCAGAACGCAATCATATGCTGGACGGCGGACATTTTGCGCTCGAGTTCGGCCTTGCGCGCTCCGGCGGCCTCATGGGCCTTGTCCCTGAGCGCCTTGAGAATGAGGCTGCCATGCTCGGTCAGGATGCCGATGGTGTTGGTGGTCAGCAGTTGATTGTAGCCGAGCGCTGTCGAAATCGCCCGCGCGCCCGGCCGGTCGCTTTCCAGCCCTGCCTGCACGTCGTATCGGCCGTTGCCGCCGGCTTCGAAGCCGTAAATCCGCACGGCCTGCTCGCGGGTGAGCCCGGATGCGGAGGCGATCTTCGCATAGGCCTTCTTGAATTCGATTTCGGTGGCGGCTTTGCGCGGACTGAACTGAAACTGCTCCAGCGCGTGCTTCAGAAAATCCGCCACCACGGGGATTTGTCTGCGCTCCGCCGGTGGCGTCGGCGGCGACGACGGATCGGCGGGCTTCGACGGGCCTGCATAGATCGGCGGTTGGGTCAGAACGTAGTCTTGTGCCGTGATGGTTTCGCCACCGCGGCGCTTGGCGTTTCTCGATTTTCGTTTTTCGCTGATCGCGGACCAGTAAAGGATAGCCTCTTCGTCGAAATTGCCGCGAACCGCGAGATAGTCGGCGAGCTTCCTGCGATAGTCCGCCATCTGCTGGGGCGTTGCATCTCCCTTCGGAATGACGGACGGAGATGCAGGAACAGGCGTTTGAGCACGCGCGCCGGATGACAATGCCAGCGCAATCGCGGCGATTGCGATGCGCGGGAGGTTTGCAAACCGGGGCCGGTGCATCAGACGAACACCGCGAGGTTCTGCCGGCAGACCATCACGGGCTGCCGCGCGGAGTTCCACATCGTCATCGCCTGGCTGGAGTAGCCGTTGGCGATGTTTTCCGCGGTGACTCGTGCGAGCCACCAGCCGTCTTCGGTTTCCAGCCTGTCTGTCAAAAGATCGATCGCCCAGGTCATGGTGCTGAACGGACCCGGTTTGCTGAACCTTACCAAGGCGGCGGGTGGCGGGGCATCGGCGAGTGCCACCAGCGCTGTCATGGACGCGGGTATCTTGTCGTCGCGATGCCGCAGCCACAGGGTCATGGTCGGATCTTTGTCGCCGCTGAAGGGAAAATTCCCATCGGCCAGCCGTCCATCGAAATGCTGTATGAAGTTCAGTCCGGGGATCGGGCGGAAGAACGGCTTCGAATCGTCGGGCTCGGGAACTGCGGGAGCGGCGACGTTTCCGAAGGCCACGCCGGATTCTCTTGCCGCACCATAGCAAAACGTCGCCCGCGTCGCGAGACCGGCCTCGCCGCTCAGTTCCACAGCGACAAACGCAGTCGATTTGCCCTGGCGAAGCAGGGTGGGGCGGATCGTCACGGTGCCGACGGCCGGTCCCACGAATGAAAATTGTGCGGAGCGCAACGGCGGCAACGCGCCGAGTTGCCGATTTACAGCTTCAAGGCAGAAAGCGGCCGCGAGGCCGCCGTAGATCGTGCGGCCCTGAAGCCAGTCCTCGGCGGCGGTGACCGAGCAGGTGTTTCCGTCGCTCGTTATGCTCGCCATCAAATCCGTAAACTTTAACATCCTGCTGGTCCTGCTCCTGAAATCGACAAAGCCAGATATAGCCGCACGCCGCATCAAGGTCGCGGGCATTTGGATGGCGACGGACCGATGCAGGGCAGCCGCATGGACTCATGGTGGACTCAATCTGCACGTTGATGATCCGTCAGCAGTGCTGACTGATTCGAGTTATCAACAACCGTTTGGAGACGCGCACCACTTCATGCTCGCGTCTCGTCACTGGATCGTTTCAAATGTGACGCTGGTGTGACTGTTGCGGACGCGTGCGGGGCAGACGTTCATGAATAAAATTGTTTCGCCGAGACTTATCGATTTGAAAACATCGTCGGGTCTTTTTGGTGACATCCCCAGGCCGGACCGGGCGCAATGGGAAAAGAGCCTCAAGGCTCTGAAGCCGTGGATGAGCCCGGAAAAATTCGCCGAGACCGAAGAGATTCACTGGCGGATGTTCGAGCGCGCGAACCGCTGGTACGAGCCGACTCCAAAGGTCGCGACTCAGAAAGACTGACCCGGCACCACCTCAGACGACTGAATGTCCCCGGCCGTGGAGTTCAGACGCCGCTATTGGCTGACGTCGTGATCGTCAGGCCATCGGCCTTTGCTCGATCAGGCGTGTCGTCCTTCCATCGCACCGATCCCAAAGGCCGCCCCAGCATCCGCCGCACCCGGATCGGCTCCGGACCCATATGAAATGTCATGGCATGGAGATGGAGGTCGCGTTCGGTCTGCGTCGCGCGATTTCGCTGGCGCAAGTAATCGTGCCAGGTCGGGCAGTGATAGCGTTCGGTCCACAGTTCCGGATCGGCGATGTCGCGCGCGATCGACCATTCATAGGCGCCGTTGCGCTGGCGGGTGGCCTGCACTTTCAGCATCACGGTGTAGAACGCGCGCGCTTTCTCCTGGCTGACGCGATATTCGACCTCGACAACAATCGGCCCGCTGCGCCCGGAAATCAGCAGGTTCACCTCCGGTTCCGCCAGCGCATCGACCGGATCGTTGTTGGCGCTCTCGATTGACGGCATTCGCAGCCAGATCGCAAGCAGCGGTGACACGAACATCACCGCGCCCGCGATCAGCAATGTGTTGCCGACGCCGACGCCGTTGGCGACATGGCCCCACAGCCAGCTTCCGATGGCAACGCCTCCCGCGATCGCTGCCTGAAAGGCGGCAAGCGCCCGGCCCGCGACCCAGCGCGGTGTCGATAATTGCACGGCGATATTGAACAGGGTCACCGCGATCATCCAGGATGCGCCGGCCAGAACCAGGGCTGCTCCGGTCAGAACCGGCAACCGGCTGATGGCGAGAACGGCGATTGCGATACCCATGAAAAGCGCGCACAGGCGCACGGCGCGCTCGCCGCTGAGGCGCTCGCGCACGCTTGAAATGTTCAATGCGCCGAGTACGCCGCCCATGCCGAAACATCCCAGCATGACGCCGTAGGTTTGCGCGCCGCCCTGTAGAATATCGCGCGCCACCAGTGGCAGCAGCGCAAGCACCGAGCCGCCGGCGATGCCCGTCACCAGGGTCCGGTACAGCACGATGCGGATGGCAGGCGAATGCACGATGTAGCGCACGCCCGACACCACGGCGCGGCGCAGCCGTTCGGGCGGCAGCCGCGACGGTTCCAATGTGCGCCGCCAGCGATACAGCACGATCAGCAGCGGGATGTAGAGAAGGACGTTGGAAACGAACGCCGCGACCGCGCCGGCCGCCGCCACGATGATGCCGCCCAGCGCCGGGCCGAAACTGCGCGCGATATTGTAGCTGATGCCGTTGAGCGCAACTGCGGCGGGAAGCGTGTCCGCCGGCACCTGTTCGCTGACCGAGGCCTGCCAGGCCGGGCCGAACAGCGCCATGCCGCTGCCGATCGTGAAACAAAGCAGCAGCAGGATGTTGGGCGTGACCGCATTGAAGTGCGCCAGCACCGACAGCGTGATCGCGCCGGTGAGACCTAGCGACAGCGCGGCCAGGCCGACAATACGCCGGTCATACATGTCGGCGATGGCACCTGCGGCCAGCGACAGCAGCATGATTGGCAGCATCAGCGCGGTCTGGACCAGCGCGACCATGTCGGCGGACGACGTCATCTGGGTCATCGCCCAGGCGGCGCCTACGCCGTTGATCATCAGCCCGAGATTGGACAACAGGCTCGCGAGCCAGATGCGGCGAAACACGGCGTGCCGCAGCGGAGCCGCGACGCCGTCAGCCGCCAGCAGGGATTTTCGGGCAGGCTTGTCGGGTTTAGAACTCAAGAAGGAATTCCCAGAAATCGCATCCCGCCCGAACCGGCCGAACGGACGCGCCGTGAAACATCGCCGTGAAATATCAATGTGTGACAATAAGCGCGGATTGAAAAGCCCTTTGCTACCAGCGCCATTGGCCGTCGTCCGACCAGCGCGAGCGATATCCGGCAACGCGCATCCATCGTGTGACGATCTGGTCGAAGCCGGTGGCGTAGTTGCACGCCGCATCGCGCTGCCATGTCCCGTCGGCCTCGATCTCGCCAATGGTCTTCTCGTTGGCGAAGGCCAGCAACTGCACCGGCTTCGATGCGTCGCCGATCTCGTTGCGGTTTGCGATCAGTTCGCGGTCCAGTCTGTTGAACAGCACGCAGGGCGTGCTGGCATAGGTTTTTCGCTCTTCATCGGCCACGACGCGCGCGTTGCCGGGCGGGGGCTGGATTGTGTAGGACATCATGAATGCCGTACCGGCAACGAGTCCGGCGAGAACCAGGCCCGCTGCGGCCGGCCAGCCGCGCCTTGAGCCGCTTTCATGGTTGGTTCGATCTGCCGTGATCTGCATGATTTCGGCAATCGCGCGGATCGCGAAATGTTCCCTGCCGTCATCGCCGTCGCGATGTCAGGTGGACGGTGCCGCAAGGCAAGGCCTCGCAGCACCGTTAGCTTGATATGTCTATTCCGGCTTGATCTTGGCGAATTCGGCGACCTTGCCCCATTTCTCGCTCTCCGCCACCACGAACGCCTGCATCTCGGCGGGTGTATTGCCGATCGGCTCGCCGCCGAGCTTTCGTATGCGGGCGAGACCATCCTCGGATTTGATGTACTTGATGATGCTCGCATTCAGGCGGGTGACGATATCCTTGGAGACCTTGGCCGGAGCCGCAATGGTGAACCAAGAGGCGGCGTCGTATCCCGGAACGCCGGCTTCGGCGATGGTCGGAATGTTCGGCAGCAACGGCCAGCGCGTCGCCGTGCTGATCGCCAGCGGACGCACGTTGCCGTTCTCGGCGAACGGAAGCACCGCAGGCAGGTTGTCGATCATGACGTGAACGCGGCCCGCCACCAGATCGGTCAGCGCCGGCGCGCTGCCCTTGTAGGGAACGTGCACAATGTCGATGCCGGTCATGGATTTCAGAAGTTCGGTGGACAGATGCGCGGTGCTGCCGAGGCCCGGCGTGCCATAGAGATACTTGCCGGGATTTGCTTTCGCGAGCGCCAGAAATTCGGCGACGGATTTCGCCGGCACCTCGGGATTGACCGACATCAGGTTCGGCACCCGCGCGATGATAGTCACCGGCTGGATATCGTTGAGCGGATCGTAGGGCATGTTCTTCTGAACATACTTGTTGATCGAATGGGTGCCGGGTGTGCCCACGATGAAAGTGTAGCCGTCCGGTTCCGCCTTCGCGACGAAGTCGGCCGCGATGTTGCCGCCTGCGCCGGGCTTGTTCTCGATGATGAATTGCTGGCCGTACTCTTCCGAGAGTTTCTGGGCGACGAGGCGGCCCAGAATATCAGTGGTTCCACCGGCGGCGAAGGGCACGACGAATTTGACAGGGCGGGTGGGCCACTCAGCGGCATGCGACGAGCGCATCAGGAACGGCATGGCGCCGAAGGCGGCAGCGCCTCCGACGAGAACGGAGCGGCGGCTTGGGCCTGACCTGGATGGCGCGGAAACGGGTCGCTTGATCATGAGTATAAAGTCTCCTGTTGTGTGCCCGGATCGGGGGCGGATTGTTTCTGAAGCCTTTGGTCGCCGTCGAAGTCGCTGTGGCCGCGCCGTCTTAGAACAAGCCCGTTCGATTGACTATTGTGCAGCGCAGCGATTTGACGGCCGCGCCGTCAGGGTTTCGGCTTGTACGTCCAAGGCTTGTACTTCCAAGACTTATACTGACAAGGCATATACTGACGTCTGGTCGCATTCCACAAAAGTGGTCAGCAGGGGATCGTTGAGGCCTTGCGCCAATGATTTCATGGGTAACCCGTTGAGCCTCTCTCGCGTATCGGC
>JAZKGC010000112.1:12747-19831 GCA_040386115.1 Pseudomonadota bacterium
GGCCTTGCGCCAATGATTTCATGGGTAACCCGTTGAGCCTCTCTCGCGTATCGGCAGGCCTTGTCAAACCATCGTGGATCGCGGCGGTCATGCTGTGCTGGATGCATCCGGCGCAGAGCGTCGAGCGGCAGGAGGCCCGGCGCGTCACGCGGCCCGGCCTCTGGGTGGCCGATGCCGGGAACAAGGGGACGGATGCCGCAAAGGAGCAGCAGCTCGAGGCTGCGCCGAAACCACTCGATGCCAACGCACTGCTTGCGCGCGGCGACGACTTCACCATCAAGGGTGATCTCGACCGCGCCATCGCCGATTACGACGCTGCGCTGAAGGCCAATCCATCGTTCGCCGAAGCGCTGCACAGCCGTGGCATGGCATGGCGCGCCAAAGGTAATCGCCGCCGCGCGCTGGCGGATTTCGATGCCGCGCTCAAGCTCAAGCCGGATTTCGAGGCCGTGCGGAGCAACCGCAAAAATCTCGCGCAGGAAATCGAGCGCCTCGGCGTGCAAATGCCGCTGAAAGAGAAGGGCGATGCTAAATAAGTGCTGCGGCGACGGGGCTATCAGGTTCGTCATGCCCGGACTTGTTCCGGGCATCCACGTCTTCTACGGTCGCATGAAAGACGTGGATGACCGGGACCGCAGACACGTTTTGCACAGTCTGCGACTGCGATGCCCGGCCACGACAACCAGCAGAATATCCACCGGAACAACGCTATGAATGCCATCGCCAACAGCCACTACGCCGAAGTCCACGCGCGCTCGATGCGCGATCCCGAGGGCTTCTGGGCCGAGGCCGCGCGCGAGATCGACTGGATCGAGCCCGCCAGAAAGGTCTTCGATCCCTCGCAAGGTCTCTATGGCCGCTGGTTCGCGGGCGGCGTCGTCAACACCTGCTACAACGCGCTGGACCGTCATGTCGCCGGAGGGCGCGCGGATCAGGTGGCGCTGATTCACGATTCGCCACTGTCCAACAGCGTCACCAAATTCACCTACGCTGAACTGCTGCACGAGGTCACAACGCTCGCGGCTGTGATGCAAGATTTCGGCGTCGTCAAAGGCGACCGCGTCATTCTCTATATGCCGATGGTGCCGCAGGCGATGGTGGCGATGCTGGCCTGCGCGCGGATCGGGGCTATTCACTCGGTGGTTTTCGGCGGTTTCGCGGCCAAAGAACTCGCCACCCGCATTGAGGATGCCGAGCCGAAACTCATTCTCTCCGCAAGCTGCGGCCTCGAACCGGGTCGCATCGTCAAATACAAGCCGCTGCTGGATGAGGCGATCAATCTGTCGAGCGTGAAGCCGCAGGCCTGCATCATCCTGCAGCGCCCGCAACAGACATGCGATCTGGTTACAGGCCGCGACCACGACTGGAACGAGTTGCGTGACGCGGCTGTCAGGGCGAAGAAATCCGCAGCCTGCGTTCCAGTGCTGGCGACCGATCCGCTCTATATTCTTTATACGTCCGGCACGACCGGAAAACCCAAAGGCGTGGTGCGCGACAATGGCGGGCATCTGGTCGCGCTGAAATGGTCGATGTTCAATCTCTACGGCGTCAAGCCCGGCGAAGTGTTCTGGTGCGGCTCGGACATCGGGTGGGTGGTCGGCCACAGCTACATCATCTATGCGCCGCTGTTTCACGGCGCGACCTCGATCATGTACGAGGGAAAACCGATCGGCACGCCCGATGCCGGTGCGTTCTGGCGGGTGATATCGCAGCATAAGGCCGTCGCGCTGTTCACCGCGCCGACCGCGTTCCGCGCCATCAGGAAGGAAGACCCGAACGGCGAATTCATCCGCAAGTACGACCTGTCGAAATTCCGCACGTTGTTTCTGGCGGGTGAGCGCGCCGATCCGCCGACGGTGGAGTGGGCCGAGCAGCAGTTGAAGGTGCCGGTGATCGATCACTGGTGGCAGACCGAAACCGGCTGGTGCATCGCGGGCAATCCGGTGGGGCTTGGTCAACTGCCGGTGAAGCACGGCTCGCCGACGGTGCCGATGCCGGGCTATCAGATCGACGTGGTCGATGAAGCGGCGAAGGTGCTGCCGCCGAACACCATGGGCTCCATCGTCATCAAGCTGCCGCTGCCGCCTGCGAACCTGCCGACGCTGTGGCAGCAGGACGAGCGCTGCAACGAAGCCTATTTCAACGAATTCCCCGGCTACTACAAAACTTCCGACGCCGGCTACAAGGACGAAGACGGCTACATCTTCGTGATGGGCCGCACCGACGACATCATCAATGTCGCGGGGCATCGTCTTTCCACCGGCGGCATGGAAGAAGTGCTGGCGTCGCATCCGGATGTCGCCGAGTGCGCTGTGCTCGGCATCAAGGATGCGGTGAAGGGCGAGGTGCCGTGCGGTTTTCTGGTGCTGAAGGCGGGCGTGACGCGCCCGGTTGCGGACATCGAGAAGGAAATCGTGGCGCTGGTGCGCGAGCGCATTGGCCCCGTGGCGGCGTTCAAGCTCGCGATCACGGTGGCGCGGCTGCCGAAGACGCGCTCGGGCAAAATCCTGCGCGGAACCATCAAGAAAATCGCGGACGGCGACCCCTGGACCATGCCCGCGACCATCGAAGACCCTGCTGTGCTGGATGAAATCTCGACGGCCCTCAGCGGCCGAACCTAGGAGTCAGGTCCACCTGAACGGAATGCTCTCTCCGCTCATTCCGGCGCCAGCGGAAATCCAGACCGATGAGCGTGGATCCCCGCTTTCGCGGGGACGAGCGGAAATGTAATCGTTTCGATATGCACGGACAACAAATGAGGAGACGGCAATGAATGAAGATGTGTTCAACACCAGCGTGCGGAAGTTCCTCAAGCAGGTCGGCGTCACCTCGCAGCGTGAAATCGAAAAGGCGATCCGCGACGCGATCGCCAGCGGCCGGCTGAAGGGCAACGAGAAACTTCCGGCCAAAATGGTGCTGACGGTCGGCGGCGTCGAACTCGCATTTACAATCGACGGCGAACTCGAGCTCGAATAAACACCTGTCGCGGTGGCTCTGCCGCGAGACCGCCATCGTGGGCTTGTAAGTCCCGCATTCCGGATCGATCCCCGATCCGGCAGGCGAAACAATCACAGGACCGCCGATGCGCGCGATGACATCGAGAATGGGAGTGGCGTTCGTGGCCGGCCTGCTGCTGGCCGGCTGTGCGCAGTTCGAGCGCAACCAGCCGGTCGCGGCCCCCGATGACGACGCCTATTGCCGGGCCAACAGCGGCGAGCCCGGCTCGGCACCTTACACCGCGTGCCGGAAAGACCGCGACGCCTTGACCAGCCGTGGATCGACGGGCACGTCGCGGATCGAGCGCGCACACCGCAATATGGCGGAAGACATGCTGAACAACAGGCGATAGCCAGTATCAGGCTGCGGCGGCTGCCGCGGAAAGCAAAGGACGCGCGATGACGGTCAAAGACAGCAACGGCACCGAGTTGAAAGAGGGCGACACCGTCACTGTCATCAAGGATCTGAAAGTGAAGGGCTCGGCGACCGGCCTCAAGCGCGGCACGGTGGTGAAGAACATTCACCTCACCGGCAATGACGACGAGATCGAAGGCCGCACCGACAAGATCAAAGGCCTTGTGCTCAAGACGATGTTCCTGAAGAAGGCGTAAGTCTTGCGGCTCGCCGCCAATTTTTGAAAGCCCGATGAGATGATTTTCACTGCAAGATTCCCGGCAAGATTCCCGGCAAGATTCACTGCAAGATTCTCGGCAAGACAAAAATATATCGGCGTTGCGGTTGCCGCCGTGCTGGCCGCGACCATGACGGCTTTCAGCCCCGCGTGGACTGCGCCGGCGGCGGACCCGGCGATTGACGTGCTGGGTAAGGACGCGGTGCTGCGCGACGCGGAGATTCCGGTGCTCGGAAATCCCAAAGGTGACATCACCATCGTCGAGTATTTCGATTACCAGTGCCCTTACTGCAAGAAAGTCGCGCCTGAGCTTGCCAGCGTCGTCAGGGAGGACGGTCAGGTCCGGCTGGTGAAAAAGGACTGGCCGATTCTCGGCGAACCGTCGAAATATGCAGCCCGGCTGGTGCTCGCGGCAAAGTATCAGAACAAGTATCAGGCCGCGCACGAGGCGCTGATCGGCCGCACCGGGCGGTTGACCGAGGCGGGTGCCGATGAATCGCTGGCGGGTGCCGGTATCGACGTTGCAAAAGCCAAGGCGGATCTGGAAATCAACAAGGATGCGATCGACGCACTGCTCAAGCGCAACGACATGCAGGCGCGGGCGTTCGGTTTTCGCGGCACGCCGGCTTTCATCGTCGGCACGTTTCGCGTGCCCGCCGCGTTGACGGCGGAGCAGTTCAAGCTGGCGATTGCGGATGCGCGCGCTGCCGCGAAGAAGGAAAAGCCGAAGAAGAAGTAGCAAAAGCTCTGACGACGGCAATCACTCCGCTCGCCATCAAAGAAAATTACTCGTCGGCTTTCAACTGCGGCTTTTCGTGCAGCACCGCATGCAGTAGAGCATTGTGGACTTCAATTTTGCCATTGTAGCTCATGAACCCGAGTTTGCGGAACTTGTTCATGAAAAAGCTCACGCGCGAGCGCGTCGTTCCGATCATCTCAGCCAGGGTTTCCTGACTGATCTTGGTGTCGATGGGCTGCGTGCTGCCTTCTTTTCCGAAGTTGGCCAGCAGCAAAAGCAGGCGCGCTAGCCGCCGCTCGCTCGAATTGAAAAGCTGATCGATCAGGTCTTCTTCGATCCGGTTGTTGCGGGTCAAAAGATACGCCATGAATAATTCTGAAAATTTGGGCTCGCTCCCAAGGGCTGCGTTCATCGCCTTCTTCGTGATGGCGACGATCTGGGAATCCTCCATCGCCTGGGTAGTGCCGATGCGTAACGTCTGTCCGTTGAGACAGCCCTCCCCGAAAAACTGGCCTGCTTCCAGGATAGCAACGACGGCTTCCTTGCCCTCCTTGGAAACAACAGTCAGCTTGACCTTGCCTTCCTGAAGGTAAAAAACCGAATCTGCCGGGTCGCCTTGCGCGTAAACATTCTGGCCGGTGCGAAATTTCAGGTTGATTTTCCCCGGGGGCCGACGTTGGCAAGGAATACCTTGGGATTGAACCTTTTTTTGTCGTTTTTGCTCAACGTGCTGTCCTTCGAACGCGTCGCGCCTTTGACGGCGGTTATGTCAAAATCTAAAATAGAGGTGAGGGATTTTCACAGAAAAACGGGAGACCCGCCGCGAAGACAGGGCTCCCATTCTTAAGCCAGACGGACCAGCTAGGGGGGAAGAATTCACGTCTGCACGGGATCAAACCTGAACGCCGCAAACCGCCCCGTCTGTGCAATTTTGCACACCCCGGCATTTTTTTTGGGCCTACCGTAAACATAGCGATCTCGTCCCGTGTTCCCGCGCAAGTCGTCCTTTACATTGCGGTGAGCAAAATTGCTCATCGGACGGAAACCAGCCGATCCATAAGGATTTTATCACTGCCAAAAGCGGAATCAACAGTGACAATGAGTCTTGGCGCTCGGTCTCGATCCGGTCAGCAATCATGCCATTTTCTGAATTCTCGCCGGACTTAGCGTCAAACATGATCGGCGGCCGACCTTACGCTGATACGAACGAAGCCAAAGGCTCTTCGAAACGAGCGGGGCGCGTGCTGCATCCAGCGGAAGGTATCCAAGGCAATGCCACACTATTTTTTCGACATTAAAAACGGTCATCGGCTGGTCGATCCGGCCGGGATGAATTTCGAGAACGATAAAGCCGCGATTGCGAGAGCCGAGGTTTTCGCAATTCAGGTCTCACTCGATACGCCCAAAGTCGATCCCGAGCGCCACATTGCGGTTCTCAACGCATCGGGCGACGAAATTTCCAGAGTGCCGGTTTATTCCAAGCTCGGCTTCTAGCGACATTACTTCGGCGGGCGGCCTTTGGACGCGAAGATGATCCCGTAAACGTCGGCGGCATTGCGAAGCATGCCTGCTTTCTTCAAGGCTTCGGTTCGCTCTGGACCCGGCGGCATGCTGCGCGCTTCCTCCAGAGCATCGTCCGCCTTTGCGCTCCATTGAATTCCGTCGAAGGACGATTGTGTCTGCTGTTTCATGGCGGCCTACCTCGGCTCGTGAAGATAGCTTGAGGCCCAGCCGTTGCCTCCGGACGCCATCGGGTCGGTTGAAACGGTTGCGCTTTCAAGGGTCTTGCACGCCGGGCATTCAAACGTATGGAGATTGAGACCGGGTTTGCCGGGCTCGATGCTGACCAGCTTCATGATGCCCCGGCAAGTCGCGCAGGCGCGGCGCTTCGGGTTTCGATCTGCGAAAGATACCGAAGAGGATTTTCTGCTGAACATGATGCGTCCCTCGATCGGGGCGGGAGCACAAAACTCTCAGTCACCGGTGACTGCCAACCAATCCCCGGTGATGATCCATTCTGTCGTTCTTGAAATTGCCGCGATGTGCAATTTTGACCACCCTAACGGATTGTTAATGGGCAAATCGCCGCGGGTTGGCAGCGTGCGAGCCTCGTTGGGCGCACGTCCGCCATCGCTGCCGAACGGAGACCTTCGGATGATTGCAGCGCCGCAAGTCGTTCCATTGCTGACTTATTTCAGGATTTCGGTCTTTTCAGTCCCGCACGCGATGCATTCAGGTGATCAGATCTTCGCCCCGGAACACGGCGCGGCGGATCGCCTTGATGCTCATGATTCTTGGCTTTTTGCATTTCGGGCAATGGAAGAGAGAGGCAAATCTAGAACAGTCCGTGGCTCTGGAAGGCGATAAATCGTGGTGCATGGCTGATTCCCCGATAGGAGACGGGAGCGCAAAGCTCTCAATCACCGGCGGATGCCAACGATGGCGGTGATGAACAATCATGCCGATTCTTGTTCCGTTCCGATGTGCAAAATTGAACACAGCGCGAAATCATTTGCGGCAAATGGAAAATCAAACTGGGCAAGTCTCCGCAGCGGGAAGCAATTGACAAAACGAGATATAGGAATATATTCCAATAATTGCCGTTTCGGGTTGATTGATCGCCACCCGAAGCGGCAAGAGCGAGATGACCCTGGTGGAGCGTCGGGAGGCGCAGCGCCAAAGTCATTTGGCGCGCGCGGCCCTCGCAAGGCTGCGCA
>JAZKGC010000113.1:0-3543 GCA_040386115.1 Pseudomonadota bacterium
GATCCGCGCCGACGCCGAGATTGACCGACGGCTCGCGGAAATACAGCGGCATCAATTGCGCATGGATGTCGGCGACGTAGAGGATCGTCACGGTGCCGAGCGGGTCGAAGCGCGTGATGTCGGCCTGCGTCAGGCGCTGCTGTGCCGCGACCTGACCGAGAGGGCCAAGCCCGCTCCCGATGGTCAGCGCAGACGCAGCCGCGGTCGCCTGCAGGAAATCCCGCCTCGATATCATCGCATCACCTTCAACCCTTCACGCGAAGGGAAAATGTTCAGAAGCTTTGCTGTCGCGCGGACAAAACTCCGCGCGAGAAAGATCAGGCCACCGTCAGCTTGTTCTTCGAGGTGTATTCCGAGCCGTCGTCATCCTTCCACGTGAAGGTGAACTCGCCGGTCTCGGCGGCTTTATAGAAAAACGACTGATACGGATTGGCGGAGATCGCCGGATTCCAGTCGGCCTCGAACACCGGCTTGCCGTTGAACGTCGCGGTGAACTTGTTGATGATCTTGCGCGGCACGACCTTGCCGGACGAATCCTTGCGCTGCCCGGACTCCATCTCGTGCGAAATGAGAGTCTTGATCTCGATCATTTCGCCGGGCTTGGCGGTCGCCGGAACACGGACGCGGGGTGTGGGTGCTGTGGCCATGAGAAAATTCCTCGCCTGAATTGTTTTGTTCTTGCCGCAAGCAGGTCCAGTTAGCCGCCGCAGCCGCCGATCGTGACCTTGATGTTGGCCTTCGCCATATGCAGGGTGCCGTTCGACATTTCCGCGACGCAGACGATGTTCTGGGTCTGCGCCAGACGCATGCGCGTCGAGGCGGAGGCCTTGCCGCAGGCGGGCGTGAACTTGTAAGTCACGACGCCGGGAAGCGGATTGCCGTCGGCGAACACATGGACCGCCTTCACGTAATCCTTGTCGGTCATCGGGCTTTCGACCTCGACATTGATCGGCACCACGAGGCCGTTCTCGGCGATCTCGGGCACGTCGAGCTTGATCTTGCCGCTCTCGAGTTTCTTGTCGCCGTAGAGTTTCTTGATTTCGGCAGTGACGGCCGCCTCGTCCGCGAGCAGCATTTTCGGCGCGAGAAACGCGGCCAGCCCGGCCATCGCCGCCAGAGCCAGCGTTTCGCGGCGCGTGGTTTCAATCTGCTTCAGAATCATCGATGACTCCTCCTGCGGGAATTCTTTCGCTTCCCTTGATGATAGTATCGCTTGACGACGCCAAGTCTGATCTATCATGATCCGCTCACATCATTATATTGTTTTTCTTGAATGTAAAGATGTGCCAGTGTGGCGGTTCTCAAGTCCGCATCCGCAGTTTCGCGGACGTGCGAACCAAAATGCACTGTAACTGACGCAACTGAAACGAACTTCGGATTCGGGACACAGGCTGATCCGGGTGCCGCAAGGGCCGCAAAGACGGTCTTACGGATGGGAGGGTGACATATGAAACGGGCCACGATTCGGTCGGCGATAGCCGTTGTTGCGTTGTGCGGGTCGATCTTCGCAGTGCACGCGCAGGACGCCAGCGAAAAGGAAATCGAGCGCTATCGCGCGATGATTTCCGATCCCATGTCCAATCCCGGTTTTCTGGCGGTCGATCGCGGAGAAATTCTCTGGAGCGAAAAGCGCGGCACCAAGAACGTGTCGCTCGAAGGATGCGATCTCGGACTAGGTGCCGGCAAGCTGGAAGGCGCGTTCGCCAAAATGCCGCGTTTCTTCGCAGACAGCGGCAAGGTCATGGACACCGAGCAGCGGCTGCTGTGGTGCATGCAGAACATTCAGGGGCTCGACACCAAGGATGTCGTCGCGCGGCGTTTTTCCGGACCCGGCCGTGCATCGGACATGGAAGATCTCGTCGCCTTCATCGCCAACAAATCCAGCGGCATGAAAATCGATGTGTCGTTGAGCCATCCGAAAGAACAGGAAATGGCTGCAGTCGGCGAAGAGCTGTTCTATCGCCGCGGCGGCGTGATGGATTTCTCGTGCGCCACCTGCCACGCCGAGGAAGGCAAGCGCATCAGGCTGCAAGGCCTGCCGGACCTGTCCAAGGCCGGCAAGCAGGCGCAGGAAACCATGGCCGCATGGCCGACCTATCGCGTGTCGCAAGGCGCGCTGCGCACCATGCAGCACCGGCTGTGGGATTGTTACCGGCAGCAGCGCTGGCCAGTGCCGGAATACGCCTCCGATAGTCTCACCGCATTGACCGTTTTCCTTCAGAAGCAAGCGGCAGGCGGTGTACTCGCCGTGCCGTCGATCAAGCGTTGAGGAGCCGTGTCATGAAAACAATGTCAAAATTTGCCGCGCTGATCCTGGCCGCCGGCGGCATCGCAACGCTCGCTCTCGCCGCTCATGCACAAACGGCGGCGAAAAAAGCCGACGTTGCTTCTGCCAAAACCACGGTCGATCCGGCGCTGGTGGACGCCTACGTGAAAGCGACCTTCGGCAAGACGCCGCCGGAATGGCAGGCCCGGATCGAACCGGATGAAACGCTGAAGGCGTGCAATCAGTATCGCAACGACGTGCCGTCCGCGGAAGCCGACAAGATCATCGCGCGCGAACTGGCAAAGGTGGTTTTCCCGGCCGATGGAAAATTCCTCGGCGACTGGAAGGAAGGCAAGAAGATCGCCAATAACGGCCGCGGCGGCCAGTTTTCGGACGCGCCGGACACCGTGAGCGGCGGCAACTGCTACGCCTGCCACCAGCTGGAAAAAGCCGAAGTCAGCTACGGCACGATCGGGCCAAGCCTGCTGGCTTACGGCAAGGATCGCAAATACGCGCCCGACGAGATCAAAACCACATTCACCAAAATCTACGATTCCCATGCCGTGCTGGCCTGTTCCAACATGCCGCGCTTCGGGGCCAACAAGGTGCTGACGGAAAAGCAGATCACCGATCTCGTCGCGTTGCTGTTCGATCCGGAATCGCCGGTCAACAAGTAAAGCAAAACAAACTGCGGCCCGGAGCGAGACATGATGTTGCGAAATCTGCTGGCGGCAACGGCGGTGTGCGTGCTTGTGTCGTCTCCGGTGGTCGCGCAGGAAGCGACCGTGACTTACAAGTCGCTCAGTCTGGATCTCGCGCTGGATGCTGCTCGCGCTGCCCTCGCCGATTGCCAGAAGCGCGGATTTCAGGTGGCGGTCTCGGTCGTTGACAGGTTCGGCAATCCGCAAGTCATGCTGCGCGATCGCTTTGCCGGGCCGCATACGCCGCCGACTGCGGCAGGCAAGGCGTGGACCGCCGCAACATTCCGCACCGGCACGACTGAACTGAACGCCATCAGCCAGCCGGGCATGATGCAGGCCGGTTTGCGCAATCTTCCGAACGTCGTCATCATTGGCGGCGGCCTGATGATTGAAGCGGGCGGCTCGATGCTCGGTGCCATCGGCGTTTCGGGCGCACCCGGCGGTGACGCCGATGATGCCTGCGCGAAAGCAGGCATCGCTGCGATCAAGGACAAGCTGGATTTCTGAGGCGCATCCTCACAGCTCATCCCCGCGCAAGCGGGGATCCAGTACCGCGCTCTGCTTACAATACCGGGC
>JAZKGC010000114.1:0-13130 GCA_040386115.1 Pseudomonadota bacterium
CACCAGCCCGAGAGCCGGACGTCCTGGCCAATGTCGGCTTCGCGGAGCGCGCCGCAGGTATGGGAACGATAGCGATGCATGGAAATCCTGGAAAACGGCGTCAGAGACAAGAATCAGGGGATAAGGGCGCGAACCGGCGCGCGCAGGGTTTAGCCGAGCGAAGGGAACGCGGCAACCGGATGTGACGCATGAAGATGGGCCGGAATGGCCAAAAAACTCAAGAAAAACAATATACCTGCCCGGAAATTTGCAGGCTGAGCCTATGGCCCGCGCTTGCCCTGCTGGATCACTATGGTCGGCACGCCGAACGTCCCCGTCCGCACCGTGAAGACCCGCGTGCCGGGCTTGCGCCCCTCGCGCAGCTCCGAGACCTCGAAACCGGCCTGCTTGAGCCTCGCCTGCGTGGCCGCAATGTCCGCCACCCGCCACGAGACGCCGAAAATCTTGTCCGGGCCGTCGCCCCTGCCGTCCTTGAGGCGATGGATCACCTCGAACACCAGCCCGCCGACGCGGAAAAACAGGAAGCGCGTTCCCAGCGCGTCGATGGTCCGGTCGAGCTTCATGTCGAGCCCGAGCCGCGCACCGTAGAGGGCCGCCGTGCGGTCCGGATCCGGTGTCGCGACCACGAGATGATCCAGCGCATCGATGGGCGCGGCTGCGATCTCGGGCGATGCCGGCAGCGGCGTGTTGCGTTGAAGAAAGAACATCCGGATGCCGTGGGTGGACGCGGCCGAGGCACGGGTGCGTTTCCATGCGATCATGGCTCCGGAGGCGGCATCGCGGCTTTCGCCATCGGAAATCTCGTCGGGGGCAAGCCCGAGCCGCGTGAGGCGGCGATGCGCCTCCGCGATGTCAGCAACCGCGAATGCAAGGCTCGCCAACCCCTCGCCCTGCTTGTCCAGTGCGGCGCGGACACGGTCGGCGGCAGCGCCCTCACCGGCAGGCGCCATCAGTTCCAGCGACGTGTTGTTCAGGGCGAAGGTCGCGGTGGCCGCACCGTCGCTTTGCGCGCGCCATGACGGCGCACGTCCGAACAGTTTTTCGTAGCCGGCGACAGCGGCTTCGATGTCGCGAACCAGAACGACGGCGTGGTCAAGGGCGGTAATCATGGCGGGTGCGGTATCCGAAGTTGGATTCGCACCACATCACAGCGGGCGGCGGAAAGCAGCCCCCGCCGGCCGCACGCATGCCTCCCGTGAATGCCGCTGAATGAAGCCGCCGGTCAGCGCTGCTGACGGCAGCGGCGGTCTCGCTTGCTGGATTTGATGCGCTGTTCGGCGGTGCATCCGTCCGCGAAATCGAGATCGCGGAACGCGTGCGGACGAATGCCCATGTGAAGCGGCGCGTTGAGGTGCACGTGGGGTCTGGCCCCGATGCTGGTGTTGAGGTTGACGGTGGCAGCCGACGCGGACCCGGAGACAAGCGCAAGGGCACACAGACTGGCGGCGCTGAAAGTCGTCAGAAACTTGCCGGCCATAACAGACGCCTTCCTGATCCCGCGTGTGCGTTGCCACAATGGCTGTTGGTCGCTCCAAGGACACGCCCGGTTCAGCAGGTTTCCCTGGAATACGGGTTTCATTGGGAGACAGGTTTCTTGGGATATTTCCTGGGATATATGGCTGCCCTGCCGTGAGAGCGGAGTTGGGTCGCCCATTTTCGCATGGATAAATCCGCTCAAAGCGCTATTAAGCCCGGCATGGACATCATTACCACCACCGCCGGCCTCGTCGCCGTCTGCAACCGCCTCGCAAAACACCCCGTCATCACCGTCGATACCGAGTTCCTGCGCGAGACGACCTATTATCCCCTGCTCTGCGTCGTGCAGATGGCAAGCGCGGAGGATGCCGTCGTCATCGATACGCTGGCCGAGGGCATCGACCTTGCGCCGTTCTTCGAACTGATGGCGAACGAGAAGGTGCTCAAGGTGTTCCACGCCGCGCGGCAGGACATCGAGATCATCTGGCATCGCGCCGGCATCGTGCCGCATCCGGTGTTCGACACCCAGGTGGCGGCGATGGTTCTCGGTTATGGCGACAGCATTGCTTACGACCAGCTGGTCGAGCGCATCACCGGCACGCGGCTCGACAAGACCCACCGTTTCACCGACTGGTCGCGCCGCCCGCTGACGCAGGAACAGACGACATATGCCGTCGCCGACGTCACCCATCTGCGCGACGTGTTCGCGGCGCTCGATGCAGACCTGAAAAAGCGCGGCCGCAGCGAATGGGTCAGCGAGGAAATGGAAGTTCTCACCTCGCCGAAGACCTATGACTTCCATCCCGAACGGGCATGGGAGCGGCTGAAGACCCGCGTGCGCAAGCCGAAGGAACTCGCGGTGCTGATGGAAGTCGCAGCCTGGCGCGAGCAGGAAGCCCAGACCCGCGACGTGCCGCGCAGCCGCGTGCTGAAGGACGACACCGTCGGCGACATCGCCACGCAAGCGCCGACGACACTGGAGCGTCTGGCCGGGCTGCGGTCGCTGCCAAAAGGCTTCGACAAATCGAAATGGGGGCAGGATATCGTCGCCGCCGTCAAGCGAGGCGTCGCCCGCGATCCGGCGACATTGCCGAAACTCGACAAGCCGCGCGGCAATACCAATGGCGCGGCGACTGTGGAACTGCTGAAGGTGCTGCTGCGCATGACCTCGGAGCGCCACGCCGTCGCCAGCAAGGTCATCGCCACGGTGGACGATCTCGAACAGATCGCCGCCGACGACAACGCCGATGTCGGCGCATTGCACGGCTGGCGGCGCGAACTGTTCGGCGAGGCAGCCCTCGCCCTCAAGCAGGGCCGCGTCGCGCTTGCGATCGACAAGGGCCGCGTGGTGCGGGTGGATCGGGAATAGCGCGAACCGCGCCGCATCCTCAGGTATTCAAGAAACGCGATGCCCGCGAAATCGCCGGCTTTACAATCGTCGTCTCAACCAAATCTTCTATCCGGAAATGTTCGATCTGCTTCCGCATGCGCTTGTTACCCAGTTTCGCGCCAATCCTGTAGCGCAACCGTCGCAGCAGGCCGTATCTGGGCTTCGGCGAATGAGATATTGGCCACGGTGTTTGGTTTCTGTGAAAGCGGTACACTTCCCAAAATGGCGAGTCGCTTCGGGTCCAGGCTTTATCGAAAATATAGTGCAGAATCCTGGGCGCAGGGTGCTCGAGCAATTCGTGGTTTCTGAAGCAATTCCATTGCTGTCCGATTTTTCGATAGTTCGCCAAAATCACACAATTGAGCGCGGTCTGATCTGCGGTAGGCAATTTTTTCGGAAACGCTTCAACAAACTCAAAAACACGCGAGGAGATCCGTTCGTGCCGCCAGCGCGGCAGGTCCATGAGCATGACCCCGGAATTGAAGTAGTCTTCTCGCGTAAAGGGCGCGCCGGTCAATTCGCCTTCGAATTTGAAAGAAACTTCCGATCCATCGGGACGAGCAGCGAATGCAAATCCATCCAGTTTTGTGAGATACAATTCGCTCAAATCGCCGAGAACAATGATATCGCAATCCAAGTAAAGACCGCGCTCGGCTTCGAGCAAGTCAGGAATCAACAGCCGCGCATATGCTGGATGATTGGCTGCGCCGCCAATGGCGGCAAGGCGGTCTTTCACCGGAAAAATCGTGAGACGAATAGATCGCTGTTCAGCAAAGCGTTCCAAAAGCGTGACGTTCGCTTTCGAAATTCCTGCATCGAGCAAATAGAAATTTGCGTCTCGATGGTAGAGCCATGCGGAATGCAGCATCGCCGCAAAATGGGGAACATAACCGTCATCGGCTGACGAAACGATGTTCATAAATTATCTTTTCACGATCGACCCGCTGCGGCCCATCAGCTTCGCCAGTTGCCGGAAGCGGCTGGTCACGCGATCGGCCGCGAGATCGACGACGCGCTTGTCGAACACCAGCAGGAGCTTGCGTCCGTGATTGCGAAAATGCGTATAGGGCAGCACGCCGCGCTGCGCTGCCGAGATCATGAAGGCGACGCGAAATACGGCGCCAAGCAAACGCGCGCGATCGAGCATTGCGGGGGAGACCAGCGCGCGGACAGCTTCCGGCGCTTCGTTCTCCGGGCTTAGTCCGGCATAGCGATAGAAAATCGCAAGCGCGAGAAACGCCCTGCCCTCATGGGTCACCGCGCCGAAATTGCCATTGGTGATGAAGTTGAGCGTCTGCTCCCCACGATAATCCGGATGCGCGCGCCAGCCTGCGTCGGACAGCCAGCATGCGGCATGACGCAACCGCTTGTCGTCGTCGGTTTCGCGCAGGCCCGAAACCCGCACCAGCTTGTCGGTCCAGACGATCAGATCGTCCGCGTGACGCGGCGACCGTGAGCGCAGTTCGTTGAGCGTCTGCGCCGTGGCGATCAGCCCGTCCTTGTGCTGCTCCTTCTCGGACAACATTTCATAGAGCAGCCCTTCGCGAACGCCGTAGGTCGAGAACACGATAGCCTTCGGCTTCGCAACCCGGATGATGTATTCGAGCACCAGCGCCGCATAGGTCAGCAGCGGCCGGCGGGCATCGGCAACGGTTTCGATATCGGCCAGCGTGTCAGTGGCCGCAAGGCGCCTCAGCCGCTTCACAAAATCGAGCGCTTCAGCCGCCGGAATGGTGTAGCCGTGCATCACCCGCAGCGGATAGCCGCTCTGGATGATGTGAATGCGCGCCAATGCGCGCCAGGTGCCGCCGACCGCGTAAAACGTGCGGCCCGCGCCCGCTTTCAGCTGCGCCAGCCCGCCAAGTTCCTCCGCGACGATCCGCTCGGCCTTCTTCAGGGATTTCTGCGAGATATCCTGCAACGCCAGGCCGCCGAGCGGCAATGTCAGGCCGGCGCGGATGCGATGGCCGCGCACATCGACCAGTTCGAGCGAGCCGCCGCCGAGGTCGCCGACGATGCCGTCCGGCTTGTACACGCCCGACGCCACGCCGAGCGCCGACAGTTTTGCCTCGCGCGCGCCCGACAGAATTTCAATGTTGCATCCGCAGATTCGCTCGGCCCTGGCGATGAAATCCGGGCCATTGGTCGCGTCGCGGCAGGCCGCGGTAGCGATGGCATGGACCTCGCCGACCTTCATGATCCTGCACAGCGCCTTGAAGCGCTTCAGCGCGACGAGTGCCTTATCGACCGCGTCTGCTGCAAGCAGTCCGGTCGATTGCACTTCGCGGCCGAGGCCGCACAAGGTTTTCTCGTTGAAGATGGGCGCGAGATTGCGCGTCTTGCTCTCATAGACGACGAGGCGAACCGAGTTCGATCCGATGTCGATGACCGCTACGGTGGTCGATGCCTTGCGCGCGGGAGGATGCGCGCGCGGGGATTTTGTTACCACCGGCTCGGACGGCCGAGCGCTAACGCTCCGAACGGCGCGTAAGACGACGCGGCGAAGATTCTTTAAGCGACTTTCCACGGCCAGACAGACTCGGATTCGTCATGAAGTAATCGTGCACGTTGAAAGGTTCCTCGCCTTTCGCGGTCTTCATACGCGTTGACGACCCATCCGGCAACAACTGCCAGCTCTGCTCGTTGTCCTTCAGGTTGGCGACCATGATTTGCTCGAGAACCTGCTGATGCACCGTGGGATTCTGCAACGGACACAGCACTTCGACACGGCGGTCGAGGTTGCGCGGCATCATGTCGGCGGACGAGATATACACAGCCGCCTTCGCTCCGGGCAGCCCGTGGCCCATTCCGAAGCAATAAACGCGTCCGTGTTCCAGGAACCGGCCGATGATCGATTTGACCCTGATGTTCTCGGACAACCCCGGCACGCCGGGGCGCAGGCAGCAAATTCCGCGGATCACGAGATCGATCGACACGCCGGCTTGCGATGCGTCGTAAAGCGCGTCGATGATATCGGGATCGACCAGCGAGTTCATCTTCATCCAGATCGCGGCGGGCTTGCCGTGGCGCGCGAAATTACGCTCGCCTTGGATGTGCTGGATGATCCTGTTTCGCAGCGTCAGCGGCGACACCGCCATCTTTTCGATGTCGCTCGGCTCGGCGTAGCCGGTGATGTAGTTGAACACGCGCGCAGCGTCGCGGGCGATCACCGGGTCCGATGTGAAGTACGACAGGTCCGTGTAGATGCGCGCGGTGACGGGGTGATAATTGCCGGTGCCGGCGTGAACGTAGGTTGTCAGGCCAGCGCCTTCGCGGCGAACCACCAGCGACAGCTTGGCGTGGGTCTTGAGTTCGAGGAAACCGTAAACCACCTGCACGCCTGCGCGCTCGAGATCGCGCGCCCAGCGGATGTTGGCCTCTTCGTCGAAGCGCGCTTTCAGTTCGATCAGCGCGGTCACCGACTTGCCGGCTTCCGCGGCTTCCACGAGGGTCCGCACGATCGGCGAGTCGCGCGAGGTGCGATACAGCGTCTGCTTGATGGCGACGACATCCGGATCTCGCGCTGCCTGCTGCAGGAACTGCACGACGACGTCGAATGACTCGTAAGGATGATGGACGACGAGATCCTTCTGGCGGATGGCCGCGAAAATATCGCCGCCGTGATCGCGCACACGCTCGGGATGGCGCGGCACGTAGGGCGCGAATTCCAGATCTGGCCGGTGGAGCCGCGTCAACTGCGACAGCTCGTTCATCGCCAGTACGCCCTCGACCAGCAACACGTCGTCATCCGGCGTCGAGAGCGCACGCTGCACGAACGCACGTAATTCGTCCGGCATGCTCGCTTCGATTTCGAGGCGGATCACGGACCCGCGGCGGCGGCGCTTCAGCGCGGATTCAAACAGGCGAACGAGATCCTCGGCCTCTTCCTCGATTTCCAGTTCGGAGTCGCGGATGATGCGGAATGCGCCACGCCCCTTCACCACGTAGCCGGGAAACAGGCGTCCAATGAAAAGACCTGTCGCCTGTTCCAGCGTGATGAGGCGCACGGAGCCGTCCTTGCCGGCGGGCAATTTGATAAAGCGGTCGATCTTCCCCGGCATGCGGATCAGCGCATTCATCGCCTTGCCGTCGGACACCCGCGCCAGATGCAGCGCGATGGTGAAGCCGAGACTTGGAATGAACGGAAACGGATGCGCCGGGTCGATCGCCAGCGGCGTCAGCAGCGGAAAGATATTGTGGAGGAAATGATCCTCGATCCAGGCGGCTTCGGATTTGCTGACGTCCTTGCCGTCCACCAGAACGATGCCAACGCCAGACAGCGTGTTGCGCAGATCGCGCCAGATATCCTGCTGGTCGCTGGCGAGTTTTGAGACGGTCTCGTTGATGAGCGCGAGTTGTTCCGTGGGCGTGGAACCGTCCGGACTGCGCTCGGCGATGCCTTCGCGGACTTGCGCCTTGAGGCCCGCGACGCGGACCATGAAGAACTCATCAAGGTTATTGGCGGAAATCGACAGGAACCGGACGCGCTCCAGCGGCGGATGGTTGAGATTGACCGACTCTTCCAGCACACGGCGGTTGAAATGCAGCCAGGACAATTCGCGGTTAATGAAGCGCTCAGGGCTTTCACGAATGGTCGGCGCGCTTGCTGCTTCTTCAGTTTCTGCTTTTTTCTCAGTAGCTTGCGCGGAATCCATCGGACAAAATCCATTTTCACGGCGGCAGGCCGTTATAAGGCCCGTTTACGGCGCACAATGTGCCAATGACATGACTATTCGATGACATGATGAGCCAGGACGGGTTAACGACCAAGCCCCTGCGCGGTCAGGCCGCAGTATCTTTCAGCACCTCCGCCGCCAGCGCGCGGGTCACCGGCCGCCGCAGCCGCAGCGCCTCCGCGTCCAGCAATTCCACAGCGCGCCGCGCAGCCGTAAACGAGCGCTCGATACGCGTTGCCAGATAGCCGACGAGGCTCTCGTCCACGCTCATCTGGCGGTCGGCACAGAACTTGACGATCAGGGCACGAAACAACTGGTCGTCCGGCGGCAACAGCACCACCACCGGCACCGCGCGCAGCCGCGAGCGCAGGTCGCGCAACGCCACTTCGAAAGATGACGGCGGCACCCGCGCCGTCAGCAGCACATAGGCCTCGTCTTCGCGCGCGAGATTGAGCAGATGAAACAGCGCGCGTTCGTCGAAGGTCGCCGGATCGAGATCGTCCAGCACCAGCGCGCCGGTCGCGAGCGCGCCGGGCACATCGGCCGCCGTCAGCGTGTGCGCGGCAACCGAGCGCGCGCCCGCCTCCGCCGCCCAAATGGACGCAAGATGGCTTTTGCCGCCGCCTTCGGGCCCGGCCAGCAGCATCACCCGGTTGGGCCAGTCCGGCCACGCATCGATCAGCGCCAGCGCCTGCGCGTTGGCCGGGCCTTCAAGGAAATTGTCGCGCGTGAGGCTTTCCGCGTGCGGCAGCGCAAGTGCCAGCTGACGAGGTTCAACACGGGCTGTCACGCCATCACTCCTTGCCGGACCGCCGGCATACGCAACGCGAACGGGTCTGTATATCACGGGAGCGGCGCGGTCGTACTCATGTGTCGCGCCCATTCCACGAGATAGAAGGACACCGAAAGCAGCGTCAAGACCGTCACCAGAATCATGAGGATGACTCCGTAAGGTGCCGCGCTGAAGCCGAAGCCGAGCGAGGCCAGCACGAAAGCCGCGAAAGAGACCTGCGCAACCGTATTGAGTTTCGACACCATCAGCGGCTTCATCGGAACCGGATTATCGAGCAACCACGACACGATCACCGCGCCGACGATCATAAAATCGCGCGACACCACCAGAATCACCAGCCAGCGCGGGATCTCGCCCGATATCCCGAGCGCGACATAGATCGAGACCAGCAGCGCCTTGTCGGCGATCGGATCGAGCAGCGCCCCGATCTCGGTGGTCATGTTGAATCGCTTGGCCAGGAACCCATCGACAGCATCGCTGACCCCCGCCACCACGAAGATCACGAAGGCGACGGTCATCTGGTTCGATGCGATGGCCCAGACAATGACCGGCACCAGCAGGATGCGGCCAAGGGTAATGATATTCGGTATGTTCACGCGACGTTTCCCGGCTCATTCCCTTTTAGCGATCCCTGTCGGCCTTGCATAGGATTTGGGCGCAAGCACCCAATCTGCCGCATCTGACATAGCTATGCACAGCCGCCCCGTCAGCCATTGCGCCAGCGCAAAATCCAACGTAACCACCGGCTTCCCTCGGAATCCTAGTGTGGTGGTTCGCAAGTCCGCATCGTTTCTACACCACGCTCATTTGCGGACTTGCGAACCTAAACCACACTAGAATCTATAATTTCTAGTGTCCTTTGAATCCGAAATTCGCTACGGAAGGCGCTGCAGAATGAGGCGAATTTCGGATTCAGGACACTAGCATGACCGACCCAAAATCCGGCCTGACCTACTCGTCCGCAGGCGTCGATATCGACGCCGGAAACCGGCTGGTGGACCTCATCAAGCCGATGGTGCGCGCCACGGCGCGGCCGGGCGCGGATGCTGAAATCGGCGGATTTGGCGGGCTTTTCGACCTCAAGGCCGCCGGCTTCAAAGACCCTATTCTGGTCGCAGCCACCGACGGTGTCGGCACCAAGGTCAAGATCGCCATCGAGACCGGCCTGCACGGCGGCATCGGCATCGACCTCGTCGCGATGTCGGTCAACGATCTCGTAGTTCAGGGCGCGGAACCACTGTTCTTTCTCGACTACTTCGCCTGCGGCAAGCTCGACCCGGACGCCACCGCCTCCATCGTGGCGGGCGTCGCCGAAGGCTGCCGGGAATCCGGCTGCGCGCTGATCGGCGGCGAAACGGCGGAAATGCCCGGCCTATACAAGGACGGCGACTACGATCTCGGCGGCTTCGCCGTGGGCGCGGCGGAGCGCGGCACGCTGTTGCCGCACAAGGACATCGCTCCGGGCGATGCCGTGATTGGCCTTGCCTCCTCCGGCGTCCACTCCAACGGTTTCTCGCTGGTGCGCAAGGTGGTGGAAAAATCCGGGATCGCGTTCGACGCGCCCGCGCCGTTCGCGCCCGTGATGACGCTGGGCGGCGCGCTGCTCACGCCGACGAAACTCTATGTGAAGTCATGCCTGCGGGCGATCCGCGAGACCGGCGCGGTCAAAGGCCTTGCGCATATCACCGGCGGCGGTTTCACCGACAACATTCCGCGCGTGCTGCCAAAGCATCTCGGCGTCCGCATCGATCTCACCGCCGTGCCCGTATTGCCGGTGTTCAAGTGGCTCGCCGCCGAGGGCAACATTGCCGAACTCGAACTGCTGCGCACCTTCAACTGCGGCATCGGCATGATCGCCATCGTCAAGCGCGAGCAGCTTGTCGAGGTGATGGACATTTTCGCACAGGCTGGCGAGCGCGTCGTCGATCTCGGTGAGGTTGTGGACGCGAACGGCGACGAGCGCGTGATCTATGACGGCCACCTCAATCTGGCGGATTGAGATGGCAAAACGCCGTGTCGCCATTCTGATCTCCGGACGCGGTTCGAACATGACGGCGCTGATCGAGGCCGCGCAGGCGAAAGACTTTCCCGCCGAAATCGTTCTCGTGATTTCAAACATTGCGTATGCCGGCGGACTCGAGAAGGCCGCTGCCTCCGAAATCGCAACCGTGACCGTCGAAAGCAAGCCGTTCGGCAAGGATCGCGAAGCCTTCGAGCGCAAGCTCCACGAGGCGCTCATTGCGCATGACATCGAACTGGTTTGCCTCGCAGGATTCCTGCGCCTGCTGACGCCGTGGTTCGTCAAGCAATGGGACGGACGGATGCTCAACATTCACCCCGCCCTGCTGCCGTCGTATCGCGGGCTGCATACGCATGAGCGTGCACTGGCGGACGGCGTCAAAATTCACGGCGCGACGGTTCACTTCGTGGTGCCCGAAATGGATTCCGGCCCCATCGTCATGCAGGGCGCTGTCGCAGTCCACGACGACGACACGCCGGACACGCTTGCCAGGCGCGTGCTCGGCGTCGAGCACCGGATTTACCGCGATGCGCTGCGTCTGGTGGCCAGCGGCGGCACCCGGCTGGAAAACGGCATTTGCAAGACTACGGCGAGCAGCCGACCGGACGATACGCTGATCGCGCCCGCGGTCATTTAGCCGCCGCCTTCGCCGACGGCGTCACGCGCTACACGATGTTGCCGACATCGCCCGCGATCAGCAGCGCGCCCTGCCCATCGCGAAAATAAAAACCCCCGGCTCGTCGGCCGGGGGAACAACATTCAACATCAAAATGCCATCAGGAGATTTTCAAATTCTCCGCGGAGGATTTGCCGCGATTATCGACGAGATCATATTCGACAACCTGATTTTCGTTGAGGGTCGTAAGCCCGGCGCGTTCGACCGCCGAGATGTGAACGAACACGTCCTTGTCTCCTACGGCCGGCTTGATGAACCCGTAACCTTTGGTTGGGTTGAACCACTTGACGGTGCCTTTTGCCACGTCTGTCTCCTCGTCTGGATACAAAAAAGACGCGGCCACGCTTTTCGCGTGCCACGCCGTTAGCGGGCTCCAAAAGTTCTGAAAGTTTCTCTACTTCCAAGCGCACAGCCGAACGGCCCAAATCCGATTGTAATGCCAATCCCAACACGAAAATTTCGGCTTAGCAAGACTGCGAAGCAGCTTTTGCGCCGCAAGCCGCGAAATGAAATGCCCCTCGCACCGCAGGCAAGCATGGTGGCCGCTCCGTTGCGCCTGTCACGCGCGAGACTATGGCAAGTTCATCACAGCCGCCGCCAATGACCGCTCGCGGCGCGGCAAAGCGTTGACGCGTCTGGTGGATTCAGGGACAACTCGCGCCATCGCTATTGCAGCAATCGACAACCGGGTTCCGGACTGGATGACGATGCCATCGTCGCGCGTTTTCCCTGACCTGACGAAATCGCCGTTCGTAGTCGCAGCGGCGGCATTTGTCTGCGCGGCGATTTGCATTCCTGCGACGGCCAGTGCCCAATCCCTCTTCCCGAACAGCACCGACAACAACGCGCATTTGTCAGTGGGCGCGGCGCAACTCGATATCGGCAGCAGTTTCCTTCAGCGCCTTGGCCGCGAAGCGACTTACGGCTTTGCCGCCCGCGACAAATCCGGCGGCGGCGGAGCGTCGCAAAGTACAGCCGATCCGCTGTACCGAACCTGGGTCGAGACCTACGGCATCTCGGCACAGACCGATCCGCAAGGCAGCTTTGTCGGTGACAGGCGCAGGACACTCGGCATCGTCGGCGGGATCGGCGCGACCATCGCGCCGGGCCTGAATATCGGTTTCTCGGTGGACCAGAGCCGGACCAAGATCGACGTGCCTCTCGCCTTCCAGAACGCGACCCTCGACATGACGCAGATTGGCGTCAACGCCTCCTACGTCAACGGGCCGTGGACGTTCGCGATGGCCGCCGTACACGGCTTCGCCCAGATTGTCTCGAACCGCCAGACGGGATTCGGCAGCGCGCTTGCCAGCTATCGCGGCAGCATCGACGGCGTGCTCGGCGAAGTGAACTACACTTACTCCTTCGGCCAGAGCCGCATCGTTCCGAAACTGGCACTCGAATATGTCGCGGCGCGAACCGACGCTTTCCAGGAGTTCGGCGGACTCAATCCGGTGTCCGTGGCCGGCGCAAGCGGCGACCGCGCCCGCGTATTGGCCGGTGCCGAAGTCGGTCACTACTGGATCGTCGGCCAGCAGGCATTTGACGTGTCGGCCTACGGCAAATTCGTCGATAACTTCTCGCAGAATGTCGGTTCGGTGCAGGTCAACCTGGCGAACAATTTCATCAACGTGCAGGGCATTCGCGAGAGCATGTACGGTGCCGATGCAGGCGCTGCGGCGTCCTACATCATGAGCAACACGGCAAGGCTCTACGCCAATTACGACGGCAGGTTCCGCGACGGCTTCACGTCGCATCAAGGCACGGTCGGCGTCGAACTGAAGTGGTAAGGCGCCAGGCACCAATCGTATTTCAACGGGATCGTCATTCCGGGGCGCGCGCACTGGCGAGCGAACCCGGAATCCCGAACGGGTGATGACCGGTCAGACCGCCGCAGAGATTTCGTTTTGGGCTTCGTGTTGCCGCAGCGCGCGACGCCGCCACATCGATCCCACCGTCAGCACCGCGACCACGCCCAGCAAAGCGAGCGTTATCTCGCCGACCTCGCCGCCGAAATTGAGATGACGGGCGAAGCCGAACATCGTCGATGTGGTATCGACATCGAGCGCGATGTGGCCGTCCAGCACGCGGTGCAGCCA
>JAZKGC010000115.1:0-13314 GCA_040386115.1 Pseudomonadota bacterium
AACTGCTCGCGAAGTTCGCCGACTACGGCTTCAACAAGAGCCACGCGGCGGCCTACGCGATGGTGTCCTATCAGACCGCCTGGATGAAGGCGCATTATCCGGTGGAGTTTCTGGCGGCGTCGATGACGCTCGACATGAACAACACCGACAAGCTTTCTGAATTTCGCGCCGAGGCGCAGAAGCTCGGTCTCAAGGTCGAGGCGCCGTCCATCAATCGTTCCGCAGCGACGTTCGAGGTCAATGGCGACACAATCTATTACGCGCTCGCCGCCCTCAAAGGTGTCGGCGGGCAGGCGGTCGATCTGATCGTCGAGGCGAGGGGCGATCGCGCCTTCACGTCGCTGGCGGATTTTGCCTCGCGGGTCAATCCGCGCGCCATCAACAAGCGCGTGGTGGAAAGCCTCGCGGCGGCAGGTGCCTTCGATACCATCGACGCCAATCGCGCGCGCGTGTTCGCCGGTGCCGATGCCATTGTTGCGGCGTGTCAGCGCGGCCATGCGGCCTCGACGCTGGGGCAGAACGACATGTTCGGCGGCATGGCGGATGCGCCGAGCATCGTGCTGCCTGCGGTCGAGCCGTGGCTGCCGGCCGATCGTCTGCGGCGCGAATACGATGCCATCGGCTTCTTCCTGTCTGGGCATCCGCTGGACGATTATGCGACCGCGCTGAAGCGCCTTCGCGTGCAGTCGTGGAGCGAATTTTCACGCGCCGTGAAAACCGGCGCGACCGCGGGTCGTGTTGCGGCCACGGTGGTGTCCCGGATGGAGCGCCGCACGAAAACGGGAAACAAGATGGGCATTATGGGCCTGTCCGATCCTACCGGACATTTCGAGGCGGTGCTGTTCTCGGAAGGGCTGGCGCAGTATCGCGACGTACTTGAGCCCGGATCGGCCGTTCTTCTGCAACTCGGCGCGGAGCTTCAGGGCGAAGACGTGCGCGCGCGTATCCTGCACGCCGAACCGCTCGACGATGCCGCCGCCAAGACCCAAAAAGGGCTGCGCATCTTTCTGCGCGACGACAAGCCGCTGGAGTCCATCGCCAAGCGCCTTGAGGGTCATCAGGCCGCACCCGCGGGGAACGCGAGCCGTTTCCAGTCCGCCAAATCGTCTGCGAATCTGCCTGCAAGCGGCGACGGCGAAGTCACGCTGGTGATGATGCTCGACCTCGAAACCGAGGTGGAGATGAAACTGCCCGGCCGTTTTCGGGTGTCGCCGCAGATCGCCGGGGCGCTCAAAGCCGTCTCCGGCGTGGTGGACGTGCAGACTGTTTGACGTCTTAATGTCGCACTGCGGCACCGCGAACGTGTTTTGCCTTATTCCGACTATCATTCGTTCAAACAATGTTCATGCTGCGCGAGATTGACTGGCGCGTCGGAATATAAAGGGACACCTTTTCATGCGCGGGCTTTGCAAACGTCTCTCGATCGCGGCGCTGCTGCTGACCGCCGGTATGTCCGCACTGAACGCGCAAAGCCCCGCACCTCAAGGAACTCCAGGCCAGGAAAAGCGCATCGGATTGGTCATCGGCAACGGCAATTACCAGAGCGCGCCGTTGGCGACAGCCGCCAACGATGCCGGCCTGATTGCCCAGACGTTGCAGGCCGCCGGGTTCGATGTCGTCGGCGCGCGCGATCTTGACGGCGAAACCTTGCGCCAGACTTTCCGCGATTTCATCAAGAAGGCGCAGGCATCCGGTCCCGACACGGTGGCGTTCGTCTATCTCGCAGGATACGGACTTCAACTTGCGGGTGAGAATTACTTTGCGCCCGTCGATGCCAACATGGTGCGCGATACCGATGTTCCCGTGGAAGGTATCCGGATCGGCGATTACATGCGCCAGCTATCGGCGCTGCCGCTGAAAACCTCAGTCGTCGTTCTCGACGCCGCGCACAATCATCCCTTCGCGAAAGAAGGCCAGCCGCTCGCCGGCGGCCTTGCGCTGATGGAGCCCGAACCGAGAAGCCTGATCGCCTTCAACGCAGCACCTGGCACTGTCGGTCCGAACGAGACCGGGTCTTATGGCGCGTATGCGCAGGCGCTCGCTGAAATGATCCGTACCGGCGGCATTGCGCTGCCCGAAATTTTCAATCGCGTCCGCTTGCGCGTGAACGACGTTACCAAGGGCGCTGAAGTTCCGTGGGACGCGCAGAAGCTCGAGGGACAGTTCGTGTTCTTCGAACGCGGCGCGGATGCGCCGGCTTTGACGGCGGATCAGGATGCAGCGGCGCGCGCCAAGCCCATCCGTGAGATGGATGCGGCTGGCGCTTACGCGGCAGCCCTCGAGCGCGACACGCTTGCCGAATACGAGAGCTTCATTGCCGCCTATCCCGACGATCCGATGGCGAAGCGGGTGAGGGCGATCATTGCGGCCCGCCGCGAAGCGACGACTTGGCGGCAGACCTATCGCGCCAATACCCAGCAATCCTACTGGTCGTACCTGCGCCGCTATCCGAAAGGCCCGCACGCGGCCGACGCCCGCCGCCGGCTTGCCAACATCGCGGCAGCACTTGAGCCGCCGCCGAGTTTCGACGAATACGCCTACGACGTGCCGCCGCCGCCGCAGGACGAATACGCTTATTTCGACCAGCCGGTGCTGATGTTCGGCGATCCGATTTTCGGATTCGCGCCGCCGCCACCGCCGCCGATCTTTTTCCTGCCGCCGCCGCCGGAAGATTTCGTCGTGCTCGAGCCGCCGTACTATGACGACGATTACTTCTATCTGCCGCAGCCGGTGTTCATTCCAATTCCGGTTTATATCCGGCCGCCGTTCTACGTGCGTCCGCCGGTGAACCGCTTCCTGTTCACCAACATCCACAACAGGAACGTCATCCAGAACATCATCAATCGGCCCCGGCCCGTGTTGGGTGACCGGCCAGGTAACGGGATTCGTCCGGGCAGGCCCGGCAGACCGGGCGGGCCCGCAATGACACGTCCTGCATTTGCACCGGGCTTGCCGCCGTCGGCGATGCGAAGGGCAAACCTCATTCGAACGGGCAAGGTGACCGCTCCCGCAGGCGTGACGCCGGGCGCAATCGGGCGCGATCGCCCGTTTACGCCGGGGCAGGGCCGCGTGCCGGGGCAAGACCGCACGCCGGGGATCGGACGACCAGGCGGGATTCCCCCGGGCAACGTCCTTCCCGGACAGAATCCGACGCCCGGCATTGGCGGCCGTCCCGGCCGTCCGTTGCCGGATGCCGCAAACCGTCCATCGCTGCCGCCAGCGACTACGCTTCCGGCACCCGGTGCATCCGTTCAGCCCGGAGTTCCCGGCGACCGTCCCGGTGGCCGATTCGACCGCACCCGTCCGGGTAGCCGACCTGATGGCGCGGGGCCGGGCATTCGGCCCGGTGGCGGTCCTGACGGCGCAAGGCCGGGAAATCGCCCAGGGGGACGTCCGGATTCGTCTGGACCGTCCGCGCGGCCGCAAATTCAGCGCCCCCAGCGGCCTGATGTTCAACAGCGGCCTCAATTCCAGCGGCCTGCGCCTCAGGCTCGTCCGCAAGCGATGCCGAGGCCGCAGCCGCAATTCCAGCGCCCGCCGCCGCAGCAGCGCCCTCAGATGGCACCAAGACCGCAGCCTCAGTTCCAGCGGCCGCCGCCGCAGATGGCTCCGCGGCCGCAAATGGCTCCAAGGCCGCAGATGGCGCCTCGGCCGCAAATGGCTCCACGTCCGGCACCTCCGCCAAGGGCTGCCCCTCCGCCAAGGCCAGCCCCTGCGGCGAGGCCGGGAAGGCCGCCGCCGGGTTGAGATACGAAACCGCTCCCGGCTCAAATGAGCCGGGTTTGGCCCGCGAAAACAGGCAGATTTGCTTGCTTAGACGCAGTCGCGTGGGTATAAGCCGCCCATCTCACACGGAAGCATGGCTCTAAAAAGCCGTCCGGTGGCAAGCCGGGCCAATACTTTTGTCATTCGTGACTTTATGTCGTTGGCTCGTATTGCTCACACGCTTCCGGAGGAACCAACCGGAGAATTGAACTATGGCACTTCCTGAATTTTCTATGCGTCAGCTCCTGGAAGCTGGCGTGCATTTCGGCCACCAATCCCATCGCTGGAATCCGAAGATGGCGGATTTCATCTTCGGTGCCCGCAACAACATTCACATCATCGATCTTGCCCAGACTGTGCCGCTGCTTCATCGCGCGCTGCAGGCTGTCAGCGACACTGTCGCCAAGGGCGGCCGCGTGCTGTTCGTCGGCACCAAGCGTCAGGCACAGGACGGCGTGGCGGAAGCCGCGAAGCGCTCCGCGCAGTACTTCGTCAACTCGCGCTGGCTCGGCGGCACGCTGACCAACTGGAAAACCATTTCCGGTTCGATCAAGCGGCTGCGTCATCTCGAAGAGATGCTCGGCGCAGGCGAAGCCTCGCAGTACACGAAGAAGGAGCGTCTCACGCTTCAGCGCGAACGCGACAAGCTCGACCGTTCGCTCGGCGGTATCAAGGACATGGGCGGGTTGCCCGACCTGATCTTTGTGATCGACACCAACAAGGAAGACATCGCGATTCAGGAGGCCCAGCGCCTCAACATCCCGGTCGCCGCGATCGTCGATACCAATTGCGATCCGAAGGGCATCACCTACGTGGTTCCCGGCAATGACGACGCCGGCCGTGCGATCTCGCTGTATTGCGACCTCATCGCGCGCGCGGTGATCGACGGCATTTCGCGTGCACAGGGCGGCTCGGGCGTCGATATCGGCGCGATGGCCAACCCGGTTCCTGAAGTCATCGAAGCGGCGCCAGTCGGCTTCCAGGGTCTTGCAGGTCCGCGCGGCGTTGCCGACGATCTCAAGAAGCTCACCGGCGTGTCCGGCGCGATCGAGAAGAAGTTCAACGATCTCGGCATCTTCCACTACTGGCAGCTGGCCGAACTCAATCACGACACCGCCCACAAGATCGGCGAAGAAGTCGGTCTTCCGGCCCGTGCCGATGGCTGGGTCGCCCAGTCGAAGGCGCTGACCGCGGAAGCGGAATAAACCTCACACGTATCGCGCGGCCGGTTCATCCGGCCGCGACATTTCCCAGACTAACTAATCCTGCGCGTCGATCCCGGCTAGTGTCCTGAATCCGAAGTTCGCCTCATTTTGCGGCACGCTCTGTAGCGAACTTCGGATTCAAAAGGACACTAGAAATTATAATTTTAGTGTGGTTTTGGTTCGCAAATCCGCAAAGGAACGCGCGGCAGGATAGTTCGGATTTGCGAACCACCACACTAGCAGCACACGCTGCGCCGCACGGCCCGCACAGGCAAAGGACATCCGACGATGGCAACGATCACAGCAGCAATGGTCAAGGATCTGCGCGAAAAAACCGGCGTAGGCATGATGGATTGCAAGCAGGCGCTCAACGAGACCAGCGGCGACATGGAAGCCGCGGTCGATTGGCTGCGCAAGAAGGGTCTTTCCAAGGCCGCCAAGAAGGCTGGACGTGTCGCAGCGGAAGGTTTGATCGCTGCTGTTCTGTCCGGCACCAAGGGCGTGCTGGTCGAAGTCAATTCGGAGACTGACTTCGTCGCGCGCAACGAACAGTTCCAGGGTCTGGTCAAGATGATCGGTCAGGTCGCGCTGAAGGCCGGCACCGATGTCGAGAAGATCAAGGCCGCCAAGGTTGGCGACGTGACCGTCGATACGGCGATTGCGGACGCGATAGCGACTATCGGCGAGAACATGACGCTGCGTCGCGCAGCGGAACTGTCGGTTGGTGACGGCGTCGTGGCGAGCTACATCCACAACGCAGTGTTCGACGGCCTCGGCAAGATGGGCGTGATCGTCGCGCTGGAATCCAAGGGCTCGAAGGACGCGCTCGCGATCCTCGGCCGCCAGATCGCAATGCATATCGCAGCAAGCAATCCGCAGGCGCTCGATGCCGCCAGCCTCGATCCTGAGGTGGTGCGCCGCGAGAAGGACGTGATGGCCGACAAGTATCGCCAGCAGGGCAAGCCGGCTGCGATGATCGAGAAGATCGTCGAATCGGGCCTGAAGACCTACTACAAGGAAGTCACCTTGCTGGAGCAGGCTTTCATCCACGACAACGCCAAGACCGTGGCGCAGGCCGTGAAGGAAGCTGAGGGCAACGTCGGCGCGCCTATCAAGGTTGCCGGGTTTGTGCGCTATGCTCTGGGCGAGGGAATCGAGAAGCAGGAATCCGATTTCGCCGCTGAAGTTGCTGCCGCCGCCGGACAAGGCTGAGCGGAAGTTCCGCAGGGCTCTGCGGACCAAGCGCTCGGCCTGAAAAGAGTGAGCGGACGCATTATGGGTGAACCGGCTTATCGACGCGTCGTCATCAAGGTCTCCGGTGAGTATCTCGCCGGGGATCAGCCCTTCGGTATTCATCAGGCCACCATCGACCGCATCGCAGGCGACCTCATCAAGGCGCGCGAGCTTGGCGTCGAGATCGCTGTCGTCGTCGGCGGCGGCAATATCTTTCGCGGCGTCGAAGTCTCGTCGCGCGGCGTGTCCCGCACCACCGGCGATACGATGGGAATGCTCGCCACCGTCATGAACTGCCTCGCGCTGGAATCGGCGCTTGAGCGCAAGGGCCAGTCGGCTCGCGCCCTGTCGGCTTTCGTCATGCCTCAGGTTTGCGAATTGTTCACGCGTGGTGCTGCTCACAAATATCTCGCCGAAGGGCGCATCATTCTGCTCGCGGGCGGCACCGGCAATCCGTATTTCACCACCGACACCACGGCGGTGTTGCGCGCAGCCGAGATCGGCGCGCAGGCGGTGCTCAAGGCCACCAATGTCGATGGCGTTTACAGCGCCGATCCGAAGAAAGACAAATCCGCGACGCGATTTGAACGGCTGAGTCATTCGCAGGCGATCGAAGGCGGCTATAAGGTGATGGATGCCACGGCCTTCGCCCTTGCCCGCGAAACCTCATTGCCTATCATCGTGTTCTCGATCGCGGAGCCCGGCTCGATCGGCGCTATCCTGAGTGGCAAAGGCAAGGGTACGATTGTCGCCGGCTGAGATGCAGCGAAACCGCAAGTGCGAGAACAAAATACTCCACTTAAACAATAAGTTATAAGGTGCGACTGATTGGAAGTGTCGCATCGGACTGGCAAGGAGCAGCAGCGCATGGCCCCCGGAAATTTTGACATCAACGACCTGAAGCGCCGGATGGAAGGTGCCGTCAGTGCGCTCAAGCACGAGCTCGGCGGGCTACGCACCGGGCGCGCCGCAATCTCGATGGTCGAGCCCGTTCAGGTTGAGGCCTATGGCAGCCACATGCCGCTCAATCAGGTCGCAACGGTCAGCGTGCCGGAACCGCGCCTGCTGTCGGTGCAGGTGTGGGACAAATCGATGGTGAAGGCGGTCGAGACCGCGATCGTCAATTCCAACCTCGGTCTCAGTCCGGCGACGGAAGGGCAAGTGATCCGGCTGCGGATTCCCGAACTCAACGAAGAGCGCCGCAAGGAACTGGTAAAAGTCGCGCATAAATATGCCGAAGCCGCGCGCGTCGCGGTTCGTCACGTTCGCCGCGACGGACTCGATGTGGTCAAGAAGCTGGAGAAAGATCATCAGATCTCCGAGGACGAGCAGGAGCGCTTCTCGAACGATGTCCAGAAGGTGACCGACGCGGCCATCGCCGACGTCGATAAGCTGCTCGGGACCAAGGAAAAAGAAATCCTCACGGTTTGAGAGATTAAACGATGTCGAACGGCGCCATGCCAAAACCAGAGGGGTCGGATCGCGCCGACGCGCCTCGGCATGTCGCGATCATCATGGATGGCAATGGACGCTGGGCAGCGGCGAGGGGATTGCCCCGTGCCGAGGGACATCGCCGCGGCGTCGAGGCGCTTCGCAAGGTGGTCCGCGCATCGCATGAACTTGGCATCTCGTATCTCACGATCTTTTCGTTCAGTTCCGAGAACTGGTCGCGGCCCGCGAGCGAGATCGGCGATCTGTTCGGCCTGCTGCGCCGCTTCATCCGCAACGATCTTGCGACGCTGCACGCCGATGGCGTTCGCGTTCGCGTCATCGGTGAACGCGAAGGGCTTGAACCCGACATCTGCACGCTGTTGACCGAGGCCGAGGAACTCACCCGCAACAACAGCCGGCTGACGCTGGTTGTGGCGTTCAATTACGGATCTCGTCAGGAAATCGCCAGCGCGGCACAGCGGCTCGCGCGAGAGGTCGCCGAGGGAAAGCGCGATCCGGCAACGATCACGGCCGATGCGTTGGGTCACGCGCTCGACGCGCCGGACGTTCCAGATCCCGACCTGATTATCCGCACCAGCGGCGAGCAGCGTCTTTCAAACTTCCTGATGTGGCAGGCTGCCTATAGCGAACTGGTGTTCGTTCCGATTCACTGGCCGGATTTCGACAAGGCCGCGCTTGAAGGCGCGATTGCCGAATATGCGACCCGCGAGCGACGCTTCGGCGGGCTGGTCGCCAAGAACGTCGCCGATAACATTGCAAAGACCGGATCGTGAGCGGCGTGCCGCCGGATACGTCCCCCGCGACACCGGACTTCGTAAAGGGATCGAGCAACCTCTTCATGCGCATCGTGGCAGCGCTCGTGCTGGCGCCGCTGACGATTGCGATTGCGTGGGTCGGCAGTTGGCCGTGGATCGTGCTGGTGACGGCTGCGGCGATGCTGCTTTATTTCGAATGGTTGATGATCGTGGGCGCGTCGAGCAATCGCCGCATCGCCGCAATCGGAATCGCTGTGCTGGGAAGTGCCGGCATATTCCTGTTGGTGAGCCGGACCGATTTGAGCATCGGCGTGATCGTGGCCGGCATTATCTTCGCTGCGATATTGGCGCGTGGACAGCAAATATGGGTTGCGGGCGGGCTCGCTTACGCAGCCGCAGCGCTGATTGCGTCGGCTCTGGTCCGGCTCGACGCGAGTATGGGATTTGTGGCGCTGGTGTTCGTACTTCTCGTTGTCTGGGTCACCGACATCGGCGGTTACTTCGCGGGGCGGGGGATCGGGGGGCCGAAACTCTGGCCGCGCGTCAGCCCGAAGAAGACATGGGCGGGCGCTGCCGGCGGGCTGATTTTGAGCCTCATCATTGCAGCCGCTTTTGCAATTCTCGACTTCGGCAAGATGCTTCCGCTGTTGCTGCTCGGCACTTTGCTGTCGGTGGTGTCGCAGCTCGGCGACCTGTTCGAATCCGCCGTGAAGCGCCGCTTCGGCGTCAAGGATTCGAGCCACATCATTCCCGGTCACGGCGGCTTGCTGGACCGGCTCGACGGCTTCGTGGCCGCGATTGTGATCGCGGCGTTGATCGGATTCTCACGCGGCGGCCTCGATGGCGTCGGCCGCGGTTTCATGATTTGGTGATGCGATGAATGCAGTACCTTTGCGTAACGATAAACCTGCGGCGTCCGCCGTGCGAAGTGTCACGGTGCTGGGTGCCACCGGCTCCATTGGCGACAGCACGATGGATCTGCTGCGTGCGTCGCCGGAGCGGTATCAGGTCGAAGCGCTCACCGCGAACAGCAATGTCGAGGCGCTGGTCAAGCTCGCCAAAGAATTCAACGCGCGCTACGTCGCCGTGGCGGATGCGTCGCTGCTCGGCCAATTGCGTGACGCGCTGGCCGGAACCGGCATCGCGCATGGCGCGGGCGACAGCGCCATCATCGAGGCCGCGGAGCGTCCGGCCGATTGGGTCATGGCGGCGGTCAGCGGTGCTGCCGGCTTGAAGCCTGCGCTGGCGGCGGCGGATCGCGGCGCGACCATCGCGCTCGCCAACAAGGAATGCCTCGTCTGCGCCGGCGATTTCTTCATGGACCGCGCAGCGAAAGCGGGAGCCTGCGTGCTGCCGGCCGATTCCGAACACAACGCGCTGTTTCAGGCGCTGGCGTCCGGCAATCGCGACGAACTCGTCCGCGTCATCATCACGGCATCGGGTGGTCCGTTCCGTACCTGGAAAGCTGCCGATATCGAGCAGGCGACGTTGGCGCAGGCGTTGAAGCATCCGAACTGGACCATGGGCCAGAAAATCACCATCGATTCCGCATCGATGATGAACAAGGGTCTCGAGGTCATCGAAGCCTCGTATCTGTTCGCCTTGTCGCCGGACGAGATCGATGTGCTGGTGCACCCGCAATCCATCGTCCACGGCATGGTGGAATTCTCGGATCGCTCGGTTATGGCGCAGCTCGGCACCCCGGACATGCGCACGCCAATCGCGCATTGCCTCGGCTGGCCAGATCGCATCGTGGGCCGGGCCGCGCCGCTCGACCTCGCTAAAATCGGCTCACTCACGTTCGAAGAGCCGGATTACGCCCGGTTCCCCGGATTGAAACTCGCATACGACGCGCTGCGCACCGGCAACGGCGCAACCACGGTCTATAACGCGGCAAACGAGGTCGCGGTTGCCGCGTTTGTCGCGCAAAAGATTCGTTTTGGCGGTATCGCGCAGTTGGTCGAGGCAACTCTGAACAACTGGGTGCGCAGCGGCAATCTCGCGCCGCTGACAAGCGCCGACGACGCGATTGCCGTTGACCATATTGCGCGAAATAGTGCGGTCACCCTCTTGCCTCAAATTGCCTTAAAGGCATCCTAGAGCGTTGGGGACCGGGCCGGACGGCCTGCTGGGTGAGGGATTGGCTTGTGGACTTTATTCTGAATAGTTTCAATACGTTGAGCCACGGCCTGATCGGCTACATCATCCCGTTTCTGTTTGTCCTCACCATCGTTGTTTTCTTCCACGAGCTTGGTCATTTCCTCGTCGCGCGCTGGGCCGGCGTGAAGGTGTTAACATTCTCGCTCGGCTTCGGGCCTGAACTCGCCGGTTTTAACGACCGCCACGGTACGCGCTGGAAGCTGTCGGCGATTCCGCTCGGCGGATACGTCAAGTTTTTCGGCGATGAGTCCGAGGCCAGCACGCCGTCGTCTGAAACACTCCAGACGATGTCGGCTGAAGACCGCAAGGTCAGTTTCCATCACAAGAGCGTCGGCGCGCGCGCGGCCATCGTTGCCGCCGGTCCGATTGCGAACTTCCTGCTCGCCATCGTCATTTTCGCGGCTTTGTTCACGTTCTTCGGCAAGCCCAGTCAGACCGCGCGCGTCGATACGGTGCAGGAGAACAGCGCGGCAGCGACGGCCGGCTTCAAATCCGGTGACGTGGTGACCGCAATCGATGGCAACGCCATTGAAAGCTTCACCGACATGCAGCGGATCGTGAGTTCCAAAGCTGGAACGGCGATGGTTTTTTCGATCAAGCGCGGCGACGCGGTCCTGAACCTGACCGGAACGCCGCAATTGCGCGAAATCAAGGATAGTTTCGGCAACACCCATCGCGTCGGGGTGCTTGGGATCACGCGGGCGACGGGTCCGGGCGATGTCGTGACCAAGCCTGTGGATCCTGGAACCGCCGTTTGGCTGGGCGTCAAGGAAACCTGGTTCGTCGTCGATCGGACCGTGGCCTATATCGCCGGAATTTTCACCGGCCGCGAGAACGCGGATCAGGTAGGCGGGCCGATTCGGATCGCCCAGATCTCGGGGCAGGTCGCGACCATCGGCCTTTCGGCGCTGATTCACCTCACGGCCGTGCTGTCGGTGTCGATAGGCCTTCTCAACCTGTTTCCGGTGCCGCTTCTCGATGGCGGTCACCTTTTGTTCTATGCCGTCGAAGCCATTCGCGGCAAGCCGCTGTCCGAGCGTTCACAGGAGCTCGGCTTCAGGGTTGGGCTGGCTCTGGTGCTCATGTTGATGATCTTCGCCACCTACAACGACATCCTGCATTTGGCGGCCTCCTGATTGAGGTTTTTTTGCGTGCGTGGCCAATGAGCAACGTCTTGTTAGGAAATTGAAATTGCACTGCGAAAGGCCGTTTGCCGGCTGATTAAAATTGGCTACAAGCGGTGCAACAAATTGGGAATCTCCCGGCCCGGAAACGGGCTGGCTTTGGAATGACAAGGGCGCCTGGCGCATGATGGTTGGATTGCGAGTGATACGGGGTGGCTTGGCCGCCGCCCTGATGATGGTTGCTTTGCCAGTCGCCACCGTGGTGACGGTGTCGCTCGTGCCGTCGCAGGCCGTTGCCCAGACGGCTGCGTCCATCGGGGTCGAAGGCAACCGCCGTATTGAGGCCGATACCATCCGCTCCTACTTCAAGCCGGGACCGAGCGGTCGTCTGGACAGCGCTCGGATTGACGACGGGCTGAAGGCTCTGATCGAGACCGGCCTGTTTCAGGACGTGAAGATCAATCAGGCCGGCGGCCGGCTGGTTGTCGTCGTCGTTGAAAACCCCGTCATCGGGCGGGTCATTTTCGAAGGCAACAAGAAGGTCAAGGACGAACAGTTGACGGCTGAGGTTCAGTCGAAGCCGCGCGGGACGCTTTCGCGCGCGATGGTTCAGTCCGACACGGCACGCATCACCGAAATCTATCGCCGCAACGGCCGTTACGACATCCGCATCGAACCCAAGATCATCGAGCAGCCGAACAATCGCGTCGATCTGGTCTTCGAGGTCAGCGAAGGCCAGAAAACCGGCGTCAAGTCGATCGAGTTTGTCGGCAATCAGGCCTATTCGTCCTATCGCCTGAAGGACGTCATCAAGACCCGAGAATCCAATTTCCTGAGCTTTCTGGCCTCCAACGACGTTTACGATCCCGACCGCATCGAAGCCGATCGCGACATCATCCGCCGTTTTTATCTCAAGAACGGCTATGCCGACGTCCAGATCGTGGCGGCACTCACCGAATACGATCCGGAGCGCCGCGGATTCCTCGTGACTTTCAAGATCGAGGAAGGCCAGCAGTATCGCGTCGGTTCGGTCGATTTCCAGTCCAGCATCGCATCGTTTGACGGCAATTCGTTGCGCAGCCTGTCGCGTGTCGGCGTCGGCTCGATCTACAACGCCGAGGCCGTGGAAAAGTCGGTCGAGGAAATGTCGATCGAAGCCTCTCGCCGCGGCTACGCATTCGCGACGGTCAAGCCGCGCGGCGACCGCAATTTCGAAGCGCGTACCGTGTCGATCGTATTCGCCATCGATGAAGGCCCGCGCACGTATATCGAGCGAATCAATGTTCGCGGCAACACGCGCACGCGCGATTATGTCATTCGCCGCGAGTTCGATGTTTCGGAAGGCGACGCGTACAACCGCGCGCTGGTCGATCGTGCCGAGCGCCGCCTCAAGAATCTCGATTACTTCAAGACGGTCAAGATTGTGCCCGAGCCCGGCTCGTCGTCGGATCGCGTCGTTCTGAACGTCGATCTCGAAGAGAAATCCACCGGCGACTTCTCGGTGTCGGGCGGCTACTCGACGGCGGACGGCGCGTTGGGCGAGGTCAGCGTTTCGGAGCGCAACCTGCTCGGACGGGGTCTGTTCGCCAAGGCGTCGGTCCAGTACGGACAGCGCACCCA
>JAZKGC010000115.1:13414-23108 GCA_040386115.1 Pseudomonadota bacterium
TGCTCGGACGGGGTCTGTTCGCCAAGGCGTCGGTCCAGTACGGACAGCGCACCCAGGGCTACTCGCTGTCGTTCGTCGAGCCTTATCTGCTCGGCTATCGCGTGGCGCTCGGGCTCGACCTCTACCAGCGCAAGCAGCTCGCTTCGAACTACGTGTCCTACAATTCGGAATCGTTCGGCTTCAGCCCGCGTCTGGGCTTCCAGCTCCGCGAAGACCTGAACCTGCAGCTGCGTTATTCGATCTCGCGTCAGAAGATCACGCTGCCAGCGTCTTTGCAGAACTGTAATAACAATCCCGCAAATCCCGATTTGCCGTTTTTCCCGACTCCAGCATTCATTGCTGCGAATCCGGGTGATCCAGCCGTTGCTCCGTTCTTGGGGACCACAGGTTGCTTCGCCGACGGCGAAGCCTCGCTTGCAGTTCGTAGCGAATTGGCCAATGGACCTGTTATTACTTCGGCTGTCGGCTACTCGCTGGCCTACAACACGCTGGACAACAACCGTGATCCCACCAGCGGCATTCTCGCGACCCTCAATCAGGATTTCGCGGGTGTCGGCGGCGACGTGAAGTACATCAAGACCACGGGCGACGTGAAGCTCTACACGCCGGTCGTGTCCGACGTCGTCGGCGTGCTGCGCCTGCAAGGCGGCGTCATCAACGACACCGGCAGCGGCATCCGCATGCTCGATCACTTCCAGATGGGTCCGAACCTGGTCCGCGGCTTCGCGCCTTTGGGTATCGGTCCGCGTGATCTATCGCAGGTGGGATATCAACAAGACGCCCTTGGCGGCACCAAGTACTGGGGCGCATCGGTGGAAATGCAGATGCCGTTCTGGTTTCTGCCCAAGGAAATCGGCTTGAAGGGCGCGGTCTATGCCGACGCCGGCTCGCTGTTCGACTACAAGGGACCGACGTGTTGGGCCAAAACGGCGGAATGCCTGATCGTCGGCGGCGATGACGCGAAGGTCAGGTCGTCTGTCGGCTTCGGTCTCATCTGGCAGTCGCCGTTTGGGCCGCTGCGCTTCGATTACGCGGTCCCCGTGAGCAAGGGTGCCAACGACCGGATTCAGGAATTCCGGTTCGGCGGCGGTACCTCGTTCTGAGTTTGAAACGGACGCGATTTTCTCGACAATGGATTTCGGCCAAGGTGCCGAAATCTCACCGATACCTTTGTTTCAGTCATTTCCCGTCAGCGAGTTGGTGTTCACGTCGCGGGAAATGGCCTTTCCCTGACCGCGGCGGGTGGAATGGCGCAACCGACATTCTTTAGACCTCCGCCGCCGGTGACGCTGGCGGATCTGGCAGCGCTGACCGGCGCGCAACTCGTCGATCCATCCAGCGCCGAGCGGATTGTTACGGGTGCGGCGTCCCTCGACCGTGCCGGTCCGATCCATCTGACATTCTGCGAGAACCGCAAATACGCAGCCCAGCTTGAGCAGACCCATGCCGGGGCATGCTTCGTCAACGAGCGCCTTGAGGCCAGCGTGCCTGCGCATGTGGCCGCCCTGCGCGTTGCCGAGCCTTACCGCGCGTTCGTTGCCGCCATGCGCAAGCTGTACCCCGATACGCTGCGTCCCACCTCGTGGTTCGACAACACCGGCATCGCGGCGGGCGCGGTGGTGCATCCCTCCGCGCATCTGGAGGACGGCGTTGTCATCGACCCGTTGGCGGTGATCGGGCCGAATGTTGAAATCGGCTCCGGGACTGTCATTGGATCGGGCGCGGTGATCGGCGCGAACGTCCGGATCGGTCGAGACTGCAATATCGGCGCGGGCGTCACCATCCTTTGCGCGCTGATCGGAAACGAAGTCATCATCCATCCGGGCTGCAGGATCGGGCAGGACGGTTTCGGCTACATGATGGGTGCCAAGGGGCATCTGAAAGTGCCGCAAGCCGGACGTGTCGTTATCCAGAATGGCGTGGAAATCGGTGCCGGCACCACGATCGACCGCGGCGCATTGAACGACACAGTGATCGGCGAGGGCAGCAAGATCGACAATCTGGTGCAGATCGGCCACAACGTGACCATCGGGCGGAACTGCATTGTCGTCAGTCAAAGCGGTATTGCCGGCAGTTCGACGCTGGGGGACGGAGTTATCCTGGGCGCGCGTATCGGTGTCAGCGATCACGCGACCATCGGCGACGGTGCGCAGATCGCAGCCCGAAGCAGCGTCGTCGGCGAAGTGCCGCCGGGTGTGCGTTGGGGAGGTTCACCGGCCAAGCCGATCAAGCAATTCTTTCGCGAATTGTTTGAGGTCGAGCGTTTGGGCCGCGAGGGCAGTCCGAAATCGAAATCGAAGCCGTCCGGTTCGGGCGATGAGGGGCAGACGTAATGGTAGAGCAGTCTCCGATCACTATCGAAAAGGTGGATATCGGCCTTATCCTCAAGACGCTGCCGCATCGCTTTCCGTTCCTCCTGATCGACCGGGTCATCGACATTCGAGCCGACTTCAGCGGAATCGGAATCAAGAACGTGACGGTCAACGAGCCGCAGTTCACGGGCCATTTTCCGGATCGCCCGATCTATCCGGGCGTACTAATGATCGAGGGCATGGCGCAGACCGCGGGGATCATCGGTATGCTGTCCACCGAGACCGACCGGCCGACGGCGGTTTATTTCCTCACGATCGACAAATGCAAATTCCGCAAGACGGCGGGACCGGGAGACGTCATTCACTATCACATGCGCCGCATCACGCGCCGCAAGGAGATGTGGTGGTTTCACGGCGAGGCAAAGGTTGACGGCAAGATCGTCGCCGAGGCCAATATCGGGGCGATGCTGGCGGACTGATTGCTCCGGGTCCGGGCGCTCGTCATCATGCGTAACAATTCATGACCACATTCTTGCTGCCGATCGCCTAAGTGAAGGGCGTCATTGCGTTACAAGCAGGTCACACCGCCGGCTGTTTCAGGCCGGGAGACATGGACAAGAGGGGCGAATGAGCAAGATCGATCCAACGGCGCGGATTGAAGATGGCGCTGTCATCGGAGATGGCGCTTCGATCGGTCCTTACTGTGTCGTCGGGCCGAACGTCACGATCGGTCCTGAGGCCAGGCTGATCTCGCACGTGAACATCGCCGGGCATACGACGCTTGGGGCCAATTGCACGATCTACCCATTCGCATCGCTTGGGACGCCGCCGCAGTCGCTGGCCTATCGTGGCGAACCGACGAAGCTCGAGATCGGCGATGGATGCACTATCCGCGAGTCCGTTACGGTAAATCTCGGGACGGCAGGCGGAGGCGGCGTGACGCGCATCGGCGCGCGCGGATATTTCATGGCCTATAGCCACGTGGCGCACGATTGCCAGGTCGGAAACGACGTCATCTTCGCGAACTCGGCGACGCTCGGCGGTCATTGTGAAGTGGGCGACTACGTCTTCTTCGGCGGCCTTTCAGCCGCGCACCAGTTCGTGCGCATAGGATCTCAGGCGATGGTCGCCGCGATTTCCGGCCTTCGGCACGATCTCATACCGTTCGGACTTGTGAGCGGTCAGTTCGCCCATCTTGAGGGTTTGAACGTGGTCGGCATGCGCCGCCGTGGTTTTACCCATTCGCGCCTGAAGATCGTGCGTGAATTCTACCAGCAGCTTTTCCACGGCAGCGGCATTTTCGCCGAGCGGCTGGAGGCTGTGAGGCCGATGGCCGGCAGCGATCCTGCGGTCTCGGAAATTCTGGCTTTCATCGGCGACGGCGTGAAGCGCCCGCTCTGCATGGCCCATAACAATCCCAATAAATCGACAGAACGCGCCAACCTCGAGCCGTGATGACGACAGATATCGAGCTTTCCCGGACGGTCGGTATCGTTGCCGGAAACGGCGTGCTGCCGTTTTCAGTCGCCGGATCGCTGAAGGCGCGCGGGATCAATCCATATCTGTTTGCGATCCGCGGGTTTTGCGATCCCGTCCGGGTGGAGAAATTTCCGCATCACTGGATTGCGCTGGGGCAGGTCGGCAGGCTCACGCGCCTGTTGAAATCGGAAGGATGCCGCGACGTCGTCTTTATCGGAGGGGTGGTGCGGCCGGCGCTGTCCGAAATCCGCCTCGACTTCGGCACGCTGCGCGCAATTCCCGCGATCGCAGCGGCGTTGCGCGGCGGCGACGATCATCTGCTTTCAGGAATCAGCCGCATTTTTGAACGGCACGGCATGCGTGTCGTCGGCATTAAGGACGTCGCGCCCGAATTGCTGATGCCGGAAGGCAGCATCACGCGCCTTCAGCCGGACGCGGACTCGCAGAGCGATATCGCCAAGGGACGCGACCTGATGCGCGCGCTCAGCCCCTTCGATGTTGGCCAAGCGGTGGTTGTCATCGACGGTCACGTCGTCGGCGTCGAGGACATCGAAGGCACCGACGGACTGCTCGCGCGGGTGGCGCGGTTACGCGAGATCGGGCGAATTCGCGCCAAACCGGGACGCGGCGTGCTGGTGAAGACTCCGAAGGCGGGCCAGGATCTGCGCTTCGATCTTCCGACATTGGGTCCGAAAACCATTGAAGGCGTTTCGGCGGCGGGACTTGCCGGCATCGGGATCGTCGCCGGAAACACGCTCGTCGCCGACGCCGATGAGATGATTGCAAAGGCCGACCGGGCGGCGATTTTCGTCACCGGGCTGTCGGCGTAATGGCGGGCGAGCCTCACACTGACGCAACCCAAACGGTCTTTCTCATTGCTGCGGAGGAGTCCGGCGACCGTTTGGGTGCGGGCCTGATGAAGGCGCTGCGCGCGGCCGATCCGCACATCCGGTTTGCGGGCATCGGCGGACGGCACATGGCGGAGGAGGGGCTGGTCTCGCTCTTTCCGACGACGGAACTGGCGATTATTGGATTCATGGCGATCCCGAAGCGGTTGCCGATCATCCTGCGCCGGATTCGCGAAGCGACCGAGGCGGTGGTGAAGGCGCGGCCAGATGTGCTGGTTATCATCGACAGTCCCGACTTCACCCATCGTGTGGCGCGGCGAGTGCGCGCCCGCGATCCATCCATTCCCATCGTCAACTACGTGTCGCCGACGGTGTGGGTGTGGCGGCCGAAGCGCGCCAAGGCCATGCGCGCTTACGTCGATCAGCTTCTTGCTGTGTTGCCGTTCGAGCCGGAGGTTCATCGCAAGCTGAGTGGCCCGCCGTGCATCTATGTCGGCCATCCGCTGCTGGAAAACCTTGAATCGCTACGCCCCAATTCGGATGAACTGGCGCGCCGGTCAGCGCAGCCGCCGCTGCTGCTGGTGCTGCCGGGAAGCCGGCGCAGCGAGATCCGGCGCAACATGGCGGTGTTCGGCGAAACCCTTCGCATCCTGCGATCCGAAGGCGTGTCCTTCGAGGCTGTGCTGCCGACGGTGCCTGCCTTGCTGGACAGCGTCCGGGCCGCATCGGCCAGCTGGCCCGTGCAGCCCAAAATCGTGGTCAGCGACAGCGACAAGAGAGCGGCGTTCCGTGCCGCGCGCGCGGCACTGGCAAAATCCGGCACGGTTACGCTTGAACTCGCACTTGCGGGCGTGCCGATGGTGACGGCCTATCGCGTGATGGAGCTGGAGGCATTCGTCGCGCGCCGCGTGATCCAGACCTCGTCGATCATTCTCGCCAATCTCATTCTCGGCGAGAACGTGATCCCGGAATTCCTGCAACAGGATTTCACGCCGCAGAATCTCGCGCCTGCGTTGAAGGATGTTCTTGGCGATACGCCAGCGCGCAGGCGGCAGATCGACGCTTTCGCGCGGCTGGAAGGCATCATGTCCACCGGCGGCAGCCGGCCCAGCGAACTGGCCGCGGATGCCGTAATCGCGGTGCTGCGGCAGCGCAACCCGAACGAAACCTCCACATAAACGAAAAGGCCAGTGCAGATGCACTGGCCTTTTCTCAATTCGAGAACCAGAGCGCTTATTTGCGCTTGTCGATGCCGACATAGTCGCGGTGCGTCGCGCCCGAATAAAGCTGGCGCGGACGGCCGATTTTCTGGTGCGGGTCTTGAATCATCTCGCTCCACTGGCTGATCCAGCCGACGGTGCGGGCGACCGCGAACAGCACGGTGAACATCGAGGTCGGGAAGCCCATCGCCTTCAACGTGATGCCCGAATAGAAATCGACGTTCGGGTAAAGCTTGCGCTCGATGAAATACTCGTCGCTGAGGGCGATGCGCTCCAGTTCGAGTGCAACCTTCAGCATCGGATCGTTGCCGTGCCCGGTTTCCTTGAGAACCTCGTGGCAGGTCTGCTGCATGATTTTCGCGCGCGGATCGTAGTTCTTGTACACGCGATGGCCGAAGCCCATCAGGCGAATGCTGCTGTTCTTGTCTTTCACCTTTGCGATGAATTCCGGGATTTTATCGACCGTACCGATCTCGGCCAGCATCTGGAGGGCGGCTTCATTGGCGCCGCCATGGGCCGGTCCCCACAGGCAGGCGATACCGGCGGCGATGCAGGCGAACGGGTTGGCGCCGGATGAGCCGGCGATGCGCACGGTCGAGGTCGAGGCATTCTGCTCGTGGTCGGCGTGCAGCGTGAAGATCTTGTCCAGCGCGCTGGCCAGCACCGGATTGATCTTGTAGTCCTCGCAGGGCACCGCGAAGCACATGTTGAGAAAGTTCGACGCGTAATCGAGCGAGTTCTTCGGATAGATGAAGGGCTGGCCGATATTGTACTTGAAGGCCATCGCGGCCAGCGTCGGGATCTTTGCGATCATGCGCATCGAGGCGATCATGCGCTGGGTGGGATCGGAAATATCCGTGGAGTCGTTGTAGAACGCGGCGAGCGCGCCGACGGAAGCGACCATGACGGCCATCGGATGAGCGTCGCGGCGGAAGCCCTGAAAGAAGCGGGCCATCTGCTCATGAACCATTGTGTGGTTCGTGACGCGATTGTCGAAATCCTTCTTCTGCGCCGGTGTCGGCAGTTCGCCGTAAAGCAACAGATAGCAGGTCTCGAGAAAGTCGCCCTTCTGGGCAAGCTGCTCGATCGGATAACCGCGATACAGCAGGATGCCCGCATCGCCGTCGATATAGGTAATTTTGGAGTCGCAACTGCCGGTGGAGGTGAAGCCCGGATCGTAGGTGAACATGCCCGTCTGGGCGTAGAGCTTGCCGATGTCGATGACATCCGGCCCGACGGTGCCGCTCATAACCGGGAAATCGACGGACTTTCCGTCAACCGTCAGCGTTGCCTTTTTGGTGTTGGTTTTTGCATCCATCGTGTAGTCCCCGGTGACTGTGTTGCGGTGACGTTGCGCAGGGCAGGTGGAGCTTACGAGCGCATATAGCAACGTAAGTCCTTTGTTCCAGAAGTGCTGCCCGAATGGGTATCTTATTGCTGTGTGCGCTGCAAGATAGGCAACATCCAACCAAAGTTTGGGCAGCCTTGCGTTGGGATTATTGCCGTTTTTCCTGGTCTTTCAGGCGTTCCAGACAGGTCGCCCGGCCCAGCACGGCAAGCACGTCGAAAATGCCGGGTGACGTCGTCCGACCCGTCAGGGCAACACGCAAGGGTTGCGCGACCGCCCCAAGCTTGAGACTATTTTGCTCCGCGAAATCGCGCATGGCAGCTTCGGTGGTCGCCGCGGTCCAGGGATCGACTTGCTCCAGCGCCGCGCGGAGTTTCCCGATCAGTTCCTGTGTCTCCGGGGTCAATACCGCGAGCGCTTTCGGCTCCAGCGCCAGCGGCCGGTCGGCAAAGATGAAATTGGAGCTGTCGATCAGCTCAAGCAGCGTCTTGGCTCGCTCCTTCAGTCCCGGCATCGCCTGGAGCAACTGGGCGCGTGTCGCGTCGTTCAGTTTTTCCTGAATGGCTGCACCGTTCGGCACGAACTGCAGAACATCCTCGAAGCTGGCCAGCAGCGCCGTGTCATCTGCGCTGCGAATATAGTGACCGTTGAGGTTTTCCAGCTTGGCGAAATCGAACCGCGCGGCCGAACGTCCGATGGCGGGCAGATCGAACGCGCCGATCATTTCCTGCGTCGAGAAAATTTCCTGATCGCCATGACTCCAGCCGAGACGCACCAGATAATTGCGCAGCGCTTCCGGCAAGTAGCCCATCGCACGATAGGCCTCCACGCCAAGCGCGCCATGCCGCTTCGACAGTTTCGATCCGTCCGGGCCGTGGATCAGCGGGATGTGGGACATCACAGGCACATTCCAGCCGAGCGCATCGTAGATGTGCTTCTGGCGCGCGGCATTGATTAAATGGTCGTCGCCGCGAATAACATGCGTCACGCCCATGTCATGGTCATCGACCACCACGGCGAGCATGTAGGTCGGGTTGCCGTCAGAGCGAAGCAATACCAAATCGTCGAAATTCTCGTTCTGCCAGACTACGCGCCCCTGCACCTGATCCTCGATCACGGTCTCGCCCGTTTGAGGAGCCTTGAGACGAATGACGGGCTTGATGCCAGCCGGCGCTTCGGACGGATCGCGGTCGCGCCAGCGCCCATCGTAGCGCATCGCGCGGCCTTCCGCCTTTGCCGAGGCCCGCATCTCGTCCAGTTCCTGAGGCGAGGCGTAGCAGTGGTAGGCCTTGCCCGCGGCGAGCAACTGCTCGGCCACTTCGCGGTGACGCGATGCGTTCTGAAACTGATAAACCGTCTCGCCGTCCCATGTGATGCCGAGCCATTTCAGGCCTTCGAGAATGGCCGCTATCGCCGGCTCGGTGGAGCGCTCGCGGTCGGTGTCCTCGATCCGCAGCAGCATCTTGCCCCCGCGCTTGCGGGCGTAGAGCCAGTTGAACAGCGCGGTGCGCGCGCCGCCGATATGGAGGAAGCCGGTTGGGGACGGCGCAAAGCGGGTAACGACGGGTTCGGTCATTTCAGATGGTTCAATCGATCTCGGAGATGTTGTCGGCGCGCCGTTTATCACACCGTCGGCACGCTGTCTCACAACGAATTGCGACGAAACAAGGCGGTCTTGCCCCGGTGCGGGCAGGCACTGAAACGGCATTTGGCCTTGGCTGGACCGCCCGGATTTGGCACATAGAGCACAACTTGAAAGGCAAGCAATGACTGACGAATCGGTATCGGATGTGGGCCGCGACTTTATCCGCGACATTGTCGCGGCGGATCTCGCCTCCGGAAAGCAAAAGAGCGTCGTCACGCGCTTTCCGCCGGAGCCCAACGGATACCTGCATCTCGGCCACGCCAAGTCGATCTGCCTGAACTTCGGCATCGCGGAGGAATTCGGCGGACGATGCCATCTGCGCTTCGACGACACCAACCCGACCAAGGAAGAACAGGAATACATCGACGCGATCGAACGCGACGTGCGCTGGCTTGGCTTCGACTGGGGCGAGCATCTCCATTTTGCGTCCGACTATTTCGAGCAACTTTATGTCTGGGCGCAGCACCTGATCCGCAATGGCAAGGCTTACGTCGATGACCAGTCGCAGGAAGAGATCCGGCTGAATCGCGGCACGCTGACCGAGCCGGGCAAAAACAGCCCGTTCCGCGACCGGCCGGTTGACGAAAACATGGACCTGTTCATGCGGATGCGCGCGGGCGAATTTCCGAACGGCGCGCGCGTGCTGCGCGCAAAGATCGATATGAGTTCGGGCAACATCAACCTGCGCGATCCCGTGCTCTATCGTATCCTGCATGCACATCATCCGCGCACCGGCGAGGCATGGAAAATCTATCCGAGCTACGATTTCGCCCACGGCCAGTCGGATGCCATCGAGCACATCACGCATTCGATCTGCACGCTGGAATTCGAGGATCACCGGC
>JAZKGC010000116.1:0-2615 GCA_040386115.1 Pseudomonadota bacterium
TTGCAAGGCAGTCCGCCGACGCAAAAGCCGCTCGCGCTCTATTCCGGCATTGTCACGGTCGGTGCGAACGGCACAGCCGAGGTGAGCTTCGACATTCCGGAGTTCGCGGGCACCGCGCGCATCATGGCGGTGGCATGGACGGCCACTAAAGTCGGCCGCGCGAACACCGATGTGACCGTGCGCGATCCGGTCGTGCTGACGGCAACGCTGCCGCGCTTTCTGCTGAACGGCGATCGCGGCACCATGAGTCTCGATCTCGACAATGTCGAAGGCGCTGCGGGCGATTACGTCATCAGCGTCAAAACCACAGGGCCGGTAAAACTCACCGGCAATCCCGCGACCACCATGCGGCTCGCAGCCAAGCAACGCAGTTCCGTGGCGCTCGCCATCGATGCGGCGGGCGGCGCAGGGCAGGCGAAACTCGACGTGGATATCAAGGGGCCGAATGGCCTGAGCCTGGCGCGTCACTACGCGCTCGACGTCAAGGCCGCGACGCAGATCCTTGCGCGGCGTTCGGTGCGCACGCTGGCGAAAGGCGAGAGTCTCATCCTGACGTCCGACATGTTCAGCGATCTCGTGCAGGGCACTGGCGGCGTGCAATTGTCGGTTGGGTTATCGACAGCGCTGGACGCCGCGGCGATCCTCAAGGCGCTGGATCGCTACCCGTTCGGATGCACCGAGCAGATCACCAGCCGCGCCATGCCGCTGCTGTATGTCAACGATCTCGCCGCCGAAAACCATCTGGCGATGGACACGGCGGTCGATCAGCGCATCAAGGATGCCATCGACCGGCTTCTGGCCCGTCAAGGCTCGAACGGATCGTTCGGGTTGTGGTCGTCCGGTGGCGACGATGCATGGCTGGACGCCTACGTGACCGACTTTCTGACGCGGGCGCGCGAGAAGGGCTTCGCGGTTCCTGACGTGCTGTTCAGGATGGCGCTGGATCGAATCCGAAATTCCGTCGTGAATGCCGAGGAGCCGGAGAAGGACGGCGGGCGCGATCTCGCTTACGGTCTTTATGTGCTGGCGAAGAACGGCACCGCGCCCATCGGCGATTTGCGTTATCTCGCCGACACCAAGCTCAACAACATCGCGACGCCCATCGCCAAGGCACAATTGGCGGCGGCCCTTGCGCTGGTCGGCGACCGTGCGCGGGCAGAGCGTGTTTATGCTGCTGCGGTCGGCAGCCTCGCTCCCAGGCCGGTTCTGGAGTTCGGCCGCATGGATTACGGCTCGTCGCTGCGCGATGCGGCGGCTCTGGTTTCGCTCGCAAGCGAAGGCAACGCGCCGAAGGCGACGCTCACTATGGCGGTGGAGCGTGTGGAAGCCGCGCGTAACCTCACGCCCTACACCTCGACGCAGGAAAATGCGTGGCTGGTGCTGGCGTCGCGCGCGCTCGCGAAAGAAGCGAACTCTGTCTCGCTCTCCGTCGATGGCGCACCTGTCAAGAGCGCTCTCTATCGCAGCTACCGAAGTGCTGATGTCGTCGCAAAGCCGATCAGGATTACCAATACCGGCGATACGCCGGTGCAGGCGGTGGTCTCGGTGACGGGCGCGCCGATCACGCCTGAGCCTGCGGTGGCGGCCGGATTCAAGATCGAGCGCAATTACTTCACGCTGGATGGCACGGCTGCCGATCCGTCGAAGGCAAAGCAGAACGATCGGTTTGCGGTCGTGCTGAAGATCACCGAGGCGAAGCCCGAATACGGCCACGTCATGGTGGTGGATTATCTGCCCGCCGGTTTCGAGATCGATAATCCCAAACTTGTGTCGTCCGGCGATACCGGAACGCTCGACTGGATCGAGGACGGCGAAGACCCGGAGAACACCGAGTTCCGCGACGACCGATTCAATGCGTCCTTCGAGCGCGCCAGCGACGACACGGCGGTGTTCACGGTCGCCTACATCGTGCGCGCGGTGTCGCCTGGAAAGTACGTGCTGCCGCAGGCTTACGTCGAGGACATGTACAACCCCTCGCGTTACGGTCGCACCGGCACGGGAACAGTCGAGGTTCGCTCGGCGAAATGACGACGCCCATGACCATAGCGTCAGTCAAGAGCCATCGCCGTTGGCGATGGCTCAAGTTTGCAGCGCCCGCCACAGGCGGCGTGAGTGCAGTCGCTGTTGCGATAGCTGGCATCTGGCTCGCATCACTGCCACCGCTGCCATTCGCGCAGGCGCGGCAGATTTCGACGACGGTTGTGGATCGGAATAACAAGCTGCTGCGGGCCTTCGCCATGGCCGACGGGCGCTGGCGTCTGCCGGTCTCTGCGACAACGAGCGTCGATCCGGGTTATCTCAATCTGCTGCTGGCCTATGAAGACCGGCGCTTTCGCTCGCACATCGGCGTCGATCCGCTGGCGCTGGCGCGGGCAGCGTTTCAACTCGTAACGCGCGGTCGTATCGTCTCCGGCGGTTCGACCATCACCATGCAACTGGCGCGGTTGATGGAGCCGCGTCAGGAGCGATCGGTCGCCGCCAAGCTGCGTCAAATGGTGCGCGCGCTGCAAATCGAACGGCAACTCGGCAAGGACGAGATCCTCGATCTATACCTGACGTTGGCCCCGTTCGGTGGCAATCTCGAAGGCGTGCGTGCGGCATCGTTCGCTTATTTC
>JAZKGC010000116.1:2715-5224 GCA_040386115.1 Pseudomonadota bacterium
ATCGGCATTCTCGCGGTCGATAACGACACCGGCGACGTGCTGGCCCATGTCGGCTCGCCGGATTATTTCGACATCAGGCGCGCGGGGCAGGTGGACATGACGCGCGCGATTCGCTCGCCCGGATCGACGCTAAAGCCGTTCATCTATGGCCTCGCCTTCGAGGATGGCTTCGTGCATCCGGAAAGCCTGATCGAGGATCGTCCGGTCCGCTACGGCAGCTACGCGCCGGAAAATTTCGACATGACGTTTCAGGGCACCGTCACTGTGCGCAAGGCGTTGCAGATGTCGCTGAACGTGCCGGCGATTGCGTTGCTGGAACGGGTCGGATCAAGCCGGCTGACGGCACGCATCAAGCAGGCCGGGGCCAATCTGGTTCTGCCCAAAGACGAAACGCCCGGCCTCGCCATGGGGCTGGGCGGCGTCGGGGTAACGCTCAACGATCTGGTCCGGCTTTATGCGGGAGTGGCGCGGCTCGGAAGCACCGTTCCGCTGCGGGAAATCGTTCGTCCCGGCGACACCGACGAACCGGAGGAGCGGCGTCTGCTGGATCAATCTGCCGCATGGCTGGTCGGCAACGTGCTGATGGGCACGCCGCCACCGGATAATGCGCCTCACAACCGCGTCGCGTTTAAAACGGGCACCAGTTACGGCTACCGCGATGCCTGGTCGGTCGGCTTCGACGGCGGCATGACCATCGGTGTCTGGGTCGGCCGCCCGGACGGGACGCCGGTTCCCGGCCTCATCGGGCGGACGGCGGCCGCTCCCATCCTTTTCGATGCGTTCGCGCGAACCGGCAAGCTTCCCGTGTCCCTGGCGAAGGCTCCCAAGGGCACGCTGCTGGCCAGCAATGCCAAATTGCCGCTGCCGCTCAGGCGCTTCAGGCCGTCGGGCGATTTCGTCCGGACCGGAAGCGAGCAGGCGCTGCGCATCCAGTTTCCCTTGAATGGCTCACGGATCGACGCCTATGGCGGCGGTGAGGCGAACGTCCCGGCGATGCCGGTGAAGGTAGCGGGCGGGGTGCTGCCGCTTACCATGTTGGTTAACGGCGTCGCGGTCGGCGATATCGACAGCCGACGCCAGCGGCTGGTCGATCCGCCGGGACCGGGCTTCGTCAGATTAACCGTCATGGACGCGACTGGCGCGGCGGACACAGTCGTTGTGAGAATTCAGTAGGGTCTTCCCAAGCTGTTGTCCGGGTAACGGTTTCAGCGTATGCGGAACCGATGGCTGAGACCTACCCACGACCCAGATTTGGCGCACCACGCGAGCCGGCGGAACAGAAAAATCCCGGCAGCGGGCTCGTGCGCGTGATCGATTTCGCGTCCGCCAGCCATGCCCGTGCCGTCTGCCTGCTGATCGTGTGCGGTTTTCTCTTCTTCCTGCCCGGCTTCTTCAACATTCCGCCAATCGATCGCGACGAAGCGCGCTTCGCGCAGGCCACCAAGCAGATGGTCGAGACCGGCGATTTCGTCGATATCCGGTTTCAGGACGAGGTGCGGTACAAAAAGCCGGTCGGCATCTACTGGCTTCAGGCTGCCACCGTCGAGACGGCGGCGAAGCTCGGCCTGCCGCGCGCACAGGTGCGCATCTGGCTGTATCGCATTCCCTCGCTCATCGGTGCCATCGGCGCGGTGCTGCTGACATACTGGACGGCGCTGGCATTCGTGACGCGGCGGGGCGCGTTGCTTGCTGGTCTGCTGATGTGCAGTTCGATCTTGCTCGGGGTGGAAGCGCGGCTCGCCAAAACCGACGCCATGCTGCTGCTCACGACCACCGCTGTCATGGGCGCGATGGCGCGTGTTTATCTGTCATGGCAGCGCGGCGACGACTCTCCGCATCCGCCGTGGTCATTGCCGGCCATCTTCTGGACGGCGATTGCGGTCGGCATCCTGCTCAAGGGGCCGCTGATCCTGATGTTTGTCGCGCTCACGGTGGTGGCGCTCGTAATTCTCGATCGATCCGCCGGGTGGCTGTGGCGCTTGCGGCCGCTATGGGGATTGATGTGGACGCTGGTGCTGGTGCTGCCTTGGTTCGTCGCGATCTTCCTCAAGGCCGGCGACAGCTTCTTCGCCGACTCGCTGGGTGGCGACATGCTGCGAAAAGTCGCCAGTCCGCAGGAATCCCACGGTGCGCCGCCGGGTCTTTACTTCGTGCTGTTCTGGCTGACGTTCTGGCCGGGGGCCGCCCTGGCCGGGATGGCCATGCCGGCGGTGTGGCGCGCCCGCCGCGAACCCGGCGCACAGTTTCTTCTGGCGTGGCTGGTTCCTGCCTGGATCATATTCGAACTCGTCATCACCAAGCTGCCGCATTACGTGCTGCCGCTCTATCCCGCGATTGCGATTCTGATTATCGGCGCACTTGAGCGCCGGGTGCTGTCGCGAACGCCGTGGGTCGTTCGCGGATCGGCATGGTGGTTCGTACTGCCGCTGATTATATCCGTCGCCTCCATCATCGGCGCGATGATGATGTTGCGGCAGCCGGAATTTCTGGCATGGCCGTTCGCTGCCGG
>JAZKGC010000116.1:5324-8779 GCA_040386115.1 Pseudomonadota bacterium
AAGGCGGTGCTGATCGCTTTCGGCATTCGCATTCAATATGTGTTTCTTTCGGTGCTCCTCGCCGTATTTATCGGTGAAGTTCTGAAATACATCGTCGGTCGCGCGCGCCCGTTCGTGGGCGGCGAAGCCAATGCTTTCTATTTCAAGCATTTCGCTGAAAGCCCGGCATTCGAGAGCCTTCCCTCCGGCCACGCGACCACGGCATTCGCGCTGGCCTTCGCAATTGCGGCGGTCTGGCAAAAGTCCTGGAGTGTCCTTCTCACCTTTGCCGTGCTGATTTGCGTCAGCAGGGTGGTGTTGCTTGCGCATCATCCAAGCGACGTCGTCGCGGGAGCCTTGACCGGCATCGTCGGCGCGATGTTCGTCCGCTACTGGTTTGCAGCCCGCCGCCTCGGATTCTCGATAGGGCGTGACGGCTGCATCGCGCCCTTGGCAGGGCCGTCATGGCCGTCCCTGAAAAGGGTTGCCCGTGACGCGTTCGCGCCATAAGAAGCGGTCGCCCGCCGCGCCTTTTGCGGCTTTTGAGGGCGTTCGGACCCATCAGACATGAGCGATCATCCATCAGCTTCCGGCACGCCGGCTCCCGCCGTATCGATCGTGGTTCCGGTTCGCAACGAGCAGGACAACGTGTCGCCGTTGATCGCGGAGATCGCCGCGGCACTCGATGGCCGCTGGGTTTATGAAATCATCTATGTCAACGACGGATCGACGGACGATACCGGCGCGCGGCTTGCTGCTGAAATGCAGATACGAAAGAACCTTCGTCAGGTTCGTCATGCCACGTCGTCCGGACAATCCGCCGCCGTGCGCACGGGCATTCGCGCGGCGCGCGGCGCCATCGTCGCGACCCTCGATGGCGACGGCCAGAACGATCCGGCGTTCCTGCCCAATCTGATTTCCGCAATTGAAAACGGCGGCGCGCGCGTCGGCCTGGCGGCAGGACAGCGGGTCGGGCGCAAGGACACCGGCTTCAAGAAATTCCAGTCGCGCGTGGCCAACGGAGTGCGCAATGCGATCCTGCGCGACGGCACGCGCGATACCGGCTGCGGCCTGAAAGCACTGCGGCGCGACGTGTTCTTGGCGCTGCCATATTTTGACGGTTTACATCGTTTTCTGCCGGCGCTGGTGCGCCGCGAGGGTTTCGAGATTGCCTATGTCGATGTCATCGACCGGCCGCGTCACTCAGGCGTGTCGAACTACGGCTTCTTCGACCGTCTCTGGATCGGGATGATGGATCTTGCCGGCGTCTGGTGGCTGATCCGCCGCAAGAAAGCGACGCCGGTGGCGACGGAGGTGACCTGATGCTGATTCATTTCGGACAGCAACTCGGCGACTATCTCTACGACGTCTTCGTTGCGAAGTTCGACTTCTGGCTGGCGTTCGGTCTGGTCGCCCAGTTGCTGTTCACCGCGCGGTTTCTGGTGCAGTGGATATCGAGCGAGCGTGCCGGCAAGAGCGTGGTGCCGATGGCGTTCTGGTTTTTCTCGATGGGCGGCGGCGCGATGACGCTGGTATATGGCGTCGTCAAGCGCGAGCCGGTCATCATTCTCGGCCAGTCGCTTGCGACGATCATCTATATTCGCAACATCATGCTGATCCTGAAGGATCGCAAGGCGAGTTCAAAAAGCAATTGAAACTGACCGGCTATTTTGCTGCGGCGTTGAAGACGTCGAAGCCGGATGCCAGATCGGCCTTCAGGTCATCAAAATTCTCAAGGCCGATGTGAAAGCGCAGCGTGGGTCCGCCGGGGTTCCATGTCGTCGCCGTGCGGTATGATGAACAGTCGAACGGAATCACAAGGCTCTCGAATCCGCCCCACGAGTAGCCCATTCCGAACAGCGTGAGCGCGTTGAGAAACGCATCGACGGCTTTCTGCGGGGCGGGCTTCAATACGATGCTGAACAGCCCGGTTGCGCCGGTGAAATCGCGTTTCCAGATGGCGTGACCGGGATCGCTCTCAAGCGCGGGATGGATCACACGCAACACCTCGGGACGCGCGACGAACCATTTGGCCATGTCCAGCGCCGCTTGCTGGTGATGCGCGAGGCGCACCGCCAGTGTCCGCAGCCCGCGCAGCGCGAGAAACACGTCATCGGGTCCAGCGCACACGCCGAGCAAGCGGATCGCCTCGGTAATCAGCGGCCATGCTCTCGCATTCGCCGATATGGTCCCGAACATGATGTCCGAATGGCCGCCGATATATTTCGTCGCGGCCTGAATGCTGATGTCCACGCCCTGATCGAGAGATCGATGATAGAGCGGCGTCGCCCAGGTGTTGTCGTCAATGACGAGGAGGCTGTGGTTGTGGGCAACTCGGGCGATGGCGGGAATGTCGGGCATCTCGAAGGATTGCGAGCCGGGCGCTTCGACCAGAACCGCCTTCGTGTTGGGCCTGATAAGCTTTTCTATTCCAGCCCCGATCAACGGATCGAAGTAGGTGGTCTCGATGCCAAAGCGCTTGAGCAGACTGTCGCAGAAATTGCGGGTGGGGCGGTACGCGCTGTCGATAACGAGCAAGTGATCGCCTGCATTGAGGACCGCAAGCAGCGCCGTCGAAATCGCGGCCACTCCGGACGGCGCTATTCCAACGCCGGCGCATTGCGGCCCCTCCAGCGCCATCAGCGCGTGTTGAAGCGCTTTCGTCGTCGGTGTGCCATGCCGGCCGTACTGGAACTCGCCGCGATGCGCGTGCAGGTCTTCGACGTTCGGGTAAAGCACCGTCGAACCGCGCACCACCGGCGGATTGATGAACCCTTTCTGCGCGGCTGTGTCGCGGCCGGACGTTACGAGTTCAGTCTGCGGATGGAGCGGCTTTGCGGAACGATTATCTTCGGAAGACGTCATGAGCGATTCACTGGTGATAAAGGCATCTTGCCGCAGCCGTCGCGGTTGCTCGACAAATGGCGGTGCGCCGCCTAAGTGTTGAGCGCTCAGTAAGCTGTTCCCGGCGGCTGGCGTCAACCCCTTGACCCGAAGCGCCGGGCGTTCTGTTATACGGACCAGATATTTAATCGCCGTTCCGTGCGCCTCGTTACCATCGCTAGACGGTTGCCGTCGCCGGCGCTGAACATCGTGAAAGGCATTTCTATGAAACGGCTATCTCTCGGTTTTCTTCCCGTTCTTGCAGCAGCCATTGCATTTCATCCTGCTCAGGTGCAGTCGCAGGAAAAGCCAAAGGACCGTGGAACGCTGCAAAGCGTGAAAGACCGCGGCACCTTGTCCTGCGGCGTCAGCCAGGGGTTGCCTGGTTTCTCGGCACCCGATGACAAGGGAAACTGGGTCGGATTCGACGTCGATGTTTGCCGCGCAATAGCGGCGGCGGTGCTGGGCGATCCTTCCAAGGTGAAATTTGTTCCGCTGTCAGCCAAGGACCGCTTCACGGCGCTGCAGTCGGGCGAAATCGACGTGCTGTCGCGCAACTCGACATGGACGCTGTCGCGGGACACGTCGCTGGG
>JAZKGC010000117.1:0-5347 GCA_040386115.1 Pseudomonadota bacterium
CGGCGTCGCGGCGGCAGCCGTCGCCGGTGAAGTACTTGTTCTTGTAGGTCGAGAAATACGTTTGTTCGAAACGCTCGTGGTCGCCATAGACGGTGCGCATCTGCCCCGGCCATGACTTTGCAATGCACAGATTGCCGCTGCACTCGCCTTCGAGAACCTTGCCGTCCGCGTCCACGATTTCAGGCACGACGCCGAAGAATGGCTTTGTCGCGGAGCCGGGCTTTTGCGCAATCGCACCGGGCAACGGCGTGATGAGAATGCCGCCGGTCTCGGTCTGCCACCAGGTATCGACGATGGGGCAGCGCGAGTCGCCGACCACGCGGTAATACCATTCCCACGCTTCCGGATTGATGGGCTCGCCGACTGAACCCAGCAAACGCAGCGAGGCGCGCGAGGTTGTCTTCACCGGATCGTCGCCCGATTGCATCAGCGCGCGGATCGCAGTCGGCGCGGTGTAGAAGATGTTGACCTTGTGCTTGTCGATCACGTTCCAGAACCGCGAATTATCCGGATAGTTCGGAACGCCCTCGAACATCAGCGTGGTCGCGCCGTTCGCCAGCGGCCCATAGAGAATGTAGCTGTGGCCGGTGACCCAGCCGACATCCGCCGTGCACCAGTAGATGTCGCCGTCGTGGTAATCGAACACGTATTGATGCGTCATCGACGCGAAGGTGAGATAGCCGCCGGTGGTGTGCAGCACGCCCTTGGGCTGGCCGGTGGAGCCTGAGGTGTAGAGAATGAACAGCGGATCTTCCGCGTTCATCGGCTCGCACGGGCACTCGGAGTTCACCATGTCGGCGGCTTCGTGATACCAGACGTCGCGCACCGGATTCATCTCGACCTTGCCGCCGGTCCGTTTCACGACGATGACGTGATCGACGTTTCCGGTTTTGGCGATGGCCGCATCGACGTTGGCCTTGAGCGGTACTTTCTTGCCGCCGCGCAGGCCTTCGTCGGCGGTGATGATGACCTTCGACTGACAATCGGTAATGCGTTGCGCGAGTGAGTCCGGCGAGAAGCCGCCGAACACCACCGAATGAATCGCCCCGATCCGCGCGCAGGCCAGCATCGCGTAGGCCGCTTCGGGAATCATGGGGAGATAAATCGTGACGCGATCGCCCTTCTCGACATTTCGAAGCCGCAGGATGTTCGCCATCCGGCAGACTTCATCGTGCAGCTCGCGATAGGTGATCTTTTTCGACTCGGACGGATCGTCGCCTTCCCAGATGATCGCGACCTGATCGCCGCGCTTGGCGAGATGCCGGTCGATGCAATTGTAAGCTACGTTGAGGACGCCGTCCTCGAACCACTTGATCGAGATGTTACCCGGCGCAAACGAGACGTTGTCGGCCGTGGTGAAAGGCTTGATCCAGTCGATACGCTTTTTGGCCTCGTCGGCCCAGAAGCCGCTCGGGTCTTTCACGGACCGCGCATACATATCGCGGTATTTGCTGTCGTCGATAAAAGCGCGTTTCGCCCATTCCGCGGACACGTCATAGATTTTCTCGGACATAATTCCTTGCTCCTCCACGCGGCCACCCGCGTCACAACATGCGCGCGGGCGTGTTCTTGATTATCCGCCATTATGCGCTTTCGCCTGCGGCGGCGACAAGCCGCCACGCCTAGGTCTTTTGTCTGGGTTACGTGGCCGATATGCCGGTTGCGCGCAATGCCGGCCCGGAATCTTGTCTCCCGAGCAGTTCCCATACCGCGGTCAGCTTGATCTCGGTGTCTTCGAGGTCGCGGGTCACCGGCACGCTGTAATCGATCATCCTGCGCAGTTTGTCGCGGGGCAGATAGCTGCGGCCGGGATCGCCGATCAGGACCGTTGCGCCGCGCGCCGCGTGCCCGGCCAAAAAAGCAAGAGCATGCTGCGCGGTGTCGCGTTCGTAGAAAATATCACCCGCCAGAACCACGTCCCAGCGGTGCGGGCCGGGGTCGGCGAGCAGATCGTCCTGAATGATCGCAAGATGCACGCCGTTTTGTTTGGCGTTCAGCGTTGCGGCCGCGCAGGCGAAGGCGTCGATATCGGCGACGGTCACCAAGGCTGCGCCCGCCATCATGGCCGCGATACCGACCAGACCCGATCCGCTGGCGAGATCGAGCACCGATTTGCCGTGCAACAGCGCTGCATTGTCGAGTACATAACGCGCCAGCGCCTGACCGCCGGCCCATGCGAACGCCCAGAACGGCGGCGGCAATCCCGCTTCGCCGATTTCTTTCTCGGTCTTGTGCCAAAGCGGGACCGCTTCATCAGCCAGGAACAGAACAATTTCCGGCACCAGCGGCACGGCCATCAGCCGCGTGTTGGCGCGGATGAAAGTGTCCTTGTCGGCGATGGCGGATTGGTCAAGTTTCACGGGTTGTTCAAATTCCTGGAGCGTCGGCCGCGATTCTCTTTCCCTCTTCCGCAGGGGGAGGGAAGCAAAAGCAAGTCTTCGGATTAAAAACGAATCAAACCCCGCCCATCTTGCAGATCAGCTTCCACGCATCCGCAGTGACCGATTGCACCGACAGCCGCGATTGCTTGAGCAGGTCCATCTCCGCGAGCCTCTTCTCGGCCTTGACGGCCACGAGTGTCACCGGAGTCTTGAGCGGCTTGTCGGCGGCAATATCGACGCAAATGAATTTGCCGGTGGCGTCGCTGGGATCTGGATAATGCTCACGGATGATCTCGGCGATGCCGACGATCTCCTTGCCTTCATTGGAATGATAGAAGAACGCGCGGTCGCCCTTCTTCATTTTCATCATGTTGAGCTTGGCGGTGTGGTTGCGCACGCCGGTCCAGGCTTCGCCTCTGGCGCCTTTCGCGACCTGCTGGTCCCACGACCACGTCGAGGGTTCGGATTTCACAAGCCAGTAGGCCATCGTCGCTTCCTGTTATCCCTCTGCCCTGAACGGGCGCGTCAGCAATGTTTCGATCGCCTCATCGATGGTCAGCGCGCCGCCAAGTACGGCGGCGACGGCGCTTGCCACCGGCATATCAACCTTCTTCTCGCGGGCGAGTTCGATCAGCACGGGTGCGGTAAATTCGCCTTCGGTCAGCTTGCTGCGATCAGGGCTTTCGCCACGGCCGAGCGCGACACCGAACGAGAAATTGCGCGACTGTGGGCTCGAACACGATAGGATCAGATCTCCCAGCCCCGACAGTCCGGCGATGGTCTCGGGCTTCGCGCCGCAGGCAAGACCCAGCCGCATCAGTTCGGCGAACCCGCGCGTAGTCAGCGCCGCCAGCGCCGAGGCGCCGAGCTTCTTGCCGCTGACAATGCCGGCCGCGATGGCCAGTACGTTCTTGGCCGCGCCGCCGATCTCGACGCCGCGAACGTCGGTGGTGTGATAAGGCCGGAACGTCGCCGATCCGAGCGCATGCACCAGCGCTTTCGCCAGCGCGTCGTCGCCGACAGCCAGCGTAACCGCTGTCGGCAAGCCGCGCGCGACATCGATGTCGAAACTCGGCCCGGACAGGATCGCGGGCACGGCGTTGGGCATCACGTCGGAAACAATCTCCGTCATGAATTGATGCGTGCCGCGCTCGATGCCCTTGGCGCAGACGATCACGGGCGTTCCCGGCGCGAGATGCAGCGCGAGCGCAATCGCCGCTTGCCGCAGGCTCTGAGCGGGCGTCACCAGCAGAACCGCGTCGGCCTGACCGGCTTGCACAAGATCGCTGGTGACGGCGATGGGCTTGGCAAGCTGAATACCGGGCAGCTTTGGATTTTCGCGGGTGCGCGCAATCATCTTGGCGACGGAGGGATCGCGTGCGTAGAGCGTGACATCGCGTCCGGCGCGCGCTGCGGCATTGGCCAGCGCCGTACCCCACGCGCCCGCGCCGATCACCGAAATGGTCTGATACGATTTCATCTGGGGTTCATGTCAGCGTCGCGCGCGGGTGTTGGCGAATTTCGCCGGCGTCGGTGTATCTTCGTCGAGCCGCCAGCGTGCGCGCGGCGCGGTTTCCATCTCGTCGATGTAACCCAGCGCCAGCCGTTCCGCGCCGGCCCATGCGATCATCGCGCCATTGTCCGTGCACAGCACCGGCGGCGGAATAATCAGCATGGTCTGCGCGCGCGCCGCGATGTCATGCAAGGCGCTGCGGATGGCGAGGTTGGCCGCGACGCCGCCGGCCGCGACCAGCGCGCGCGGAGGGCCGAACTGTTCGTGGAACAGCCGCAAGCCGACGCTGATGCGATCGGCGGTGAGTTCAAGCACGGCGGCCTGAAAGCCGGCGCAAAGGTCGCAGACATCCTGTTCCTCGAACGGCATCAGTCGGGTGGCTTCGTTGCGCACGGCGGTCTTCAATCCCGACAGCGAGAAATTAGCGTCGGGTCGTCCCACCATCGGGCGTGGAAACTTGAATCGTTTGGGATTGCCGCGCGCCGCGGCGCGCTCCACCTGCGGGCCGCCGGGATAGGGCAGGTCGAGTAATTTCGCGACCTTGTCGAAGGCCTCGCCCATCGCATCGTCGAGCGTGGTGCCGAGGCGAACATATTTTCCCACGCCCAGTACAGCAACGATCTGGGTGTGGCCGCCCGATGCCAGAAACAGACAATAGGGAAACGACAGCGCCACGTTGAGGCGCGGCGTGAGCGCGTGCGCTTCCAGATGATTGACGGCGATCAACGGCGTCCGATGGACGAGTGCGATCGCCTTGGCGGTGGTGAGGCCGACGATGACGCCGCCGATCAGCCCCGGTCCCGCTGCGGCGGCCACTCCGCTCAAATCCTTGAAGCCGACGCCGGCATCCTTCATGGCGGTGCGGATGATGCCGTCCAGCATATCGACATGGGCGCGCGCCGCGATTTCGGGCACGACGCCGCCGAACGGCGCGTGTTCCTCGATCTGCGAGCGCACGATGTTGGACAGAATCCGCCCTGACCCGTCGCTCTGGCGCTCGACCACGGCTGCGGCGGTCTCGTCGCACGTGGTCTCGATGCCCAGCACCCATGTCGGCTTGTCAGTGGCCAATTTCAGTCCTTGCCGTTTCAACACATGCCTTGACACTTGCTTTGGCCGCCAAACCGGCGTTTCCCTTGGGGAGATTTGGCCTTGTGCGGCTAAAAGCCATGCACCAACCGGGCGTCATGCGAGGGGTTCATAACGTGAAAACGTCAGGCGGGCTATCCTTAGCTGTGACCCTCGGAGTGCGTGAATGACCGTTTTTGTGACCCGCCCGGCGCCGGACAACGAGAAGACGGCGCAAGCGCTGCGCGCGCGGGGTTATGAGGTGCTGCTGTCGCCGACCATGCGCTTCGAGGCGATCGCGTTTCGCGACGACGACGATGCGGAGTATGACGCGGTGATCCTGACCAGCGCCAACGCGATCCGCGCCATTGAGAATCACGCGGCG
>JAZKGC010000117.1:5447-17827 GCA_040386115.1 Pseudomonadota bacterium
CGTCAGCGATGCGTTCCGTTCGGATCGCATCAGGGCTGTGGTCCATTATTCGCGCCGCAGCGCGCGGGCGTTCCTGGATGCGGCGCGGGCCGCGGGCGTCGAGATTTCGGCCTTGTCCCTGCCGCAATGCTGCATCTCCGATGCGGTGGCAGCCGTGCTGCGCGATGCTGGCGCCATGCAGGTCGCGGCCGCGCGCACGCCGGATGAAGCGTCGCTGTTCGATGTGCTGGACAGGATCATGAAACCAGCGTCCCACTAAGCGGGCTTCGCCGAATCTGGTAAGCTGCGGCGACAGGAGCAAGTCCGATGGACGACGACAAGACAGACGGTGCGGTTACGCCGCCGAACGGCCCGCGCAAGCGGCCGCCGCCGACCATCGACCTGACCGCATCGGATGTTTCCGAGAGCGCGCCTGCGAGCGACGATGCTGCTTCTGCGCCCCGCGATGCCGGGCCGCAGGCGGATGCGCCGCGCGCTGCATTTGTTCCCTCGATGATCGTGTCTGCCGCGGCCGGAGCGGTCGCGGCTTTATTGATTATTGGCGGCGCGTGGCTCGCGGGCTGGCCCGGTTCTCAGATACCGACATCTGCGATGCCGCCGCAGCAGGCAGGCAGCGCGCCCGACAAGGCGGCACTTGAAGCGCTCGGCGCGCGCGTAGCTCGCATGGAATCGAATGCGGCTAAACCCGCCGCAGCATCGTCGCCTGCGGTCGATCCTGCCATGACCCGGCGCATCGACGCGCTGGAAAAATCAATTGCGTCGTTGCGCGACGATGTTGCCGCCGCGCGCGGACAAAGCGAGAAGGCGGTCGCTGCAATTGGCGAGATCAAATCCGCGCCGCCTGAAGCCGTGCCGGCATCGTCGCCGGACGCGGCGGGGATCGAAGAACGGCTCGGCAAGATCGAGCGCGCAACGGTTGCGTTGACGGCTGTGGCCACGACGCCTGCCGCGCCTGTCCCGCAAGCACCGCCCGCCGAAGATCCGCGGCTGCGCCGCGTCGCAGCCGCGACGGCGCTCGATGTATCGGTGCGTCAGGGTGAGCCTTATGCTTCTGCGCTGGCGGCGGCACGCTCGGCCTCGGACAATCCCGATGCGTTGAAGCCGCTCGACCTATTCGCTGCGGCGGGGGTTCCGTCGGCGAGCGCGCTGTGCCGCGAACTTCTGACGCTGTTGCCGAAGCTCGCGACGAAGCCTGAAGCCGCCGCCGCTCCTTCCGGAATGCTGGAGCGCTTGCAGCAAAGCGCGTTGAGGCTGGTGCGGGTGCAGCGCGTCGATGCAGCGGCCAGCAGCAACAGCGCCATTCTCGCGCGCGCGACAAGCGCCGCGCAGCGCAACGACGTCGAGGAAGCGAGAAGCGAACTGAAACAGCTTGCGGTGGCGGATCGTGCGGCAGTGCAGGGCTGGATCGACAAGGCCGACGCGCGGGACGCAGCACTTGCGGCGTCGCGTCAGTTCGCGTCGGAGACGATGACCGCGCTCTCAAAACCGGCGCGATAGGGTGTTTTGATGGTCCGCATCATTGTTTTTCTGCTTCTGATCGGCGCAGTCGCGCTCGGTGCGGCCGTCGTTGCCGACCAGACCGGCGATGTCACGCTGTCCTGGAGCGTGTGGCGCATCGACACCTCGCTGCCGGTGCTCGTGCTGGCGCTGGTCGTGACCGTGATTGCCGCGATGCTGGCGTGGTCCATTGTTCGCGGCGTTCTCCGCACGCCGGAACGTTTGCGGCGGATGCGGCGTGAGCGCCGCCATGCACGCGGGCGCGACGCCATCACGCAGGGATTGATTGCGATCGGCACCGGCGATCATTTCGCCGCGCGCCGGCATTCGGATGCCGCGAAACGTCTTGCGCAACACGATCCGCTGGCGATGCTGCTGCATGCGCAATCGGCGCAGCTTCACGGGGATCGCGACGGCGCGCAACGCGCGTTCCACGCCATGGTTGAGCGCAAGGACACGCGGCTGTTGGGATTGCGCGGATTATTTGTGGAGGCGCAGCGTCGTGACGATCCGTTCGCCGCTGTCGCCATGGCCGAGGAAGCGCTGAAGATCGCGCCTGCGGCGGCGTGGGCATCGCACGCGGTGCTTGGCTTTCGTTGCAGCCAGGGTGACTGGGACGGCGCGCTGAAAATTCTCGAAACAGATCTGGCGTCGGGGCTGATCGATCCCGCGCCTTACAAGCGGCAGCGCGGTGTGCTGCTGACCGCGCGCGCGCTCGATCTGGAAACCAGCGATCGCGACAAATCACGAACAAGCGCGATGGAGGCCGTCAAGTTCGCGCCGACGCTGGTGCCAGCCGCGACGCTCGCTGCGAAATTCCTCAGCGAGTCGAACCAGACGCGCCGCGCGATGACAGTTGTAGAGACCGCATGGGCGGCGCAGCCGCACCCCGATCTCGCGGATGCCTACGCGCATATCCGCCTCGGAGATTCCGCCGTGCACAGACTGGCGCGCGTGGAAAAACTCGCCGCCAAAGCGCCGGGCCATATCGAAAGCGCGCTGGCTGTGGCGCGTGCGGCGCTCGACGCCAGTGAGTTCGTCCGCGCGCGTGAAGCGCTGGCGGCTTTCGTCGCCGCCCCGACGCAGCGCGTGGCGATGCTGATGGCCGAACTGGAGCGCGCCGAACATGGCGACAGCGGCCGCGCGCGCAACTGGATGCTGCGCGCGGTTCGTGCGGCGCACGACCCGGTCTGGACTGCCGACGGTTATGTCTCGGAGCGCTGGCGTCCGGTGTCTCCGGTCACGGGACGCCTTGACGCGTTTCAGTGGCTGACCCCGGTTGCGTCCTTGCCGTCGGACAGGACATCTGTGCTTGAATCCGAACTCATGGACGAACGTGTGTTGCCGCCGCCGTCCGGGGGCGCGCCTGTCGAAGCGTCGCCGCAGCAATCGTCTGCGATCCCGTCGCAAGACAACTCGCCTGCGGGTCCATCGGCGCAATCCCCGGTGGTTGTGCCCGTTGCGCTGCCGCCTCCTGTTGCCAATGTGCCGCCGCCGGTGTTCCGTCCGCGCCGCGAGATCGAGAAGGCCGACGCGCCGCGCATCCCGCCCGTGATTCCGATTGTCAGGGCACCGGACGATCCGGGCGTCGCGGATGAGGTTCAGGAGGAGGAATTCGACGATCCGGCGCGGCCGGAACAGGTCCAGGCGGGCGGCTGGAAGGGCTTTTTATCTCGTCTTGTCAGTTAATTAAGGCGCAGCCGTTGAGTCGGCGCGCCGTGGTCCGATAGCGTCATTCGAGGCCGAATAGCGCGTCTCGACCCGGTGATGTTCTTGCAAAGCCGCGCTCTGGCCGATATCAGGTGCGGATATAAATCAGCGCGTTTCGCCGCCTTAGCTCAGTTGGTAGAGCACCTCATTCGTAATGAGGGGGTCGTAGGTTCGAATCCTATAGGCGGCACCATTAAGTCCTTGAAACGCCGTAGTTTTCGAACTGCGGCGTTTTTTGCTGCCGATTTTTAGCAAGGTATTTAGCAAGGTTAGCGCGAGTGCGCCGTGGCACGCCGTGACATGCCATCCGCTAGATTGCATCTATTGTGAACGGTGAGCCGCTAAAATTTGGCGAGTCGTTTCTCTTTGCCGGGCTCTGTGGGCGGTATTCGCCGGTGATCCCCATCAGTCGGTGCTGCCATCAGTGTTCATACGGGGTTGTGGAACGGCGGACGCTTCCTATGTTGAAGAGGCAGCATCGCTGCATTCCTCCCAGACTGGGCCGCCTTCATGGCGGCTTTTTTCTTGTCCGAGCGCGGCGCGCAACGTTAAGAAGATTGCTCGGACGCGCGATAGGCTCGCCCTTTCCCAAGTGGAGTTGCGTGATTGTCGGTACTGAAGCGGAATAACGTTCAGGTTGGAGGAGCCGGGTCTCAGGCCATCGTGTTCTCGCATGGCTTCGGCTGCGATCAGAACATGTGGCGTTTCGTAGCCCCTAATTTCGAAGCGGACTTTAGAACCGTTTTGTTTGATCATGTCGGCGCTGGCGCTTCCGATCTCACCGCGTATGACCGAGTAAAATACTCAAAATTAGATGGTTACGCCGATGACATTGTCGAAATCCTCGAAGAGTTGAAGCTTGGCCCCGTCGTGTTCGTGGGTCATTCTGTCAGCGCAATGATCGGGGCGTTGGCATCAATCAAGAGACCGGAGCTGTTCGAAAAGTTGGTGATGGTCGGCCCTTCGGCGCGTTACATCAACGACGGCGAGTATGTCGGCGGGTTTAATGAAAAGCAGATCGACGAGCTTCTGGAGTTTCTTGAAGACAACCACATGGGTTGGTCCGCAGCGATGGCTCCCGCAATCATGGGTAACCCTGGCCGGCCGGAGCTTGGCGAAGAATTGACGAACAGCTTTTGCCGAACGGACCCGGAAATCGCCAAGGCTTTCGCGCGTGTGACGTTTACATCTGATAACCGCGCCGATCTAGAAAAAATCTCGACGCCATCGCTTATCCTTCAGTGCAGCGACGACATCATCGCCTCACGCGAGGTTGGCGAGTTCGTCACCAAGAATATTCGCAACAGCAAGTTGATACAGCTTAAGGCTACGGGTCATTGCCCGAACCTGAGCGCGCCCGATGAAGTGACCGCAGCCATACGCTCTTATGTTTGACCTGATTGATGACGCGAACGATCTGTTTGAGAACGCGCCTTGTGGCTATCTAACGCTCACCGTTGATGGCCGCATTCATCGCGTCAACCTGACGCTATGCAAATGGCTCGGGTTTTCGCGCGATGACCTGATGGGCAAGCGGTTGCCTGACCTGCTTAACATGCCGGGCCGGATTTTTTATGAGACTCACATTGCGCCGCTTCTGCGGATGCAGGGTTCTTTCGAAGAAGTCGCCCTAGATTTCGTCACCAAATCCGATGATCGCGTCCCCGTGATCGCAAACGCTATCGAACATCGTGATGCATCCGGCAACGCGCTGTTTACTCGCATCGCGTTTCTCAAGGCTACCGACCGCCGACGCTATGAGCGCGAACTTCAGAAATCGAAGTCGGTCGCACAAGAAGGCTGGGATACGGAACGCGAAGCCGCCAAGCTGCGCGAACAGTTCGTTGCAATCTTGGGTCACGATCTCCGAAATCCGCTCGCATCTATCAGCGCCGGTGCGCGCATACTCGGGCGAGAACCTCGCAACGAACTGGAGACCCGCATCTTAAACATGATGCAGTCGACGGTCATCCGCATGTCCGGGCTAATTGACGATACACTTGACCTTGCTCGCGGTCGTTTAGGCGGCGGCCTTTCCCTGCATCGGCAAGATGTTGACCTTGAGCCGGTAATGCATCAGGTCGTGGACGAACTTCGGGCCGCCAACCCAGCGCGCGTGATCGAAGAACGGTTCGATCTGACTGAAGGCGTGAACTGCGACAAGTCGCGCATTGGTCAATTGACGTCCAACCTTCTGGGCAACGCGCTGACGCATGGCGCACCGGACCTGCCGGTCAATTTGTCCGCATCAACCGCTAACGGTGTATTTGAGTTGTCGGTTGCTAACGGCGGCGACCCGATACCCCAAACCACGATGGCCAAGCTGTTCGAGCCGTTCTTTCGCGGTGAGGTTCGGGCAAGTTCGCAAGGTTTAGGTTTGGGACTTTACATAGCTTCAGAAGTGGCAAAGGCCCACGGAGGCGAACTCACCGTAAGCTCCACGTCCGAAGAAACGCGGTTTACGCTTCGAATGCCGCTGAACGCGCCCTAGCTTGATTAAGCGATGATGATGATTCGGAATCTGATGGCCATCTCTGGGGAAATGCTTATCAGTTTTTCTGCGAAGTTATAGTTCAAAAAATCCGTGACGGATTAAACTGTCCATGTCCCCATCATCGCGCCGATCAGGGGGCACGTGCGCTTCGTTGAGTATGCGGGAAAGCCGCTTGTCCTTGTTCTCAAAATTCTGAACGAAGCAATTGCGATTTAGGCGCTTGTCATCAAGTCCAAGCAGCGCGCGATTGTCTGCTGAGAATGAAAATCCGACGGAGTAAATCCGGTCGGCTTGAGCGACCAAGGTCTTCGCGCGCTCGCGCGCGACATCATCCCTATTCTCACCCAGTCGAATATTTTGTGCTTGCTCTTCAAGGAAATGAACCGAGCGCGACACCATCTCGGGCAACTCGGTCATCACGCCATGCGGATAAACGAACTCCACGCAGTCTTCTATTGGCGGATACTTTCGTTCCGCCCCGCCCCAATACATTCGCATCGAACGCTCAAGCAAGCCGTCGTAGTTAAATGAGACGATCGCGACTCTGTGTTCGGCCGATGCGTTCGCTCGAATAATTCCAACAAGACTGCGCATCCAATCCTTATCAGGAGTTAGGCCGCCCTTCGTGAACTGGCTCCGAAGCTGCCAAACGCCGTCGCTGGCACTGTAAATCTTCTGAAACAGGGTGATTGTAATGAGCATGGAAACGACATCCGTCAGCGACGGATGATCGCGTACAAAATCGTCCAGGTTCTGCGCAACGAGAAGTTCACTGAAGGCGCGGGCTACTTTATCGAGTTCATCGACCCCGCCCATTGCGCGCATGGTGGCTCTGTTTAGGTCATCGCCATTGGCGACGTAGCTGTCATTTACCCGATAGTTTTGGTCAATGCCCTTCTGCGCACGCTGCCGAAGACTCGCGACCCTGTCGCCAGCATTCCTTAGAAGCTCCCATGCCAAGGGCACACCTTGCCCAACCGCAAAACCTCAACCCGCAATGCCGGAGAAGTCCGGCTGCCGTCGTTCGGCGAACGCGGCGAATGCTTCGCGCGCTTCTGCGCTGTTGAGACGCTCTTTCAGGAGCGCACCTTCCCGGTCCATTTGCGCGGCAATGGCCTCGGCGTTCCGCATCAGCGACTTGGTGTGGGCGAGCGAGCCGGCAGGGCGCTTCGCGAGCTTGAGAGCGGCCTCGTGCGCTTTCGCACGAAGCTCCTCGGCGGGCACCAGCGCATTGGCCAGACCGATCGCGACGGCGGTGGGGCCGTCCACCGGCTCGCCGAAGGCGAACATCGCGTAGGCGCGGGCATAACCGATGCGAGCGGGCAGCAGATGCGTGGACGCGGCTTCCGGAACCAGCGCGATATTGACGAACGGCGTGATCAGGCGCGCCGACGGCGCGACATATACCAGATCGCAATGAAGCAGCATCGTTGTGCCGATGCCGACAGCGTTGCCTTGCACGGCAGCGATGAGTGGCTTGGTCGATCCAGCAAGATTTTTAAGAAGCCGGTGAACCTGGCTTACGATCGTCGGATCTTTCGATTGCGCGGCAAAATCGGCCATGTCGTTGCCGGCCGTAAAACTGTCGCCGTCGCCCTGGAAAACCAAGGCGCGAATGGCGGGATCCTTCTCCGCACGCTCGACCGCGTCCGCGAGTGCGCCATACATGTCGTTGGTGATCGCGTTCTTCTTGTCCGGGCGCGCGAGAGTGACGGTGAGAACACCGGAATCGAGTTCACTCTTTACGAAGTCAGTCATGGGTCGTCGTTCCTTTCACATGAGATTCGAGACATGGGTTTCAAGAATTATCTTTCGGGAATTTTGTTTGCAGGCTCACCAGCCAGCGCGCCACGATGTCGATCTCCTTGTCGGAGAAACCCTCTGTCAGCGTGGCGTTGATCGCCTGCGCCCTCATCACGGCGCGCTTGCGTATCTTTTCTCCGGTCTCAGTCAGATAAACGCGCTGCGCGCGTCCATCTTCGCCATCGCGCTTTCGCTTGATCCATCCTGCCTTTTCCATCCGGTCGGCGAGACCGGTCATGGCGGACGGCACAAGATCGAGAGCGCCGGAGATATCGCCGATCAGCGCACCGTCGTTCCCCCCGAGAAAGAACAGCACGCCGGATTGCGCCGAGGTCAGGCCGTCCTCCGTGAACATGTGCTGTTCGAGGCCCCGCTGCAGCCTGCGATAACCGACAGTCATCAGAAATATCAGCCGCCGTTCTGATTTCATGTCGCCTGTATATATTTCGCATGCGAAATATCAAGCTGTTTCTTTGCTTCGGGTGTTGCAACGCATGGCCGAATAATGAGTTGAAGATTGTGAAGCGTGGACGGGATATAGGGTACGCAACAAACGGCGGCTGGCTGAAACCGCCTCTTAGACAATGCGACATCCGCAGTGGTCGCCAAGGTGCAAGGAAAAACAATGCAAACCGATAGAGAAAAGATTCTGGCCGCCCTTCGCGAAAAGCCGCTGAAAATTTTCGACGTCATGAAGCGCGTCAACATCAAAAATCAGGAGGATTGTCAGGCGCTCCTGCTGAAGATGCGCGACGACGGCCTGGTGCGCTTCGATATTCACAAGGGCATTTGGCTCATCGCCTGACGATGACGCCCGGCGCGAGCGGAACTAGGGCTTTGCCGCGCTGGTTTTTGCATCCAGCGTCAGCGTCATCTGCGGCCTGGCTTCGAGCGTCAGGCGATGGCCGTTGCTTAACTGCCATCGATAGTTTTCAGGATAGTCTTTGGAAGATTCCTTTGACGCGCCGTCGCCCTTTGTCCCATCGGGTGCGCGTCCGTATTGTTCCGAGATCGATTTGGCAATCTCGCTCATCGTGAGGTTCTCGGGATTGCGCAGACGAATCTGCACGCCGTTGACCGTGGTGCTCTGGGCGGTTTTCACGAATCCGATCAGCAATTGTCCGGCACCGGTCTTACAGTCCAGCGAATCGTCCGCCGGGGGCTGGCACACCCACTTCCTGTTCTTGATGAGACCCTGAACCTGATTTTCCGTCATGCCGGGGACGACGCCAAGAACGTCATGCTTGTTGAAGCCGCCGTAAATGCTCTTGAGCACGAACAGAGCGCCGATCCCGATCACCGCCACGATCGCGACCGTCAGTTTGCCTTGAGTTGAAGTCACGCTTGCCTCGCTGCGCCAGAAAGATATCAGTGCCGCCGCTTGTGCTTCCAGTGGCGTCGCACGGGTCGCTGTTCATGTCCCTGCGATGGCGCGGGAGCCTGCAACTGTTTGCGGGATTCCACCAGCCGCCGCTCATATCCCGGCGAACTCATCGCCACCGGGGGACGGGCCAGCGCCGGTGACGCCGCGATCCAGCATCCCAACGAAACAGTGGCGGCAACGGCGGCGGTCCGGAATATCGGTGTCATGGCGTGGTCCTGTTGCGGGTCTTGTGCGGCCTGGATCGAAACGGCGGTCAATTCATGTTCAAAGTCTGTGTTCGAAATCGGGTCGGGTTCGCGGCGAAATGATCGGATCGATGCGCCTGCGCCCGGACGACGCCTTGCGCCTGCCCTCGATACGGGCTGTCGCCGCAAAAGACCAGCGAGAGGGCATTGCGCCTGATTGCGGCTTGTGCCGAAATGCCCGAACTAAAAACAAGCGGGCTCAGGCAATCGCCATCCGGTGTCATGAGCGCGCACTCAGGGAGAACGATCCATGCGTTTCATTCTCGCGGCGTTCGCGACGCTTTTGTTTGGCTTTCAGAATCTTCCCTCTGCCCGTGCCCAGGACGCCTGGCCTTCGCGCAGTGTCACCATCATCGTGCCCTTCACGGCCGGTGGCACCGCCGATCTTTTTGCCAGGCTGCTCGCCAGCCACATGCAGCAGACCTTCGGCCAACCGTTCGTCGTCGAGAATCGCGGCGGTGCCGGCGGCAACATCGGCGCGGCCGCGGTCGCGAAAGCCCCCAATGACGGCTACACGCTGCTGCTGGGCACCGTCAGCACCCACGCCATCAATCCGACGCTCTACTCAAATCTTCCGTTCGACGCCGCGAAAGACTTTCAGCCGGTCAGCCTGATCGCGCGGCTGCCGAACATGCTGGTGGTCAAGAACGCGCTTCCGGTGAAGGACGTCGCTGAGTTCGTCGCCTATGTGAAAGCCAATCCGGACAAGCTGAACTACGGCTCATCCGGCGTCGGCACGTCGATTCATCTGGCGGCGGAACTGTTCAAGATCGCGACCGGCACCAAGATGACCCATGTGCCGTATCGCTCATCCAACGAAATCATGCAGAACCTGACCGGAGGCCATATCGATCTCGCCTTCGACAACATCACGCTGGCATGGCCGCAGGCCAAGGCAGGCACCGTGCGCGCGCTCGGCGTTACCAGTCCGCAGCGCAGCCCGACCGCCCCCGAAGTGCCGCCGATCGCGGATACGCTGAAGGGATTCGACGCGACGTCGTGGCACGGACTGCTCGCCCCGGCAGGCACGCCGCGCCCGGCTATCGACAAGCTGGCTGCGGAGGTGAAGCGCATTCTCGAGTTGCCGGATAACGTCAAGAAGCTGACCGACATCGGCGCGGTGCCGTCGCCGATGACGCCGGATCAGTTCACGGCCTTCATCGCGGGCGAACGCGCGAAATGGGCCGAGGTGGTCAAGGCGTCGGGTGCGACGGCGAACTGAGTCAACGCGAATTGAGTATTGTCTATATGAATTGAAACGCGTTCTCTCCGCTCATTCCCGCGTGTTGCGGGGACCAGCGGGTGGATCGTGACGACGCTCTCAATCGATCATGCCCGGAACGTGCCATAGTTCTGGTCAATGTTATGCCAAACCGCGAGGCCGCGCGTGAGTATTACCGAAGTCCTCAAAGAGCCCAACCAGCCGAAACACGCGACGGACCGCGCGCCGCTGGTGCCGCCGCGGCCGCCGCTCGCGCCTGACGATCTGTCCGCGCTCGGCCGCCTCTCCTTGATCCGCAAGAACGCCATCGCAAGCTGGGGTCAGCGCGCCTACGAGGACGACATCATAAGGGGCCGTTTTTTCGGCCGCAGCAGTTTCATTCTCAACACGCCGGACGCGATCCGGCATGTGCTGGTCGAGAATTACGAGAACTACACCCGCACCCCGGCCGGCATCCGCGTGCTGCGTCCGATGCTCGGCGAAGGATTGCTGCTGGCGGAAGGCCGCGCATGGAAAAACCAGCGCCGCACACTGGCGCCGGCGTTCGCTCCGCGCGCGGTTGCAATGCTGGTGCCGCATATGCTGTCGGCCACCGATGACGCGATCGCAGCACTCGGAGAGACGTGCGGCAAGCCCGTGGATCTGCGCGGAGCGATGCAGCACCTCGCGCTCGATATCGCCGGCCGCACGATGTTTTCGTTCGAGATCGAGAAGCATGGTGCTGCCTTGCGCGGCTTCGTCAACGACTATGGCGAGCGGCTGGCGCGGCCGCGGTTCTTCGACCTGCTGCTGCCGGTCGGCTGGCCGAGTCCGCAGGATTTGTCGCGCGCATTGTTCCGGCGGAAGTGGACGCGCTTCATGTCCATGCTGATCGCCGAACGGCGTGCCAAGGGTGCGGAAACGGGCACCGACAAGGACGCGCCGCGCGATCTGTTCGATCTGATGGTGGCCGCGCGCGATCCGGAAACCAATGAGGCTTTCTCCGACAAGCAACTGGGCGATCAGGTCTCGACGATGATCCTCGCCGGTCACGAGACCACCGCGACGGCCCTGTTCTGGTCGCTCTATCTGCTCGCGCTCGACCCGGTTACGCAGGACGAACTCGCGGCGGAAGCGAGGCACGCGCTGGCAGGCGGCGCGCCCGACGTGACGAAACTAACATTCACCCGCGCCGTGCTTGACGAGACCATGCGGCTTTACCCGCCGGCATTCCTGATCGTGCGGGCGGCCGCCGGCCCCGACACATTGGGGGGCATGAACGTCGCCGCCAAGGATGTGGTGCTGATTTCGCCGTGGCTGCTGCACCGCCACGAGAAGCTCTGGCGCGAGCCGAATACGTTCAGGCCATCGCGGTTTCTGCCGGGCAATCCGCCGCCGGACCGTTTCGCTTACCTGCCGTTCGGCGTCGGGCCACGCGTCTGCATCGGCGCGCAATTCGCGCTGACCGAAGCGACGCTGGCGCTGGCCAAACTGATCGGCGCATTCAGGGTTGAATTGCTCGACCGGGAGCCGGTGACCCCGGTGGGTGTCGTGACCACGCAGCCCGATCGCTCGCCGATGTTTCGGATCGTGCGCCGTTAGCGCCGGGCCCGGTGCTTGCGAGACGCATTGCGTCGTCGCAAGTCTTCTCGCAACAGCGAGCTTTTTTTCTTATCCTAAAGTCGCATGCAGACTGCATTTTTGGCGCGTCGAAGAGTCGCAGCACAGCGATCAAACTTGCCAAATCGTGACGCAAGCCTTTGTCTGGCGACAACAAAGCTGGTCCACCAAGGACTGGCATAACCGGGAGAACGTCATGACGACACGCAAGAAAGACACACCCACCTCGCGCCGCCGCTTCCTTGAAGTGGCAGTCGCAGGTGCCGCCGCCACAGTCGCAGCACCGGCCATCGCCCAGACAGCGGGACCGGTCAGCATGCGCTTCCAGAGCACATGGCCGGCGAAGGACATTTTCCACGAATACGCGCTCGACTACGCCAAGAAGGTCAACGACATGACCGGCGGCGATCTCAAGATCGAGGTGCT
>JAZKGC010000118.1:0-29554 GCA_040386115.1 Pseudomonadota bacterium
GCGGGGATGAGCGGTGAGGATGCGTCCACGCCAGCCACGCCAGCCACGCCAGCCAGCCACGCGTTGCAGATCATCATGGCCGGGCTCGAGAGGCCTCAGGCCCACTCGACGCCGGCCTCGGCGGCAAGGTCGATGCTGCTTTCCTTGCCGATGTCGTCGAAATGATTGTCGAGGAATTTCTTTGCAGCCCGCTTGCCGGCGCGATGCAGCAGTTCAAAAAATTCGTAATCGGTTTTCATCTTGCTGGAGGCCGCGAGCCGGGTGCCGAGGGCACCAAGATCGATGCGGTGAATGTTGAGCCTGCGATACTGGTCCTTGCCGGTGCCGCGCGGCAGCCGGCCGTCGTCGATCAGCTGATTGACGAAATCCATCGTGCGCAGTTCCGAGATCAGCGCGGAGTTGAAGGTGATTTCGTTCAGGCGATTGATGATCTCGGCGGAGGTGCGCGGCGTCGTGGCGCGCGTCACCGGATTGATCTGCACGACCAGCACGTCCTCGGCTTCGGTGGCTTGCAGGAATGGAAAGATCGCGGGATTGCCCATGTAGCCGCCGTCCCAATAGGGCACGCCATCGATCTCCACCGCGCGAAACATGAATGGAAGCGCCGCGGATGCCATCACCACATCGGCCGTGATCTTGTCGCTGGCAAACATGCGCAGACGGCCGGTGTGTACGTTGGTCGCTGAAATATAAAGCGCGAGATCGGTGTTGGCTCTGATCGCCTCGAAATCGACGAAGCGCTCGATCAGCCCGCTCAGGGGGTTGATGTTGAGCGGGTTGAGTTCGTAAGGCGAAAAATAACGCGCCATCGTCTCGAACCAGTTCTGCACCGGCGTCGCCGCAAACGGCATCATCGAAAACATCCGGTCGGTCAGCGCCCGCTGCACCGGCGGCAGATCGCCGCCCGCGCTGGCGGCGCGCCAGAATTCAGCCAGCCGCTTGCGGGCTTCCTCGGGGCCGCCGCGGGTCAATCCATCCGCCAGCATCACCGCATTGACGGCACCGGCCGACGCGCCGGAGACGCCGGTGATGTCCAGCCGCCCGTCCTCGAGCAATTGATCCAGCACCCCCCACGTGAAGGCACCGTGAGACCCGCCGCCTTGCAGGGCCAGATTGATCTTCTTTGCCGCGCTCGGCTTGCGCGAGCTGCCGAAGTTCCACGGCGTCAGGCTGTCAAGGTAGGTTTTGAGAGTCGTTGCCATGAGCTTCTTTCTCTCCGGAACTGGCGGCTATTTCGACCTGAGCGAGGTCAGCGGGTTGATATCATGACTTGGGGTCTTTATGACGCAATGCAATAGAAAATGGTGCATTGCAAAATATTCGCAAAATGTCGTGCGATTGAAATATCTATGAAATAATGAGCGGAACCGCTCCAACCACACTACATATTCAATCCATGCAGCAAACGAAGCCTGTTTTCCCTGCCCCGGATCACGACCATGGCCGCTGCGCCGAGGACGCGTTTTCGCATGCCGAACGCGTGTGCGCGGGCCGTGGCCAGAAGTTCACGCCGATCAGGCGGCAGGTGCTGGGCGCGCTGCTCTCAAGCCATCGCCCGCTCGGCGCATATGAAGTGATCGATGAACTCGCCAAGACGATGGCGCGGCCGGCACCGATCACGGTCTATCGCGCGCTCGATTTTCTGATGGAGAACGGTCTCGTTCACCGCATCGAAAGCCGCAATGCGTTCCTTGCCTGTGCGCATAATCACGACGAGACCGCCGTGGTGGCATTCCTGATTTGCGAGACATGCGGATCGGCCGGTGAAATCCCGGCGGCGCTGCTGGCGCAGAGTTTCAACGAGGCGGCGCGCAGCACCGGCTTCGCGCCGAAAATGTCGGTGGTGGAAATCACCGGCACCTGCGCGCATTGCCAGCGGGCCGCCTGAGTCATTGAGCATGATGCCGGAGTATGATGTCGTCCGCAAACCGCTCCACACTTTTCCGCATCGTGCGCGAACAATAACAACACGGCGAGAAGCCGGGCAGGGTTGCCATGTCCTCGGATCGTTTGAGCGTCACACCATCGGGGCGTCCCCTGAGCGCGGTGGCAATCGCCCTGATGGTGATGCTGTGCTTCAGCTGGGGCTTCAACCAGATCTCGATCAAGCTGGCGCTGCCGGATATTCCGCCGCTGACGCAGGCGGCCATCAGATCCATCGGCGGCCTGCTGGTGATCCTGATGGTGGCGTGGCTGCGCGGCGTGCCGATGTTCAAGCGCGACGGTACGCTTGGCGCGGGCCTGTTCGCCGGCGTGCTGTTCGGCCTTGAGTTCATCCTGATCTATCGCGGGCTGACCTATACGACGGCATCGCGCGCGGTGGTTTTTCTGTATGTCGCGCCGTTCGTGGTGGCGCTTGGCTCGCGAAAATTCCTCGGTGAGCGCCTGAGCAAATTGCAGTGGGCCGGGTTGGCGCTGTCTTTCGCCGGCGTGGCGCTTGCGATCGGCGTGCCGCAGGCGTCCGTCGATGCCAGGGTCATTCTGGGCGATCTTCTGGTGATGGGGGGCGGCATCCTGTGGGCCGCCACCACGCTGGTGGTGAAGGCGACGAAGCTTTTGCAGGCTCCGGCCGAGAAAACGCTGGCCTATCAGATCGCCATGTCGATTCCGATTCTGGCTTTTGGCGCCCTGGTTTCGGGCGAAAGCATCACCCATATGCCGGGGCCGGTTGCGTGGGCGTCGATGGCCTATCAGACCTTCTGGATCGTCGGGATTACGTTCCTGATCTGGATCTTTCTCATAAAGTCCTATTCCGCGAGCAAACTGTCGTCATTTACCTTTATGACGCCTTTGTTCGGGGTGATTGGCGGGTATTTCATTATGCATGACACCCTCACTTTGGCGTTCGCGGGGGCTGCCCTTCTGGTCATGGCGGGCCTATATCTGGTAAACCGCCCGGCGGGCGATCCGCTGCTTCCCGTCACAAAACCTGATAATTGAGCCGTCATGAGCGATCTGAAAGAACGTACCAAGGCTATCCAGGCTGGCCCCAAGGGGCGCCATAAAACGGTTCAGGTTGTCGTCGGCAACGTCAAGGTCGGCGGCGGCGCGCCCATCGTGGTGCAGTCGATGACCAACACCGACACTGCGGACATCGAGGGCACCGTCACCCAGGTTGCCGCACTGGCGCGCGCCGGTTCCGAAATGGTCCGCATCACGGTGGACCGCGACGAGGCGGCGGCTGCCGTTCCCTACATCCGCGAGAAGCTCGACAAGCTCGGCGTCGATGTGCCGCTGATCGGCGATTTTCACTACATCGGCCACAAGCTGCTGGCGGATCACCCCGCCTGCGCTGCGGCGCTGTCGAAGTACCGCATCAATCCCGGCAATGTCGGTTTCAAGAACAAGCGCGACACCCAGTTCACCGACATCGTCGAGATGGCGCTCAAGCACGGCAAGACCATCCGCATCGGTGCTAACTGGGGTTCGCTCGATCAGGAACTGCTGACGCGGCTGATGGAAGACAACGCCAAGTCGCCGAACCCGATCGACGCCCGCGCCGTCACGCGCGAAGCGATGGTGCAGTCGGCGCTGCTGTCGGCGGCGCGCGCCGAGGAAATCGGACTGCCGAAAAACAGGATGATCCTGTCGGCCAAGGTGTCCAACGTGCAGGATCTCATCGCGGTCTATCGCGAACTGGCCGCGCGCTCCGACTACGCCATCCATCTCGGATTGACTGAAGCCGGCATGGGCTCCAAGGGCATCGTCGCTTCATCCGCGGCGCTCGGCATCCTTTTGCAGGATGGCATCGGCGACACCATCCGCGTGTCGCTGACGCCGGAGCCGGGCGGCGATCGCACCGTGGAAGTGAAGGTCGGTCAGGAAATCCTGCAGACCATGGGCTTCCGCACGTTCGTGCCGCTCGTTGCCGCATGCCCCGGCTGCGGCCGCACCACCTCGACTGTGTTTCAGGAACTGGCGCGCGACATCCAGGCCTTCATCCGCGACGAAATGCCGGGCTGGAAAACACAGTATCCCGGCGTCGAGGAATTGAACGTCGCCGTGATGGGCTGCATCGTCAATGGACCCGGCGAATCCAAACATGCCGACATCGGCATCTCATTGCCCGGCACCGGCGAGACACCGGCGGCCCCCGTGTTCGTGGATGGCCAGAAATTCCGCACGCTGCGCGGGGACAAGATCGCCGCCGACTTCAAGGCGCTGGTGATCGACTATATCGAGCAGCGTTACGGCGCGAACGGCAAAGCTCCTGCGACCGCCGTGACAGCCGCGGAATAGTTTCCATTTGAGAGAGCTGCGAATACGCCGCTGATTACAGCGGCGTATTTTTTTCGCTGTTGCTGATGATCGCTTCCTCAAGATCGAGATTCCGCTCGAGGCGCCGCCGCGTTTCATCGGTGATCTTTCCGTCGCGCAGCAGCTTGTGCAGTTCCTTGCGCTCTGCCGTGATGATTTCCTTGATGACCGAAGCGCCCTGCGTGGCGGGTGTATGTTGCCCCTCTTCCTTTGGCGGGTCCGGGATCGAACGCACGCGGGTCTCGTGTCGTGCCATCAGAAATGCCGCAAGGCTTTTCGACAGACTGTGCTTTTCGATCATCTCGTCGAGATGCGCGCGCCCGGCCTTGATGATATCGCGGCGCGCCGCAATTTCGGCCTCACGTTCATGACGCTCCTCGGCATGACCGTGATCCGACAGGCCGAGCAGCTTCACCAGCAGCGGCAAGGTCAATCCGATGCCGACCAGCGTGACGAAGATCACGCCGAAGCTCACGAACAGGATGAGATCGCGATGCGGGAACTCCTGTCCGTTCGGCAAGGTCAGCGGCAACGCAAGCGCGACAGCCAGCGACACCACGCCGCGAATGCCGGTAAAGCCGATGACGACAATGGAACGCCATCCCGGCTTCGGATCGCGGGCCGCGATGCGCTTGCTCAACAGCCGCGGCAGATACGTCCCCGGAAACACCCACAAGAATCGCGCGACGATCACGATCACGGATGTGAGGGCGATGGCGGTGAGGATATCGGCAACCGGCAGGCCGTTGGATTTTTCCATCAGCAGCCGCATCTGGAAACCGATCATCAGGAACAGCACGCCCTCGATCAGCCAGATCACGAAGTCCCAGAAGAACACGCCTTGCAGGCGGGTGTTCGATGAGATCAGCAGGGGGCCGTTCCAGCTGACGTAAAGCCCGGCGACGACGGTGGCGATCACGCCCGAGCCGTGGAAGTGTTCCGGAACCCAGAAGGCCAGATAAGGCGTCAGCAGCGACAGCGAGATCTCGACGCGCGGATCGCGCGCCCACTGCCGCAGGCGGAGACTGAGCCATCCCACCGCGAGGCCGAAAATGATCTCGCAGACGATGATCGCTGTGAAAGTTCCGGCCGCTGACGGCAGCGAAAATGCTCCGGTGCTGACCGCAAGCACCGCGAAGCGGTAGAGGATCAGCGCGGTCGCGTCGTTGGCAAGCCCCTCGCCTTCGAGAATGACAAGGACGCGATGCGGCAGCTTCAATCGTCTTGCGATGGCGAGCGGTGCCACGACGTCCGGCGGCGACACGATCGCGCCGAGCACGAAACCGACGCTCCACGGCAACCCAAGCACCCAATGGGCTGCGGCAGCGACGAGAACCGTGGTGAAGATCACGCAGCCGATCGCGAGCAGGGCAATCGGGCGCAGATTGGCCTTGAACTCGCGCCAGCTCATGGAGACGCCGGCCGAGTAGATCAGCGGCGGCAGCACCAGCAGCAGCACGCCTTCCGGCTTCATTTCGATGCGCGGAAATCCAGGCAGGAATGCCAGGACGATTCCAACGATCAGGAACACGATGGCCGGCGCCAGCGTGAGTTTCCTTGCCAGCGTTGCCGAGGCGGCCAGGACCGTCAGAACAAGCAGGAAGGTGAGAAAGGTTGCAACCATTCCGGGATCAGATCGCGCTGGCCGCGATGTTGACCATCAAGGCCACCAGCGCGGTGTTGAAAATAAACGACGCCACGCCATGAGCAGTGGCGGTGCGTCGGATGATCTTGTCGGTGATGCCGACGTCCGAGACCTGCGCCGTCATGCCGATCACGAATGAGAAATAGACGAAATCCCAATAGTCGGGATCGCCGCCGCCCGGAAAGGAAAGTCCGCCGGCTTGCGGGCCGCGATAGTAGTCGTGCGCGTAATGCAGCGCGAGCGTGGTGTGTATCGCTGCCCATGACAGCAAGATCGTCACGATCGCCAGCGCGAGTTGCGGCGATTGCTGCGGTTTGACGCCGAGCTCCATGACGATAGCGGCGAGGCTCGCGAAAGCGCCAAGGCCTGTCATGATGAGGATAAAGAATCGTCCGTCGTCCTGGAGTGCCGCCTGACGGCGGATGTCGTCAGTTCCGTAAGAAAACACGGTGACGTAGGCGAGGATCATGTAGATCGCGACGAAAATATCCCATCCCGCGAGAAGGCGGGTCGCGAGGCGCAACGACTGCGGCAGAAACAGCAGCGCCGCAAGCCCGATGGCGAGAGCAATAAAGGTGCGCGGCCGCGCAAAGATAATGCGAAGCGGCTTCGGCATGCCTTTGAGGCGAAGAAGATAGCGGTCGCCGGTCTTCTTGACTGGCATCGTCGCCTCTAGTTCTGGCGTTCCGCCACGAAACGCGAAGCCGCGCGCAGCACGTCGCCTTTCGCGCCGAAGGGGGCCAGCGCGGCGTCGGCTTGTTTCAGCAAATCCTGCAAGCGCTTCTTTGCGCCATCGATGCCGAGTTGCGTCACGAAGGTGGTCTTGCCGAGCGCGGCGTCCTGCCCGGCCGGCTTTCCAAGGGCCGCGGCGTCGCCCTCGACGTCGAGCAGGTCGTCGGCGATCTGGAAGGCTTCGCCGAACGCATGGCCGTAGGCGTCGAGCGCATCATAGTGTTCTTTCGACGCTTTCCCGAGAAGGGCGCCCGCGATGCAGCCGTATTTCAGCAGCGCGCCGGTCTTCATCTGTTGCAGTCTGGCGACGTCGGGCGGTTCCCTGTCGCCGAACCGGCCTTCACCGGCAAGGTCCATGATCTGGCCGCCGGCCATGCCGCCGATGCCGGACGCACGTGCCAGCGCGCGCGTCAGCGCAAGCCGAACGCCCGCGTCGCTGTGGACTTCATCGCGGGTGATGATGTCGAACGCGATCGTGAGCAGCGCATCGCCCGCGAGAATCGCGGTGGCGTCGTCGAATTTCTTGTGCGCGGTCGGCCGTCCGCGCCGCAGGTCGCTGTTGTCCATCGACGGCAGGTCGTCATGGATCAGCGAGTAACAGTGAATGCACTCAAGGGCGGCACCCGCCATCAGCGCGGCGTCGCGGGGCACGCCGAACACGGCGGCGCTTTCCACCACCAGGAACGGACGCAACCGCTTGCCGCCGTTGAGGCTCGAATAGCGCATCGCCTCGATCAGCCGGTGGGGACGAGCGATTTCGTCCGGCAGCGGCGTGTCCGACAGCAGGCGCGCCAGCAGCGCCTCGGTGTCCGCAGCCGTGGCGTCGAGCCGTTTCATAAAGTCTTGGGGTGAAGTGCCGGTGGTCATCAAAAGCTCCAGAACAACGCAATTTCGGCGGGACAATCGTTTATACCGCCGACTTCGTCAATTCCGGCCGGTCTTTGATGACCCGGAAATCGCTAGAGCGGGATCGCTGGATTTGCTAGAGACTCGCATGTCGCGAATGCGCGGTCGATCCAGACAGGGGCACCATGCCAGCCTATGTTATTTTCGATGTCGAGATCCGTGATCTGGCGCGGTACCAGAGCTTCATGAGCCAGGTGAAGCCGGCGCTGGAGGAAGCGGGAGGGCGTTATCTTGCCCGTGGCGGCGCTCACAAAATCCACGAGGGTGACTGGATTCCGCGTCGTATCGTCATCCTCGAGTTTCCGTCGGTAACTGCGTTTGAATCATTTTATGACGGCCCGGTTTATCAGGGTCTCAAGCATATCCGTGATGAGTGCAGTTCGGCCCGGCTCGTCAGCGTCGAAGGGCTATAGCCTGAATGCGCCGAGTGATCCGGGTGTTGTTGGTCATCGTGCTGGCGCTGGTGCTGCTGCCTTACGTGCTCACGCCGATTTACAGCGTCGGTCAGCCCATCTCGACCCTGATGATCGGACGCTTTCTCACGGGCGAGACCGTGACGCGCAAGTGGGTCGATCTCGACGCCATGTCGCCTGCGATGCCGCGTTCGGTGGTCGCCGCCGAAGATGCCAGATACTGCTTCCACAGCGGGATCGACTGGAATTCGGTGCGGGATATCATCGAGGATGTTCAGGACGGCGAGGTGGCTCGTGGCGGTTCGACCATCACGCAGCAGGTTGCGAAAAACCTGTTCCTCTGGCCGGGGCGCAGCGTGATCCGCAAGGGACTCGAGTTTCCTCTGGCGCTCTGGATCGATCTGGTGCTGTCCAAAAAGCGCATTCTGGAGCTTTATCTGAACATCGCGGAACTTGGCCCCGATGGTCAGTTCGGCGCGGAAGCCGGCGCGAATTACGCATTCAACCGACCGGCATCGGCTCTCACCGCGCAGCAAGCGGCCCTTTTGGCGTCGATCCTGCCCAATCCGGTGACCCGGAGCGCCCGCACGCCCGGACCTGCCGTGCGGCGCATGGCCGGAACTTATGTTGTTCGGGCGCAGTCCGCGGAAATCTCCAATTGCTGGGGCCAGAATCGTTGATTTTGAGCCGTTTCGGCCGATTTTCCCGGCGCTGCCGGTCTAGCTTTCACGGCAGCCTTCCTCTATAAGCGCGGCCTCAATCCGAATTCTGGAGAGCCCCCGCACCGGCGGGTGAGCCTTTGATTTAGAGGACGACGATCCCATGGCCGTTCCACGCAGGAAAACCTCGCCGTCACGCCGCGGCATGCGCCGCTCGGCTGATGCGCTCAAGAAGCCGACTTATGCCGAGGACAAGGATTCGGGCGAATTGCGCCGTCCGCACCACCTCGACCTGAAGACCGGCATGTACAAGGGCCGTCAGGTGCTGAAGGTCAAGAAGGACTGATATCCTTTTGAGGACGCGCCGTCTCCGGGCGGCGCGGCCCCGACGATCGTGGCAAGAGGCAGTGCCAGAGCGGCCACCTCAAGAACGCCACACATCGGTGCGACGACGAGAGCTTCACTGGACGCCTGTTTGGAGAAAGCCCGTCGATGTCGATGATCGGTTTTCCGCTGCTTCTCATTCCGTTCGCGATCTACAATATCTTCGTCTTCATGATGCCGGGCGTGGCATTCACGTCGCCGGTGGCGAGCGTGTTGCTGCCGTCGAAAGTGATGTGGACCGCGACCTTCGGCGACGCGCTGCTGGCGTTCAGCCTGCTGCTTCTGATGTTCGAGGTCGTCAAGGCGGCGCGTCCCGGCGCGCGCTATCTCACCGATCATTTGCTGTCGCTGGTTGTCTTCGGCGCAGCCGTGGCCGAGTTTCTGTTGCTCGCGCCGTTTGGAACCTCGACGTTTTTCCTGCTGACGGTGCTGACCGGCGTTGAATTCATCGCGGGCGTGTCGATCGGATTTCGCAACAGAAACCGTCATGCGCGGGTCGATGCCGACCGTGCGCCGGTGCCGGTTGCCGCCGGCGCTCAAGAGCCATCTTCGGATCGGACCCATCCGGAATCGAAGCCGGTCGAGCCGGTGTTCACACCTGCGGCAAACGCACCCGAGCTACAATCTTCGCCGGAATTCCCGCCCAAGCCGGAGCCGTCCCTAGCCCTTGTCCGCGCCTCCGAAGGCAGCCCGGCCGCCGAGCGCAAGGTGGCGGACTGGAGTGCTGCGGATCTGGTGTCGGACAAGGAGCCCGAAATGCCCGCGAGCCATCCCCCAAAACCCTAAGCGATTCGTGTCAGACGTTCGCCTTCGTACCGCGTGGGTGCGGTTTCATGTGCCGCGGTGCGGCCATACGTTGCCAGCGCATCGGCGGACGTTGCACGCCGCAGCACGCGCGTCTGCGGCGTCTGTGCTGCCGTCGCAATCAGGTGAGCGACGAACGATGCATCCGGCCGTGCCAGGCTGAGGCGCGGCTGCAAGACCCTGACAGGCGGCTCAACCACAACCAGTGCATTGCCGGTGGACGGCATCTGCGCGCCAGCAGCCTGCGGCGGTACGCCCGTTCTGCGCGCGTTAAATCTGGTGACCGGGTTGGCCTCAAAAATCTTCATCGTCCGGCAGCCCTGTCCCGTTTTGAGACGCAGCGCGCCTCTCAGGGTCAAACTCGCAAGCTCTGTGCCGGACGCGAGCTGGTATCTTAATACCGTTTCACGCGCGTCAAGATCGATGCAGGTTGTGAGATTATTCAGGAACTTAGCCTAGGCTCATCGCTGCAGACCGCTTTATCCTCATCTGACGAATCAGCCGGTCACGTCCCGGAACGAGGCAGCTTTGACATCCATCCGGTCCCAATCCTCGCTCCACGTTGTGTCGGCTCTATCGGCTGGCGATACCCCACTCGCCCGCGAACACATTCACACCGATGCATCCGGGCTTCTCGCTGCGCTGGGTCACGCGACATTTGCCTGGAACATCGCAACTGATGTCCTGCAATGGAGCGACAACGTCGCAGCCGTGCTTCCTGATATTCCGCGCGAGGCGTTATCGACCGCCGCCGGATTCTCGAAACTGATCGAGCCGCAACGCGGCATCCGCTCCGACGCCGTTCTGAATTCGATGGCGGCCGACAGCGGTTCGGGCGTGCCGTATCAGATCGAGTATGGCTTGCGCGCCAGCACCTCGGCACCTGTGCTCTGGATTGACGAGTGCGGACGCTGGTTTGCCGGCGCGGACGGAAAGCCGCTGCACGCGCAGGGCGTCATTCGCATCAACAACGAGCGGCACGCCCGCGACGAGCAACTCCTGAAGCTCTCGCAGAACGATCCGCTCACCGGCGAGTTCAACCGGACCCGTCTTATCGCCTCATTGGCCGAGGCGATGGAAGAAGCCGCGCGGTTCCGCTCGTCATTCGCATTCATGCTGGTTGGAATCGATCACCTTGCGCGCCTTAACGACGCCTTTGGCTATGATGTCGCCGACGAAGTTGTGCTCGAAGTTGCAAAGCGCATTCGCGCGCGCCTGCGCGGCGGCGATGTGCTTGGACGATTTTCCGGCAACAAGTTTGGCCTGGTCCTGAAAAACTGCACGGTCGATGACATGAACGTCGCCGCCGAGCGTTTCCTCACCGGCATTCGCGATGAGGTCGTCCCGGCGCGGTCCGGTCCGGTGGCCGTCACCGTGTCGATCGGCGCGATCAGTGCGCTTCGGCATGCGCGCACCGCCGAGGAGGCGATGAGCCGCACCCATGAAGCGCTCGAGCTTGCGAAAGCAAGGCGACGGGGTTCGCTGATGGTCTGGCACCCGAATGTCGAGCGCGACGCCCAGCGCAGGGTCAATATCCGCGTCACCGACGAGATCGTCACCGCGCTGAACGAGCGCCGCATCGTGATGGCCTATGAGCCGGTGGTGACCACGGCATCGCGGCAAGCGGCGTTCCACGAGTGTCTCGTCCGGATGCGCCAGGAGGATGGCCAGTATTCGCTGTCCCCCGATATCGTTCCGGTCGCCGAAAAGCTCGGTCTGATCCGGCTTGTCGATCACCGGGTGCTTGAACTCGTTGTGGCGGAACTGGCGAACACGCCGCACGCGCAGCTCAGCCTGAACATTTCACCCGACACCACGATGGATCCCGACTGGTGGGCCAGCATCGAGTCGCTGATGCGCGCGCATCCCGGCGTCGCCGAACGGCTGATCGTCGAGATTACGGAAACTGTTGCGATTCAGAATATCGACGATGTGCGCGGCTTCGTCACGCGGCTGAAGAATTTCGGCAGCCGCATCGCGATCGATGATTTTGGCGCTGGCTACACGTCGTTCCGCAACCTGCGCAAGCTCGGCGTGGACATTGTGAAAATCGACGGCGCGTTCGTGCAGAACATCGTGCGATCGTCAGACGACCGCGCCTTTGTGCAGACGCTGATCGATCTCGCCCATCGGCTCGATATCAAAACCGTCGCCGAATGGGTGCAGGACGAGGAATCGGCACAGCTGCTGCAGGGCTGGGGCTGCGATTATATTCAGGGACGGTTGACGGGACTGGCTTCGCTGACCAGGCCTTGGTCAAACGAGGCAGCAACGCAGCCTCTGGCTGCGGTGCCTGTTGCCCGGTGATTCCGCAAATCGGTTGATAGAACCCGAGAGCTTTCAGCCCTTGTTCTCGGGTTCCTTCGACATGCGCTCCAGCCGATCCTGCATCTCTTTCATCTGACGCTTGAGATCGTCGATGTCGTCGGCCTCAGGCGCTTCGCCCGCTGTCGGCGGCGCGTCGGCTGCAAGCGGATTGTCCTTGCGCACCGGAGCGCCAAACGGCTTGAACATCGAAAATGTCCGCTCGAACATTTCCATGTTGCGGCGGACATGTTCCTCAAGCGGCGCGAACGGCGTCATGCTGAACGTGTTCGTCATCTGCTTGCGGAATTTTTCCTGCTCGCGCGTCAGCGTGTCGATGGATTGCTCAAGATATTTCGGCACCACCATCTGCATGCTGTCGCCGTAGAAGCGGATGAGCTGGCGCAGGAACGTGGTCGGCAGCAAGTTCTGTCCGGCCTTGTTTTCCTGTTCGAAGATGATCTGTGCCAGAACCGAGCGCGTGATGTCGTCGCCGGTCTTTGCGTCGTAAACGAGGAAATCCTCGCCTTCCTTCACCATGGTCGCGAGATCCTCAAGCGTCACATAAGTGCTGGTGCCTGTGTTGTAGAGACGCCGGTTGGCGTATTTCTTGATCGTAATCGGTTGATCGGATTTTGCCATGGACTCTCACACATACCTACCGAGGGATGGAACCGCCGGACATCGCCGAGGGCAGTGCAAACAATGCATCGCAATAAAATAAGCACTTTCAGACGGGTACGGCTACCGTTTTGTGCAGCACGGTTAATCGACGGGCAGACCGGAGTTCCGGAACCGCCCGGCAAATGACCAAATTGCCTCTGGCCGATTGATATGAAAAGGCTAGGTTAGGGGACAATCAAACAGCCCGCCCCAACCGGGCGGCTTTCCCTTACGACCTCAAGCCCAGGAGATGTCCATGACCGACGATGTCGTCATCGTCAGCGCTGCCCGTACCCCGGTCGGCACTTTTAACGGCGCCTTTGCCAATATCCCGGCCCACGAACTTGGCGCGGTTGCCATCAAGGCCGCGCTTGACCGGGCCGGCATCGAGCCTGCGCGTGTGTCCGAAGTCATCATGGGGCAGATTCTGACCGCAGGGCAGGGTCAGAACCCCGCACGTCAGGCGGCCATGAAGGCTGGAATTCCGGTGGAAAGTCCCTCGTGGGGCGTCAACATGCTCTGCGGTTCGGGCTTGCGCACCGTGGCGCTGGGCTATCAGGCCTTGATGAACGGCGACTCTGAGATCGTGGTCGCCGGCGGCCAGGAATCCATGAGCATGTCGCCGCATGCGCAGCATCTTCGCGGCGGCGTGAAGATGGGCGCGGTGGATTTCATCGACACCATGATCAAGGACGGCCTCTGGGATGCCTTCAACGGCTACCACATGGGCAACACCGCCGAGAACGTCGCGCGGCAATTCCAGATCACCCGGCAGCAGCAAGACGAGTTCGCCGTCGGTTCGCAGAACAAGGCCGAGGCCGCACAGAAGGCCGGCAAGTTCAAGGACGAGATCGTTCCCTTTATCGTCAAAACCCGCAAGGGCGATATCGTGGTGGATGCGGATGAAGGCCCACGTCATGGCGCGTCCATGGAGGCGATGGCCAAGCTCAAGCCTGCGTTCGAGAAGGAAGGCACCGTCACCGCGGGCAATGCGTCGGGCCTCAACGATGGCGCCGCGGCGCTGGTGCTGATGACGGCGAAGCAGGCAGCGAAGGAAGGCAAGACCCCTCTCGCGCGCATCGTGTCGTGGGCGCAATCGGGCGTCGATCCATCGATCATGGGCACGGGACCGATCCCGGCGTCGCGCGCAGCGCTCAAGAAGGCCGGCTGGAAGCCCGGCGACCTCGATCTGATCGAGGCCAACGAGGCTTTCGCAGCACAGGCGTCCGCAGTGAACAAGGAGATCGGCTGGGATCCTGCCAAGGTCAACGTCAATGGCGGTGCGATTGCCATCGGTCACCCGATCGGCGCTTCTGGTGCGCGCGTGCTGGTCACGCTGCTGCACGAGATGCAGAAGCGCGACGCCAAGAAAGGCCTCGCCACGCTGTGCATCGGCGGCGGCATGGGCATCGCGATGTGCATTGAGCGATAAAATGTTCTGAGCGCACTGCACAATACAAAATCAAAATGCCCGGCACGCATTTTCCAGGCAAAGTGGAATCCGGTTTGCCGCAGGAAAATGCGCTAAATTCAAGCTAGCGCGTATTCCTGTCGCAAAACCGGTGCCCACTTTTGCGGGAATACGCGCTTGCCGGGCATTTTTTCTTGCGGTCTTTGCAAATGGCCGAAATACTTCACCTCCAAAAGAAACTGCGGAGGGGATTTTTCGACATGGCACGCGTAGCATTGGTCACCGGGGGAACGCGCGGCATTGGCGCTGCAATCAGCAAGGCGTTGAAGTCTGCGGGCTATAAGGTCGCGGCAAGTTATGCCGGCAACGATGATGCTGCGGCAAAGTTCAAGGCCGAAACCGGCATTCCTGTTTACAAGTGGGACGTCGGCGCGTTCGACGCGTGCGCGGACGGCGTGAAGAAAGTCGAGGCCGATCTCGGTCCGATCGATGTGCTGGTCAACAATGCGGGTATTACCCGCGACGTTCCGTTTCACAAGATGTCGCTCGATCAGTGGAACGCCGTCATCACCACGAATCTCGGCTCGCTGTTCAACATGACGCGGCAGGTGATCGAAGGCATGCGCGCGCGCAAGTTCGGGCGCATCATCAGCATTTCCTCGATCAACGGCCAGAAAGGCCAGTTCGGTCAGGTCAATTATTCGGCGGCTAAGGCCGGCGACATCGGCTTCACCAAGGCGCTGGCGCTTGAGAACGCGAAGGGCGGCATCACGGTCAACGCGATCTGCCCCGGCTACATCAACACCGAAATGGTGCAGGCGGTGCCGAAAGATGTTCTGGAGAAGAATGTGATCCCGCAGATTCCGGTCAACCGTCTTGGCGAGCCGGAAGAAATCGCGCGCGCGGTGGTCTTTCTTGCATCGGACGATTCGGGTTTCATCACCGGATCAACAATGACCATCAATGGCGGGCAGTATCTCCACTAAAGTGTGATCCAGCTGAAACACGGTCTCTCCGCTCATTCCCGCGTAAGCGGGAATCCAGCACTTCAAAAGCCTGGATTCCCGCTTTCGCGGGGACGAGCGGGAATAGAGTCTGGCTCAATGAACGCCGATTACGCCTTAAGGCGTGCTCCGGATATGGCGTCGCCGCAGTTTGAATGCCATTGATCTGCGATGACGCCATCCACCGCCACTCTCATCGGTATCACGGCCATCGTGATGTGGTCGCTGCTCGCGGCGCTGACTGTCGCGACGGGCAGCATTCCGCCGTTTCAATTGCTGGCGATGACGTTCGCTATCGGCGCCTGCATCGGTCCGATTACATGGTTGCGGCGTCCCGCAGCCATGCGGGCTTTGAGGCAACCCGCCCTGGTCTGGTTCGTCGGCGTCAGCGGGCTGTTCGGTTATCATGCGCTGTATTTTCTGGCGCTGCGGCTGGCCCCGCCGGCTGAAGCGGGATTGCTGAACTATCTCTGGCCGCTGCTGATCGTCCTGCTGTCGTCCGTGTTGCCGGGCGAGCGGCTGGCAGCGCATCACATCATCGGCGCGATCCTTGGGTTTGCAGGCACTGTTCTGCTGTTTGCCGGCAACAGCGGTTCGCAATTCAATCCGGCTCACATTCCCGGTTTCATCGCGGCATTTGTCGCGGCCTTCGTGTGGGCGGGATACTCGGTGATGTCGCGCAAGCTGGCATCGGTGCCGACGGACGCGGTCGCGGGGTTCTGTCTTGCGACGGCGCTGCTCGCGGCGGCCTTTCATTTCAGTCTGGAAACGACGGTCTGGCCGGAGACACCGACGCAGTGGCTGGCCATTATAGCGCTCGGTATCGGCCCGGTGGGCATTGCGTTCTTCGCCTGGGATATCGGCATGAAGCGCGGCGATATTCGCGTGCTGGGAGCGGCGTCCTACGCGACGCCGTTGCTCTCGACAGCGTTTCTCATTCTCGCGGGTTTTGCAAAACCCACCGCGACGCTGGCCATTGCCGCCGCGCTGATTGCCGGCGGCGGATTGATCGCGGCGAAGGACATGGTGTCGGGACGACGAACGTCTTAAGCCGGCGACCAGCCAGCCGGTGCAAGTTCGAATTTTGCGAAATCGAATCCCGGCGCAACGGTGCAGCCCACCAGCGTCCAGTCGCCGGTGCTTTCCGCAGCCTGCCACGCCTGCGCGGGAACGATGGCTTGCGGCAATTCGCCCGCCTTCAAGTCGGGTCCGAGCAGAACGCGACGCCGACCGCTTTCATCGGCAATCTGTAATTGCAGCGCGCTGCCAGCATAGTGGTGCCAGACCTCGACCGCATCGATACGATGCCAGTGCGATCTCTCGCCGCGCGCGAGCAGGAAATAGATCGCAGTGGACGCGGCGCGCCCGTCGCCTGTCATACGCCGATCGCGGAATGTCTCGCGGTAATGCCCGCCTTCGGGGTGCGGCTTGAGATCGAGGCGCGCGATCATCTCATCGGCGGTGAGTATGGCGGGTGTGTCCATCACGCCTTGTTCTTGCGCTCGCGCAATTCGCCGAACACCTCCGCGGGAGTCTTGCCCGCAAGCCCGACGGCGGCAGCGACGGCAGGGACATCTGCGCGCAGGAACGTGTTGGCTTCCTTCTCGTCACGGATCAGTGTCGGGATCGTCGGCTGGTTCGCGGCGCGCTGGCGCGCAACGTCTTCGGCGCGGGCCTTGAGCGCGGGATTGTTGGGCTCAATGCCGAGTGCAAACTTGACGTTGGAGGCGGTGTATTCGTGACCGCAATAGACCCGCATGTCGTTTGGCAGCGCGCGCAGCTTCAAAAGCGAATCCCACATCATGGGATAGGTGCCCTCGAACACCCGGCCGCAGCCGATGGAGAACAGCGTGTCGGCACAGAACAGGGCGTTGTCAGCGTCGAACACGTAGCTGATGTGGTCGAGGGTGTGACCGGGTGTTTCCAGCACGCGCGCGACGAGATTGCCGACGCTGACGGTCGCGCCTTCCTTGACGCGCTCATCCACCTGCAAGATCGCGGCGCCCTTGTCATGAGGGGCGACGACGCGGCAATTGTACCGGGCCTTGAGATCGGCGATGCCGCCGACATGATCCGCGTGGTGATGGGTCACGAGAATATCGGTGAGCGTCCAGCCCTCGCGCTGGAGCGCCTTGACGATCGGTCCCGCTTCGGGGGCGTCGATCGACGCCGTCGCCTTCGTTACCGGGTCGTGAATGAGATAGCCGAAATTGTCGGACAGGCAGGGGAAAAGGCGAATCTCGGCAGCCATGATGTCTCCATTCGTCGGTATCGCGGCCAAGCTAACACGGCCGGATTGGCGAGTGAAATACGTTAACGCCACATCCAATCGGTGTGCGGCATCGCGCGACAACCGCTGTGCGGACAGCCTCGACGTGGTAAGGTCGTTGCCATGACAATCGACGTGATCGATCTTCGTAATTTTTACTCGCAGCGCCTCGGCATCGTGGCGCGGCGGCTGATCAATCGCGGCATCCAGCGGCACTGGCCACATGCCGACGGCATGCGCGTGGCCGGGCTGGGCTATCCGACGCCCTATCTGGGGCTGTTCCGGGAAGACGCCGAGCGATGCATTGCGCTGATGCCGGCTGCCCAAGGGGTGTTGAAATGGCCGACGGCGCGTCCGACGCTGTCAACGCTGGTCGATGAATTTTCGCTGCCGCTTGCGGACGCTGCGGTGGATCGCATCCTGCTGGTGCACGCGCTGGAAATATCGGACGATCCGGAAAGCCTGCTGCGCGAGGTGTGGCGCGTGCTGGCGCCGTCGGGCCGCATGATGGCGATCATTCCCAACCGCCGCGGTGTGTGGACGCGAACCGACACCACGCCGTTCGGCCATGGCCGTCCTTATTCGCGCTCGCAGATCACGCAGCTTTTGCGGCAGACCTGGTTCACGCCGACGGCGTGGGGCGAGGCGCTGTTCGTGCCTCCCTTTGAGAGCGGCTGGGTTCTGCGGTCAGCGATGGCATGGGAGCGCATGAGCATAGCGGTCTCGTCGCCGTTTGCAGGCGTGCACATCGTCGAAGCGTCGAAGCAGGTCTACCGGGCGATCCCTGCGCATCGCGAGCGCACGCGGCTCATTCCCGCGATGCAGCCGGTGCTGGTGCCCACCACGTCTCGCCGCGACGACGAGCCGATCGTCGGCTGACGATGTCGCCGGCGATCAAACGCCCGCCGGCGCTTCAACGGTCAATCGCCAGCCGGACTGAAATCGTCGCTCGGTGGCGGCGCGGCCTGACCTTCAGCGCGGGGGCCGGCGGGACGGCGGCGGCGGCGATGACCGAAGCGTTCGCCGCCCGGATTGCCGTTTGCATCCAGCGCCGCTCCGCCCGGCTGCGGCTGGGTGCCACCCGTGATGAACGATGGCAGACGGTCCACCTCGTCGCTCTCGATCGGCTGTATCGAAGGCTGCGGCTGGGGACGAGGATCGCGCTGGTCGCGGTCGCGATAATTCTGCTCACGCGGCTGGTTCTGTTCGCGCGGCTGATAGGGCTGCTGCTCGCGCGGCGCGAATTGAGGCTGAGGTTGAGGTTGCTGTTGCGCGGACGGCGCAAATCCAGGCTCCGCGCCGAAGTTGGAATAGCTCTCGCTGTCGTCGCCGCCGTCATCGCCCATGTCGCCTTCGGCGCGGGTGGTCGGTTGCTGCTGCGGCTGGTTCTGGCGGAACTGTTCCTGAGCCGCCGCGATCAGGCGGAAATAATGCTCGGCGTGCTGATAGTAATTCTCGGCGGCGACCGGATCGCCGGAGCTGCGCGCGTCACGCGCGAGTTGAACATATTTTTCGGCGACGTGAGAGGCCGTGCCGCGGATCTTGATGTCGGGTCCATTGGACTCGAAAACCCGCGTCATCGGATTCTGGCCGCGGCGATTGTTATTATTGTTGTTATTGCTGTTGCTATTATTGTTGTTGTTGCGGCTACGCATACGCTTGTTGTTATTCGGACCGTTTCTCATGTCGTGCCTTTTACCAATTCTGGATCGTGGTGGTTGGTGTGCCGGACTCACGGCTCGTCGCGTGTGCGCGAGGAGCGATGTCGTCCAGATTCAATTCGATTTTGCCGCGTGTCGCGTTCAACAAAGACGCGTTCTCCAAATGCCCGAAGGCAATTAGCCATCTGGGCCGGATCAAATCAGCCTGCGCTAACAGGCATGATGTTCTGCAAGTGAGTGTTCAAGCGCAATCTCAGGCTTTCGCTCGCTTTGCGGTCTCAAGCAGCGCGGCTCTTTCAGCCTTCGCGCTCGACATGACCTGCCTTGTAGGAACCTTTACCCGGCGGGTGTCTCTTGCGAGACCTTGGCTTCGACCCGAATTCCTTAACGGGAGCCACAACCCCTAGCCGATGTTGTGACAGGAACCTAGTCGCTCCCGGACGATATTCCAAGAGGTTTTTTGTGTTCCAAACACCCTTTAAAATGCCGCTTTCCGGCCTGTGACCGCGCGATGAATGCCGCCGAGATCGGCTTTGGGCGGCGCTGGATGGGTTAACCCGGCCGCGCGCATCATCTGGCTCACCTGCTCGCTCTGATTGTGGCCGACCTCGACAACAAGAGCGCCTCCGGCCGTTAGCAGGCCCGCTGCCTGCGGAATGATTGCGCGGTAGGCTGTGAGCCCGTCAGCGCCGCCATCGAGGGCGAGATGCGGATCGTGATCGCGCACGTCGATGTCGAGGTTCGCGATATCCGCCGTGCGGATATAGGGCGGGTTCGACACGATGAGATCGAACGGGCCGGACAACGCCGCCGCATAATCGCAGCGGACGAATGAGGCCCGACCCGCAAGGCCAAGCTGCATCGCATTCAGATGTGCGGTTGCCAGCGCCGCCGCGCTGATGTCGGTGCCGATACCCGTGGCGTCTTTCAACTCGGTCAGCAGCGCCAGCAGGATGGCGCCGGACCCTGTTGCGATATCGGCAATGCGAGTTGTCTGAGAAACGGGGGCAACGCTGCGAAGAAACTCAAGCGCGGCTTCGACCACCGTTTCGGTATCGCCGCGTGGAATCAGCGTGGCGTCGGACACCCGAAGATCGAGCCCCCAGAATTGCTTGTGGCCGAGGATGCGGGCGACAGGTTCGCGGGCGATCCGTCGCTGTGCGAAACCCGCAATCGTGGCGGCCTCGGTGAGCGTGACCAGCCGCATTGCCTGCGCGGCCAGGCCAGTATGATCGAGATTGAGCGCCGCTCCGATCAGCACCCTTGCATCGAGTTCAGGCGATTCGATTCCGTTGTCTCGCAAGCGCATCGTCAGCGCGCGCCGCGCCGCATCCACGGTCAGGCCCGCGAGTGGCGGATTTTCACTCACGCCGCGTTGCCCTGTTCCGCAAGCTGCGCCGCCTGGTGTTCGGTGGTCAGCGCATCGACCAGTTCGCCCAAGGCTTCGCCGGCGATCACCTGCGGCAGTTTGTAGAGCGTGAGATTGATGCGGTGATCGGTGACGCGGCCCTGCGGGAAATTATAGGTCCGGATGCGTTCGGAGCGGTCGCCCGAGCCGACCTGGCCTTTGCGGTCGGCTGAACGTGTCGCGTCGATGCGTTGTCGTTCCGCGTCGTAGATGCGCGAGCGCAGAATGTTCATCGCCGACGCGCGGTTTTTGTGCTGCGAGCGGCTGTCCTGCATCATGACGACGATGCCGGTTGGTATGTGGGTGATGCGGATTGCCGATTCTGTCTTGTTGACGTGCTGGCCGCCCGCGCCCTGCGCCCGCATGGTTTCAATGCGCAGATCGTCATTCTTGATGGCGATATCGACCTCTTCGGCTTCCGGCAGCACGGCGACCGTCGCAGCAGAGGTGTGGATGCGGCCCTGAGTTTCGGTGTCGGGCACCCGCTGCACTCGATGCACGCCGGACTCGTATTTCAGTTTGGCGAACGCGCCCCGGCCCTGGACCTCGGCGACGATTTCCTTGAAGCCGCCCATGGTGCCTTCGCTCGCGGACATGACTTCCACCTTCCAGCCCTGCAATGCGGCGAAGCGCTCGTACATCCGGAACAGGTCGCCCGCGAACAATGAGGCTTCATCGCCGCCGGTGCCGGCGCGGATTTCCAGCACCACATTGCGCTCGTCCATCGCGTCCTTCGGCAACAGCGCGACGCGAATGTCCTGCGCCAGTTCATCGCGGCGCGCAGCGAGTTGCGGACGTTCGCCTTCCGCCATCGCGCGCATGTCTGCCTCGGTCGCGGGGTCGGCGATCAACGCGTCGATGTCGGCGATCTCTGCGGACGCCGCGCGGTAGGCCTTCACGGCGTCGGCCACAGGTGTGAGTTCACTCAGTTCCCGCGTGATGCGGACATAGGTTTCCGAGTTCACCTGACCGAGCAGTTCGGCTTCAAGCGAGGCGTGCCGCGCCAGCAAGGTGTCGAGTTTGGCTTCGGGCAGCGTGGTCATGGATAAGGTCGATCAATAGGGACGGGGAGGGTGGCTTCGATGGAGTCCGCAAAGCGTCGCTACAACGAAAGCCCTTCGGCCTCGGCGAATTCCATCAGCTTGCCGCGGATCGAGACGCTACCGGCCGGCGCATCCAGCAGCGGCGTAATCATCGCTGCGGCTTTTTTGGCATCGAGGTCGAGAATCATGGCTTTCACCGGACCGTGCGCTGTCGCCGATAGTGACAGCGAGCGATAGCCAAGCGCGATCAGCACCAATGCGCCGAGCGGTTGCGAAGCCATCTCGCCGCACAGCGACGCGGACTTTCCGGCGGCATCCGCCTTCTTCACGATGTCGCGCAACGCGCGCAGGATCGGCGCGGACAGCGTGTCGAAGCGATCGGTGACGCGCGAATTGCCGCGATCGACCGCAAACAGAAACTGGAACAGGTCGTTTGAGCCGACCGAGATGAAATCGACCCGCTTGAGCAGTTCGTCCATCTGGTAGAGCAAAGCAGGCACTTCGAGCATGGTGCCGACATCGACCCGTTCCGGCAGCGTATGTCCGTGCTGGCGCAAATACGTCAGTTCGCGTTCGATCACGAGCTTGGCTTCGTCGAATTCATCGACCTGCGAGATCATCGGAAACATCACGCGCAGATAGCGGCCGGAAGCTGCGCGCAGCAGCGCGCGGATTTGTCCGCGCAACAATCCCGGCCGGTCCAGACCAAGGCGAATGGCGCGCCAGCCCAGTGCCGGATTTTCCTCGACGATGGTGTCCATATACGGCAGCGCCTTGTCGCCGCCGATGTCGAGGGTGCGGAAGGTGACCGGCTTGTCGCCGGCGGCATCCAGAACCGCACGGTACAGCGCGAGCTGCTCGCTGGTGCGCGGCAGGCTCTGACCGACCATGAACTGCAATTCGGTGCGAAACAGCCCGATGCCCGACGAGCCGGTGTCGTCGATGTGCGGCAGGTCGATGATGAGGCCGGCGTTGATCATCAGATCGATGGCCTGACCGTCCTTGGTGACGCACGGCTTGTCGCGCAGTTCGCGATACTGCTCCTGCCGCCGGGCGCGGAAGCGCACTCGTTCGGCATAGGCCGACTGAATTTCCTGCGAGGGGCGAATGTAGATCGAGCCCGATGTGCCATCGACGATGATCGCGTCGCCCGGATCGGCGATGCCGGCGGCGTTCGGCACTTCGCCGACCGCCGGAATTCCCAATGCCCGCGCCACGATCGAGACGTGCGAATTGGCGGTGCCTTCCTCCAACACCAGGCCGCGCAGCCGCTTGCGGTCATAATCGAGCAGCGCCGCCGGACCCATCGAGCGCGCAATCAGGATCGCGTTGTCGGGCAGTTGCTCGCGTGACGGCGCGTGATCCTGTCCCACAAGCTGCCGCATCAGGCGGTGCCCGAGGTCTTCGAGGTCGTGCAGGCGGTCGCGCAGGTAGGGATCGGTGGAGCGCAGCATGCGCGCGCGGGTGTCGGACTGCACGCGCTCGACGGCGGCTTCGGCGGTGAGGCCGGTTGCGACCGCTTCGTGCAGCCTGTGCTGCCAGCCCTGGTCGTTGGCGAACATGCGATAGGCTTCCAGCACGTCGCGATGCTCGCCGCCGTCGGCAACGTCGCCGCGCTCCAGCATGCGGTCGAGGTCGGCGCGCAACTTCAGGATTGCGGTATCGAGCCGCTTCAGTTCTTTCGGCAGGTCTTCGGCAATGTAATTGGTGATAACGACGCGCGGCTCATGCAGCACGACATGGCCGAGCGCGATGCCGTCGGAAAGAATCGCCCCGGTCTTGTGCAGCGAGTGGCGCGCGGCAGGCTCGGCGCCGGGCTTGGCGATGGATGACAATTCGCCGGACGCGATCATTTCCGCGAGCACCATCGCGGTGGTCTGCAGCGCCTCGACTTCTTCCTCGACATAGGTGCGGTGCGCGCGGTTCTGCACCACCAGCACGCCGAGGGTGTTGCCCGAACGCAGGATCGGCACGCCCAGGAAAGAGTGATAGATTTCTTCGCCGGTTTCCGGACGATACGAGAACGCCGGATGCGACTGCGCGTTCGACAGGTTCAGCGGATTGGCTTCACTGGCGACGAGGCCGACGAGGCCTTCATGCGCGGTCAGGACCGTTTGGTGGACGGCGTCGCGGTTCAGACCTTCGGTGGCGTAGAGTTCAAGGGTGTTATCGACGCGCAGCACGTAGGTCGAACAGACCTCCGCCACCATGTTGGCGGCGATCAGCACCACGATCTTGTCGAGGCGTTCCTGAGCGCTGACCTGTTCGGCCATCACTTCGCGGAGCCGTCTCAGCAAGACGCGGGGGCCTCCCAGCGCGCTCCGCATCCCTTGATATCCTCACTTGTAACGCCAGCGCAGTAAGCAATTACGACGGCGCTATCTAGAAGTAAAATAACGACTTTTCAGGTTGAACGCCTGGTCCCGTCTCACGTTCCGGACAGATCTGACGGTCCGGAACCGAGGGCGAGGGTGCGACCGCCTTGTCCTGAGGCTATATCGAATTGAGGCTCGTTTTGCCAAGCAAAACGCCTGCCAAACAGCAGCCACTTTATAGAACACGTGTGGCTCACAGTGCGCCGCGTCAGGCAAGATCGGTCGCGCGACAGCAGCCCGGTTCAGGCCTGATCCAGACCATAGAGCGTGTGAAGCGTCCGCACGGCAAGCTCGGTATAGGCAGCGTCGATCAGCAGCGAAAACTTGATCTCGGACGTGGTGATGGCGCGGATATTGATGTTGCGTTCAGCCAGCGCCGCGAAGGCCTCGGCCGCGACGCCGGCGTGGCTGCGCATGCCGATTCCGATCACCGACACCTTCGCCACATCGACTGCGGTGTCGAGCCGCGTATAGCCGATCTTGTCCTTGGCGCTGACGATGGTGTCCTTGGCGCGTGCGAAATCCGACGCCGGCACCGTGAAGGTCAGATCGGTGGTGCCGCCGTCTTCGGAGACGTTCTGCACGATCATATCGACATTGATACTGGCGGCAGCCAGCGGCCCGAAGATCGACGCGGCGACGCCGGGCTTGTCCTGGATCTGGCGCACGGAAATCTGGGCTTCGTCCTTTGAGAACGCGATCCCGGTGACGACCTGGCTTTCCATGATTTCCTCCTCGCTGCAAATCAGCGTTCCCGGCGGCGTGCCGTGCGGATCGATGTCTTCCGGCTTGTCGAAGCTTGAGCGCACGAACACCGGCACGTTGTGAACAAGCCCGAGCTCGACCGAGCGGACCTGAAGCACCTTGGCGCCCTGCGACGCCATTTCCAGCATTTCCTCGAACGCCACCTTGGCGAGCCGCCGCGCCTTCGGCACCACGCGCGGGTCGGTGGTGTAAACACCGTCAACGTCGGTGTAGATGTCGCAACGCTCGGCGTGGATCGCCGCGGCGATTGCAACGGCCGACGTATCGGAGCCGCCACGCCCGAGCGTGGTGATTCGCCCCGTCGGCTGGTGGATGCCCTGGAAGCCGGCGATCACCGCGACTTCGCGGCGCTCCTTGAACCGCTTGATGAGTTCAGCACCGTCAATGCCGATGATCCGTGCAGAGGCATGTGCGTCGTCGGTCAGGAGAGGAATCTGCCAGCCCTGCCACGAGCGCGCCTGGATGCCGAGCGATTGCAGCACAATCGCAAGCAGACCCGCGGTGATGAGTTCGCCGGATGCCACGATGGCATCGTATTCCCGCGCGTCGTGCAGCGGCGAGGCGTCGGTGGCCCAGGAGACAAGTTCATTGGTCTTGCCGGACATCGCCGACACCACGACGGCCACGTCATGGCCGGCATCGACCTCGCGCTTCACATGCTGCGCGACGTTGCGAATGCGGTCGATATTGGCGACGGACGTGCCGCCGAATTTCATGACAAGGCGGCCCATTTTCTTGGTATCTCGGCGAATGGTGCAGTCCCGGTTGGTCTGGCTTTTATTAAGGGTCCGGTTCCGCGCAAAACGGCAGCACGGCCCGGAAAAGGCGGCTATACATACCCATCAGGTGACGGGCAAGCAACACGGTTCCCGCAGACGCGGTTGAGGACGGGCATGGGGCGTTATATCGACGATATTCTCCAGCCGGGAGAGAAGGTTCTGTATTCCACCACGATCCACGGGATCATCTATGTCCCCGGCCTGCTCTGTCTGCTGATCGCCGGCGGCTGTTTGCTCGGATCGCAAGTCATCCCGAATGACGGGGTGATCGTGACGCTGCTCGGCACCAGCGCGGTGTTTGCTATACTCGGCGGGTTTCTTGTTTTCCGGGCGTGGTTTCAGCGCTGGACGACGGAAACCGATGTCACCTCGCTGCGGGTTGTCCACAAGGAAGGATTTATCCAGCGCCGGACATTCGAGATGAGTTTGGATAAAATTGAGAGCGTCGATGTTCGCCAAAGCATTGCCGGGCGGATTTTTGGATGGGGCGATGTTACGGTGAACGGCGTCGGCGAGGGCACCGAAACCATCAAGATGATCGGCTCGCCGTTGGAATTCCGTAATCACATCACGGCGCGATAGAATAACCGTACCCGGTCAAGCACCAGCAAAGTCGAGCATGAATTCGAATCCTTCAGCAGCCTCCACCGTCGATCCCGGCGAAGTCGCGCGGTTCTCGCAGCTGTCCGAGCAGTGGTGGGATCCCAAAGGCAAGATGGCGCCGCTGCACAAGATCAACCCGCTGCGGCTCGCCTATATTCGCGATACGGCGTGCCGGAAATTCGACCGCAGCCCGAAGAGCCTGAATTGCCTGTCGGGCCTGCGTATTCTCGACATCGGTTGCGGGGCCGGGCTGCTGTGCGAACCGCTGACGCGCCTCGGCGCGGAGGTGGTCGGCGTCGATCCATCGGCCACCAATATCACGGTGGCGAAACTGCATGCGGACAAATCCCATCTGCTGATCGACTATCGCTGCGCCACGGTCGAAGAAATCCATCCGCGCGAGCGCTTCGACATCGTGCTGGCAATGGAAGTGGTGGAGCATGTCGCCAATGTCGGCCTGTTCATCGATCGCTGCGCGGCGTTGCAGAAGCCGTCGGGCATGATGGTGGTATCGACCATCAACCGGAACTGGAAGAGTTTTGCGCTTGCCATCGTGGGCGCGGAATATGTGCTGCGCTGGCTGCCGCGCGGCACCCATCAGTGGGACAAGTTCGTGACCCCCGCCGAGGTGACGCATCACCTCGACCGCAACAAGCTTGCGATCAGCGATCAGGCCGGCGTAGTTTACAATCCGCTCGCCGACAAGTGGAGCCTCTCGTCCGACATGGACGTGAACTACATGGTGGTCGCGGAAGCGGCGATCTGACGTGTTGCTTTCCTCATGACCCAGTTTGTCTGGCTCTGGATTCCCTTCACGCTGTTGGGAGCCGCCGGGCAGGTCGTGCGCAACGCGATGCAGCGCGGACTGACGGCTCAACTCGGCACGCTGGGCGCGACGCATATTCGTTTCCTGTTCGGATTTCCGTTTGCGCTGATTTTTTTGGGCGTCGGCCTGGCCGCAACCGGCGACCGGCTGTCATGGCCCCAGCCCGGCTTTTGGCCGTGGCTCGTTACAGGAGGCATGGCGCAGATCGTCGCCACCGCCTTGATGCTGATGGCCATGAACGAGCGGTCGTTCGTGGTGACGACGGCGTATCTGAAAACCGAAGCCATTCAGGCAGCGATCTTCGGATTCATTTTTCTGAGCGATCACCTGACGATTCTGAAGGTAGTGGCGATCGTCGTCGCTACCGTCGGCGTCGTGATAACCGCGCTGCGGCCCGGTGGCGCGAAGGGATTCGCCAGTTTGAAGCCGACAGCACTCGGCCTGTTCGCCGCATCGTTCTTCGCGTTGTCGGCGGTGGGCTATCGTGGCGCGATTCTCAACGTGACGGACGTGAGCTTCGTCACCGCGGCGAGTATGACGCTGGCGGCAACCCTGCTGATGCAGACCGTCATCCTGTCGGGCTGGCTGCTGGTGCGCTCGCGCGGCACCATGAGCGCGATTTTCCGATTGTGGAAACCCTCGACATTCGCGGGTTTCATGGGCGCGTTTGCGTCGCTGTTCTGGTTTCTCGCGTTTGCGCTTACCGCCGCCGCGAACGTGCGGACGCTGGCGCTGGTCGAGGTGCTGTTTGCGCAGGTCGCAGCCTACTACGCGATGAAGCAGCCGTTGTCGGGCCGGGAACTCGGCGGTATCGCGCTGATCCTGATCGGGGTCGCGATGTTGGTGGCGGGCTAGTTGCGATCGTCCGGCAGGATCGGAAGCGGCGCGACCTCCACGCCTTCGTCCACCAATGCGCGGGCTTCATCCACGGTGGCCTCGCCGTAGATCGCACGATGCTCGATGTCGCCATAGTGCATCTTGCGGGCCTCGTCGGGGAATTTCTTGCCGACATTGTCCGCGTTTTTAAAAACGTGATCGCGCAATTCCTTCAGCTTGGCGACCAGCTCGCGTTCCTGCGGTGCCATCACCAGCGATGTCGATGAGGCGTCCTCGGCTGGTGCCGTCACGGGCGCCGGGGCCGATCTGGATTTGCCCTTGCGCGCAATTCGGGGTGCCATGATCGCCTTCTCCACCTTGGTGGAGTCGCAGGCCGGGCAGGAAACCAGCCCGCGCTTGTGCTGGCTGTCGTAGGCGGCTGAACTCTGGAACCAGCTTTCAAACTCGTGGCCGCGCTCACAGCGCAGCGCGTATCGGATCATGCCGATCCTCGCACCAGATGCAGATGCTCCGGTCCGGCCTTCGGGTCAGCCAGGCTGAAGCGGCGGCCATGTTGCAATGATGGAATGTTCTTGCGGACCGATTGAACTTTCGCGGGATCGATCTTTGCCAGCACCACGCCCGGCTCGACGCCGCCTTCGGCGAGGATTTCGCCCCACGGATCGACGATCAGCGAGTGGCCATAGGTCTCGCGGCCGCTTTCGTGTTTGCCGGCCTGCGCGGCAGCGAAGATGAAGCAGCCGTTCTCGATGGCGCGGGCACGCAGCAACGTGCTCCAGTGGGCTTCGCCGGTCCTGACCGTGAAGGCGGACGGTACTGCGATAAATGACGCGCCAGCCTCCGCAAGCGCGCGGTAAAGCGCTGGAAAGCGCACGTCGTAGCAGATCGTCAGCCCGATCCGGCCCCACGGCAGATCCGAAATGACCGCCGCTTCGCCCGGCTGATAGTTTGCGGACTCGCGATAGCTTTCGCCGCCGTCGAGTTCGATGTCGAACATGTGGATCTTGTCGTAGCTGGCGAGAATGTTGCCATCGGGCGCAATCAGGAATGAACGATTTGCCGCGCGCTCTGGCGTCGCAAGCACCGCGATCGAACCGATGTGCAGGTAGATCTTTAATTCGCGCGCCAGTTCGCGATAGACCTTGAGCGAACGGTCGTCTTCCTCGCTCGCGAGCAGTTCAAACAGCGCCTTGCGGTTCTGCTGGATCATGTTGGTGACTTCGGGAGTCTGGACGTAATCCGCGCCCTTGTCCCTGGCTTCGCGGATCAATGCGATGCCTTGGGCGAGGCTCGTCTCCGGCAGCAAGGCGGTGCGCATCTGCACCATCGCCGCGGTGAAGGGTGCGCCGCGCTCGATGCTGGTGGTCATGACGACACTTTCTGCCCGGCAAGCAGGCCATCGAGTTTGCCTTCGCGGTCGAGAGCATAAAGTTCGTCGCAGCCGCCGACATGAACCTTGTCGATGAAAATTTGCGGAAACGTGGTTCCGCCCTCCGAGCGCGTCACCATCTCCGCGCGCCAGTTCGGATCCACCGCAACGTCATATTCGGTGAAAGCGGCGCTCTTGCGCGTCAGCAGCGACCGGGCAGCGCTGCAATAGCCGCATCCGGGCCGGGTGTAGATTTCGACGACTGCGGACATGGCGCGCCCCGATGATGAAAGAACAGCTTAAATTATATGGGGGTCTTGAGCGTGTCCACAACCCGCGCGAACACCAGCACATCCACTGACGCAGCCCTGGCCCGCAGCAACGCGCGGGCGCAGGCATCGACGGTGGCGCCAGACGTCAAAACGTCGTCGATCAGC
>JAZKGC010000119.1:0-4798 GCA_040386115.1 Pseudomonadota bacterium
GGGTGATCTCGCGCCAGCGCGCGTGGGGCGTGCCCATCACCGTGTTCGTGCGCGAGAAGGGCGACGGCTCCGCCGAAATTTTACAGGATGCCATTGTCAACAAGCGCATCGCCGACGCCTTTGAGCAGGAGGGCGCGGATGCCTGGTACAAGGATGGCGCACGCGCGCGCTTCCTCGGATCGCACGCGAACGAAGAGTGGAAGAAGATCGACGACATCTGCGACGTCTGGTTCGATTCAGGTTCGACGCATGCCTTCGTGCTGGAAGACCCGGTGCATTTCCCGGGCTTGGCCGGAATCAAGCGCAAGGTGGACGGCGGCCAAGATACGGTGATGTATCTCGAAGGCAGCGACCAGCATCGCGGCTGGTTTCATTCCTCGCTGCTGGAAAGCTGCGGCACCCGCGGGCGCGCGCCCTACGACGTGGTGCTGACGCACGGCTTCACGCTCGACGAGAACGGCCGCAAGATGTCGAAGTCGCTCGGCAACACCACCGAGCCCCAGAAAGTCATCAAGGATTCCGGCGCGGACATCCTGCGGCTGTGGGTCTGCGCGTCGGACTATGCCGACGACCAGCGCATCGGGCCGGAAATCCTCAAAAACACCATCGAGACCTATCGTAAACTCAGAAACACCATCCGCTGGATGCTGGGCACGCTGCATCATTTCAAGCCCGGCGATGTAGTCGCCTTCGGCGACATGCCTGAGATCGAACGGCTGATGCTGCATCGGCTGTCCGAGATCGATACGATTGTTCGCCCCGCTTACGCCAACTTCGACTACAAGACGGTGATCTCGACCCTGTCGAATTTCATGAACACCGAACTGTCGGCGTTCTACTTCGACATCCGGAAAGACGCGCTGTATTGCGACGCGCCGTCCTCTGTCGCGCGCAAGGCAGCACTCACCACCGTCGATATCCTGTGCGACGCGATCCTGAAATGGCTCGCCCCCGCCATCAGCTTCACCACCGATGAAGCCTGGACCATGCTGCACCCCGACGGTGAGCCGTCGGTGCATCTGACGACGTTCCCGGATAATCTCGGCGGCTATCGCAACGACGCGCTCGCCAAAAAATGGGACACCGTCCGCGACGTGCGCCGCGTTGTCACCGGCGCGCTCGAGGTCGAACGCGCCGCCAAGCGCATCGGCTCCTCGCTGGAAGCCTCGCCGCTGGTGTACGTCTCCGACAAGGCGATCTTTGCGACCTTGTTCGATATCGACCTCGCCGAAGTCTGCATCACGTCCAACGCCATGGCGACCGACGAGGACGCGCCCGCGGGCGCGTTCACGCTCAGCGACGTGCCGGGCGTGGCCGTGGTGGTGGAAAAAGCCGTCGGCACCAAATGCGCGCGGTCGTGGAAGATTCTCCCCACCGTCGGTGACGATGCTGAATATCCCGATGTCTCGCCGCGCGATGCGGATGCACTGCGCGAGTGGAAGGCGCTGGGAAAGGTACTCGGCGCGTGAGCCCCTTCCTCCGTTCCGGCCTGATCGCTGCCGTCGCCGCACTGGTCATCGATCAGGCGTCGAAGCTCTGGCTGCTGAACGTATTCGAGCTGGGCCGCCGCGGCACGGTAGCGCTGACGCCGTTTTTCGACCTCGTACTGGCCTGGAATACCGGCATCAGTTACGGCTGGTTCCAGAATTCCGGCCCTGTGGGACAGGCGATCCTGCTCGCGATCAAGGCCATCGCCGTGATTGTGCTGGCGGTCTGGATGGCCCGCTCCGGGACCAGGACCGCGGTGATCGGCCTCGGGCTCATCATCGGCGGTGCCATCGGTAACGTCATCGACCGGCTGGCCTACGGCGCGGTGGTCGATTTCGCGCTGTTTCACGCCGAGATCGGCGGAAAAACCTACAACTGGTACGTGTTTAACCTTGCCGACGTGGCCATCGTTGCCGGGGTAGCCGCCCTCCTGTATGACTCTTTTGTAAGCCCCGGCGCCGCAAAAACGCCCTGATAAAACGGGATACGGCTTGGGCTAAGGGGTAACCCGCCACAGCGGATAATGGATCAGGATGAACGCAATGCGTGAAGCCGGCAGCAACGGTTCAGGTGCGCAGATGTCATCTCAGGCAGCTTTCCGCGCCCTTCGGCTGGCGACGGTGCTGCTCGGCGTCGGTCTGGTACTTGGCTCCGGCGTGGCGCGCGCGCAGGAAGAAGCCGACGAGGACGACCGCACGTTCGAACGAAAGCTCATGGACAATCTGATGGGCGGTCTTGGCGGCAAGCGCCTCGATGACGGCACCATCAACTATCGGGAGCGCTCGCCGCTGGTGGTGCCCTCCAGGACCGACCTGCCTCCGCCGGTGACCGGCAAGCGCGCGCTCGCGCCGAACTGGCCGAAGGATCCGGACGAGGCCGAACGCAAGGCCGCCCGCGAGGCAGCCAAGGTCAAGGAAAAATCTCCCGAAGAGCAGCGCGTGCCGCTGATGCCGAGCGAACTCGCCGCGCGGACTCCGCGCAGCAAGTCAGCATCTACCGAGAGCGTCACTCCGGGCGGCAACAATAATTCCGACAAGCCGCTGATGATGATGCCTTCGCAGCTTGGGTATGTCGGCGGGCTGTTCTCGAATCCGTTCGGAAGCAAAACCGAGTCGGAGAAATTCGTCAGCGAACCCGAGCGCGGCGATCTCACCCAGCCGCCCACCGGATATCAGACGCCGTCGCCGAACTACGCCTATGGCGTCGGTCAGCTAAAAGCCCCGACCGAAACCTGCGATTCAGGCACGGGCAAATGCGAGAAGCGCTGGTAACCGTTGACACCGAGGATGGTCTCGCCCTGCTGCTGACCATTTACGCCCCATGATCGCGATCCGCTCAAGCGCGATCGTTTCGGGTTCTTGCAATATCGCCTCTTGCGGACCTGAATTTTTCCCGAGCGATATGTCCGCGGTTCGATAGCAAGACATGACAGCTTCCCGCCATTTCATTGTCCGGGCCTTTGCCGCGCTCGGCATTTGTCTCGCCGCCCAAACAGCTACTCCATCTGCCATCGCGCAATCGGCCGCTCCCCAGCGCCCGGCGACCTTCACGCTCGGCAACGGGTTGAACGTCATCGTCATCCCGGATCGGCGCACCCCGGTCGTCACGCAGATGATCTGGTACAAGGTCGGCTCCGCCGACGAGACGCCCGGCAAATCCGGGCTTGCGCATTTTCTCGAACATCTGATGTTCAAGGGCACTGCCGCGCACCCGGCCGGCGAGTTCTCCCAGCTGATTTCGCGCATCGGCGGCAACGAGAATGCTTTCACCTCGTTCGATTACACGGCGTACTTCCAGCGCGTGCCGCGTGAGCAGTTGAAAACCATGATGGAATTTGAGGCCGACCGCATGACCGGCCTCATTCTGAAAGACGAAAATGTGCTGCCTGAGCGCGATGTCGTGCTGGAGGAATACAACATGCGCGTCGGCAACAACCCCGACGCGCGGCTGACCGAGCAGATCATGGCGGCGCTGTATCTCAATCACCCCTACGGCCGTCCGGTGATCGGATGGCGCGGCGAAATCGAGAAGCTGAACCGCGAGGACGCGCTGGCGTTCTACAAGCGATTCTACGCGCCCAACAACGCAACCCTCGTTATCGCAGGCGACGTGAGTGCGGACGAAATCCGCCCGATGATCGAGGCGGCCTACGGCAAGATTCCGCCGCAGCCTTCGATTCCGACGCAGCGCATCCGCCCGCAGGAGCCGCCGCCGGCCGGACCGCGCACCGTGACGCTGGCCGATCCGCGCGTCGAACAGCCGGGCGTCCGCCGCTATTATCTGGTGCCGTCCGCCGTCACCGCATCGCCCACCGAAGGCGCAGCGCTCGAAGTGCTGGCGCAACTGATGGGCACCGGCAGCAATTCGCTGCTCAATCGCGCGCTCGTCGTGGACAAATCGATCGCGGTCAGTGCCGGCGCCTTTTACCAGGGCACGGGTGTCGATCCGACACAGTTCGGGATCGCCGCCTCACCGAAGCCCGGCGTGGAATTTCCACAAGTCGAACAGGCGATCGATGACGTCATCGGCGAACTTATCAAGAATCCCGTTCCGGCCGAGGATCTCGAGCGCATCAAGACGCAGATGATCGCCTCGTCGATCTATGCGCAGGACAGCCAGACCACCCTGGCGCGCTGGTATGGCGCGGCGGTCACCGTCGGCAGCAGCGTGGACGCCATCAGAGCCTGGCCGGATCGCATCCGTGCCGTCACCGCCGAGCAGGTCCGCGACGCAGCGGAAAAGTGGCTGGACAAGAAGCGGTCGGTCACCGGTTATCTCATTAAAGAACCGTCCGCCGCCAAGCGTGAGGAAAAACGCTCGTGATGATCGCCCGAAATTATCTGCCCCGTCTCGCCGGCGCGCTGTTCATCGCCGCCGCATCGTGTTGCGCGGCCGCCGTTCCGGCCACAGCCGCAACGAAAATCCAGCGGCTGGTGTCGCCCGGCGGCATCGAGGCCTGGTTTGTCCAGGACGCCACCGTGCCGCTCGTTGCGATCGAATACGCCTTCAGCGGCGGTTCGGCACAAGACCCTGCCGGCAAGCCCGGCGTCGGCAGTTTCACCGCCAACAGTCTCGACGAGGGCGCGGGCGATCTCGATACCAAGGCGTTTCACGAGCGCCTCGAGCGCCGCGCCATCGAGATGAGCTTTTCCGTAACCCGCGACTACCTTCGCGGATCGATGCGCATGCTGAAAGAAAATCGCGACGAGGCTTTCGACCTCCTGAGACTGGCGCTGACCTCGCCGCGCTTCGATTCCGAGCCGCTTGAACGCATCCGCGCGCAGACCATTTCAAGCCTGCGCCGCGAAAC
>JAZKGC010000119.1:4898-7094 GCA_040386115.1 Pseudomonadota bacterium
GCCAAGGCGGAGCTTGCGCCGGTGCCGGACGCCGTGTTCGCGAAGCTGCCGCTGCGCACGTCGGCGGTGCTCGACGTGCCGCAAACCACGGTGAATTTCGGCGGTCCTGCCATTGCGCGCAACGATCCGGATTTCATGGCGGCCTACATCGTCAATCACATCCTCGGCGGCGGCACGCTATCGACGCGGCTGTACAAGGAAGTCCGTGAAAAACGCGGCCTCGTCTATTCGGTGTCCGAATCCCTGATCTGGATGAAAAAAGGATCGCTGTTCGCGGGCAGCACTGCGACGCGTGCCGACAAGGCAACCGAGACGCTCGACACCATCGGCAGCGAACTCGCGCGCATGGGCAGCGAAGGCCCGACGCAGCAGGAACTGGACGAGGCAAAGTCCTTCCTCAAGGGCTCGCAGATGCTGGCGCTCGACACCTCCGCGAAGATCGCCACCGGGCTGCTCCAGTATCAGCTCGACAATCTCGGCATCGACTATATCGAGAAACGCAACGGCCTCGTCGATGCGGTGACGCTCGACGATGCAAGGCGGGTTGCGAAACGCATCTGGGGCAACGGACTTCTCAGCGTCAGCGTCGGCCGCGCGGTGCAGGCCGAAGCGGCACCCGGAGCAACTGGCGGCAGCAAACCGAACTAGGGCAGATCGAAACGCGGCCCAATGTCATTGCTAGAAACGCCGAACAACGGGCAGTCGCAAATCTACTTGAACAGCGGCGTGCCCGGCACGAAGGCGTCGAACGCCGCCCAGAACTGCTGGCGATAGCGGTCCTGCTCCTGCAGGATTTCATGCTTGGAGCCGGCGATCACCAGATGCGAGCCGGCGCGCAGGTGATAGGCGAACTCCTCAATGGCCGCGGTGGAGACGACGGTATCGCTGCTGGCGGCCAGCATCAGGATCGGCTGGCGGATGTGCGAGGGATAATCCATCTCGCGAAATCCCATCATCGCCTTGAACGCCGTATCGGCCCACGCCACCGTCGGCGATGCGATGCCGAGCGTCGGGTCTTCCTCGTAGATCGCGGCGTTGCGGGCATAGCGCACGGGATCGGACGTCAGTGGATTGTTCACGAACGTCGTCGTGCCAACCAGCGCGCCGTTGCCGCCGGGCACGTATTGGCCGCCCATGCCGAGCAGCCGCATGGTGCGAATCAAGACCCTGACCGGCATCGTGGTGCTTGGCCGCGGCAAATCGATCATCGGCGCGGAGAGCACGATGCGGTCGAACCAGCGCTTGCCGGAATGTGCCACGCGCAGCATCACCGCGCCGCCCATGGAATGGGCCAGCGCGAAATACGGCGGCGGGCAATCCGGCAGCATCACCTGCTGCACGAAGGTTTCGACGTCGATTTCGAAATCCGAGAACTTGTGGACGTAGCCCTTGCGCGGATCGCGCAGTTGCCGCGACGAATGCCCCTGCCCGCGCCAGTCGATCATCGCCACGGCGAACCCGCGGTCGCGCAGATCGCGCACCGTCTCGAAATACTTTTCGATGCACTCGCCCCGCCCGGTGAAGACGCAGACGGTGCCCTTGCGATTGGCCGGCGGATGCCAGCGCGCGAAACGCAACTCCGCGCCGTCGGGGGTCTTGATGGTGCCGGTCACGACGTTGTCGGGCACGGGATTGGAAGGCGTTGAAACAAGCGTCATGTGCGGGTGCCGGGTAAGTTGAAAGTGCTGAAAATCAAGAACGGGCAAGGGTTGGCAAGGGTTGAAACGTCAAAAAAAAGGCCGAACGCATCGCCCTCTTGAACGTCACGAGACCCCTCCCATATCAGTTCCGTGCAGGCCAGTTAAGGCTGCACGCAGAACGAAAGCCCGGCCCAATGGCGGGTTGTCTGCTCTTTTTAAAGAGTGGCGCGTTGTGCATGCGAGACGGCTCAAAACGTCGGCTGAAGACGTTTGCGTCACGCCTGGAGAACGCGCTGGTCGCTCAACTTTGGAGGACTAACCATGCGTACATTCGATCTCACCCCCTTCTATCGTTCCACCGTCGGCTTCGACCGCCTGTTTTCGCTGCTCGACCAGTCCGTCGGCGAGAGCTCGCCGGGCTATCCGCCCTACAATATCGAGCGCACCGGCGAGAACGCGTTCCGGATTTCCGTCGCGGTCTCCGGCTTTTCGCAGAATGACATCTCGATCGTCGCCAAGGAAAACACCCTGACGATCAAGGGCGAGAAAGCCGCCA
>JAZKGC010000120.1:0-4288 GCA_040386115.1 Pseudomonadota bacterium
TTCATCACCATCCCGAACATGAAAAGAATCGCCAGCCCGGCAAAGGCATAGCGGCGCGAACGGTCTTCCGCGATGATTTCAATAAGCTTCATGCCGAACCCCCGTTAAAAAAAGACAAAACGGTGGCAATGAATTGGTTCCCGCGCGCGCCGGTTTAATTTGCAACCGAGGCTTTGCACGCGGACGTAATTTCCGCGCCCCGGATACCTTCACGGGAACTTTTGGAGCGCTGGCCGGTTGTCATGGCGGTCACAAAAGGAAACGAGATCATGAAAAAAATTGCAATTGCCCTTGCGACAGTCGCAACCATTGCCGCGATTTCGGCACCGGCGGAAGCGCGCAACGGACGTAACGCCGCGGCGATCGGGTTCGGCATTGCTGCCGGCGCGCTGGCGGCTGGTGCCGCCGCGAACTCGTACAACTACTATGGCGGGCGTGGTTATTATGGCGAGCCGGCCTACGGTTACGGCGGACCTGTATATGCCGAGCCCGGCTATGGCGGACCGGCCTATTACCGCGGCCGCGGCTACTATCAGAAGCACAGCAACGACCCCAACCCGGTGGACATGAACCCATATAGTCCCTGGTAACATCGAACGAACTGCGAAAGGCCCGGAGCATGCTCCGGGCTTTTTTGCGTTGTGGCGTTGGCGATGCCGGTGCGAACGCGCCGGTCTGTTTCAGCATCGCGTGAATGAAGCGATCTGCGGCCCTCGATACATCCGGCTCGCAACAAAAAAATCCCGCGTCAAACTTTGCATGGGGACCGGAAAAATTGTTCGCTTGACTGCATGAGAACAAAACAAGAATATGCATGTCGCTGACACCTACGGAACATCACCATGCTCAACAATCTCGCCTCCGGCCCGCAGCCGGAATCGGAGCGGCTCGACGTAGCCGCGGATCAGGCCATCGCGGCATGCGGCGGCGACCTGCGCAGCACGGTGCGCGCGCTGATCCTTGCCAACGAATTCCTCGAGTACGAATTGTGCGAGATGTTCAAGGCCGTCGCGAACGCGCGCGGGCGCGGCAAACTTCCGGTCAACCGGGCCGACTGGTACGATTGACACGACAGATGTGCGCACAACGAAAAACGCCGGACCTTGCGGCCCGGCGTTGTTCTTGTCGCTGCAACCAGATCGCCGCGCCTACTTCTTCGCGAACGGATTGACCGTCGAGGCGCCCTTGCCCTGCGACTGCTTGTAGGCGGAACCGCCGCCTGATTTCGGCGCGTTCTTGTCCGCCTTCGGTTTCTTGGCTTCCTTGTTGCCCTTGTCCTTGCCCTTCGCCATCGCGTCCTCCTGTTGCCGTTCGGCCGGTGCGTCTGGCCAAATCAATTGCGCGTCGTCTTGTCGCAAAACCGGTCCCGCTTTTGCGCACGACGCCACCACAGTAGCAGGTAACGCCGCCCCGCGCCCGCGAAAGATTGGGGCGCAGCGCGCAGCCGCACGCGACTTAAGCGCCGGATGAACGAGATCGCCGGACCTTGCGGCCCGGCGATCATGTCACGCTTGAAAAGCAGCGCGGGTGTTTACCGGCAGCGGCGAACCGTCTTGAACACGATCGTCCCGTTCGGGCGCACGATGCGCTCGCGCACCGTGCTGCAGCGCGCGGCCGGGCGTACGAAAGTCGGCGTGCAGACGCGCGAGGTGCGATAGATCACGCGGCCACCGGGGCGCACGACGCGCTCGCGAACCGTGCGGCAGGCGACGTCTTGCGTCACGGACGGCGCGCTCACGGCGGGATTTGCGATCAGCGCCTGCGCCTGGTGGGGCATCGTCAGCACTGCGCCAAGCACGGCGGCTGCGGCCAGAAACGTCGACTGAATTTTCATGATTGTCTCCTTGGGAAGGCTTGAGGTTTGGTTGGGGCTTGCGAGCTGGAATGCCACGAACGCGTCAACGTCCGCGGCAAGATTGCGTTCCCCGTGTTGCGGCGTCGGAACGCCGCATGCCATCCGGCAGGCGGGACGGCGCGGGAAGATGCACGGCGATGCTGGACGACGACGGCTGAATCGCAGGTGAACGGCGCAGACAGTCGCGGTTCAGCGACATGAATTGCAGCGACATAAGTTGCGGGATCAGGCGCTCTTGCGCAGCGTCGGGCCTTTGTCGAGCGGCGTCACGTCGAACACCGCGTAGCCGTTGCGGCCGTCCTTCTTGGCGGTATAGAGCGCCCCGTCGGCGGCGGCGATCAGCCGCTCGGCATGCAGGCCGATTTCGGGCCGCCATTGCGCAACGCCGATGGACGCGGACAGCGGCACCGCCTGCCCCTGCCAGTTGACGCTCTCGTCACGGCAGACTTCAAGGATGTGACGGGCAACCATCGCGCCTTCGCGCAAGGTGGTCGATGGCAGCACCACGCAGAACTCGTCGCCGCCCATGCGCGCCAGCAGATCGCCCGCACGCAGCCGGCTTTGGGCCGCGCGGGTGAACAGCCGCAGGCATTCGTCGCCGGCAGCGTGGCCGTGGCTGTCGTTGATGCCCTTGAAGTCGTCGAGATCGATCATCAGCAGCGCGAACGGCTGCACCGTGCGGTCGGAGCGCACGCATTCCTCGTCCAGCCGCGCCAGCAACTGGCGGCGATTGGCGGCACCCGTCAGATCGTCATGCATCGCAAGGTCCGCGACCTCGGCGCGCAGCCGGTCGATCGCCATCAGCAGGAAGCCGAAATTCCACATCATCGACAGGAACACCAGCACCAGGATCAGCGCGGCCTGCAACGGATTGAAGGCGATCAGCGACACATCGCCGCCGACATTCAGCAGGGCAGCCGCCGAGCGCGCGCCATACACCCCGATCATCAGGATTGAGATGTAGCCCGCGAGCCGCGCGCCGGGATGGGCATGACCGTTCCGGCGTGACAACAGCAGCGGCAGCGTCAAAGCGATCGGTGCCGACTGGCACACCGAGTAGATCAGGATGCGCATCGGCATGTTGTCGTGCCAGACGAAATACGACAGGCCGGCGAAGTTGATCCCGACGATCAGCGCCGTGGTGCGCCATGACACCGGCACGCCGTAAAACCGCCGGATGCCCATCGCGGCAAGGCTGATCGCAAGAACCAGAGTCGAGCCGCCGACCAGAAGCGGAATCAGGAGCAGAACCTTATCCTGCGGATCGATGAGGCCGCGCGTCATCGCAATCGCGGCTCCCAGCGCCGCGACAAAAGCGCCCGCGGTCCAGAACCGCGCGGCATCGAGATTGGGGTAGCTGCGCACGACGTAAACCCAGACCACGCCAATTGCGACGAAGTTGACCACGAAGACGATCCAGAGCGTCGGAACACTCAGCATGTGCGCAGCCAGGGTGCGCGGTGGCCCGCGTCTTGTGCCCTGTCCCTGCATCGGATTGTCAGTCGAACCATCACCCACTCCTGATTCCGGAGATCCGGAATCTGACTCCCCCTGAAGCCGCGTGCATCCTGCCCGCCGCGCGCTTAACGGAGTCTGACCGCGAGCCGATAATCCACACCGTGGTTTTGAATTGATGAACAGCGCACGCGGCCGCTCAAACGAAAGGCGCATATGCGCAAAACGAGCATCGGCGCACGGCCGCGAAAGCAAAAACGAAACGCTTTGCCACCTGTTAACCGTGCGCGCGATGCATCGCGCCGACGGGAAAATTGTGCTGGACTGTCGCAAACTCTGCACAACTTTGAAAAATACGAGACAATTCGCCGCGAATCGGTTCGGATTGCGATTGAGGCTGCGAGATTGGCCCTCCGCCGAGCTGCCTCAGGAAGTCGACTTCAACTCAAACCCCATGAGGGATGCTATGGCGAAGAAAGCCAAGAAGGCGAAGAAGGCGAAGAAGACAGTAAAGAAGGCCAAAAAGTCGAAGAAGAAGTAGTTTTAGTTATTTGAAGCGGCTCGGGCGGAGCCATTCCGCCCGAGCTGCCGGTGCCCCGAGCAGCCGGCACGATCACCTCTCCAGCTTGCAATCGCGCCTCGATCAGGCTGATGCGAAACCGGCAAAATGCCGCCGCGCCAAGTGCGCGCATGATGTCGAGCCCTTGCAGCATTCGCGGCCTGCCAACCCAAAATGGTCCACGCCGCGCGTGCATTAAGCGTGTGGCGTCCGGCGTTTCGTTCCGCTGCGCGCCACACCTTTACTTCGTCATTGCGCGAAGCACTTGCGACGAAGCAATCCAGTTCTTGCTGTTCCCGGATGGCCGCATTTTTCAGCTCAACAGGATGAGGCAATCCTGCGTTTCACCGCTCCGCGAGGCGATCCGCGAAATAGCCGATGGTCTTGCGATAGATGGTCGCGCGATTCCATTCGCGCAT
>JAZKGC010000121.1:0-5009 GCA_040386115.1 Pseudomonadota bacterium
TCAGTTCGCCTGCTTTACCTTGAAGTCGAACAAGTAGCCTTCCAGCGCCTTTTCAACGGCGCTTTGCTGGCTGGCTTGCGCCGCTGGCAACGTCACAGACACATCGATGCCGCGCTTTCCGCCAGTAGCGACATCGATCGTCGCCTCAGCCGATCCGACGACATCCGCAACAACCTGTGCCACCAGCCGCTGCACGGCATCGTTGCGCAACTGCGGCTTAAAGATTTTGCCCACGCTGGTGACGGGAATGGCATCGATGATGATGACCTGCTTCGGCCACGCCGGACGCTCTGCAATCAACGGCTCAGCGAAGGACTTCAATTCCTCGACGGTCGCCTGCGTACCCGGCTTGAGCGACACATAACACACCGGCAGTTCACCGGCATACTTGTCGGGCTGACCGACAGCCGCCGCCAGCGCAACCGCCGGATGCGATTGCAGCGCGTCCTCGATCAAGACCGGATCGATATTGTGGCCACTGCGAATGATAAGGTCTTTCGAACGGCCGGCGATGAACAACCGGCCCTGCTCGTCGGTGTAGGCAAGATCGCCGCTGTCCAGATAACCATCGCGCAGCGCGCTGCTGTTCTGGCTCGCGTCCTTGTATCCTGGGGTGACATTTGGGCCTGACACCGTCATGACGCCAATCGCATGCGGTGCGCAAGCCTCTCCAAGCGAGCCATCCGCACCGAGCTCACGCACAGTCACGTTGGTATAGGGCAGCCGCAAGCCAACCGAACCCAGTACAGGCTGCGCGGATGCAGGATCGATGGAAACAAGACCGCCTGTCTCGGTCATGCCGAGAATTTCGTGGATCGTCGTTCCGGTCATTTTCTGGAATTGCAGAGCGACCGCGCGCGGCAGCAGCGACGCGCCGGAAATGCTGAACCGCGCTGACGAAATATCTGCATCCACCGGCACATTGAGCAACCCCGCCAGCGCGGTCGGCACGCCGCCGATCACGGTCGCCCGATAACGTGCGATGATCTTCCAGAAATTCTTGATAATGACGGGATTACGCATACCCGCCGGCGACAGAACGATCACGTTCGCGCCAGCGATGAAGAATGACAGCCCGCACGAAATTGTCGCAGCCACATGAAACAGCGGCAGACCATTGGTGATGGCGTCGGCCTCGCTCAGGTCTTGCAACACCGCGCCGCCGAACGCGGCGGTGATCTGATTGCGGTGAGTATGGGTAACGAGTTTCGGTGATCCCGTTGTGCCACCGGTGTGGAAATACGCCGCCACGTCGTCGTCGCCCCGCGCGCGACCGGACGAGAGCGCGCTGCCGTCTTGTGCCTTCAAGGCCGGCGCGAAGCCCGCCACGCCTTCCGGCAACGGCGCGTCTGACAAAGACACCTGCACCAGCTTGATCTCCGGCACCAGCTTGCCGACTGCAACGGCCTTCTCCCAGATATCGAGTTGCGGATGCGGCCCGAGCGCCACAAGGATCATCGCGCCGGACGCGCGGACGAGATCGGCGATGTTCTGCGGCTGGAGCAGAAAGTTGATCGGCACGGCATAGCCGGATGCTTCCGCGCCCCACAGCGTGAAATGTGTCTCGACGAGGCTCGGCAGGATGTATGCCACACCCGCGCCAGGCCCGCCCAGGCTTGCGAAGAAATTCGCAGCGCGCGTGACGCCATCGAGCAACTGACGATAGGTGACGAGACGCGGCATCTCATCGTCCGCGCCTGTCATCAGCATGGTCAGCGCGGTACGATCCGGGTGGCGCGCGGCGGATTTGACGAAAATATCATAGACGCTGCGTGCATCGTAACGCTGCGCGAGCGTCTTCTCGGTCTCGAACCGGATGACATCGTTGAGCGTCGCGACCGGATAATCGCTGAATAGTGGCATGATACCCCCCGGATTTTTTAGAAAATATTTACCCGGCACGACGGCCGAGGTTTACACGCGCATCTCCGACAGCCGCGCTGCATAGCGCGCCATCAGATCGATTTCGAGATTGATTTCTGAGCCAGCGCGCCAGCCGCTGAGCGTCGTCACCTGCAAGGTGTGCGGAATGATGAGCACAGAAAACACATCATCAACCGCCGTGTTGACCGTCAACGAGACGCCGTCGAGGGTCACTGAGCCCTTGGCGGCGATGAACTTCGCGAGATCGCGCGGCGCGCGCAACTCGAACCTCGCCATGTCCGGCAGATTGTCGTGCGCGACAATGGTGGCAATACCATCGACATGCCCGGCGACAATATGTCCGCCGAGTTCGTCGCCAATCTTTAGCGCGCGTTCGAGATTAAGTCGCGTTCCCTTGCTCCAGCCCTTAGCGGTCGTCATGCGCAGCGTCTCCGCCGCGGCATCGACATCGAACCATGTTTTGCCCTGATCGACGCCCGACGCCACCACCGTGAGGCAGACGCCATTGCACGCAATCGACGCGCCATCCGCAATCGTGGCCTGGTCGTAACGGCACGCGATCCGTAGCCGATGCAACTGCCCCTGCGCGGTTGGTGAGATGCTGGCGATGTCGCCGACATCGGTAATGATACCCGTAAACATCAGATGCTCTTTTTAATGGATCATGATCTAGTCGAAAAACCGGTGTCCGCTTTTCCGGATCATGGTCGCTCATAGATCGTGAGAGTGTCTTTATGCAATGTCTCGGTAGCACGCGCACGCCAGCGAGGCGACTGCGTGATTACAGACAAGGGTTGCGCGTCCAGTGCGTCGATGCCGTCGGCGCCGATGACATCGCCTCCGCGCAGCAGCCAGATTTCGTCAACAAAACCGGCATTGACGAAAGAGGATGCCACCCGCGATCCACCCTCCACCATCAGCCGTGTGATGCCGCGTTCGGACAGTGCGTTTAAAACGGATTTGAGATCGAGGCCGGGCGGTGGCGCTGTCGTGGTCGGCATGCGAATGACCTGCGCACCCGCAGCACCAAGTTTCATGGCCGCAGGAGCCTCGGACAGATCGGACGTCATCACCCACAGCGGCGTCTGCCGCGCCGAGTGCACGAGCTTGCTCGTGCCGGGCAACCGCAGCGCGCGATCCAGAACCACGCGCACCGGCGATTGTGCTTCGAGCCCCGGCAGACGGCACGTGAGCAAGGGATCGTCGGCCAGCACCGTGGCGATGCCGACGAGGATCGCATCACTTTGTGCGCGCAACATATGCACCCGTGCCTTTGCCGCCTCGCCGGTGATCGCAACCTGACGATGTCCGGCAGCGGCGATCTTGTCGTCCCTGGACACCGCGAGCTTGAGAATGACCAGCGGGCGTTTTTCCCGGACGCGCAGAAAGTGCCCGGCATGACTGCGGGCAGCCTCCCCCTTGCAAAGACCGATTTCAACGGCGATGCCAGCGGCACGCAATCGGGCATGGCCCTGCCCGCCAACCTCGGCATTGGGGTCTTCAATCGCGGAGACGACGCGCGCGATGCCGGCGGCGATGATCGCGTCGGCGCAAGGTGGCGATTTGCCGTGGTGTGAGCATGGCTCCAGCGTCACGTAGAGTGTCGCGCCGCGTGCCGCCTCGCTCGCGCGCTTCAGCGCTTCCGGCTCGGCATGGGGACGACCACCGGGCTGAGTCCAGCCGCGCCCGACAATCACACCGTCCTTGACGACGACTGCGCCCACAGCCGGGTTCGGCCAGGTGCGGCCCTGCCCACGCCGGCCCAATGCCAGCGCCAGCTCCATGAATCGCTGGTCAGACTCTTGCGACACGAGGAACGTCAGCGGAATGTCGAGCGCCGCGTTGCGACACCGTCATTTGCGCACGATCGCCGGGCGCGGCGGATCGTCCTCGCCGGACAATTCGCCAAGCACCGCCTCGAAATCCTTGGCCTCGCGGAAATTGCGATAGACCGAGGCGAATCGCACATACGCGACATCGTCGAGCTGGCGCAGATGCTCCATCACAGTCTCGCCGATCACCTCCGAGGAAATTTCCGCCTCTCCACCGCTTTCAAGCTCGCGCACAATGCCGGACACCATCTTCTCGACGCGCTCGGGATCGACCGGACGCTTGCGCAAACTGATTTGCAGCGAGCGCACCAGTTTATCGCGATCGAACGGCACGCGGCGGCTGTTGCGCTTGATGACGGTCAGTTCGCGCAGCTGCACGCGCTCGAAAGTCGTGAAGCGGAAATTGCACCCCATGCAAACGCGCCTGCGCCGGATCACGGCCGAATCTTCCGTCGGCCGTGAATCCTTTACCTGCGTATCGAGACTGTTGCAGCTTGGGCAACGCATGGACTGTCCTTACCGCGTATTCCGCATAAGTGGATGCCGGTTTTGCGACCGGGATACGCGCAAATTAACTGTAGATCGGGAAGCGGCTGGTGAGTTCCTTCACCTTCTCCTTCACCGCAGCCTCGACGAGCGGCGCACTGCCCTCGCCGGACTGCGCGACGGCGTTCAGCACTTCCGAAATCAGCATGCCGACCTGCTTGAACTCGGCGACGCCGAAGCCCCGCGTGGTCGCTGCCGGCGTGCCGAGACGAAGGCCGGACGTGACGAACGGCTTCTCGGGGTCGAACGGAATCCCGTTTTTGTTGCAGGTGAGGCCCGCACGCACCAGTGCCTTCTCGGACACGTTGCCCTTGAGCCCCTTCGGCCGCAGGTCCACCAGCATCAGGTGATTGTCGGTTCCGCCCGACACAATCTCAAAACCATTGGAACGCAACGTCTCGGCGAGAGCCTTTGCATTCTCGACCACGTTTTTTGCGTAAATCTTGAAATCAGGCTGCAACGCTTCCTTGAAGGCTACCGCCTTGGCGGCAATCACATGCATCAGCGGGCCACCCTGCAAGCCGGGGAAAATCGCCGAATTCAGTTTCTTGGCGATGGCCTCGTCATTGCTGAGAATCAACCCGCCGCGCGGGCCGCGCAGCGACTTGTGCGTCGTCGTGGTGGTGACATGCGCATACGGCACCGGCGAGGCGTGCACGCCTCCCGCCACGAGGCCCGCGAAATGCGCCATATCGACCAGCAGATACGCGCCGACGCTGTCGGCGATCTCGCGGAAGCGCTTGAAGT
>JAZKGC010000122.1:0-2129 GCA_040386115.1 Pseudomonadota bacterium
CGCGAAAGGCGGCGATACGCACGCTCATTTGCCGAAATACATCGATTACCATTCTTACATCGCCAAGGGCGGCTACGCGCTGCTCACGAAGCTGCGTTCTGGGGCGATGACGACAGAAAGTCTGCTGAAGGCACTCGATGACGCCTCGTTGCGCGGTCTCGGTGGTGCCGGCTTCCCGACGGGGCGCAAATGGCGCGCGGTGCTCGGCGAGCCTGGCCCGCGGCTGATGGCGATCAACGGCGATGAAGGCGAGCCTGGGACTTTCAAGGATCGCTACTATCTCGAAACCGATCCGCACAGGTTTATCGAAGGCATGCTGATCGGCGCGCATATCGTCGAAGCCACCGATGTCTATATCTACCTGCGCGACGAATATCCGGCTTCTCGCACGATCATCGAGCGCGAGATCGCCAAGCTGCCGCCGGGCGGACCCAAGCTGCATCTGCGCCGTGGCGCAGGGGCGTACATTTGCGGCGAGGAATCCGCGCTGCTCGAGAGCATCGAAGGCAAGCGCGGACTGCCGCGTCACAAGCCGCCGTATCCGTTTCAGGTCGGCCTGTTCGGCCTGCCGACATTAATCAACAACATCGAGACACTTTTTTGGGTACGCGACATTGTCGAAATGGGCGCAGACTGGTGGAAGTCGCAGGGCCGGAATGAACGTCAGGGTTTGCGCAGCTACTCAGTTTCAGGCCGCGTGAATAATCCCGGCATGACACTCGCGCCCGCCGGCGTGACCGTGCGTGAATTGATCGACGAATTCTGTGGCGGCATGGCGGATGGCCATACGTTCCACGCTTACCTGCCGGGTGGTGCCTCAGGTGGAATTCTGCCGGCGTCGATGGACAACATCCCGCTCGATTTCGGCACGCTGGAAAAATACGGCTGCTTTATTGGATCAGCCGCGGTTGTCATTCTATCCGACAAAGATCACGTCAAGGATGCTGCGCTGAACCTGATGCGTTTCTTCGAGGACGAGAGTTGCGGCCAGTGCACGCCATGTCGCGTCGGAACGCAGAAGGCGGCAACGCTGATGGAACAGCGCGTCTGGAACCGCGATTTGCTTGAAGAACTAGGCCAGACGATGCGCGATGCATCCATCTGCGGTCTCGGACAGGCGGCTTCAAACCCGTTGTCCACCGTCATCAAGTACTTCCCCGAGGAATTCGCGCCCAAGGAAGCTGCAGAATGAGCAAGATTCAATTCGAGCTTGATGGGAAAATGGTTGTGGCCCAAGCGGGCGAGTCGATCTGGCAGGTTGCCAAACGCGAAGGCACCGAAATTCCGCATCTGTGCTATTCGCCAGAGCCGGATTACCGCGCCGATGGCAATTGTCGCGCCTGCATGGTGGAGATCGAAGGCGAGCGCGTGCTTGCTGCTTCCTGCAAGCGAATGCCCAACGTCGGCATGAAGGTGAAGTCCGCGAGCGCACGTGCGGTATCCGCCCGCAAAATGGTAATGGAGCTTCTTGTCGCTGACCAGCCGGCGCGCGCGACATCGCACGATCCCGATTCAAAGTTCTGGAACTGGGCTGACAAAGTCGAAGTCACCGAAAGCCGCTTTCCGGCAAACCAGCGCTGGCAGGGCGACGCAAGCCATCCAGCCATGAGCGTCAACCTCGACTCTTGCATTCAGTGCGGTCTCTGCGTGCGCGCCTGCCGTGAAGTGCAGGTCAACGATGTTATCGGCATGGCCTACCGCAATCATGACTCCAAGATCGTGTTCGACTTCGACGACCCGATGGGCGAGTCCACTTGCGTCGCCTGCGGCGAATGCGTTCAGGCCTGTCCGACCGGCGCGCTGATGCCATCCGCGTATCTCGATGCCAACCAGACCCGCACGGTTTACCCCGACAAGAAGGTCGATTCGCTCTGTCCGTTCTGCGGCGTCGGTTGTCAGGTCACGTATGAGGTCAAGGACGAGAAGATCGTCTATGCCGAGGGGCGGGACGGTCCTGCCAACCACAATCGTCTCTGCGTCAAGGGACGCTTCGGATTCGACTACATTCATCATCCTCACCGGATCACGAAGCCGCTGGTGCGGCTGCCTAATGCAAGGAAGGACGCCAACGATCAGGTCGATCCGGCCAATCCGTTCACGCATTTCCGCGAAGCGTCGTGGGAAGAAGC
>JAZKGC010000123.1:0-1738 GCA_040386115.1 Pseudomonadota bacterium
GATAGGTTGCTTCCGCATTGCCGAAGCCTGCGTCGATGTCGGCGATGACCGGCACAACGTGAGTCTGGAAATTGTCGATCTTCGCGATCAGCGCCGTTTCCTTGGCCTTGTCGCCTGCCTTACGCGCAGCGTCGAGCTCGCGGAAAATATCGTTGAGTTCGCGCTGGTCGGCCTGACGCAGAAAGGTGTAAAGCTCTTCGATCAACGCCGGCACCGAGGTCTTCTCGTGCATCGACTGATCCGGAAGCGGACCGAATTCGGAACGCAGTGCGGCGATCATCCAGCCCGACAAGTAGAGATAGCGGCGATCGGTCTTGCCACCGAAATGCTTCTTGATCGAAATCAGCTTCTGCTGGGCGATGAAGCCATGCCAGCAACCCAGCGACTGGGTGTACTTGGTGGGGTCCGCGTCATAGGCAGCCATGTCCGCGCGCATCAGGTCCGCGGTGTAGCGGGCGACATCCAGGCCGGTCTTGAAACGGTTCTGCAGGCGCATGCGGGCGACTGCTTCGGCGGTCACGCCGTTCCATGTCCCCTTGTCCTTGAGGAGGGTTTCAGCCGCAGCGATCTCGCTCTGATAGGAAGCCGGGCCTTGAATTGCTTGGTCGGTCAATCCGCGCGCTTGGTAATTCATGGTTGTGATCCCTTGTGAAGTTGCCGGTGTTTTACGCCAAGCCGCGCCACCCGCCAGTGGCCTTGAAGATAACTTGTCAGACTTTACAAACTTTCTTTGTAATGTTGTAATTATCTTACAGTTTACCGCTGTTTAGCAAGGTGACCGCCCATGGCGACATCGACAATCCGTTCGGTTTTTATGGGTCCGCGGCTGAGGCGGCTGAGACGCGACCTTGGATTGACGCAGGCCGACATGGCGGCGGATCTCGACATATCCGCGCCTTACGTGGCCCTTCTGGAACGCAATCAGCGCCCGGTAACGGCGGATATGCTGCTTCGCCTCGCCCGCACCTACAAAATCGATCTCGCGGATCTCGCGGGCGATGGGGGTGCCGACCATACGGCACGCATGCAAGCGGTTCTCAAGGAGCCGATGTTTGCCGACATCGATATTCCCTCGCTTGAAATCAGCGATATCGCGATCGGCTATCCCGGGCTGACAGAGGCATTCTTGCGGCTCTATACGGCCTACCGCGAAGAACAACTCGCGCTGGCAGATCGCAAGCCCGCCGGATCGACACGCACCAGATCGCGTTCGGGCCAGGACGATTTGGACGTCAACGATCCGGTTGCGGAAGTCCGGCGGTTTCTGGCCGCACGCCGAAATAATTTCGCGGATCTCGACGATGCGGCCGAGCGTATTCTGCACGGTCCTGCGGGTCCGGGCTGGTTTATCGAACGACTGAGCGTTCGCCATAATCTTCGCGTTCGCCACCTGCCGCCCGAAGTCATGCTCGGATCTGTCAGACGGCTGGATCGTCACCGCAAGGAAATCCTGTTCGACGACTCGCTCGACACCGCGAGTTTCAACTTCCAGTTGGCCCAGCAACTCGCCTATCTCGAATTTGAAGACGAGATCGGTACAGCGCTGAAAGCCGGCCAGTTCACCACCAAGAGCGGCAAACTGCTGGCGCATCGGTCGCTTGCGAGTTACGCCGCCGCGGCGCTCATCATGCCGTATTCCGCGTTCGCGAAAGCAGCTGAGACGCGTCGTTACGACCTTGAAGCGCTGGCACGTCAGTTCGGAACCAGCTTCGAACAGACCGCGCATCGCATCACGACG
>JAZKGC010000124.1:0-1467 GCA_040386115.1 Pseudomonadota bacterium
TCATCCCCGCGAAAGCGGGGATCCAGCATCACTGAGAGTTGTGTCTCGGAATGGATCTGCTTGCTCAAGAAGAAGTCTGGATACCCGCCTTCGCGGGGATGAGCGGGTGAGAGATTGCGCGCGATGCTTCAACGCATACGACAACGCATAATGCTGCGCAGGAAAATCAGGCTTACTGCCTGAACTCCACAACCGAAAACTCGCCGCTGCGGATGCGGCCGGCGAGGCCTTCCACAAACTTCGCGACGGCGTCTTCGCCGTAGGTGCTGACAAGCTCCGCGAACGCGGCAAACAGGCTGGCCTGCGCGAGGCAGTCGCCATCCACGCCATCGTGACGCGCTTCCGCCCAGGCCTCGTTGAGATAGTTGAGAGCGGCCCGCTTCTGGTCCTGATCGGGCAGGAAATCGCGAGCGGAGGTCCAATGGGAAGGATGCGACATGAAATCAAATAACCTGTGGCACGCGTGTCCGGCAGGACTGCACTGTTAAAATCAGGCAGAGCATTAGCATGCACGGCGGGGACCGCGAGGCGGTTCTTTAGGAAAGGTTAACGCCGCCAAATCAAGTTGTTCCAATTATTTTGGCGTTCTCTGCGCTGCGGCTGTTGCGGTGGAAAAATTCAGTTCGCGTAGCGTGCGGTCAAGTCCCGCGAAATCTTCGAGCCTTCTTCCAGATAGCGGCGGATGGCGACGTTCGCGGCAGGCGTGCAGGTCCGGTAGGTTTGCTGGAAGCCGTTATAGCCCCGGTTGAAACTCGCAATCATCCGGGTGCGGCGATCGCCGGACGGCGTCTCGGCATCGACCAGCGCCTGCATCTCGCCGCGCCATTTCTGGCCTTCGTTGGTGCCGCAAATGCCCCGCAGGTAATGCAGCGTGCCGAGGATCTCGGCCAGCCGCTGAAGGTCGCCGTCGAACGGCGCAGCCGCGTCCTGCGCCCGGACGGACGCGGGACCGGCCATTGCGGCAACGAGGAAAATTGCGAGAATATGCTTGAGCATGAAGGCCGCCATATGCCTGTTCAGGGTGCCGGAAGCAAGGCGGAGCCAGCGGTTCGCCGGTCAGACGCCGATCATCCGGCGCGCCGCCTGAATGGTTTCCTCAAGCTCCTGGGTCAGCCGCAGATCGCCCAGATGGCCGGGTTCCAGCCATCGGGCGTCATCCAGTTCGTCGTTCAGGGAGACCTCGCCTGAGACCCAGCGGCAGGCAAACGGAAGGATGACGAAATGGCCGTATCCCCCGGTTCGTGCGGGCAGTGCTTCCCGCCATCCGGCGAGCCCGACAATGTCGATGACGAGGCTGGTTTCTTCACGGATTTCGCGGGTCAGCGCTTCGGTCAGGCTCTCGCCGAACTCGACGCGGCCGCCGGGGAAAGTATAGACGCCCTTTGCGGGCTCGCGGGCACGGCGGACCAGCAGAAGCTTGCCGTCGCGGAAGATGCCGGCGCTGACCGCGAGCTGCGGGCCGGTATG
>JAZKGC010000124.1:1567-22288 GCA_040386115.1 Pseudomonadota bacterium
TGCCAGTTGAGGAAATCATCGGTGCAGTCGGGCATGTCCGGGATCATGTCGAGGAGCATGATCGCCTCATTGAAATGGTTGAGATAATCGGTGGCAAGCCCGGTTCGCGGGTTGATATTGGCGAGAGATGAGGACGCGGCATGGTCGTCCGCGACGGCAGCCTGGCGGGCACCGGCGTTGTCCGTCGCATCGCTGCCGATGTGATCTGCTTTTTTGAGGGCCGAAAGTGTCATCTTTTCCACTGTCGGCATTTGGAGTTAAGACGTTCTGAACGGCGCAGGCGGTTTCGTATTTTCCTGAGATGAGCGGTTATTATGTGCGGACGGTTTGTCATCATCTCGCCGCCGGAAGCGCTCCGCCGCATGTTCGGCTATTCCGAGCAGCCCAACTTTCCGCCGCGCCTCAACGTGGCTCCGACCCAGCCGGTGCCGGTGGTGATCCTCGAAAGCGGAGCCCGGCATTTCCGTTTGATGCGATGGGGGTTCCTGCCGGCGTGGGTCAAAGACCCGCGCAAGTTTGCGCTGGTTATCAATGCACGATCCGAGACGATTCTTGAGAAACCGTCGTTCCGTAACGCAATCAGGCGTCGGCGCTGCCTGCTGCCGGCGGACGGTTATTACGAGTGGCAGGCTTCGCCGGCGCGCAAACGCCCGTTTTTCATTCGTCACCGGGATGGCATGCCGTTCGGTTTTGCCGGGATCGCCGAAACGTGGGTCGGGCCGAACGGCGAGGAACTCGACACCGTTGCCATTATCACGACCGCTGCTGGCCCGGAGATGTCGGTGCTGCACGATCGCGTGCCGGTGACCATCGCGCCGCAGGACTTCGATCGCTGGCTCGGCGGCGATGAAACCGATATGGAAGCCGCGATGGCGTTGCTGGTTGCGCCACCCGACGGAGCATTCATATGGCACGAAGTCTCGACGGCAGTAAATCGCGTTGCCAATGATGGCCCGGAATTGATTCTGCCGATCAGCGCCGAGCAATCGGCAGCCGGTGAAGTTGAAAGCCAGACACGCAAGCGGGGCGCGAAGCGCGTGACATCGGAAATATCGCCGCCCGGCAAAGACAGCGGGCAAGGATCGTTGTTTTGAAATTGATCTTCTAAGAGGGTCGCTGGTAACTCACGGCGTCTGGTCGCGTCCATCGAGCCACTTGGCGTAGATCACGCGCTCCTGCAGATCGTAATTGAGCGTTTCATAGAACGCCTGGACGCGGGTGTTGTTCGCGCGCACCAGCAATTGCAGTTTCTCGATGCCGCGTTCGCGCAGCCATTGCTCGGCTGCCGTCATGATTGCGCGTCCATATCCCTTTTTGTGCTGATCGGGATCGACCGCAACGTAATAGACCCAGCCGCGATGCCCGTCGTGTCCGACCATCACGGTTGCAACGATTGCGGTGCCGTCGCGCCCGACAAGCACCGCCGAGTTTGGCCCTGTCCGTGCGCGGACAAGATCGGCATGCGGATCATTCCAGGGCGGCGTCAACTCGCACCGTTCCCACAAGGCGACAATCTGGGGAACGTCTGAGTCTTCAGCGCGACCGACGACAAGTGCGCTCGCGAGTGCCGCTGAATCGGTCACAGCACCTTGCCCGGATTGAGGATGTTCAGTGGATCGAGCACCGCCTTGATCGACTTCATGATGGCGAGCGCGACGGGATCTTTGACGTGGGGCAGTTCATCGCGCTTGAGCACGCCGATTCCGTGTTCGGCGGAGATCGACCCGCCGAGTTTTGCAACGACGCCATGCACGGCGGCATTCACATCGTGCCAGCGTGCAAGGTACGCCTCGGTGTTGGCACCAATCGGCTGGCTGACATTATAGTGGATATTGCCGTCACCGAGATGGCCGAATGCGAACGGGCGCGCGCCGGGGATCAGTTTAGTCACGGCAGCGTCAGCCTCGTTCAGAAAATCGGGGACGGCTGCGACAGGCACGGACACGTCGTGCTTGATCGAGCCGCCCTCGGGTTTCTGTGCCGGGGAGACGACTTCGCGGAGTTTCCAGAACGCCGCGCGCTGGTCGAGATTGGCGGCAATCACAGCATCCGCGACGATGCCTTCTTCCATGCCGCTGGTCAGGATGGCTTCGATAGTGTCGCGTGCGTCATCGCGCGGCGACGAGATTTCCATCAGCACGTACCACGGATGCGGTCCGGACATCGGGGCGCGGATGGAAGGCCCGTGCCTGACGACGAAGTCGATGGCAATCTGCGGAAGCAGTTCGAAGCTCGTGAGACTTCCGCCTGCGGTGTTGCGCGAAATATCCAGCAGCTTGAGCGCGTCGGCGGGCGATGCGATGGCAGCGAATGCCGTCTCGACCGAATGTGGCTTCGGAAACATCTTGAGGGTGGCGGCGGTGATGATGCCGAGCGTGCCTTCCGCGCCGATGAAAAGATCGCGCAGATCGTAGCCGGTGTTGTCCTTCTTCAGGCTCGACAGGCCGTGCATGATGCGGCCATCGGCCAGCACCACTTCGACGCCAAGCACGAGATCTCGCGCGACGCCGTAGGCCAGCGCCGCGATGCCGCCTGCATTGGTCGAAAGGTTGCCGCCGATGGTGCAGCTTCCTTCCGCTCCCAGCGACAATGGAAACAGCCGGTCAGCATCCGCCGCGCGTTTCTGTGCGTTGGCGAGGATCACGCCGGCCTCGACGGTCATGGCGTTGGATTGCGTATCGACGGCGCGAACCCTGTCGAGCCGCCGCGTCGAGATCACGACTTCGCCGTGGTGTGGCGTCTGGCCGCCAACGAGACCTGTATTGCCGCCCTGTGGCACCAGCGCGGTTCTGGTTTCGGTGGCGAGCTTGCAGATGGCGGCGACTTCCGCCGTCGAGCCCGGCCGCAAGATCAGCGGCGAGTGGCCGTGAAACAGGCCACGCTCTTCCGTTAGGTAAGGTGCTGCTTCATGCGGGTCCGTCACCGCGTATTTGTCGCCGACGATTGCGGCAAACCGCGCCAGCAGTTCTGGCGGCAGTGGTGAAGGCGGTGGCTGTACGATGTTCATAATGTCGATCGATTCTGGATATTGTCAGCTTTGCGGCACTGCTGCGCGACGCAGGCGGTCGTTGATCGCTTCACCGAGTCCCTCATCTGGAACCGGCATGACGGCAATGGCGCGGGCACCCTTGCTGTCGAGGGTGCGAAGATAGCCGAAAAGATTCGCGGCAGCCTCTACAAGATCGCCTGCTTGGGACAAATTCATGACGACCGCAGTGTCGATGCGCGGTACTGCGTGAGAGCCGAATGCCAGCAGCACTTCGCCAGCCTCCAGTCGCTGCGCATTGAGCCGTACCGGCGTGTGCGGCGCATAATGCGAGGCCAGCATGCCGGGCGCCAGCGGATGAGCCTCAGTGTTTCCGGAGTCTTCCGTCATTCGGGTCAGTGTCTGGCCCAGTACGCGCTCGATATCCGCGCGAGGAAGACCGCCGGGACGCAGCAGCACCGGCGCGCCGAAGCATCCGACGATGGTGGATTCGACGCCGACGGAGACCGGCCCGCCGTCCACGATCAGGTCGATCCGTCCGGCAAGGTCGCTGAACACGTGCGCCGCGGTGGTCGGCGAAACGTGCCCCGAGATATTGGCAGAGGGCGCGACGATGGGCTTGCCGAAGGCGCGCAGGATTTCACACGCGACCGGATGCGCGGGCACGCGCACGGCGATGGTGTCCAGTCCGGCGGTGGCAAGGTCCGAAACGGCGCATCCCGATGTTCTGGGCAGCACCAGCGTAAGCGGTCCCGGCCAGAATGCTTCCGCGAGCCGCAAACTCACCTCATCGAAGCGTGCGATGCGCTGCGCAGCTTCAAGATTATCGACGTGCGAAATCAGGGGATTGAACGAAGGCCGACCCTTCGCCTCATAAAGTCTGGCGACGGCGCGTGCATCGGTGGCGTCCGCGCCGAGGCCATAGACCGTCTCGGTCGGGAACGCGACGAGCCCGCCGTCCCTGAGGCATCGCGCGGCCGCATCCGTCGCGCCGGCGTCGGCAGGAATGAGTTTCGTGGCCAGACCGAGTTTCATGAGACGGGGATTACCTGACAGGCCGGAGTGCTGGACGCCTCTTATACCGCTTCTTGCGGTTGGCGGGAGCCGACGCTATACCGGCCCGCATGTCGGAGTGTGGCTCAGCCCGGTAGAGCACTGCGTTCGGGACGCAGGGGTCGCAGGTTCAAATCCTGCCACTCCGACCATAACTTTCTGAAAAGTAAGACTATTTGGCCTGAATGAATGACCGGCGATTGATAGTGTCAGCGGCCGCCGAGTCTGGACCAGTTTTCGCCTCCGCAGAACGCGCCGACACACCCTTCGACGCGCAGCGAACCCGGTCCCTGTAACGACACCTTGCTTTCGTAAACCTTGCCATCGTCGCCGTTGTAAATGCGGCCCGCCCAGGTGTTGGGACCGGTGGGATTCATGCCGATGAAGAGTTGCACTCCGACCATCGGCCGTGAAGCAAGCGAAGGGTTCGGATTTTTGTCGTCGGTCTGCGGTTTGCCCGTGGCCGGATCAATCGGATCTTTCAGCCAGACGACCTTCCCGCAAAGCGCACGGCCGCATTGTGTGACGTGAATCCTGGCATCGCTTTTCTCGGTGAGCCACAGGCCGATGGCCGAGCCTTCGTTCGCGGTCGCTGCAGTCATGGTGCAGAGAAAAAATGTCAGCAATAAACTGAGATTCAATCTTGAATTCATAACCAGCCTTGTTGCTCCGAATCCCGCCGCCCAATCGAACCTATACAGGCCGATCCATTATTCAAGCGGGGGCGCCATACCGATCCTCACGTTTTTCAGCGGTTGTCACCCCACGGACACCATCGCGACGTTTCCAGTTCATCCCCGAACTCGGCCATATCGCGTGACGACAGTTTGCTGAGCAGGATATCGAATTGGAGGTGCTGTCAGCATGCGGGCTCTCGACGAAAAAGCGCTTGATCTGGATGACCCCGATACCGAGCGCGGCTTTGCAGATTGTTTGCATTTTGCCTGCAGGTGAGCGCGCCTCAGTCCTTAAGGCGGGTGCCATCCAGATTTGAGGCTCGGGCCGCGCAAATCCCGGCCATAAATGTTGCTTTTGCGGCGCTCTTGAGGGCTTTATACGTGGGGCTTGATTCAAATCATATTGTTGCTGCCAGACCGGCTGAGGGGCATGCACGAACTCATACGCGATATTACCTTTTGCATTCTGTTTGCCTGGGTGTTGGGCCTTGCCGCGCATTTTTTCCGGCAACCGCTGATCCTTGCCTATCTCGTGGCCGGATTTTTCATCGGCCCGTTCGGCATGCAATGGGTCAAGTCCGAGGAGTCGATCAAAACGATCTCGGAGTTGGGCCTGATCTTCATGCTGTTCATGATCGGGCTGGAAATCGATCTTAAGAAGATTATCCGTGCCGGCCGCGTGATCCTGTTCGCAGCAGGCGGACAATTGATCGGCGCCTGCGTTCTCGGCATCGCGTTCTTTGTCGCCATCGGCTTGTCGATGGGTAGCGGACGATTCGATGCGCTTTACCTTACCGTCGCCTGCGCGCTGTCGAGTACGGTCATCATCGTCAAGGTACTTTACGAAAAGCGTGAACTCGACACGCTGCCGGGGCGCATTACGCTCGGCGTTCTGGTGTTGCAGGATATTTTCGCGATCCTGTTTCTCGCGGTTCAGCCGAGCCTCGCCGATCTTCAGGTCAGCATCGTTTTGCTGTCGATCGGACGCGTCGTGCTGCTGGTCGCTACCGCGTTGATCCTCAGCCGTTACGTGCTGCCAAAACTGTTTCATCAAATTGCGCGCCGCCCCGAACTCGTCATGCTCGGCGCGCTGGCATGGTGTTTCCTGATTGGTGAAGTCGCCGAGCGCCTTCACCTGTCGCGAGAAATGGGGTCTCTGGTCGCGGGCGTGTCGCTCTCGACGTTCCCTTACGCGCTCGACGTGACGGCGAAGGTGACGACGCTGCGGGACTTCTTCATCACGCTGTTTTTCGTGGCGCTCGGGATGACGATTCCGATCCCGAATTCGTCGATCATCGGACTTGCGCTGATTATCGCGGCCTTCACGGTGGTCAGCCGGGTGGTGACCACGTTCCTGCCGCTCTATTTCATGAAGCAGGGGCTGCGCGCCAGCCTGTTGCCCGCGATCAACCTGTCGCAGATCAGCGAATTCTCGCTGGTGGTCATTCAGGTTGGCCTGACCGCAGGACACATCAAGCAGGAGACATCGAGCGCCGCGTCGTTTGCATTCGTGATTCTTGCCGTTTTGAGCACCTTCGTCATGACGCGCAGCGATCAGCTCACGCGATGGGCGATCGGACCGCTCAAGCGGCTCGGGTTTCGCGATCTGGATCACGCCGGCGACGCCGATGCCGGACATGAGGGCGGCGGCCACGGCGAGGCACGGCGCATCGTCATTCTGGGTTTCTTCCGCACGGCGAGCGCCTTGCTCAGCGAAATCGAGCGGCAGAACAAATCGCTGCTCGACCAGATCAGCGTGGTGGATTTCAACCCGAATGTGTTTCGCACGCTCACGTCGCGCGGGATTCATGTGGTCTATGGCGATATCAGCAACATCGACACGCTGATGCATGCCGGCGTCGGCAACGCCGAGATTATTATTCTGAGCGTGCCGGACTCGCTTTTGAAGGGCGCGAACAACGAGAAGCTCGTCCGCCATGTGCGCTCGATCAATCAGGAGGCGAAGATTATCTCGACGGCCGACCTGCTGGGCGACGTCGGGGATCTTTATGCGGCGGGAGCGGATTACGTGACGGTGACCCGTCTTACGGACGCTGAGGAGCTCTATAGGGTGATTGACGCCGCCGATCAGGGCTTGCTGACAGAAAAGCGCGCCGAGATGGACAGCATCCTGAGCGAGCGCCGGGAAGTTTTGCCCTGAGAAGTTGCCTCGGGGACTGCGTCCGGCCTTCCAGATTTGCTGAATTTTGAATGTTTGAAACAGGCATGCCCACGGCCCAGCAGCGCCGCTGGGGCATCGGATAGCCGCCATGTGGACAAGAGCGGTTGCGCGCGCCCGCGCCGTGCGCCATACGATCTGCGTCCCATCGAGAGCAAGAGCGCGCCATGGCCCATTCCATTCCTGAAGTCCTGAAGGCCTTTGCCGCAGGCGAAATCGTTGTCGTGACCGATGACGACGACCGCGAGGGTGAGGGCGATCTGATCGTCGCCGCCACGCTGTGTACGTCGGAGAAGATGGCATTCATCATCCGCCATACATCGGGCATCGTCTGCGCGCCGATCACCTCTGACAACGCCCGGCGGCTGCGGCTCGATCCGATGGTCGCCCAGAACGATTCCAATCACACCACCGCCTTCACGGTGTCGATCGACTACAAGCCCGGCATGACCACCGGCATTTCTGCCGAAGAGCGAATGCAGTGCTGCCGCGCACTGGCCAATCCGAATGCGGGTGCCAGCGACTTTGCGCGCCCCGGTCATATTTTTCCGCTGATTGCGCGCGACGGCGGCGTTCTTTTGCGCTCGGGCCACACCGAAGCAGCGGTCGATCTTTGCAAGATGTGCGATCTTCCCCCGGTCGGCGTCATCAGCGAACTGATGAATGACGACGGCACGGTGATGAAGGGCGAGCAGGTCGTGAGCTTTGCGAAGCAGCACAACCTCAAGCACGTCACCATCGCTGACATGATCGCGTACCGGCAGGCGCGCGAGAAGCTGATCGAGCGCGTGTCCACATTTACCGTCGAAAGCCCGATCGGCCCGCTCGACGGCTATGCCTATCGTTCTCCGTTCGATCCGATCTATCACGTCGCCTTCGTTTATAAGGGCATCGGAAACGGTCAGAATGTGCTGACGCGATTTCACAAACCCAACATCGTGAGGGATATTTTCTTCGGTTCGGGCCGGGTGCATTCCGCGCTCGAACATTTCAAAAAGAATGGCAGCGGCGTTCTGGTTTATCTGCGCGACGGTGCGGCTGGCGTTCCGGTCGCGCCGCTCAGCGATGAGCATTCCGCGGAGGCTGATCGCAACCGGCAATGGCGCGAGGTTGGCGTCGGCGCTCAGATATTGCGTGATCTCGGCGTGACATCGATCCGCCATCTCACATCGTCAGCGCATGATTATAAAGGCCTTTCGGGATTTGGCATCGAAATCGTCTCGAACGAGCCCTTTGAAGGTTAGACATCGCGTCACCTTCACGTGCTCGGAACTGGTTTTGAGCTTGCAACCTGACGCCGACGATTTATCGTGATTTCGCAACAGCAGACGTAAGCTGAAAGGATTTTGTCATGAGTGCTCGCCCGCAGACCAAGGACAAGCCGGCCAAGGCGGTGTTCCAGTGGGACGACCCGTTCCTGCTCGACGATCAGTTGACCGAGGACGAGCGCATGATCCGTGACACGGCGCGCGCCTACGCCCAGGACAAGCTGCTGCCGCGCGTGACGCAGGCCTATCTGGAAGAGAAGACCGACCGCGCCATCTTCAATGAAATGGGTGAACTCGGTTTGATCGGCGTCACGTTGCCCGAGGAGTACGGCTGCGCCAACGCAAGCTATGTCGCTTACGGTCTCGTCGCGCGCGAGATCGAGCGCGTCGATTCCGGCTATCGCTCGATGAACAGCGTGCAGTCGTCGCTGGTGATGTATCCGATTTATGCCTACGGCGACGAAACCCAGCGCAAGAAATACCTTCCCAAGCTTGCGACGGGTGAGTGGGTCGGCTGCTTCGGCCTCACCGAGCCGGACGCCGGTTCCGATCCCGACGGCATGAAGACTCGCGCCGAGAAGGTGTCCGACGGTTATCGGCTGACCGGCAGCAAGATGTGGATTTCCAACGCGCCGATCGCCGACGTGTTCGTGGTCTGGGCGAAATCCGCCGCGCACGACAACAAGGTTCGCGGGTTCATTCTCGAGAAGGGCATGAAGGGTCTTTCCGCGCCTAAAATCGGAGGCAAGCTGTCGTTGCGCGCCTCGATCACCGGCGAAATCGTGATGGACGGCGTCGTGGTGCCGGAGAGCGCGCTGCTGCCGAACGTGTCCGGTCTGGCCGGGCCATTCGGCTGTCTCAACCGTGCCCGCTACGGCATCTCATGGGGCGCGATGGGGGCTGCGGAAGACTGCTTCCATCGTGCGCGGCAGTACACGCTCGACCGCAAGCAGTTCAATCGTCCGCTGGCCGCGACCCAGCTTGTCCAGAAGAAGCTTGCCGACATGGAAACCGAGATCGCGCTCGGGCTGCAAGGCTCGTTGCGCGTTGGCCGCCTGATGGACGAGGGCAAGATGGCACCTGAAATGATCTCGATCATGAAGCGCAACAATTGCGGAAAGGCGCTGGACATTGCGCGCGTCGCTCGCGACATGCATGGCGGCAACGGCATTTCTAGCGAGTACCACGTCATGCGCCACTCTCAGAATCTTGAGACCGTGAATACTTATGAGGGAACGCACGACGTGCATGCACTCATTCTCGGCCGCGCCATCACCGGCATCCAGGCGTTTTCATAAATCGCCTGAATTGGTGAGGGTATAACTTGAGCGTCAACGACGACATTCCGTTCAATCGGGAGTTTCCGCTTGCGCCCGGCATTGTGGACGAAGTGGTCCCCGGCGTGCGCCGCGTGTTGTGCAACAATCCGAGCCCGTTCACGTTCACGGGAACGGTGAGCTACATTGTGGGCCGCGGCAAGGTCGCCATAATCGATCCCGGTCCTGTCGATGAAAGCCACACACAGGCGTTGCTTGACGCGGTGCGCGGCGAGACCGTGACGCACATCTTTCTCACCCATACCCATCGCGATCATTCGCCCGGTACGGCGCAACTCAAGGCGGCAACCGGCGCGACGGTTTATGCCGAAGGCCAGCATCGCGCGTCGCGTCCGCGTTATGGCAGCGAACTTGCGCCAACCGAGTCCGGTGCCGACTACGATTTTCGTCCGGACGTGACGCTTAAGGACGGCGAAATTGTCGAAGGCGACGGCTGGCGATTGGAGGCCATCACGACGCCGGGTCACACCGCCAATCACATGGCTTTCGCATGGCCGGAGCGGAAGCTGATGTTCGTCGGCGATCACATCATGGGCTGGTCCACTTCGATCGTGGCACCACCGGACGGGTCGATGGTGGACTATATGGCGTCGCTCGAAAAGCTGTCTCTTCGCGACGAACAACTCTATTTCTCGGGTCATGGGCCGGAGATTCCGGACGCTGTGCGATTCGTGAAGTTTCTTACCCGTCATCGCAAGGCGCGCGAGGCGTCGATCCTGCACCGGCTGACCAAGGGCGAAGCCGATATCCCAACCATCGTCCGGGCGAGCTATATCGGCATCGATCCTCGTCTGGTGGGCGCGGCAGGTTACTCGGTGCTGGCCCATCTCGAGGATCTCGTGGCGCGCGATGTCGTCGCCACCGACGGCGACCCGACCATCGGCGGAACCTACCGTTTGACCGCGCCCTTGGCCTGAGGCTTTGCCGGCGTCAGCAGCTTCTTCACAGGTCTCGCGTTGTCCACGGCCTCATTGACATCCTCCGCAAACTTGGTGATGCGGGCCGCGTTGGTGCCGAGGTCGTGCTCGAAATAGCGGGACGACGAGCGGACATCGACGCGCGCGCCGTCGCCATCCGGCATGATGCGGATCGAGACATCCTCGCGAAAGCCCATGATAGGCGTCCGCGCCACCGCTTCGATGCGGCCGATACGCTGCGGCAGTTGTGGCGCGCGCTCGTCGATCACCAGCCATTTGCGCCGGTTCACCACTTGCAGGGCGATCTCATAGGCTTTCTGGACCGGCACAACGAGATTGACCGGCTCGATGTCTGGATAAGCCGTTCGCTGTTGCTCAGCCGAATAGAGACCGGCATAGACCGCTGGATTCGCGCCGTCGCCGGCGCGCAATCGCGCGAGTGCTTCGAAGCGCGGCGGATCGATCGGATCGGTCGTGATGTCGTGAATGGCGGGGAGCTTGCGGTATTGATAGGCGAGGTAAGCGGGATAGGCGAGAATGGCGGCATCGATCAGGAAAGCCAGAAGCACCCGGCTCATGCCGCGCGAGCCGTTCTGCCAGATCGCCGCGAATGCTGCGAGACCGATTACGATTGAAAGCCCGGCGCAGGCCAGTGCGCCGAAGAACGTGGTCAGAGCCGGTTTGAAATCGAGAAAGCCAAAGCGGACGACAATGACCGAGACAATTGTTGCGACAAGCGAGAACACGGCGAGGCGGCGCGCCCATGAAGCGAGGGCAGATAGAGGCTCCATTTGGTAAGGAGCAGAAATCCGGCGGGCCATGCCTCAAAAATCCATTGTTGCGCCAAACGAAAATACCCGCGCGCCGGTCACGTAGCGCATTTTATGGGGTACTGGGAAGCGGCGTCAGGCGCAAAGCGCGCCTAAAATACAGTCGGGGCATTGTTCGCATCGATCCTGCGAACAATGCCCCGAAGAGTTAGTTGAGGCGACCTCAGGCCGCAGCGGTCGGGAATTTGTAGGCCTTGAACTGCTCCCGGAGCGCCGTCTTGAGGATCTTGCCGGTGGCGGTGTGCGGGATCGCGTCCACAAACTGGACGTCGTCGGGCATCCACCACTTGGCGATCTTGCCGTCCATATATTGCAGGATCTCGTCGCGGCTCGCCTTCTGCTCAGGCTTGAGCTGGACGATCAGCAGCGGCCGTTCATCCCATTTCGGATGGTGGACGCCGATAACCGCAGCTTCCAGCACCTTCGGGTGTCCGACCGCGAGGTTCTCAAGATCAATCGATGAAATCCACTCGCCGCCGGACTTGATGACGTCCTTGGAGCGATCTGTAATCCGCATGTAGGCGTCGGCATCGATGGTGGCGACATCGCCGGTGTCGAAGTAACCTTCATCGTCGAGAATGCTGGTGTCCACACGGAAGTAGCTTTTTGAAACCGCAGGCCCGCTCACCTTGAGGCGCCCGAAGGTCTTGCCGTCCCATGGCAATGGCTTGCCGGCATCGTCGGTAATTTTCATCTGCACACCGAAAGGCGGATAACCCTGCGTCTGCAGGATATCGAGTTTGGCGTCGCCGGTGAGAGATTCGAACGGCGGTTTCAACGCGCCCAGCGTACCGATAGGACTCATCTCGGTCATGCCCCACGCATGGCGAACATCGACGCCCTGATCGACGAATGCCTTGATCATGGAGCGCGGCATCGCGGAGCCGCCGCAGATCAGAACCTTGAGGTCGGGCAGAGTCTTTTTCTCAGCCGCCATGTATTGCAGCAGCATCAGCCACACCGTCGGCACACCGGCGGTATAAGTGACCTTCTCGGTTGAGAGAAGTTCGTAAACCGACGCGCCGTCGAGCTTGGCGCCGGGCATGACGAGCTTGGTGCCCATGCTGGGCGCGGAGAACGCTATGCCCCAGCTGTTGGCGTGGAACAGCGGCACCACCGGCAGCATGGTGTCGCTCGCACGGGTGCCGAGCGCATCGGTATTGTTGGCCATCAGCGCGTGGAGAACATTGGAGCGGTGCGAATAGAGCACGCCCTTCGGGTCGCCCGTGGTGCCTGACGTGTAGCACATCGCGGCTGCGGTATTTTCGTCGAATTCCTTCCACTGGAAATTGCCGTCGGCTTCCGCAATCCACTCCTCATAGGAGATCACGTTCTTCAGCGTGGTCTGCGGCATGTGCGCCTTGTCCGTGAACACGATGTAGCGCTCGATGGACGGCATCTTGTCCGCGATTTTTTCCAGCAGCGGCACGAAAGTGAGGTCGGTCATCATCACGCGGTCCTGCGCGTGATTGACGATCCACACGATCTGGTCGGGGAACAGGCGCGGATTCACGGTATGGCAGATGGCGCCAATGCCCATGATTCCGTACCACGCCTCCAGATGACGCCAGGTGTTCCACGCGATGGTGGCGACGCGATCGCCGATCTTGATGCCGGAGCGGTCGAGCTGCTGTCCGACCTTCAGCGCGCGGGCGCGAATTTCAGCATAATTGGTACGATGAATTGGCCCTTCGACCGACCGCGTCACGACTTCCTGCTTGCCGTGAATTGCCGCTGCGTGATCGATAATCCGATGACACAACAAGGGCCAATTTTGCATCAATCCAAGCATCCGGTATTCCCCCTGAACGAGACTTTTTTGTTTGGTGTGATTGGCGCCCCCCGAAGGGACTTGAATGAACTTTAGCGCGGACGAGGCTTGCCGCAAATGGTCTTGTGGCTGGCATGCCAGTGGCCAGGGATCGATGCCTGTTATTGCGGCTATCTTGCTGGCCCTTGGGACGGCATGGCCGCTCCAGGTCGGCGCTGCGGTGCCGCTTCCGCGGCCGAGACCCGCGGAGGCTCCCAAGGTCGCGCCGGTTCCGAACCCTGCTCCAGCCAGCACTGACGACGCCGAGGCCGCCCCGGCACAGGCTGCAACAGCGGCCCCTCCGAAGCCGGAGCCCTCCGCATGCAGGCTCGCCCTCACGGAAAGCATAGCGATTGCGCCCTCGATTTCGCCCATCAAAGGCCCGGGGGAGTGCGGCGGCGAGGATCTTGTACGCCTTGAAGCGGTCGTCGTATCGCCGACGCAGCGTGTCGCGCTCAAGCCCCCGGCCGTTCTTCGTTGCGCAATGGCGACCGCAGTTGCCGATTGGATTCGGAGCGACATGGTGCCGCTGGCCGCGGGACTGGGCACAACGATCAGCGAACTCGATAATTTTGACTCGTTCTCATGTCGCGGCCGGAACCGCGTCGCTGGCGCGAAACTATCCGAACACGGGCGGGCCAATGCACTCGACGTGCGGGGTCTCAAACTGGCCAACGGCGATACGCTTTCGCTGACCGACCGCGCCGTCCAGCGTGAGACCCGCGAGAAGGTGCTGGCTACGGTCTGCACCCGCTTCACGACGGTCCTCGGTCCGGGCTCGGACTGGTATCACGAAGATCACATTCACCTCGATCTCGCCCAGCGCCGCAACAACTATAAACTCTGCCAGTGGGGCGTCTATGATCCGCTGCCAGCGGTTGCGCCTCTAATGCCTGCGGAGAGGCCGGACGAGGCACCGCCGCGTCAGACCGCCGAGGAGAAGGCGGCTCAGGAAAAAGTCGCTGCGCCGCCAGTGGCTGCTGCGCCAGGATCAAACGACACGCCGAAGCCGGCTCGCAAGACGTCCAGGTAGTTAAACCGCAATAAGAAAAAGCGCCGGACCAGCCAGCGCTTTGTCATCAGCATGCTTGTCAAACAGTAGCTATCAGAATGGGCCGGCTCCGCCGCTGCCGCCTTGCAGCGCCATCTTGGAATTGTACGGCGAGTCGCCCTGCTTGGGTTCGAGCACCACCACCACGCTGCCTTGTTTTGCGCGGCTGTAGAGGTCGATCACGTCTTCGTTGGTCATGCGGATGCAGCCCGAAGAAATCGACGCGCCGATGTATTCCGGCTGGTTGGTGCCATGAATGCGGAACAGTGTGTCGCGATTGCCCTGATAGAGATAGAGAGCGCGCGCGCCGAGCGGATTGTCCGGGCCGCCGGGCACCGACTGGGGCAGGCCTTCGATGCGCTTATGGATGTCGGCAGTCGGCGTCCATTTCGGCCATTCCTGCATGTTGCCGACGCGGGCAATGCCGGAGAACGCAAGCGCTTCTTCGCCGACGGTGATGCCGTAACGGATCGCCTTGCCGTTATCGAGCACGTAGTAAAGATAGTGATTGTCGGAATCCACGACGATGGAGCCCGGCGTTTCCTTGCGATGATAATTGACGATCGCGCGCCGGAACGGCTCGGCGACCGCAACCTTTTCATACTTCGCCTTGGCCAGCAGTTCCTTGTCCCGAGGCTTCAGACTAGCTTCCGGAGACTTCTCGTAAGTGGTCGATGTCGCCTGCATGCAGCCAGCAAGCGAGAGACCTGCGAGCAGGACGATGATTTTCGAGCCGAACGAGGACATATCGCGAGTTCCAATGGGCACAAGGCGTATCGCTACGCATGATTTAGCCGGAAGATGCTTCCGATTCCGTTACCCTCTATTTGCTCCGAAACGGGCAATAATTCCAGCACTTCGAGGCTGGTTTTGCCATGCAGCATCGCACCTGTGGCATTTGCGCCTCACGCTGGAGCTTTGGGCCGTGAAATGCCCACAGGCCCGGCAGCCACCATGGGCCCGGACGTTCAAAAACTCGTCGCCCCTCGCTGAAACACCAATTTGTGAACAAGGCTGCGACCTTGATCTGCAACCCGTCGGCTTGGCGTCGCGTGCGCAGGTTCGCGCCGCCTCTTCGCCGGATACCATGACCGGGGTGGTCTTCATGACACTTGAATGTCGTGCCGTCGTCGCTGAAGGGTTGCGGGAATCGGAGAGATTTGCGCTTTGATTGCGAATGAACGACACGTTGTCCCGTAAAACGGTTCTGAGGTAGCCCATGTTGTCAGTGTTCGTGCCCACCGCGTCCGCGCTGAAAAAGCTCGATAATGTCGAGGCCGACGCCCTGCCTCCCGAAGCCATCTGGATCGATATGAAAACGCCGTCGCCCGGCGAGGACAAGGCGGTGGAAAAGCTGGTCGGCATCGAGATTCCGACCCGTGAGGACATGCAGGAAATCGAGATTTCCAGCCGGCTCTATATCGAGAACGGCGCGCGCTACATGACAGCGACCCTCATGTGCGCCGCGGATTCTTTGGCTCCGCGCACGACGCCGGTTACTTTTATCCTGACCGACCACCGCCTGGTGACGGTGCGCTACGATGAGCCGAAGCCGTTCCAACTGATCGCTGCCAAGCTGGCGCGCACCTGTCCTGCCAACATCACCGGCGACGGAATTCTGCTTGAACTGCTCGACGGCGTCATTGATCGCTGTGCCGACATTCTGGAGCGCGCGGGCGCCGACGTCGATACCGTGTCGTCGCAGATATTCGAGCCTTCCGCCGAGCGCGGCCACGCGCGCATTTACTCGCAGATTTTGATGACCCTCGGCAAGAAGGGCGATCTCACGTCGAAAGTGCGCGAAAGCCTCGTCTCCATCGGACGGCTGATTTCATTTGTTACCGTCGAGACGGATACCGGCCGCTGGAGCAAGGAGCAGAAGGCGCAGTTCAAGACGTTGCAGCGCGACGTCTCGTCGCTGACCGATCACGCGTCGTATCTGTCGAACAAAATCACCTTCGTGCTCGATGCGATGCTCGGCGTGGTCAACCTCGAGCAGAACAACATCATCAAGCTGTTCTCGGTGATGGCGGTGGTCCTGATGCCGCCGACCTTGATCGCTTCCGCCTATGGCATGAACTTCAAAATGATGCCCGAACTGGAATGGGCATTCGGCTACCCTATGGCGCTGGTCATGATGCTGGTCGCGGCGATTTTGCCGTATATGTTCTTTAAATGGAAACGCTGGCTGTAGCTACTTTGAGATCTTCGCGATCGCAGCCTTGATCGGCCGCGCGGCCTTGTCGTAGTCGGCCCACGCTTTCGTCTTCGACAGCAAGGCCGGCACCGTCCGTAGCGTATACTTCATCGGATCGAGATCGCGGCGCACCTGTGCCCATGTCATCGGCATCGAGACCGGCGCGCCGTCGCGCGCACGCGGCGACAGCGGTGAGACTGCCGTCGATGTGCGATCGTTGCGGAGATAGTCGAGGAAGATTTTTCCCTTGCGCTGTTGCTTGGACATGTTGAGCAGGTAATGCTCGGGGCTGTCCGCCGCCATCTGCTGGCAGACGGCTTGCGCGAACGCCTTCGCCGTCTTCCAGTCGATCTTGTCTTTCTTCGCATCCTTCAGCGGCGTCACCACATGCAGACCCTTGCCGCCGGTGGTTTTGCAGAAACTTTCCAGACCAAGCGCTGTCAACCGCTCGCGGATCTCGCGCGCAGCATCGATGACTGCGGAAAACGCGACGTCCGGTGCGGGATCGAGATCGAACACCAGACGTCCCGGCACATCGGGTTCATCTGGCGCGCAATTCCAGGGATGCAATTCGAGCCCGCCGATCTGTGCGACAACAGCGAGTCCTTCGACGCGATCGATTTGCAGATAGGGTTTGCGGTCGCCGGAAATCTTCACCAGTTCAAGCAGACTCGACATGCCCTTCATGGCGTGGCGCTGGAGGAATGTCTCGCCGTTGATGCCGTCCGGCGCGCGGATGATCGAGCAAGGACGGCCCTTAATGTGCGCGATCAGCCAGTCACCCACATGTTCCATGTAACTTGCGAGATCGAGCTTGGTGACAGGCTCACCGCCGCCGCCATCGGGCCACAGCGCCTTGTCGGGTTTGGAGATGGTGACGCCCATGACGGTCGGAGGGTTGTTTTTTGAGTGCGCTGCTTTCGCCGGCTTCGCTGCTTTTTTCGTTCTGCTGGTTATCTTCGTTCGGGCAGACGTCATCGACGGATCGGCAATGCCGGTTTTCACCGGCTTGTCGACGGTGACTTCGCTCGCCGGCTTGTCTTTGCGCAGGCCTTTGAACGCTGCCTGCCGTACCATGCCGTCGCCGGTGAAGCCGGCGAACTCGATCTCGGCGACCAATTCTGGTTTCAACCAATGCATTTCCGAGGTTTTTTTCGGCACGGTGTTGCCGCCAAACGGGCTCTTGGCTGCGGCGGCGGCTTTAAGCTCGGGCATGATGCGCTTCACCACCGCTTGTCCATAGCCGGTGCCAACCACGCCGACATAGGCGAGATGGTCACCATGCGGCAAGCCGACCATCAGCGAGCGGAATTTTCCGGCGTTGCTTTTCCATCCGCCGATAACCACCTCGTGTCCGGCGCGGCACTTCGCCTTGGTCCAGTTGTCCGAGCGGCCGGAGCGATAGGGCGCTGACACCTTCTTCGAGACGATGCCCTCAAGCGACAATTTGCAGGCCGATTGCAGGATCGCGTCACCGCCGGTCTCGAAATGCTCGACGTAACGGATCACGCCTTCATCGCGCTTGCGCTTGCCGTCGAGCACGGCTTGCAGTCGCTCTTTGCGCTCGGCCAGCGGCAGCTTTTGCAGATCCTCGCCGTCAGCGTACAGCAGATCGAAGGCATAAAAGATCAGATTGTCCGTCTTGCCGTCGGACAATGCTGCTTGCATCGACGCGAAATTGGGATGGCCTCGGTGATCGAGGGCGACGATTTCGCCGTCGATGATAGCGTCCGGAAGTTTGCCGGCTTGCCTGGCAATCGAGGAGAATTTCTCAGTCCAGTCAAGACCTTTACGGGTCTTGAGCGAGACTTCATCACCCTCGATCCGCATCTGGATGCGATAGCCGTCGAACTTGATCTCATGCAACCAGCCGTGGGCGGCCGGCGGCCGTTCGACCGTGGTGCACAACTGAGGCGGAATGAATTGGGGAAGTTCGACAGTGGATTTCGCAGCCCTATTAACGGTCGAGGTTTTCGATGCCGACTTGGTTTTGAGCCTTGCGACGGTAGACTTCTTCGCCGTTCCTTTGGTTGGGCGCGACTGCCCCTTGGACGCGACTGCCTTTTTGCTGCGTTCGTTGGCTGCAAGCCCCTTGTTTGAGTCCCAAACCTGATCGGGTTTCGCGCGGTTGGATTTCGATAGCATGAAAGGCTTCGGTGCCCGGCCTTTGCCTTCGGCGATCTGCTCCATCGACCGGCCCGACGCGACCGATACGTTGTCAATAAGGACGTCGTTCTTTTTGCCTTTGTGTGCGTATTTGTCGCGATGCTTGATGAGCAGCCAGTTGGTGCGCCTGCCGCCGTTGCGATCGTGTTTCATCCGCACCAGCACCCATTCGCCATGAAGCTTCTCGCCTTCCAGCGCGAATTTCAAATCGCCTTTCATGAAGCCGCGTTCTGGATCGTCCGACATCCAATAACCGCGATCCCACAGTTGTACGGTGCCGCCCCCATATTGTCCTTTCGGGATGGTGCCTTCGAAATCGCCGTAATCGAGCGGATGATCCTCAACCTCGACCGCCAGCCGCTTGTCCTTCGGATCGAGCGAGGGACCGCGCGTCACAGCCCAGGATTTGAACACGCCGCCGAATTCAAGTCGCAGGTCGTAATGCAGGCGGGTGGCGTCGTGCTTCTGAATGACGAAGCGGCGCGTCTTGGATGATGCCACGGTTGTCTTGCCGCTGGGCTCGGACGTTTTGGTAAAATCACGCTTTGTTCGATAGATTTTCAGACTTTTAGGGGCCACGACACATCCCAATCAGCTTGGACACGATCACAGGCGGTGGTGCCGCAGGAACCAAAACCATTAGTTACCGTTGAAGTTCCATCGATCATTGTGTCTGGGCAGGAGAGGCAAATGTTGCCGCGTGCATATTGGAAGGGTTCGTTGAAGCTGTCGCTGGTGACGTGTCCCGTGGCGCTATACCCCGCATCGACCACGGTCGAGAGAACCCGGTTTCACATGATCAACACCGAAACCGGCAACCGGCTGAAGCAGCAGATGGTGGATTCTGAAACCGGCGATGTCGTCGAGAAAGAGCAGAAGGGTCGCGGCTACGAGATCAATAAGGGTGAATATGTGCCCATCGAGAAGGAAGAACTGGAAGCCGTACAGCTCGAGAGCAACCACACCATCGACATCGACAATTTCGTGCCGCGCGACGAGATCGACCGGCGCTATCTCGACAATCCCTATTACATCGTGCCGGACGGCAAGAGCGGCGTTGATGCCTTTGCTGTGATCCGCGATGCAATGAAGGATCAGGATCGTGTGGCGATTGCGCGCGTGGTGCTTTCGAATCGCGAGCGCGTCGTTGCCATCGAGCCGCTCGGCAAGGGACTGCTCGCGACTACACTGCGCTATGCTTATGAGGTGCGCGACGAGGAAGATTTCTTCTCCGACATCAAGACGCCAAAGATCTCGAAGGACATGGTCGAGCTTGCATCACATATTCTCGATACCAAGGCGGCGCATTTCGATGCGACGAAATTAGAGGACGAATACGAAAATGCGCTGAAAGCACTGGTGAAGCAGAAGGCTTCGGGCAAGACCATCAAGTCCGTCGAACGTCCCGCGAAGGCTGACAACGTCATCAGCCTGATGGATGCGCTGAAGCAGAGTCTGAAAGGCAAGACACCAGCACAGCGTCACGCACGTGCGTCTCGTGCAGCGCCTCGGCGCGCGCCCAAGAAAGCAACTCGCTCAACCGCGCGGCAGCGGAAGGCAAGCTAATTCACGCGGCCTGAGCGGCGAGCAGCTTTTTGCGCAGCGCCTTGATGTCGGCGGTCAGCTTCATCACTTCGGGAATCGAGAGGTTAGTGGAGCAGCCGATAGCGGCTGGAATTCCGACCGCTTTTTGTTTCAGTGCTGCGCCTTCGGGCGTTAATTGGATGCGAACCACGCGTTCGTCTTCGCGGTCGCGCGTTCTGCGAACCATGCCCGCAGTCTCTAGTCGTTTGAGCAACGGGGTGAGCGTGCTCGACTCCAGCAAAAGCGTCTCGCCGATGTCGCTGACCGTCCGATCGTCTCTCTCCCAGAGGGTCACCATCACCAGAAACTGAGGGTAAGTCAGCCCCAGCGGATCGAGCAGGGGCTTGTAAAGCCGGGTGAACGCGTGCCCTGCCGAATAAAGCGCGAAGCAAACGAAGTGATCGATCCTCAGCAGATCGTCGGCGGTCGGGGCGCGGGTCGCCATGGCCAATCCTCAACGGTTCGATCCGGCAATCCGGATCGCCACCTTATTTAAGGCGCGCGCGATTGAATCGCGCAACGCATTTTTGCAGGGCAGATCTTCGGAATATGTATTGCACGATTATATCGTGCGCGATATATGTGAGATATTCAGCAATGCTGGCAGAGCCAGTTTGAGGATTGTTTGCGCCAAAAACCTGAGTTCACAACCCAAAAACCTGAGTT
>JAZKGC010000124.1:22388-25814 GCA_040386115.1 Pseudomonadota bacterium
GTGCCTGCGGATGCGACGGTCACCGCCGATGTCGGTATCGGTCCGCGTTCGGAAGGCGGTTTCGGTCTCGACGTTGCGCTCACTGTCTCGCTGCCGGGCATCGAGCGCGCAGAAGCCGAAGCGCTCGTCGCCAAGGCGCATCAGGTGTGTCCATATTCCAACGCCACGCGAAATAACCTCGACGTCAAGCTGACTGTCGTTTGATTGCTGTGCGTCCAAACCAAATAGCGGGGCATCAGTCCGGCTATTTTTGTTTTAGACGTGCTGGCCGCCGTTGATGTGGATTTCCGCGCCGTTCACATAAGAAGACGTCTCCGTGCACAGCACATAGATGATCTTCGCGACTTCGTCCGGCGTGCCGAGGCGTTGCATGGGAATCTGCTCGTGCACGATCTTGTCGGTGCCCGGCGACAGGATCGAGGTATCGATCTCGCCCGGTGCAATCGCGTTGACGCGCACGCCGACGCGGCCGAAGTCGGCCGCCATTTCGCGGGTCAGCGATGCGAGCGCTGCTTTCGAGGTCGCATAAGCCGCGCCAGCAAACGGATGAACGCGCGAGCCCGCGATCGAGGTGACATTCACCACCGATCCTTTCGCCGCTTTCAGTTCTTCAAGCAGACCACGCGCCAGCATGATGGGTGCGAAGAAATTCACGCGGAACACATGGCTCCAGACATCGACGTCGGTGTCGATGGAGCCCATGCGTGCGCCGCCTTTTCCCTTTGGGGAAATCGCCGCGTTGTTGACCAGCGCATGCAGCGCGCCGCCGTCGAGGCGCTCGCGGATTTCATCGATGGCGCGTGCGGTGTCCTTGTGGTCCGCAAGATCGACCTGGATGTGATCCTCGGGGCCGGCGTCCCACGGGCATTGCTCGGGAAATGGGTGACGCGAGCAGGTGATGACGCGCCAGCCCGCGCTGGAAAAGCGGATCACGGTGGCGTGGCCGATACCGCGGCTGGCGCCGGTCAGCAGCAGCGTGCGCTTGGGCGCATTGGAGTCGACGGGCGTTGAGGTCGGCATGGGTGAGGGGTCTCGCCTTCGGGCGTTCGGGTTCAGTTTACGGATAGAGCCGCGTCTTGGCCCACGCGGCATCCGGGGTATCGCGATGAAATTCGATGCGGTCGTGCAGACGAAACGGCCGGTCGTGCCAGAATTCGAACGCCTGCGGCGCGATGCGCCATCCGCTCCAGCCGGGGGGGCGGGGGACGTCCCCGAGCCCGTATTTGGCGGCGTTGACGGCGATGGCCTTCTCAAACGCCATCCGGCTTTCCAGCGGCTGCGATTGCTTGCTGGCCCACGCGCCGATCTGGGCCTGCTTGGGCCTCGTTGCAAAGTAAGCGTCGGCCTCGGCGTCGGTGACGCGGCTCACCGCGCCGCGCACGCGGACCTGCCGGCGCAGGGACTTCCAGTGAAACAAAAGCGCGGCTTTGGGATTGGCGGCGAGTTCGCGTCCCTTGGCGCTGGCGATGTGGCTGTAAAATACGAAACCGCCGGCATCATAGTCCTTCAGAAGCACCATCCGCACGTCGGGAAGCCCGTCCGAATCGACGGTGGCGAGCGCCATGGCGTTGGGATCGTTGGGCTCGGACCTGACGGCCTCGGCAAACCACGCCGCAAAAAGCGCAAAAGGCTCCTTGGCGGCGGTGAAATCACCGGAAATTAACTCACCCGGGTGTTTGATTGGATCTGGACCGTTCATGTCTGGAGTATCCGGTTGCGTCACCTGGCGCCCATCAGTGCCACACCTTCTCTGGCGCGTCCCCTATATAGGGCACGCCAAGGCTGTGGCCTATCGCGGATCAGGCGGCTTGTCGCCGCTGTGGCAGTGGTGGCCCTTGGCGCCGCAGCGGGTGGATGCAGCCTCCGGATGGGCAACATGATCAGCAAGGATACCAAGGCCGACGATCGGGCCGACGTCACCGGCTCGATCACCCCTGTGCTGCGCTCTCACGACGACACCAATCTCACCGACAGCGACCTCGCGCTGGCCCGCAATGCGGCCTCCGACGTGCTGACCCGGGGCCAGAAGGATGCCAGCCAGCCGTGGGAAAATCCTGAGACCGGCGCGCGGGGCTCGGTCACGCCGCTGGCCACCACTTACACCAGCGAAGGCCGGACCTGCCGGGATTTCCTTGCCAGCTACGTGCGCGGCGGCAACGAAGGCTGGCTTCAGGGCGAAGCTTGCCGGGACGGCAAAGGCGAAGCCTGGGAAATCCGCAATATGAAGCCTTGGAAGCGAAGCTAAGAACTGGAAGCGAAGCTAAGAACTGGAAGCGAAGCTAGGCTATGCTCTGGAAGCCAGCTAACTCTCTATCGCCGCGGCTCAACCCCGTTGCGCGAAAGCCACAATAACCCCAAATGATGGGCAGGGGCCGACCGGCCCAAATTTGAATTCCTGCAAGGAGAACTGACGGATGCGCGACCCCTATGAGGTCCTGGGGGTGCAGAAGGGTGCCAGTGCCGCGGCGATTAAGAGCGCCTATCGCAAGCTCGCCAAGAAGCACCACCCCGATGCCAACAAGGGCGACCCGAAGGCGGCCGACCGCTTTTCCGAACTGAACATGGCGAATGAAATCCTCGGCGACGAGGACAAGCGCAAGCAGTTCGATCGCGGCGAGATCGATGCCGAGGGCAAACCGAGATTTCAGGGTTATGAGGGCGGCGGATTTCCCGGCGGCGGCACGGGTGCGCGTCGCGCCGGGCCGGGCGGCTTTGAGTATTCGTTTCGTCAGGGCGGCGGAGGGCCGGGCGGCTTCGCAGGCGGGGGCGGCGGCGCATTCGAGGATATCTTGAAGGGCATGTTCGGTGGTCAGGCCGGTGCCGCGGCTGGCATGGGCGGCGCGCGCGGCGGAGCGCAGACCTTCGAATACGATACGCCGTTCGCGGCCGATCTGGATCTCAACGTCAGCATGAGCGTGGCGCTGGAAGAAGCCGTGCAGGGCGCGACCCGCCGCGTGCGGCTGCCGACCGGCAAGGAATTGAACGTCAAGATTCCGGCGGGCGTCGAGGCCGGCCAGCAGATCCGGCTCAAGGGGCAGGGGCAGGAAGCGCCCGGCCATCGTCCCGGCGACGTGCTGATCACCGTGAACATCGCGCCGCATCCCTATTTCAAGGTGGACGGGAACGACCTGCGGCTCGACCTGCCGATCACGCTTTATGAAGCTGTGCTCGGCGCCAGGGTGCGCGTGCCGACGCTGGACGGCGCGGTGCAATTGTCGATCCCGAAGAACACTTCGTCAGGGCGCACGTTTCGCCTCAAGGGCAAGGGCATGCCCATCAAAGGCCCGCAGGGTCTCGGCACCTTCGGCGACCTGTTCGCGACCGCGCGCATCGTGCTGCCGGACGGTAACGATGCCGAGCTTGAGGCACTGATGGAGAAGTGGCGCGCCGATCATCCCACCAATCCGCGCAGCGAGCTCGAGTGAG
>JAZKGC010000125.1:0-2630 GCA_040386115.1 Pseudomonadota bacterium
TGGCGGGACGGCTGGAGCGCCACGGCGGCGGGATGGTGTCGCTGGTGTGAAATATAGAGAACGTCATTCCGGACGGCACGCGAAAGCGGGCCGATCCGGAATCTCGATGTGAAAAATGATGAGCGCGGCGAGATTCCGGGTTCGCGCGTTTCACGCACGCCCCGGAATGACGCCAGTAAGCCTACCCCCGATAGATCGGCGCACCGGCTGGAGATGCCGTCGAACCGCCATCGACGAAAATCTCCTGCCCTTGCACGTACGCTGCATCGTCCGACGCGAGAAATAGCACCGTCTTGGCGATATTCTCGACTTCGCCCATCCGCCCCAGCGGTACCGAACGTGCAAACCTCGCCTCAAGCGCCCTTTCCGCTTCAGGTGTTGCAATGGCCGCTCCCCAGATCGGCGTGCGCGTTCCGCCCGGCGAGACGACGTTGACGCGAATGCCGCGCGGCGACAATTCGGATGCCATCACGCGCGCCATCGCGCGCACGCCGGCCTTGGTCGCCGCGTAAGCCGAGTAACCCGGATTGCCGAGCACAGAGATGACCGATCCATTGAGGACGATGGATGCGTGATCGTTCAGATGCGGCAACGCCGCCTGCACCGTGAAGAACACACCAGTTAGATTGGTCTTGATGACAGTCTCGAATGCTTCGAGCGTGGTGCCGCCCACAGGTGTGTTACCCGGGATCCCCGCGTTGGCAAATACGATATCAAGCTTGCCAAATTTTTTCACCGCCTGCGCAATCGCGCCTTCAATCTGCTCGACATCCGTGGCGTCGGCTTTGAGGCAAATGGCATTCGGTCCCAATTCTGCCGCCGCGGAATCAAGTCTGGCCTGATCCCGCCCCGTGACCGCCACACGCGCACCTTCCGCTACGAACAGCTTCGCGGTGGCGAGGCCGATCCCGCTGTTGCCGCCGGTGATGAATGCCGTTTTACCCTTTAGCCGCATGGAACTCTCCTATGTCTGCGTTTTCAATCTGGTTGCATTTCGAAACTACACTTGCCAGATAGCTATTCTGGTTTTATATTGCAACCACAATCGCGTGTTCGGAGGCGAGACTTTGAAGCGAACGAGTTTAGCGAAAGACCGCTGCCCTATCGCGCGGTCGCTTGACGCGATCGGCGACTGCTGGTCGCTGCTCATCGTGCGCGACGCCATGAGGGGCACGTGCCGCTTCAGCGCCTTTCAGAAAGATCTCGGGGTAGCGAAAAACATTCTGGCGGTGCGGCTGCGCACGCTGGTTGCCGAAGGCATTCTCGAAGAACAGCCCGCATCCGACGGCAGCGCCTATCAGGAATATGTGCTGACACCGAAGGGACGCGGGCTTTTCCCGATCATGGTGGCGCTGCGCCAGTGGGGCGAGGAGTTTTCGTTCAAGCCGGACGAGGAATTCGCCGTGCTGCTCGACCGCAAAACAAGCCGCCCGTTGCGGAAACTGGAAATACGCGCACAAGACGGGCGGGTGCTCCAACAGGCCGACACCATGGTGGTGCCCGTAGCCTGAGCAGATCCAGACTAGGACTTCTCCGGCTTGATATGCAGCCGGACGATCTCGTTCGCCTCCAGCTGCGCCATGTCCAGCAAGTATCCGAGCGTTTCGAGATCGTGTCGCCTTGCGAGTTGGGCTAATTCGGCAGTTGCATTGGCGACAAAGTTCGCCGCTTCCGCCGCGCCTCCGTCTTTGGCCACGCCTGAATCAGGTAGCGGGCGAGCGCTGCGTCCCTCGCGTGCGGTCATGGGGCCACCTCTTCCAGGCATGCGCATCCAACTGCCTATAAAGAGTATTTTATATAAATACACGCAATAAGTGCACAATCATCAGGTGTACTTAGGACAATATTCAATTCACTTACGGGTCCGTTCCCTGCCCAATCACTATGTGGCGATTTGACAGCGGACCCCCTTTTACCCATGTATCGAGCAAGCCAGCCTGATGGAATCTTCCGATTCCGGCCCGCGTATCCCCAGTAAGCCATTGGAATAAAATGAATCTCGTCATTGTCGAGTCGCCTGCGAAGGCCAAGACGATCAACAAGTATTTGGGCTCCTCCTATGAGGTTCTGGCCTCGTATGGCCATGTCCGCGATCTCCCGGCCAAGAACGGATCGGTCGATCCGGAGGCCAATTTCCAGATGATCTGGGAAAACGATCCCAAGGCGGCCGCCCGCCTCAACGAAATCGCCAAGGCGCTCAAGGGTGCGGACAAGCTGATCCTTGCAACCGACCCCGATCGCGAAGGCGAAGCCATTTCCTGGCACGTCCTCGAGATCATGAAAGAGAAGCGCGCGCTCAAGGACCAGAAGATCGAGCGCGTCGTCTTCAATGCCATCACCAAGCAGGCCGTCACCGAGGCGATGAAGAATCCGCGCCAGATCGACGGCGCACTGGTCGATGCTTACCTGGCGCGCCGTGCGCTGGACTATCTGGTCGGTTTCACGCTCTCGCCGGTGCTATGGCGCAAGCTGCCGGGCGCACGATCCGCAGGTCGCGTGCAGTCTGTCGCGTTGCGGCTGGTCTGCGACCGCGAACTCGAAATCGAAAAATTCATTCCACGCGAATACTGGTCACTGCTCACCACGCTGGCAACACCGCGCGGTGAATCCTTCGAGGCCCGGCTCGTCGG
>JAZKGC010000126.1:0-21795 GCA_040386115.1 Pseudomonadota bacterium
CGGAGCGACTTGCCGATTCGGCCCATCGGGAGTCTGGAGGCCGCATTCCACGCGCTTCGTCAGGTGTTTTGCCGGCTGAATTGGTGTGGATTGCGGGATTATCGGCCGGTTTTGCAGCTGGAAAAGCACAAATGCGGCTAAAATCTGTTGTCTGAATGCCACACTGCGACAAAACATCTTCTGGAAGCGTTCAAACGCCTAAAAAGGCGGCATTTGCTTGGGTTTTTTGCTTTCGGTATCGGGCTTTGGCCAGCAAATTGGTTTTACGAGAATGTAATTCCGCAGTCGATTAACGCTTGTCATTCAGACCTTCGGCAGTCGCACTGAATTTAACGATGATGGGGATCGTCATGAAGAAAGTAAGTTTTGCGATCGCAGCGGTTGCTGCAATGGGTCTGGGTTCAGCATCAGCTGCTGATTTGGGCAGAGTTTACACCAAGGCTCCGCCGATTGCGGTGGTTTCGCCTTGGGACTTCGCCTTCGGTGCGGCGGTTATGAGCAATTACGTGTTCCGCGGCGTCACGCAGTCGAACAGGGAAGGTGCGGTCTCCGCTTACTTCGAGCCGCGCTACAACGTCAGTCCGAACCTGCAGCTTTACGCCGGTGTCGGCGGCGCGAGCATTTCCTTCGCCAACCGCGCAGCGGCTGAAATCGACGTCTATGGCGGTATCCGCCCAACGTTCGGCCCCGTCGCCTTCGACTTCGGTGTCTGGGGCTACCTGTATCCAGGTGGACAGTGCATCGAAGCCAATCCGATCACTGGCGTTCCTCTCTGCCCCGCCGGCTCGAACGTGCTTGTCAACGGCAACGTGATGAAGGCTGACGTCAGCTTCTACGAAGTCTTCGGCAAGGTGAACTACACCTTCAACGACATGTTCACGATGGGCGGCAACGTGTTCTACTCGCCGAACTTCCTGAACACGGGCGCTGACGGCACCTACGCTTCGGTCACCGCCAAGCTCACCGCGCCGGGCACGATGTTCGGCACTTCGGGTGTCGGAGCCTATATCTCGGGTGAATTCGGCCGCCAGTGGCTGGGCACGTCTGACGGGTTCTATTCGATTGTAGCATCTGGCATCGGTCCGGGAATCAACTACGCTGACTACAACACGTGGAACGTCGGTGTTGGCTTCACCTACAAGGTGCTCACCCTCGACCTCCGCTACTCGGGCACCGACCTGAGCAAGGGTAACTGCAACGCCTTCACCAGCGACTTCACGGGAACGGGTACGACCTTCATTACCCCGATCAACACCGGTGTCGGCTCCAAGTGGTGCGGCGATCAGTTCATCGCCAAGCTTTCGGCCGATGCGACGCTCAGCGGCTTGAAGTAATCTTTTTCATCGAGAGCCTCAGGGCGGCAGAGAAATCTGCCGCCCTTTTTCTTTTGCATGGCTCGTCTCAATGAGTTCGTCGTGAATCAGCATTGGCGAAAGAAGACCTCTGGTTTTCTCGACCATGAGAGCAAGCGCAGGTGGGCTGCCGGCGCAGTTGCAGGGCTCGGTGCCGCCATAGCCATCGGCGCCATGGAATTCCTGTCCGCCGGACTGAATTATCCGCTCGCGGTGATCCCGTTTGCGACCTCGATCGTGCTTGTGATCGGATCGCCCGACGCCACGCCGGCGCAGCCCCGCGCACTCATCGGCGGTCATCTGGTGGCGACGCTGGTGGGGCTGGTGGTGGCTCACGCCACTGGATCTCAGTCGTCGGTGATGCCTTGGGCAGTGCCCTGGGCCGCTGCTGCCGCAGTGGGGCTGGCCGTGCTGGCGATGTTCCTGACCAGGACGTTTCATCCCCCCGCGGGCATCAACCCGTTACTGGTGGTGTCGGCCAATCTTCCGTGGACATTCATCGTCGCCCCTGTGCTTGCAGGGGCGCTGCTGCTGACGGCGTTCGCATTTGTCTGGCATCGCTGGGTCCGCCGCCAGCCTTGGCCCGAGCGCTGGCTGTAACAGCGCGATGCGTCTGCTGCCGTTCATCACGTCGGCTTCGTCATGTCCCCGATCGTGAATTGCTCGCCATCTCGTACCAGCGACGCCCGGCGCTGGTGGAAAGCATCGAGCGTGCTGCGATGGCCGATCGATACGATGGTGGTGCCGGGCAACTTCTCCACGATCAGACGATAGAGCATTTCCTCGGATGGCTCATCGAGCGACGCGGTGGCCTCGTCGAGGAACAGATATTGCGGCGCGTGCAAAAGCGCACGCGCAATGCCGAGGCGTTGCTGCTCGCCAAGCGACAGCGTCCGGTTCCAGTGGCCTTCTTCCGCCAATCGTGGCGCGAGGGCCGGGAGCCCCACGAGGTTCACAACCTCGCTCAGTCTCGCTGCGCTGAATGTGGCTTCCTTTGCGGGATAGGTGATCGCGGCGGACAGCGGGCCGACGGGGAAATAGGGACGCTGCGGCAGCATCATCAGTGTCGCATCTTTCGGAATCGAGATGACGCCCTTGCCGAACGGCCAGATGCCGGCGATGGCGCGAAACAGCGTCGATTTTCCGGACCCCGATGGTCCTGTGACCAGCGTGCGCTCGCCGCTTCGCAATTTGAAACCGGCGGCTTCCATCAGCGGCTTGCCGTTGGGCAACTGAAGCAGCAATTTGTCGAGGCTGATCCCGGTGCCGGGTGCCGCGACGACATGGATCGATTGAGGGCTGGCAGCGAGTGCTTTTGCGGCGTCGATGCCGGCCTCGAAGCCGTCGAGACGGGCGACCACGGCCTGCCATTCGGCAAGAGTGCGGTAGGTCGAGATGAAGAATGACAGTGCGCCCTGCACGCTGCCAAAGGCGGACGCGGTCTGCATCATGCCGCCGAGTTGCATCTTGTTGGCGAAGTAGGCCGGCGCGACCAGAATATACGGAAAGATCACGGACGCCTGCGAGTAGCTCGCCGTAAATGCAGTGATTTTCTTGGTCCGGCTCATGATGCCGAGCCAGTTTTCGACGACATGTCCGAACCGCGCCAGCAGCCGCTCGCGCTCGGCGGCTTCACCTTGCAGCAGGGCGATCTGCTCGGAATTTTCACGGACGCGCACGAGGTTGAAACGGAAATCGGCCTCGAACCGCTGCTGTCTGAAATCGAGTCCGACCAGCGGGTGTCCGATCAGATGCGTCAGCCATGTGCCGAGGGCGGCATAGATCAGCGCGCCCCAGACCATGTAACCTGGAATGTCGATGTCCCTGCCGAACAGGTGCAGCGGCGCGGCGCTCGACAGGCTCCACAGAATGACAACGAAAGAGACAAGTGTGACCACCGCGTTCAAAAGGCCGATGCCGATGTTCAACGTGCGATCGACGAATAACTTGACGTCGTCCGTCAGGCGCTGGTCGGGGTTGTCGGCAGCGTCGCCCTGAAGCTGCATCCGGTAGTGATTGGCATTGTTAAGCCAGTCGCCCAGATAGCGCTCGGTCATCCATTTGCGCCAGCGGATCTGGAGCCACTGATTGAGGTAAAGCTGATACACCGCGAGTGCGATGAAAATCGCAACGATCACGGCGAAGTAAATAATCTCGGCGACGAAGCTGTCCCAGTTGCGCTCCTGGAGTGCGTTGTAGAAGCGGTTATTCCACGAATTCAGCAGGACGTTGATGGCGACCGACGCAAGCTCGATGGCGACGACGGCCGCCAGCAGGCCAAGCCCCGCCCATTTGTCCTCAGACCGAAAATAAGGTGCAGCAATTCGCCACACATTCGAGAGCGTCGAGCCAATGCCGTTCACAGATTATAACTCCTTGGGTATCATCTAAAGCTATGAAATTATGGTATAATTTCAATATCGTGACGAACGCCGCTAATCGCCTGCCCTGCGATCTCTTGTCCTGACCGATTCACCCTAGCATGAGCCAACGGCGAGGGCCGGGGAGCCATCTCAGTTCGCGGCATTGTGAGCATTTTTGATGTCGCGTGGCGTTCGCGGCTATCAGCGCTTGATGTGACGGCTGCTTCGCACGCGTCACTCATCTGCGCGCGGAAGCTGCAGGGTCTGAAGGCCGAGCGTCAAATTTCGGCAGCGCCCATGCTGGTAAATGACGCACATAATCACTAGAACGCGCGCACAGAAAATTTTCAGGATCGCTGCCAATGACAATTCTGCGACACGCCGCATTTGCTTTCGCTTTGGTTGCGATGACTCTTGCAAACGGGACAGCATATGCCGCCAGCGAATTTCCGTTCGGGGCGGAAATGACGCTCGATGCCGCGCCTCAACCTGGATCGAAGAAAATTCCGACGCTTGAGATCGGCGACAGCGGCGAAGCGCTGCTCGACCTGTGGTGCAAGTCCGGCAAGGGCCAGTTTTCGGTTGCCAATGACACCGTCATCTTCGTCCCGGGCCCGTTGCAGGATCGCGGTTGCTCGCCGGATCGCTCACAGGCAGACGATGCTCTAGTGAATGCGTTGAGCGACGCGGCCGCCTGGAAGCGGCAGGGGGATTTCGTGTCGTTCATCGGGGCGAAGACCTTGCGGTTTCGGCTGAACACGAACTGATCGAACGTCAGCGTTCGCCCAGGATCGTATCCGCGCAAGCTGCCGCCGACTGGATCACGCCGGTATATCCGCCGAACCCGGCATAGGCCGACGCCAGACAAAGCCCGGGGATAGATGTCGCATGCGTGCGTTGCGCCCCGGCGAACAGCGAGCGCGGCGGCGTCGGGGCGAACCCGTACACAGCGCCCTGCGGCGCGCCGAGATATTGCCGCACCGACAGCGCGGTGTTGAACGATGACGCGGCGACGGCGCCAGCGAGACCCGGATAGTGTCCGTCGAGGTAAGCCACGATGGCGTCCTGCCAACGCGCGCGCTTTGCGCGATATTCATCCTGGTCTCCATCGTTCCAGTTTGACAGTGCATCGGGCCCGACGACGGAGAGGGCATAAGGCGGTGTGGGAACCCCGGAGTCGATGGCTGCATAATCGACGATGGCAAGCGGCGGCATCCGGCTGCCGGGTTCATCGGCCATCAATGCGGTGGCCCTGGCGTAGTCATTGAGGCTCGTCATCCAGTCCGGCAGCAACTGGGTCGAATAGCTGCTGATGCCGAATTCGCGCGGCGGCCTGGACAGGCCAAGCGTCAATGCAAACAGCGAGATCGAGGGCTGACGGCTGGCATAGGCGGCGAGAAGTTTTTTGCCGCTCTCGTCAGGCAGCAGCGCGGCCAAGGTCTCGGGCGCTGCGTTGCCGACAATGCGCAGAGCTTCCACGGTCTGCGGATCGCTGCCGTCCTTCGCGGTGTGCGTCAACGAGCGGACGCGGCCGTTCGTGTCGGTGTCGATGGAACTGGCCACGCGCCGCAGGATGACGTCGCTGCCCTCCGATTTTTTTATCACGCGCGCAAGCGCGCTGGATAAGCGTTGCGATCCGCCCTGGACGTAGCGTCCGCCACTGAGCAAATAGCTGCCTTGCGCCATGGCGAAGAACACCCACGAAGTGGTCTCCGGGTCGTCGTGATAGTATGAGAGATTGGCTGCGAGCGCGGCCTTGACGGCTTCGTTGCCGCCGAACACGCGATCGATTTTCTGCGACAACGACAGGGTCCAGTCGCGCACCGCCGGCAGAAATTTGCGAAGGGCGTTCAGCGCCTCCAGCGGATTTCTGAACGCGCGTGTTCCGCGCGACAGCGTTCCCATCGCCGAAGCGATCTGCTCCATCTCGCCCAGTAATAGCTCGATGCCGTCTCGCTCTTCCGGGAATCGTTGCGTCAGCGCCTGACGCGCGGCCGCAAAATTGTCCGGCAGCGTGAACGGCGCGCCGACGGGGCCGCCACGGACTTCGTAGAACCTGCCGCTCGGAACCCATGTCACGGCATCGAGGACGCCGGCTCTCGTCAGCGGCCCATGCTTCGGATCGCGCGGATCGTGTGGATCGCTGGTTTCGTGCAGCGAACCTTCGACGAACAGATCGCCGACCTTGTAGCTCGATGCCGCGCCGCCGACGGAATTGCTGCGCTCGACCACAAGCACCTTGCGCCCCGCCCGCGCCAGGATCGCTCCGGCCGTGAGCCCGCCGAGGCCGGCGCCAATGATGACCGCATCGTACCGCGCCATTCGCTATCGCTCCCCGCGACTGCGGATGCGGGTGGGGATGCGCGCTATTTCCATGACGATTTGTCAGTGTCCCAGCGCTGACCCTTCAGCTCGGCGGCGAGCGCCCGGATCATGCCGTCGTCGTCATTGAAAGTGCTTTCTTCCTCGCCGCCTGAATTCTCGGCGAACTTCAAATGCGCGCCCGCGCTGTCGTCGGAGGTCTTGCTGGACGGCACGCCGATCCACACGATCATCCGGTCGCTGGCGCCGGGTCTGTCCGGTCCGACCAGCGCTGTAATTTCCAGGGTTTCGGTGAGGCCGAGTTCCGGAGCCAGCTGGCTGGAGCGCTTGATGGCAAAGGTGAGTTCACCAGTGGTGTCGTTCCATGTGGAAGTCGCCGGCTTCGCCGACAGCACCCGTGCAGCCACCGATGCAAGCGCGGTCGCGAGTTTTTCCCGGTTCAATTTGCCGGCGTCGCGCCAGCCGTCCGCGGCGAAACGAATTGCGCGCTCCATGTCGTAGGTGCCGGACGTCCATCCGGCTCCGGCAACTCCGGGCGCTGATTTCAATTTTGCGATAAGATCCGGTCCGCGCGCCGGATCGACGATCAGCCGCAACACCTGATGACCCGTCCGCAGCACGTTGCAATCGGTCGCGATACTGTCGAGCGCGATCTGCACGTTCTGGTCTTTCAGGCTCTTGACGAGGTCGATAAATGCTTCGCGTTTGACCCTGACGGCCACCGATTGCGGCGACGCTTGCGTGAAATCCTTCGGCGCTTCGGCGAGATCGTCATCGACGACCTGGAGTTGCTGGAATTCCTTTTCGTCGGTGTCAGTGTTGTCAGGCGACGACACCGATGTAACATTGGTCCCGACAACGATCTTGCCGTCGAACGATATCGACTTGCCCGCCTGTTTGCGAATGAGATTAACCGTGATGGGCGTCTTGTTTTCCAAACTCTGTCCGGTGCCGCTGAGTTTTTCTCCTTCAGGCTTCAACTCGATGGCAAAGCGGTCCTTGCGATCCGACGTCGTGGACATCGAATAGCAGACGTCGAGTACCGCCGAGACGACTTTATTGCCCTGGCGTGTTTCCTTGATGAAGGCATCGACCGGCAGGTCGCCCAGTAAATCGCCCAGCGCCGCGAAATAACGAATCTCGGTTGTGGCCGGTGCAGATTTTGCTCCATCCTTGCTTGCCTGCGCGTTTGCCATCGACCATGAACCTGCGCCCAGAACAACAGCGGCACAGCCAATCATCCATTTTCTCATCGTCTTTGATCCTGAATCGAAGCGGCGGTTCGCCATCGGCGGGGACAATCTCAAAACCCGGCCGGATTGTCGCGGAAATTCTTGAACTCCAGACAATAAAAAAGGCCGCCCGCAGGCGGCCTTTGATGTCGTTGAGGCGCGTGTTTGGCTCAGAAGCCCATGCCACCCATGCCACCCATGCCACCCATGCCACCCATGCCGCCACCGCCCGGCATCGCCGGTGCTGCTTCCTTCGGCGTGTCGGCGACCATGGCTTCGGTCGTGACGAGGAGACCGGCGACCGAGGCGGCGTCCTGCAATGCGGTGCGAACCACCTTGGCAGGATCGATGATGCCCTTGGCAACCATATCGACGTACTCTTCGTTCTGAGCGTCGAAGCCGAAGGTCTCGGTCTTGTTGTCGAGGATCTTGCCGACGACGATGGAACCTTCGACACCGGCGTTCTCGGCGATCTGACGGATCGGAGCTTCCAGCGCCTTCAGCACGATGTTGATGCCGGCCTGCACGTCGGAGTTGTCATTGTGAATGCGGCCGACCGCCTTCTTGGCGCGCAGCAGCGCCGTTCCGCCGCCCGGCACGATGCCTTCCTGAACGGCTGCGCGGGTTGCGTTAAGCGCGTCCTCGACGCGATCCTTCTTTTCCTTCACTTCGATCTCGGTGGCACCGCCGACGCGAATGATCGCGACGCCGCCGGCGAGCTTGGCCAGACGCTCCTGGAGTTTTTCACGGTCGTAGTCCGAGGTGGTTTCCTCGACCTGTGCCTTGATCTGGTTCACGCGGGCTTCGATGTCGGACTTCTTGCCGGCACCGTTGACGATGGTGGTGTTTTCCTTGTCGATCACGACCTTCTTGGCACGGCCGAGCATCTTCAGGGTCACGCTCTCGAGCTTCATGCCGAGGTCGTCGGAGATCAACTGACCGCCGGTGAGGATCGCGATGTCTTCGAGCATCGCCTTGCGGCGGTCGCCGAAGCCCGGAGCCTTCACGGCGGCGACCTTGAGGCCGCCACGAAGCCTGTTCACCACAAGCGTGGCAAGTGCCTCGCCTTCGATGTCTTCCGCGATAATCAGGAGGGGCTTGCCGGTCTGCACCACGGCCTCGAGCACGGGCAGCATGGCCTGCAAACCTGACAGCTTCTTCTCATGCAGGAGGACGTAGGCGTCTTCCAGTTCAGCCGTCATCTTCTCGGGATTGGTGACGAAATACGGCGAGAGATAACCGCGGTCGAACTGCATGCCCTCGACGATATCGACTTCAGTTTCGAGCGCCTTGTTTTCCTCGACCGTGATAACGCCCTCGTTGCCGACCTTCTGCATCGCCTTGGCGATCATGGAGCCGATGGCGGCGTCGCCGTTCGACGAAATGGTGCCGACCTGCGCGATTTCGGCGGACGAAACCACCGGCTTGGCGCGCTTCTCGATATCCTTGACGACGGCGGCAACCGCGATGTCGATGCCCCGCTTGAGGTCCATCGGGTTCATGCCGGCGGCGACGGACTTCGCGCCTTCGCGCACGATCGCCTGCGCCAGCACGGTCGCGGTGGTGGTGCCGTCGCCCGCGGTGTCGTTGGTCTTGGAGGCCACTTCGCGCAGCATCTGCGCGCCCATGTTCTCGAACTTGTCTTCAAGTTCGATTTCCTTGGCGACGGTGACGCCGTCCTTGGTGATGCGCGGTGCGCCGAAGCTCTTGTCGATCACGACGTTACGGCCCTTCGGGCCGAGCGTGACCTTGACGGCGTTGGCGAGAATATCGACGCCACGCAGCATGCGGTCACGTGCGTCGCCCGAGAATTTTACGTCTTTTGCAGCCATGGGCATTTCTCCTGATGATGTGGGTTTCCGTCATCCTGAGGTGCGAGCGGCGCCTGGCGCGAGCCTCGAAGGATAACGGTCGATGCGATCTTCATTGAGCCGTTCACCCTGCGAGGATAACGGCGATTGTGGCCGCGCCTTACTTCAGCACGCCCATGATGTCCGACTCCTTCATGATGAGGAGTTCTTCGCCATCGAGTTTCACTTCGGTGCCCGACCACTTACCGAACAGCACCTTGTCGCCGACCTTGAGGTCGATCGGGATCAGCTTGCCGGCCTCATCGCGGCCACCCGGTCCAACGCCGACGACCTGACCCTGCGAGGGCTTTTCCTTGGCGCTGTCGGGAATGATGATGCCGCCTTTTGTCTTCTCGTCAGCGTCGATGCGCTTGACGACGACGCGATCATGCAGCGGGCGAAATGTTGTCTTGGCCATCCGATGTCCTTTGGGCTCTGTTTGTAAGATTTGACGTGCGGCGAAGCGCGGGTCGTGGATAATGGGGCCAAGCCAACCACTGAGAGGGCGTAGCCATACCCTTAGCAATCACGCTCCAAGAGTGCTAATGTCGGTTGTGGGGAATATTGGCTGCCGCCGATCCTGTCAAGCAAGGCCTTAAGGCCTTGGTGAGGCCAATATAGGATGCTCTGGAAACCAAAAAGCGTCACGGGCGTAGTTGATTGGACCCCATCATCCGCAGCGTGGTGTTCCGGCTCGTCAGTTCGGTCGGGCGCGGTACAAGGTATTTGCCGGGAGACATTATGATCAAGATGATCGAGCCATCTAACGCACGCAGGATCGTCACTCTGATGGCCGCCTCGGTGCTGTCCGGCTTTCTCGGCGGCTGCGGCGGCGGGGGAGGTTTTGGAGGTTTCGGCGGTTTCGGGTCACAGCCCACGGTACAGGAACCGGCACTTGCCCCTGAAATTCCGGCTACCATTCGCGCCGACGAAATCGTCGGCCGGTGGGGTCTTGCCTCTTTCCACAAGCCGGACGATCGGACCCGCACCGAAACCGCGGCCCGCGGCCAGTGCAAAAATCCCTATGTGATCGGGCAGGGCACCTCCGGCGGCGTCATCATGCATCTTCCGGACGAAGCCACGCCGCAGGAGCTGCGCCTCAAAGGCAGCCAGAGCGGCAAGAACTATATCGGCCCGGCCGGCCCGGCGGGAGGCGAGAAAGATCGCGAGATCGTTTCCTTCGACGGACGCGTGCTGATGACCCGGTTCATCGACAAGGATGCATCGGGCCGTTATGGAACCATGGTGTATGTGCGCTGCGCTCCCCGCGCCTAGCGGCAGCCCCCCGTACTTCTTGCACGAATGACGTCTCGAACAGGCAAGGCGCGAACGTGAAGACCGGACTGCGGTGCTGATGTCCGGTCCGACGCGGGCTATCGCTGTTCTTTGTATCACGCAGGTGTTGGGCTGGGGCGTTCTGTTCTATCCGCCCGCGCTGACCATGACCCATATCGCCGCCGCTCACGGCTGGTCGCTGACGCAAGTGCTTGCCGGGTTTTCCGTCGCGCTGGGCGTGTCGGGTCTATGCTCGCCGCTCGCCTGCGGGCTGATCGACCGGCATGGTGGAAATCTCGTGATGGCGTTCGGTGCGCTGGTCGGCGCGCTCGGCCTCGTGATCCTGCCGCTGGCGGATCATTATGCGGTGTATCTCGCCGGCTGGGTGCTGATTGGCGTCGCAATGGCGTCGATCCTGTACGACCCGGCATTCACCACGCTGGCACGCATTTTCGGGATGGCGTCGCGGCGGCCGATCACGCTGGTGACGTTTGCCGGTGGCCTCGCCTCCACCGTGGCATGGCCCGTGACCCATCTGTTGATTGAACATGGCGGATGGCGCAGCGCTTATTTCGTTTTCGCCGGTGTTCTGGCTTTCGTCGTGGCTCCTCTCCACGCATTCGCTCTGCCGCGCAATGCCGTGCATGTACTGCCGCCTGCGGCAGCGGGCTCTCCGCCCATCAAGCTTGCGAAGATCATTCCGGCCGCTGGTGCGCCGTTCGTTCTGATGGCCATGGGATTTGCCGCCCACGCGTTCGTGCTGTCGGGTATCTCCACGCATCTGCTTGCGATCATGCAGCGTGGCGGGATCGATGCCGGCACGGGCGTGATTATCGGCGCGCTCATCGGGCCAGCCCAGGTGTTGACGCGGTTGGCGGATTTCGTGACCGGTGGGCGGCTGCATCCGCTGTGGGTGGCGCGGGTCTCGATGGCGCTGATGGCCTGCGCCTTTATCCTGCTGGCAGTCGCAGGGTTCTCGCCCGGCGTCGCGGCGCTGTTCGCCCTGATTTACGGCGCGGCCAACGGAGTGGTGACCATCGCCCGTGGCGCGCTGCCGCTGGCGATGTTCGGGGCGACAGGTTACGGGCGCGTGGTGGGGCGCATTTCGCGGTCGGCGCAAATTCTCCAGGCGCTGGCGCCGTTCGCGCTGGCTTACGTGATCGACCGCTGGTCCGATGAGGTAGCCCTTGGAATATCCGTCGCGGTCGTCCTGCTGGCGCTCGCATGCTTCGCGGCGATCCGGCGGCCGGCTTAGGTAAACCCGAGCCGGTCCGCATTCGTTGAATTTCAGTCGAACAGCGCGTCGATATCGTCTTGCGACGCATGGCCCTCGTCGCCGGTGCCTTTCGGGCCGTTGAGCAGGCGGGCATCGCCGACGCGGGTGTCGATGATGGCCGGGGCGTGCTGCTTGATCGCATCGACGCCGCCCCAGATGTCCATCATGACATTGATGTGATGCTCGATGAATTTCATCGTCGTCATTACCTTGCTGATACGCTGGCCGGTGAGATCCTGGAAATTGCAGGCCTCGAAAATGCTGACGACGCGATCCTGAATCTCCTCGCTGAGCTGTGACTGCTGATCGGGCGACATCGGCTTGGCGAGCGCACTCGCGGCCTGATCGATTGCTTCGGCAGCTTCGAGAATTTGCTGGGTGGCTTCTTCGGTGCCTCCGACAACGGCTCCGAGTTCGCCGGTCACCTTGGCCATTTCGTCGCCGCTGAAGCTCTTGCCGTGAAGCACGGCGATTTCCTGCTTGGTGCGGCTGATGGCGTCATGGATCAGATCGAGTTCGACCTTGAGTTTTTCGCACTGCTCGATCTGTGCGCGATAGGTATTCAACAGCAATTGCGCGTCCATCAATTGTTGGGTGGTGACAGGGCCGTCCTGCGTTGCCGCTGCGGCACCGTGCGAACTCGCCATCTGCGCGCGGATGGCGCGAAGCTCGCTCATGATTTCGTGATGATGCGGGATAACTTCTCCCTCACCGAGATTAAATGCCGGCACATCGCCGGATTGCATGTCTTCAATACGAAAGCGCTTGCGCTGAGTAGCCATTGGTGTCCCCAATTCCCCGATGACGCGGTTGTAGCCCGGCGTCATTTAACGCGAGGTTCATGCGGAACACCGTTTGGCAACCGCTACCGTGCACACGGTTGGTTAACCATGACCATCGCGCATTCATCGAAAATAAACGCTGTCGGGAAGAACAGCGCGCAATTGGCGACGTGGTGAATCCAAAGCCCGGTTTTGTTTACCAAACCGACGCGAATTCAAACTTAAATGGATCGTGTTCAGGCGCGCTGTCCGCGCGTTAACGACGAAACAGTGCAGAGTACGTCGATGTTCAGAAAACTTCCCATCGCGCTTGCCGCCGGTGCATCGCTTCTTGGCGTCAATTCCTTTCAGGCTTTCGCGATCGATGGCGAAGTTTACGCCGTCGAGCCGCGCGTGATCTACGGCCAGCAGCCATCGAATCCGCAGATGCCGATCAGGGTCGCCTATAACGAGCGATCCAGCATGGGCGGCGGATTCATCGAATATCTCTTCAGCGGCGGCCAGTCGGGTGACCCGCGTTACGAGCAGCAGCCGCGCTATCAGCAGATGCCGCCGTCACGCGGCGGTTTGCCGCCGATGGACCCGCAGAACGCCATGCGTCAGGGTGACGTTTCGATTGAGCCGGGCCGTCCCGACGTCGATCCGAAGTTCGAGAAGCAGGTTGTCGAGTACGACGGCAGGCATGCGCCGGGAACGCTGGTGGTCGATACGCCGAACAAGTTTCTGTACCTCGTGCAAGGCAACGGTCGCGCGCTGCGCTACGGCATCGGCGTCGGCAAGCCGGGCTTCACATGGTCGGGCGTGAAACAAATCTCCGCCAAGAAAGAGTGGCCGGCCTGGACTCCGCCGCCGGAAATGCTCCGACGCCGCCCCGATCTGCCACGCCACATGGAAGGCGGTCCTGAAAATCCGCTTGGCGCGCGCGCGATGTATCTCGGCTCGACGCTCTATCGCATCCACGGCTCCAATGAACCCTGGACCATCGGTACAGCCGTATCATCGGGCTGCATCCGGATGCGCAACGAAGACGTCATCGATCTTTATGGCCGCGTGAATGTAGGCACCCGCGTCGTCGTGATCTGAAAAACTCGAAAGCAAGAAAAACGGCCGCTGATATCAGCGGCCGTTTTTCCTTGAGTAAGCCGGCGTCAATCAGCCGAAGTCGCTGTCGCCTGAATCGAAGTCGGCGGAATCGTAATCGTCGTCATCCTGGTCCTGATCTTGATCCTGGTCGGCGTCGGCCTGAGCCTGATCGTAGGAACCTTGACGCTGGCTGCTGTCGCCGCCCTTGCCGACATCGTTGACGCCGGCATCTCGTGCGAGATTGCCACCGGACGAATCGCCGTCCGGATTTTTGCTTCCGGTGCCCGCCGTGTTACCGCTGAGGCCTTGCTGCTGGCCACCGCCGCCCGTCATGCCGCGGATGCTGTTCATCAGCATCGATCCGCCGATCACGCCGGCTGCTGTCGCCGCTGCAGTTCCGAGGAACGATCCGCCGCCGCCTCCGGGATTGCCGCCGCCAAACAGTCCGCCACCGCCCTGACGGGGATCGGTGTTCGGGCGCGGGTCTGCCTGGTCGGTATATCGGTTGTCATTCCATACCGGGCGCTGCGCGCTGTCGCCGCGCCGGACGCTGGGAACCGAGCCACGGCTCTGGCCCGGTCCGAGCAGCGTATCGCGCATCGTATCCAGAAAGCCGCCGGACTGGCGCGGCTGTTGCTCGTCGCCTTCCAGTTCCCTGATTCTCGCTTCCGCCTGCTTGAGAGCCTCGTCCTGCACCAGCACCGTTTGCACCAATGCATAGACAGCGTTCGGCGCGCGGCGCAGCCCGTCCGCGATGGCGGTCTGGGCGTCGGCTTCGCGCGGCGCGGCTTCGACCTTGGCAAGACGGTCGAACAGATCGTCAACCAGCTGGCGTTCCTGCGGCGTCATCACATGTTTCTCCTGGCGCTTTGCTCACACGAAGGTGTGGCGGCAGACATGTAACCCTGCATTGTGTCGCCATAAGTCCCGGCATGAATTAAATTTAGGAAAGGCGTCATTCGCGGTGCGACAAAACGCCGTGACCCCCGCCTGAACCTTAGCGCGCAGAAAGCGTTACGCGGCGCGCCGCCAGCAGGCGTGGAAAGTCGTCACCGGCGAGATACGCGAATTCCCGTTCGCGCTGATGCGTGACGTTGTCGAGGCCGATCAACACGTCATCGACGAATCCCGGATGACACATCACCAGACCGCCATCGGGAAGATCGTCAAGAAATCCGGCCATCGCCGTGGCGAACTCGCGTCCACGCACCATGTCGTAAGCGCCGGCAAATCCGGGATTGCAGGAGACGCTCGCGCGCGCTGACTTTCTGCGAAACGTGTCGCTGAGCACATCCAGAAACAGCGCCTTCGGATTGTCGAGCCGTTGCGCCAGCGGCAACGCACGGCCGCACTGGCGCACCCACGCGGCGGGCGCTGCCTGCTTTACCGCCGCAAGGAATACGTCGCGGACCTGCGGAAACAATTGCACATGCTGGTGGCCATCGACGTAATCGGGGGCGCGCCCGAACACCTCCGTGAAGGCTTTGAGCTGCGCGAGAACTTCAGCCTGTATCATTTCCGGATCAAGCCGCCGCAGCAGGCTGGCGCGCAACAGGCGGCCGAGCGGCAGGAACTGGCCGCCGTCGAGCGGCCTGAAATGCATCGTCAGCGGAGAAAACGGCGCCGTCAGGGTCGCATGCAGCCCGACGGCGCAGTCTGGATTGTCTGCAAGTGCCTGCTTGAGCGCATCGATCTCCGCGCGGTCGATGGCCGGACCGACAACCATCACCGACGTGGCGTTGATGCGCCTGCGTCCGATCAGGTCGCGGATCGCACGATTGACCCCCGGGCTCATCCCGTAATCGTCGGCGCACAACCAGATGCGGCGTGGCGGTGTGTCCGCGCTCATTCAGCGGCGGTCCGTGACGGCGTGGTTGCGTCTGCTTCGGCCGTGACGGTGTTCTTTACGCTGTGTTCGGCGACGAAGTAGATCGGACGGGCCTTCAATTCGGAAAGGATCTTGCCGATGTATTCGCCGACGATGCCGATCATGAGCAGTTGCACGCCGCCGATGGTCATCATGCCGACCACGAGCGAGGGATAGCCGGGGACCGATTTGCCGTCGATGAAGGTTTCCCAGAGGATCGACAATCCGAACAGGAATGCGACGAAGGCGATCAGCAGTCCGAGCAGGCTGGCAACGCGCAGCGGTGCCACCGAGAACGATGTCAGGCCTTCGATGGACAGGCCGAGCAACCGGCCCGGACTGAACGTGGTCACGCCGTGCGCGCGTGCCTCGGGCTCGTAATCGACGCGAAGCTGCTTGAAGCCGATCCAGGTCGCCAGCCCCTTGAAGAAGCGGTTGCGCTCGGGAAGCTGGCGAAGCGCCGCCGCCGCGCGTGGCGACAGCAGGCGGAAGTCGCCGGCGTCCTCGGGAATTCTCTGCCGCGCGCCCCAGTTGATGAGCGTATAGAACGACCGCACAGCCATACGACGCAGAAACGATTCATTGTCGCGGTGAGCTTTCGCCGTATAGACGACGTCATAGCCGTCATCGATCCAGTGGCCGACCAGCCGCTCCGCCAGTTCCGGCGCGTGCTGGCCATCGCCGTCCATGAACAGAACCGCACCGCGGCGGGCATGGTCGAGCCCCGCCATTAGCGCGGCTTCCTTGCCGAAATTGCGCGACAGCGACACCACCTGCACGTCGAGCGACGCAGGCGACAGCCCGCGCGCGATGCCCAGCGTGTCGTCGGTACTGCCGTCATCGACATAGACGACCTCGCAGGCAAGGCCGTAGCGCTGCTTCAAGGCGGCGGCGAGCCCCGACAACCGGCCGTGCAGCAGGGCAAGGCCGGCCGCTTCGTTGAAAGCGGGCACGACAATGGACAGCCCTTGCGCCGCCGGAGCGCGGCGGTCGCCTGACAGGTCCGAGACATCGGCACCGAGCATCATCGATCAGATTCCAGACGCAGCATGAGGATCACACGCCGATCATATGGCAATTGGCGCGCGCTGTCGCCACAGGCCAATCGGTTGTGTGCACCGCCGAAGCGGTCATTGCCCCAGGAATGCCCGGAGCCGGGCGAAAAGCGGATTGTCGCGATCGAACACATACTCCAGCGACGCGATCGACACCGTCTCCGCGCCGTGCTCGCGCAGGAAGCTTCCCAGCGCATAGAGTTGCGCCGGCGGACAGTGCAGCGTCACCATGCCCGACGAGGTCGGCCCGCCGAACGGAGAGACCACGCCGAACCTGTTGTGCGCCTCGGCGAGCAGTGCGGCGTCGCAGGCGGCGAAGCGGGTGCGGACTTCCTTGTATTTGCGGGCGCGGGCGCTCGCCGCGATGTGGTCGAGGATGACCCGCGCGGTCTCGATCGCCGAGGGCGACCAGTCGGCGTCGCGCGACGCCACGAGGTTGGCGTGGCTGCGCAGCATCACCCCGTCATCAAGGACTTTCAGCCCGTTGGCGGCAAGCGTCGCCCCGGTGGTGGTGATATCCACGATCAACTCGGCGCTGCCGGCCGCGGGCGCGCCTTCGGTGGCGCCGGCGCTTTCCACGATGCGATAATCGACGACGCCGTGCGCGCCGAAGAAATTGCGCGTCAAATTGATGTATTTGGTTGCCACCCGCATGCGGTGATTGTGCCGGGCGCGGAACGAGGTCGCGACATCGTCAAGGTCCGCCATGGTGCGGACATCGATCCACGCCTGCGGCACGGCCACGACGACGTTGGCGCTGCCGAAACCGAGGCTTTCGATCAGCATCACGCGCGCATCCGCATCGTGAATGCTCTCGCGGATCAGATCCTCGCCTGTGATGCCCATGTGAACCGAGCCGCGCGCCAGTTGTGCCGCAATTTCGCTGGCCGAGAGATAGGCGATTTCGACATTGTCGAGGCCGGCGATGGTGCCGCGATAGTCGCGGGCGCCGCGCGGCTTGGCGAGCGCGAGGCCTGCGCGCGCGAAGAACGCATCGGCGTTCTCTTGCAGGCGGCCCTTGGACGGAACGGCGAGAACGAACGGTGCGGTCATGACGCGCTCCCTTGCGAGAGCGCTTCGATCCAGATCGAGAACCCCACGGCGGGTATGGGTTCGCGCGCACCGAGCCGGGTGAGGAGATCGTCGTAGCGTCCGCCGCCGACCAGCGGCTCCGCGCCGTTGCCCTTGGCGTGCAGTTCGAATTCAAATCCGGTGTAGTAATCGAGGCCGCGTCCGAATGAGGTCGAAAAACGAATGCTGGCGGTGTCGATGCCGCGCGCGGCCATGAAGCCGGTGCGGCTTTCGAACATGTCGATGGCGGCATTCAGGTCGAGGCTGGCGTCCTTTGCCAGCGTGCGCAGTTGCGCCGCCGCGTCGTCCGGCTCACCGGCGATGCCGAGAAATCGCTCGATCAGTTGCAATGCCTCGCGCGGCAACGCGCCGCCCTTGAGGGTGGATTGCTCGAGAAAGCGGTCGGCGATCTCGGAGGTGGTGCGCCCGCCGACATTGCTGGTGCCCGCGATCGACATCAAGTCTGTGACAAGCGCCAGCGCCGCCTTGCGATCCGAACCCGCGAGTGCTGCGAGTACGCCTTCATATTCGTTGCGGGTTTTTCCCGTTTCCAGCGTCAGACGCTGGAGATCCTGTGCGAGACTGACCTTGCGGTTGAAATCCTTGATCAGCCGGCGTTTCCAGACGGGATAGAGGTCGAGCGCCTCGATCAGCGCTGCAAACAGGGCAACGTCGCCGGTGCGAATATCGATCCCGGTGAGGCCGAAGGCCGCCGTTGCTTCGAGGCCCAGCGCCAGCATCTCGGCATCGGCCGCGGCGCGGTCCTTGCGGCCGAAGGATTCGACGCCTGCCTGATTGAATTCGCTGGTTGCTCCGCTGCGATAGCGGAACACCGGCCCGAGATAGCAAAACCCCGACGGCTGACCGGCCCGGCCGGACGCGAGATATTGCCGCGCCACCGGGATGGTGAGGTCCGGCCGCAGGCACAATTCCTCGCCACTGGCGTCGGTGGTCAGATACAAGCTCTTGCGGATGTCCTCGCCGGAAAGATCGAGAAACGGTTCCGCCGGTTGCAGGATCGGCGGGCGCGCGTGGGTATAGCCAGCCCGCACAAAAGACAGCAGCAAGGCCTCCGCCCGTGCGGCGGACCCGGTCGCGGTTGCGGCACTGGTCTGGCTCATTAGGAAGTCCGTAAATGTGTGAATCGGCAGACCCTTAACACGGGAATGCCGGGGTTTCGACGACGATCCGGAAAGTGCCTTAATGAGACATCTTTCCAGACACAACCTTAGCGTGTATCCGGCCTGCCCCAGTCACCGAGTGCGGCCTGCACCAGCGCCAGCGCAGCGACTGCCGCCGTGTCCGCCCGCAAAATACGCGGCCCAAGCGAAAGCCGCACGATCCGGGGCTGCTTGAGGAGAATGCCGCGTTCGTCCGCCGCAAAGCCACCTTCCGGACCGATCAGGACATCGATGCCCTTAGCGTTATCTGCGCCAGCCTGCGCAAGTGTGGCGACAGGATCCGCAACTGGCGTTTCCTCGTCGCAGAACACCAGCAGGCGATGGCCGTCGCGCTGGCCGAGATAGCGGTCGAGCGGGACAGGATCGCGCACCTCCGCGAGGCTGAGGATGCCACATTGCTCCGCCGCCTCGACGACGTTGGCGCGCATGCGTTCGACGTTGACACGGCTTGCCTGCGTGAAACGCGTCGTGACCGGCAGCAGCGCTGCGGCCCCCATTTCAACGGCTTTCTGCACCATGTAGTCGAGCCGTGCGTGCTTCAGCGGCGCGAAGACGTAATGGACATCGGGCAGCGCGTCCTGCGCGCGGGTCTGGCTGAGAATCTCCGCGCGGTCGGGCCGCTTGCGGCCTGCGAGCGACGCCTGCCATTCCCCGTCACGGCCATTGAACAGCAGTACGGCGTCACCTGCTGTCAGCCGCAGGACGTTGCCGAGATAATTGCTCTGGTCGCGGTCGAGGGCTATTCCGGTGCCCGCCGCAAGCGGTGCATCGACAAATAGGCGCGGGTTGCGAATATCGGCTTTCGGCATTCGTTAAAGATCCATCGTTCGGCGACTTCTAGCCCAAGGAGTAGCCCAAGGAGCGGCAATTGGCAGCATTTGCGTTGCGAGCCGCCGCGCTGCTGCCAAATTCCACGGGTTGTTAAGGTCAGGCGAGAATCGTAGAAAGAGCGCGATCAGCGTCCTTGGAACCCGCCGGAGGAGAGACCGTGACACCGCACCGTCTGATCGTATCGCTGGCTACCGCAGCGTTCGTCATGCATGTCGCCGACGTCCATGCGCAAGGCGCATTTCCAGCGCCGTTGCCGGGGCAGGCTGCTGCGCCTGCCGCAGGTGCCGCGTCGCCGTTTCCACCCGTCGGAGGTGCCTCTGCTGCGCCGGCGGCCGCTTCGCCGTTCCCTCCGGTTGGCGGCGCACCCGCCGCACGCCCACCGGCGTCGAGCGCGTTTTCGACCGGCGCTCCGCCGGTTGGCGGAGGCGGATTCGGAGCCCCTCCTCAGCAGCAAGCCGGGCCGCCGCCGGGCGGCGAAGAATGTCAGACAGGTTTTATGCCGCTGCGCGCGGATGCCGAAGCCAAGGCCAAGCTGATCCAGGCCGCCGGCAAGAGAAAGGCGCCGCCCGCCGAGGCGTGCAAGCTGATCGCCAATTTCGCGCAGGCCGAAGTCAAGATGATCAAGTTCGTCGAAGCCAACTCCAAGAAATGCGGGATACCACCGAACGTCGGTGAGCAAATGAAAAAGGGCAACGCCAACACCGCGCAGCTGCAGTCCAAAGTTTGCGCCGCGGCGGCACAAGGTCCGGCGGGTCCGGCAGGCCCAAGCCTGAGCGAAGCGCTTGGCTCCGCGTCGCTTCCGGAGGCGACAAAAACAAAGCGCGGCGGCAGCACGTTCGACACGCTGAACGGCAACGTGCTCACGCGATGATGTTTCGCGGATGAGCAACGCGGCAGCGCCCGTCGCCGACTCTACCGCGAACTGGGTCGATACCCATGCGCCACTGTGGTCGCGGCCTTATCTGCGGCTCTCCCGCTTTGATCGCCCGATCGGATGGTGGCTGCTGCTGCTGCCGTGCTGGTGGTCGGCGGCACTGGCCGCAGGCATCGCCCATGATCTTCACAGTCTCCCGGCCGTCATCGCACTGTTCTTTATCGGCGCGGTGGTGATGCGCGGCGCGGGCTGTACCTGGAACGATATTACCGACCGCAATCTCGATGCCCGCGTCGAACGTACCCGGTCGCGGCCAATCCCCGCCGGTCAGGTCACGGTCACGCAGGCCGCGATCTTCCTCGTGGTGCAGGCGCTGATCGGGCTCGCGGTCTTGCTGCAATTCAACGGTTTCGCAATTGTCACCGGCATCGGCTCGCTGGCGATCGTCGCGATCTATCCGTTTATGAAGCGCATCACCTACTGGCCGCAGATCGTGCTCGGCCTCGCGTTCTCATGGGGCGCGCTGATGGGGTTCGCGGTCATTCTGGCGCGGATCGATGCGACGGCGCTGTTGTTGTACATGGGCGCGGTCGCCTGGGTGATTGGCTACGACACGATCTATGCCCATCAGGACACCGACGACGATGCGCTGATCGGCATCAAATCGACGGCGCTGCTGTTCGGTGAGCGGACGCGGTCGGCCCTGATGATTTTTTACGGAGCGGCGGTGCTGCTGATCGGCGTGGCGCTGTGGCGCGGCGGATCGCAGTGGTTTGCATGGACGGGGCTGGTTGCATTCGCAGCGCATCTCGCCTGGCAGGTCCAGACCATCAGAATTGACAATGCGGCGCTTTGCCTGCGGCTGTTCAAGTCGAACCGCGATGCGGGGCTGCTGCTGTTTGCAGGGCTGCTTGCGGATGCAGTTCTCAGGTCGATCTGAGAACGGCTCAATGCCGCGCGATGATCTCGCGCTCACCGCGATGAATGGCCGGTTCGGCCACGGTGTGCCCGGCCTTGCGGCGAACCAGGAATTTCGGACGGCGTGTTCCGATGACGTTGCGGCGGCGGCGGCGCAACGCGGGTGCGCGGGTGGACTCGCCTTCTTCCTCGATCTGCGGCAACGCGAACAGGTCGCTCCACGTCTGCCACGCATGTTCGATCTGCGTGTCGTCGGCGGTCACGCATAGCGGAACCGACAGCGATGGATCGCGATGAACGAGAATAAGAGCCTGCGCATCGTCCGTGTTGCGGCGGGCAATGCCGAGGAAATCGCTGATGCGCAGGTTCAGCGCCATGCGCATGCCTTGCACGGCACGGCGCACGACCACGCGCTCGCGATTGATTTCGATGTGCCTGACGCCGCCATCGGCGCGGCCATCGC
>JAZKGC010000127.1:0-2157 GCA_040386115.1 Pseudomonadota bacterium
CGCTCGACGGCAAGAAGACCGTGTGGGAGGAAATCTCCGGCGGCAACGACCAGATACTGCTCGGCAAGCGCGAAGTGAATTCGCGCGGCTATTGTTCGTCGTTCAATTTCAAGGGTGCGGACCAGCAGAAGAAAGTCGGCGCGCTGTCCGGCGGCGAACGCAACCGCGTGCATCTCGCCAAGATGCTCAAATCAGGCGCCAACGTGCTGCTGCTCGACGAGCCGACCAACGATCTCGACGTCGATACGCTGCGCGCGCTGGAAGAGGCGCTGGAGGATTTCGCGGGTTGCGCCGTCATCATCAGCCATGACCGCTGGTTTCTGGATCGCATCGCCACGCATATGCTCGCCTTCGAGGGCGACAGTCATGTCGAATGGTTCGAGGGCAATTTTCAGGACTACGAGAAGGACAAGATGCGAAGGCTGGGGCAGGACTCGGTGATCCCGCATCGGGTGAAATACAAGAAGCTGACGAGGTGAACGTAACGGAAGCGAAAGCCGTGCCCGCTTATGCGCCGGTCGCTTTCGCAAGGACACAGCCGGCGATCTTCAGGCTGCCGTCCGGCTGCGGCTCCAGCGTGTACAGCGCTTCCCACAATTCGCCCTCGGCATCGGTGATGTGAACCTTCTGCGCGACCTTGCCGTCCGCGACGCGCGCCTCGCCGAATTCGAAACGCCTGTGGCGGTAAACCGGCGTGTAATTCTGGCGGACCATCGCCATGAACATGTCGGGCTGCTGGAATATCTGCTGAATGCCCGGCGCGGCGTAGGAGTAGGCCGTCGCGCCATCGTCGCGGCCGAGGGCTTCGGCCTGGGAGCGGATGGTGGCCTGCGCGGTGGCGATGTCGTCAGCGGCGCGAAGCGGCAGGACAAGGCAGGCCAGAAAAGCCATCGTCAAGATTGCGGCGCGCATGGCGGTGCTCCCTGTCCGGCCCGTGTCGTCGATCATCGTCACGTCATTCTGGTCTCATTTCACCGGAACGCAATATCGCATTGCCTCCCGATGTTTGGGCAAAGCCCGCCACGATGCGCCGGGAAGACGACGCTGCCGGTTCAAGGCAATCTGTCTCCTTGCGGCGCGCCGGGCGTTGGCATAATTCCTTGGGCCCGTGGCAAGCGACTGTCTGGCGGAACGAACGACATGGCCGACTGGAATGCGGAACAATATCTGAAATTCGAGGATGAGCGCACCCGCGCGTCGCGCGATCTGCTGGCGCAAATTCCGCTCGCCGATGTCCGTCACGCGGTGGATATCGGCTGCGGGCCGGGCAATTCGACGGCGCTGCTGGCGGCGCAATGGCCGCTGGCGCGCATCACCGGCATCGACACCTCGGCGGACATGCTGCGTCAGGCCCGGGAACGGTTGCCGAAGCATAAATTCATCGAGGCCAATATCTCGCACTGGTCGCCGCCCGCCGGCACCGACGTGCTGTTCGCGAATGCAATTTTCCAGTGGGTGCCGGATCACGTCGCGCAACTCAAGCGTCTGGTGCAGACGTTGCCCGAGGGCGGCGTGCTGGCGGTGCAGATGCCGGACAATATGGATGAGCCGTCGCACGTGATGATGCGCGAGGTGGCGCGGCTTCCGCAATTTGCGGCCGCGCTCGCGCATGCGCTGGAGGCGAGAGGCGAATTGCCGAAGCCCGGCGCGTATTACGACGCGCTGAAGCCGCTCTGCCGCACCATCGACATCTGGCACACGGTCTATAACCATGCGCTCGATGACGCCGAGGCGATTGTCGAATGGGTGAAGGGCACGGGTCTGCGTCCGTTTCTCGATCCGCTGGAGGCACCGGAGCGGCGGGACTTTCTCGAGGCCTACAAGGCGCGCATCGCCGCGAGCTATCTGCCGCAGGCCGACGGCAAGGTACTGCTGCGGTTTCCGCGGATTTTCATGGTCGCGATGCGGTGACGCGGCCATGACGTGTCGGCATAAGGGAAGCTGACGTCGCTGAAGAACCGTGCTAAAGTGACTTACTGTCAGTTTTGTTGAGCATACCATGACCGAAGTTGAGAACATTGTGCTGGAGCATCTGCGCCACATCCGCGGTGCAGTCGATTCCACGCGCGAAGATATCCGCGAGATCAAGGGACGGCTGGGTATTCTTGAAAGTCAGTATGCGCATATGTCAAATCGCATTGATCGATTGGATGCTCG
>JAZKGC010000127.1:2257-8828 GCA_040386115.1 Pseudomonadota bacterium
TCGCATTGATCGATTGGATGCTCGTGTTGAACGTATCGAGCACCGGCTGGAACTGTCTGAGGTGTGACGGTTATTGCGGTTTGCCCGTCCCGTGACGCAGCCCTGACGACAAAATTGACACGATGATGTCGGATCAAATAATCCGCTGCGGTTAAACGCCGCTACAGCGCGGCTCGACAGAATCGGCCATGCTCCCCAACTGAATACCGTTCGACGCACGCCAGTTGGAGCTATCCCACAATGACCATGACGCCCGAAACGCCCCTGCCGCCGCGCGGCGTGCCGCTGCGCCCGATCCCCATGCTGATTTTCGGGTCGCGCTGGCTGCAACTGCCGCTCTATATCGGGCTGATCGTCGCCCAGGGCGTCTATGTCATCCTGTTCCTGAAGGAACTCTGGCATCTCATCACGCACTCCTTCTCGTTCACCGAGCAGCAGATCATGCTGGTGGTGCTCGGCCTGATCGATGTGGTGATGATCTCCAACCTGCTGGTGATGGTGATTGTCGGCGGCTACGAGACTTTCGTGTCGCGGCTCAACCTGCAAGGGCATCCGGACGAGCCGGAATGGCTCAGTCACGTCAATGCCAGCGTGCTCAAGATCAAGCTGGCCATGGCGATCATCGGCATTTCCTCGATCCATCTGCTGCGTACCTTCATCGAGGCCGGCAGCCTCGGCGGCACCACAGGGCGGGTCACGACTTACACCGAGGCCGGCGTGATGTGGCAGACCATCATCCATACGGTGTTTATTCTGTCGGCGCTGGGCATCGCCTATGTCGATCGCATCTCGAACGGTCCGGTGTTCGCGCCGGACGGGCAGCCTCACAACCGGCACGTCAAGCATTGATGCAGCGGCGCGCGCAGCGACGTTTGCTCCGCGCGCTGGTGTGCGCAGCCTTGTTGCTCATGGCTGGCGCGCCGCAAGCATCCGCAGCCGCCGATGCGGCGTTCACGCAGTTCATCGCGTCATTGTGGCCGGAAGCACAGGCCGCGGGCGTGTCGCGCCAGACGTTTGAGGCGCAGACGCGAGGTCTGGAGCCGGATACCAGACTGCCGGACCTGCTGCTTCCGGGCCGGCCCGCGACCGGCGCGCCAAATCAGGCCGAGTTCGTGCAGGTGCCGGCGGACTACGTGAAGGAAGCCAGCATCGCGCGCCTCGTCGGCGAAGGACGGCGGCTGAGTGTTCAGCATCGGGCGACGCTCGCCGCCATCGAGCAGCGCTTCGGCGTGCCCGGCCCGATCATTCTGGCGATCTGGGGCCGCGAGACCGATTATGGCCGCCATGCGCTGCCTTACGACGGGCTGCGTGTGCTGGCGACGCAGGCCTATGTCGGCCGCCGCAAGGAGCAGTATCGCACCGAGTTCATTGCAGGGCTGAAGCTGATCGAGGATGGCGCGGTCACGCGCAAGGATTTTCGCTCGTCCTGGGGCGGCGCGACCGGGCTGACCCAGTTCCTGCCGTCGGAACTGTCAAAGCACGGCGTCGATTTCGACGGCGACGGCCGCATCAATATCTGGACGTCGATCCCCGATGCGCTGGCGTCCGCCGCGCAGCAGTTGAAGAACAAGGGCTGGCAGCCCGGCCTGCGCTGGGCCTATGAAGTGCACGCGCGGCGCAATGCCGATTGCACGCAGGGCGTTCCCGAAATCACCAAACCGATTTCAGAATGGCTGCGCGAGGGTTTCGTGCCGGTGCGCGGACTTCGGCTGAGCGCCGCCGAACAGGCGCAGGGCGCGTCGCTGTTGCAGCCGGAGGGAATTTACGGGCCGTCGTTCCTCACCACGAAGAACTACTTCGTCATCAAGGAATACAACTTCTCCGATCTCTATGTGCTGTTCGTCGGCCATCTCGCGGACCGCATCGCCAACGGCGAGCCATTCGCCACACCGTGGTCGGCGTCCACACAACTGCGCAGCACGGATGTCGAGGCGATGCAGACGCATCTCACGCGCATGGGGCTTTACAGCTCAAAACTCGACGGCAAGGCCGGGATGCAGACCCGCGCAGCACTCGGCGCGTATCAGAAGCAGGCGGGACTGAAAGTGGATTGCTGGCCGAGCGCGGACGTTTTGCGCGCGATGAGCGCGGGGCGCTGAGGTTTTCTGAATTGAACGCTCGAAGAGTCGGCGCGCAGTGCCGGGGTGGGGGCGAGTACTGCGTCACGCGTGACTTACGAACCGCGTCACACCAGACACAAAAAACCCGGCCGCGAGGCCGGGTTTTGAAATTCACGTCTCACGAACAAATCGTGAGAGTGTAGATTTTTCTGTTGTCGTGTTCTCTTAACGCGAACCGGTGACCACTTCGCTTGAAAACACGTCAGATCAATCGCAAACCTGAACGCGGCGAACGCGCCAGCCGTAGCCATCCCAGAAGCGCTCGCGCACGAGGCGGCAAGCGGGCTCTTCCACATAGACCGGGCCGGGTGCGTATCCGTAACCGTAAGCAGGGCGGCTGTTGGCGATTGCGCCGCCGACAATGGCACCGCCCAGAAGGCCGAGGCCCACGCCGGCTGCGATGCGGCCGTTGTCAGCGTTGGCTGCGGGGATTGCGGTTGCAAGCGAGCCAGCGATCGTTGCGACCGCGAGGAACGCCGAAATTACCTTCTTCATGTCTGTCTCTCCTCAGATCACGCCAGAGCCCGGCGCAAGGCGATTGGTCAGCAAGGGTGCAATGACGGAATTCAAATTATCCCGATTGTTCCCTTTTTCAAAGCGCCTGCGCTGACCGGCACCGGCACTGTCGTCACGTCCCCACGTCAATATACCGGGATTCTGGAACCACACTCTTAAAAAAAACGTCCCGGAAGGCCATTTTTGCCTTCCGGAGCGTTCGATTTCATGGACTTGCCGTGGTTTCATCGTGGCCGACATCACGCCCGGCCGCGTTAACCGCAAACCTGAACGCGGCGAATCCGCCAGCCGTAGCCGTCCCAGAAGCGCTGGCGCTGCCAGTAGCACGGCGCAGCCGCATAGGCCGGTCCGCCGTAATAGCCGTAGCCGGGGCCGTAGTAACCGCCGCTGTTGGCGATCGCGCCGCCGACAATGGCGCCGCCCAGAAGGCCAAGACCGACGCCGGCTGCGATACGCCCGCCGCGGGCTTCGGCAGGTGCAGGCGCGGCCAGCGCGCTGACGGCAAGGGTGGCGGCTGTGGCAACCGCCAGAACGATCTTCTTCATGGCTTTCACCTTTCATCATCGTTGGAGTCGGGGATAACGAATGTCGATGATGAAGGTTGCAGGGCGGGCCTTGAACGGCGACTGAACGGCGAAGCCTGATTCCTGCCACGATTGGAGCGGGCGGGGATGGTTCCGACGCGCACGAGGAAAGTATCATTCGGCGCGACTTTATCCGGGGTCGTCAATCATGCCCAAAGAAAAACGGCGCCTCGCGGGTGCGATGCGCCGTTTCAGTGTCGGGAAAGCCGCGCGAAAAATTCGCGCTGGCAATCAACTCAAAACATCGATGCGTACTGCGTGAGGCCGGCGCGCTGCACGAGGCCCATCGCGGTCTGCTTCTGGTTTTCGTCGAGGCTTGCGAACAGAGCCGATGCGGCCGGAGCGAAGCGGCGAACAGCGGCTTCGTTGACCTGCGGCTCGCGCGCGAGAACGCGCAACGCGTTGGCGACGGCCGGCCAGTACTTCTGTTGTTCGGCGCGCAGCTTGAGCGATGCGCGATAGCGCAGGATGGCCACTTCGCTCATCGCCATCTGAAACGTGGAGATCTTCTTTACCGGTGCGGCGATTTCGCCGCCCGAGAAACTCGCATTCTCCTGTGCAGACGCCGGCGCACTCGCGGCAACCGCCAGAGTGGCAACAACAACTGCAATCGCGATTGGCAATTTTCGCATATCTCTCACTTCTTATGTGGGCTGATGTACCGGGAGGTACGTTCGATATGTGACGAAAATGCGATGCGAAGGGTTAATTATCCCGGAAAATCACGGTTGACGCTTGTTAAGCTTTAACCGGCGGATTTGTTCCGCAAATACAATGCTGTTTTTGCCGCTGTAACACTCACACACGAAAGGTGAGGCACGTTCATGTAGGTTAACAGCGGTCAGACTCGCCGAATGAGCCCGGAAATGCTGAATAATTCACATCGGCGGGATTCGCATGCAGTTTAGTTCAACTGAGTTCAGCGCGCTGTTGCGATGGTCTCGGCGAACAGTTCGAGCGCGCGCAGTGCGAATGCGCGCATGTTGGCGCGGCGGTCGCCGCTGCCGGTCTCCAGCGTGATCGCGCGATGCAGCGGACCTGCCACCGCCATGCATGAATGTCCGGCGGCGTCGCCATAGCTGTTGCCGGACGGACCCGTCGCGCCGGTTTCGCTCAGTCCCCACGTCGCGCCGAGCAGATCGCGTGCGCGCGCGGCCAGCAGCGCGGCGTAAGGTTCGGACGCGGACCGCACGCCTGACATCTCCTCGCGCGTGATATTCACAAGCGCTGCGCGCGCACGCGGCGTATAGATCACGCCACCGCCGCGATAATAGGCCGATGCGCCGGGCACCGCGAGCAGCGCCGCCGAGATCAATCCGCCGGTGGAGGACTCGGCGATGCCGATGGTCTCGTTACGCGCGATCAAAGCGGCGGCGATTTTTTCCGCGAGCGGCAGCAGCTGTTCCATGCAAATCTTTCCGTCGCGGGATGTTGCAGACTAAAGCTGAGTCTTGTAGCGCGCTTCGACTTCTTCCTGGGTGTCGGGCGTGCCCATGCTGGTCTGCTCGAAAATAACTTCGGCGATGCTGGGCTGCACGGAGCGCGCGACGTGAGAGTCCTGCGACCAGAGTTTCGAGCGCATCAGCGCCTTGCCGCAATGGAAGTAAGCCTCGCGGACCGCTATTTCGAGCACGGCGCGCGGTAGCTTGCCGAACTCTTCCATCGAGGCCAGCACATCGGCGTCCGCCGATACTTTCGCTTGCCCGCCGACGCGCAGGGTCTCGTCGAGTCCCGGCACGAAGAAGATCAGTTGCACATAGCCGGTGCCGGCGAGCACGTTGCGGAAACTGTCGATGCGGTTGTTGCCCGCGCGGTCGGGCATCAGCAGCCGGTTGTCGCCTTCGATGCGCACAAATCCCGGATTGCCGCCGCGCGGCGAGGCATCCACCGTGCCGTCAGGGCCGCCGGTGGCCAGCACGCAGAACGGCGACAGGCCGATGAAATGCGCGGCGTGACGGTCGATGCGCGGGAGCTGCTTGGCGATCACGCGCTCGGTGGGAGCGGCATAGAGGGTCTTGAGGTCGTCCAGTCCGATGCTCGTCACGTCATTTCTCCGCCGCTGCGATGCCTGCTTCTACATCAACCCCCGGACGCGCGCATTTGAAAGCCTGCAACGGTTGACGCCGGGCAGTCATGCGAGCCGCGTGGCGTGAAACAGTTTAGATCGATTCCAGACTGCTCGTCGCTCCGCGTCCGTAGTTTGGAATAGCTTAAAAGTGGCCGTTTTCCTTTTGCATCGGCGGTCCCGGTTACTTATCCAAGAGGGAGTGTCCTCACAGGTCTGCCAAGAATTCCATGATTGTTTGTTCCTGCAACGTCCTGACCGACCACGATGTCCGCAACGTCGTGGCTCAATCGGATTTCCCGCGCACAGCGGGCGAAGTCTATGGATGTCTGGGATGCAGCGCCCAGTGCGGCCGCTGCGCGCGCACCATAAAAGCGATCATGGACGAAGCGCTGGGTTCATGCATCAAGGCCTGCTGCTCTGGATGCCCCCACAGCCGGCAGGATCATGCCGCCAAGGAGCCGCACCACCCCACGGTGGTCCTCCTGGCGGAGGCGGCAGCCTAAATCACTCAAATAGCTATTCTTTTTTGAGCCCCTTCCGGCGCGTCCGGACAGGACTTGTACTCGCTCGCGCTCTGATTTAGAATGTTTCTAAATTGGATTTGAGCCGTTTCCAGACGGTTCCGCAATGGAGTGCAAGATGAAGGGCGACCCGAAGGTTATCGATTATCTCAACAAAGGTCTGCGCAGCGAGCTGACCGCGATCAACCAGTACTGGCTGCATTTCCGCCTGCTCAACCATTGGGGTCTCAAGGAACTTGGGAAGCAGTGGCGCAAGGAATCCATCGAGGAAATGCAGCACGCCGACAAGTTCACCGACCGGATTCTGTTCCTCGACGGCTTTCCGAACATGCAGGTGCTGGACCCGTTGCGGATCGGGCAGAACGTGCAGGAAATCCTGGAGTGCGATCTCGCCGCCGAGAACGGCGCGCGGGCGCTGTATCAGGAAGCGGCGACCTACTGCCACGGCGTGAAGGACTACGTTTCGCGCGATCTGTTCGAGAGCATCATGAAGGACGAGGAGCATCACATCGATTTCCTCGAAACCCAGATCGATCTCGTCGAGCGCGTCGGCGTCCAGCTCTACATGCAAAAGCATATGGGCGGCCTCGAGGACGAGCACTAAAGCTTCGCACTGGCGAGCCGCGATCACGAATAGCCACCAACGACACGGCCCGGAACGCTTCATTGCGGCTCCGGGCTTTTCTTTTGCCGCTCTGACTTCCGACGAAAATGCTCTAGCCTCGCCAGCAACAAGAAGCACCTGAACAAGAAGCACCTGAA
>JAZKGC010000127.1:8928-13742 GCA_040386115.1 Pseudomonadota bacterium
AACAAGAAGCACCTGAACAAGAAGCACCTGAATAACAAGCACTCGGGAGAAACGTGATGACCTATGACTGGCCGGCCATCGTCGAGGATCTGGAGTCGCTGCTGAAACTGCGCTCCATCGCCTTCGGCATGAAGATGTTCACGCGGCGCGAGGACATGGAGGCGATTCCGAAAATCCGCCGGCCGCAATCGGTCCACACCCTCGATCAGGTTGTCGGGCAGGCGTCGCGGCTGGGCTGGACGGTGGGCATCACCAGCGACGATCTCGTGGGTGCGCAGTGCCGCGCCGTGGTCGGCCTCGGCGGCGCGAAAACCGAAGCCTGGCAATCCGGCCAGCACATGGCCGGCGTCTGGTTCTCGACGCCTGAAGATGCCCGCGCGCATCAGGCCGCGATGCATTGCGTGCCGGACGGCCAATACGACGCGCTCGCGGTCGGGCCGCTGTCGTCCGGCAAGCTCGATCCGCCCGACATCGCGCTGTTCTATGCCACGCCCGGCGCGATGATCTATTTCATCAACGGCATGCAGTGGTCCGGCTACAAGCGGTTCGACTGGAGCGTGGTCGGCGAATCCGCCTGCGCGGATTCGTGGGGCCGGGCGCTGACGACGCGGCTGCCGAGCCTGTCGATTCCGTGTTTCGCCGAGCGGCGCTATGGAGGTGTGCTCGACGAGGAAATGCTGATGGCGACGCCGCCGGAATATCTCATCGGCGCGATCGCGGGCATGAAGGCGCTGTCCAAAAACGGTTTCCGCTATCCGTTCCCGCAATACGGCGTGCAGCAGGATGTGCGTGCGGGCATGGCAGTGAGCTACGGAAAGAAGTAACGCGCGTGCAAAGCTCAGGATTTCGCGCGGCGTTGCGGTTTTTCCGTGGGCGCAGGCGGCGGCGTCGGCGGGCAACCGGCGAACGCGGCCTCGATGGCGGCAGGTGAGCCGTCGAGCTTGAATTCAGCCGTGGTACGGCCGGCGTTAAGCGAGCGAATGCGTATGAGCAGCGTGTTCGAACCGTTGAGATCGCCCACGAATGTTGCGACCGCGGCACGGTCCTCGATCACGACCGTCTTGTGTTCCTGAAGAAAGCGGACGCCGCCGACATTGTCGCGGCCCGGCTTCTCGTCGAAGCGATAGCCGAGGATGGAGTTGGTATCGCTGCCGACCTTGAATTCGAATGCAAAACGCACCAGCGGCTTGCCGTCGAAGCACGTGAGCTGCATCGACGCGGGGCGGGGCCGGTCGGCAAAACTGTTCGACGCATTGTCGATGACGTTGATCGCAGCCGGCACCGGCACGCCGGTGATGCGGTCGATCTGGCGCTCGATCTTCCAGTTGCCCGACGGTGTGCTGGCGGGGGCGGCGACATAGGGATCGCGCCCGGCACATCCGCCGAGGCCCACGCCCAGACCTATCGCAATCATGACGAACGCAACACAACGCACGGCACGTCCCCAAGCCCTTCGCCAGTCTGCAACCTGCGCGGGAACGGTGCAAGGGTCACAAATGCGTGGATGCCGCAGAAATTGCGCGATTTTCCGGTATCGTGGAATGAACACTGCCGAACGATTTCAGGAAACATTCCAGGAGAAACCAGCGATGTGCCGCAACATCAAGACGCTGTTCAATTTCAAGCCGCCCGCGACCGAGGACGAAATCCACGCCTCGGCGTTGCAGTTCGTGCGCAAGCTTTCCGGCTTCAACGCGCCGTCGAAGGCGAATGAAGACGCGTTCAACCGCGCTGTCGCCGAGGTGGCTCATTCCGCGCGCGAATTGCTGGCTGCGCTGCACACCCATGCACCCACGCGCGACCGCGAGATCGAAGCGGAGAAGGCGCGCGAGCGGAGCAAGGCGAGGTTTGGCTGAACGCGCAGGCAGGGATCAGCCCCGCTGACCCCTCGCGTTGTTATTGCGCTGCGCAATCGGCTCGCGCTATCGGCCCTGCACGATCGGCACAAAGCGCGGATCGCCCGACGCGGCTCGCAGGTCTGACGCGGCCACCCGCAGCAAGGCTTCAAGTTTCAATAAAAAGATTTCCGCCAACATCGTCATCATCCACTTCTTGAGTCTGTGTTTGACTGTCTGTGTTTGACTGTCCGGCAGTTGGACGCCGACTCAACGCCGGACGTTCAATGTCTGAAATAAAACGTATGCCTCGCCTCGGGCGTTCGCAATGGCCTCGCTGCTGGCAGGCAACACGTTAACCTCGCGCCGGCGCGCGGATCGTCGGCCGGCTTGGGTATCGGGCGCGCGGGTGACGCCAGCCCGCGCAGGGGGTGGATTGTGCTTTGCGAATCCGGGTCATGCGTTAAACTCCGGCCTGCGCCAGTTTGATTCACGTCACGACGCCTGTTCACAAAAGCCTCTTCACAAAAGTTCCGGGAAATCCATCATGCAACTGTCATCCGCACTTCGCGCCGGGCTGATCGCTCTGGCGGCCATCATCGGCATCGGCCTGTCGCCTGCAGCACATGCCGACAGCGGCACCGTGTCCCTCACGGTTTATAAAGCCGGATGGATCATCGGCGGCTCGGGCGGAGGCGGCACGCTCAACTTCCGAGGCCGGAACTATGCGCTGTCCGCCGGTGGACTGGACTACGGCCTCGTGTTCGGCGGCTCGAAGACGGTGTTGCGCGGCAGGGTGAGCAATATCAACCGGCCGTCCGACGTGGCGGGCGTCTATGGCGCGGCGGGCGCGGGCCTTGCCATCGGCAGCGGCGCGCGCGCCATCGTGCTGACCAACCAGAAGGGCGCGGTGCTCGAACTCTCCGGACGCCAGACCGGCCTGATGGCCAATGCTGATCTCAGCGGTCTTGCGATTACGTTGAAGTAGGAGAGGGCGCGGCGCGCATCGTGCGGCGGTCAAGGGAGTTGCTGCTGTGAAGATCAAATATCTTCTTGCCGCTCTTCTGGCGATGCTGACGTCGCCGGCCGCACTGGCCGACACGTCGGATCGCTTCAGCCAGGGCGGATGGATCGAGAAGTTTCAGCCTGCCATCGATCAGGCCAATGCCAGCGGCGAACTGTTTCGCATCCGCGGGCACTGCCAGTCGAACTGCACGCTGTTTCTCGGCGTGCGAAATGTGTGCGTCGAGCGCAGCGCACGGCTGCTGTTTCATGCCGGGCACGGGCGCGGGGAAAACAGGCACGTCATCAATGCGGGCTCCACCAACCGCATGCTGAACGCCTACAATCCGAGTCTGCGGCAATACATCGTCGAGAAGGGCTATCTGACGAGGCTGGAATTCAGCACCATCTCCGGCGCGCAGATCATCGACAAGTTCGGCTACAAGGAGTGTCCGCGCTGAACGTGCGGATTCATTTCGCTTTCTGTTTGCGCCGCCACGGCCAGTCGATCACGCCCGCGCAATACAGCGCCCACCAGACGATCACCGGCTGAAACGCCAGCCGCGGCGCATGATAGAACCAGCTGTTGGTGACGAACGGAATCTGGACGCCATCGATGGCGTGCTTGATGTTCGCGGGCCACACGCACAGCGCATAGACCGCCATTGCGATGCCGGCCCACCAGCGCAGCGGCTTCGTCACGAGCGCGGCGGAGGCGGCAAGCTCGAACAGCCCGGTGATGAAAATGACCTGCGGCGCGAACGGCACCCATGACGGCGTGATCGACAGCAGCTTGTCCGGAACCACAAGATGCGCGATGCCCGCGGCGACATAGAACGCCGCGATGATCCAGCGCATCGTGGCGCGGGCGGCGCTGGATGAATTCGTGTCAGGCGGGGCGTGCATCGGTGTTCGTTTCATGCTTGCTGTTGTGGCCGCGCGTCATGTGGCACCGCCCGGCGGCGTCAGCCATTTCGCGTTGTCGCGCATGAAATGATACATCTCGCAGCTCGTGCAGGGCACATCGTCGCGCGCGGGCTTGCGTCCCAGCAGCATGTCGCGGGCATAATTCATTTTCTCGCCGTTGAGGCTGGCGGCGAGGCCGTCCTTGAAGGCGTTGCCGCCGAAATCGCCCCAGAAATTCCGGCAACATCCCAGAACCTTGCCGTCCCAGTTGATCTGCGGATTGTCCCACAACTGGTGACAGATGCCGATCATGTATTTCTCGCCGGTGGTGGTCTCGTACTCCGAGCGCGATGCAGTCTGAAATCCGGTTTCCCTGCGCACGAAATCAGGATCGCGAACCGGCGAGAGGCGCTCGTCCCATGTCAGCTTGGGCGAGAATGTCATGCCGAGCGCGATCGCCATGTCGCGCGCGCGGGGAAGCTCGTGCTCGTTGTGGCCGAACACGATGAACTGCCATTTCAGGCGCGGAAACTCGGACGCATAAACGCGCTTGTAGTGATTGATGCGTTCGATATTGGCGATCACCGTATCGAAGTCGCCGCGCACGCGATATTTTTTATAGGTCTCCGCGCTCGCGCCGTCGATCGAACAGGTCAGAAGCTCGACCTTGTATTTCACCAGGCCTTCGAGCACGGCCTCCTGGACGGTGTTGAGGTTGGCGCTGTTGTCGATGACGATGGCGACGCCGGCGCGATGGGCGTAGTCGAGAATCTGCAGAAGTTGCGGATTGAGGAAAATCTCGCCGTAGTTCGATATCTCGACGCGCTTTACCGACGGGTTGCGGTCCACCAGATTGCGGAAATCGTCGAGCCTCAGAAACCCGCGGCCCACCGCTGCGTCAATCGCGCCTGTCGTGGTGGGGCAGGACGGGCAGCGCAACTGGCAGAATGACGAGGCCTCGACGCTGATGGACGATGGATCGATCATGGCAGGCGTGTCTCACGTCCTCGCGCCGCTTTGGCGGAAGGTCATGTCTTATTGCAAGACGGCGGCGATCACAACGGAGGGGTG
>JAZKGC010000128.1:0-4023 GCA_040386115.1 Pseudomonadota bacterium
ACGCTATCGCCTCCCACCCCGCCTTCGCCGTGAGCAAGGTCGTGCTGTTCAAGGTCGTCACCCCGCAGAATGAAATCGTCATCGGCCTCACCCGTGACGAACTCCGGCAGATGGAGGGCAAGACCGCCGAGGCGGTGACCAGGGCGCTCGGCAACAGCGGCGCGCTGAAGGTCTGGCAGTACGGCACCCGCCGCGGCGTCAGCGGTGCCATGGAAGAAGCCCCGGTGCGGAAAATCGGCCTCACCGCCGACGCCGCGCTCCACATCGAGCCCTATGCCACGCAGAACAAGGTCGTTCCTATCGACGAAGAGCGGATGATCGATTTGACGCGATAATGGTTCCGGCGGCGGAACATATCGCCGCATCGGGCTTTGTATTCTCACTGGCGGAGGCACTTGCGCCGTCCGGCCCGGCTGAGGAGAAGTTACATGTCGCTCGGACTCATACTCGTCATCATCTTGATTATTTTCTTGCTCGGCGGATTCAGCGGCCGTTTCGGCGGCTACGGATATGGCCTCGGCCATGGCGGCATGGGGATCGGCGGCACCATCCTCGTCATCCTGATTATCCTGCTTCTGCTCGGCAAAATCTGATAATGGCGGCCTGTGCGGGGCCGCATGCCGACCGTGCGGTCCCGCAGCTTTCGTGCTGCGGGCCGCGCTACCCGCTAGAGCCTTGAAAACCAAGCGTTTATTTAACTTCTCGGGCGCGCCGCCATGCCATTCATCATGCAGCGTATGATGGGTCGCAATTGGCGAAAAAAGGCCTATATTAGGATCTGTTCTGGAATGAATGACGCACGCCGCACGGCTCTCACGCGAGTCCCGTGCCCCGGTCGTCGTCCCCAATGAATCCTCACCAAGAAGGCCGAGATCATGGCTGCGTTCAATTACAACACCGAAGCCGAACTCTTTCCTGCGGCGATCCGCAAGAAAAAGCGCGCGGGCTTCGCGTACCGCCGGTTCCCGACCGCAGCCGAGGCCGTGCAATTCGCGATCGAACAGCTTCCCGCCGACTCGCTCAATGGTGCCTACCTCCAGGTGGACGAGGCCCGTTTCGACCAGAGCGGCATCCGCACGCTGTATGAATCTGCGGAATTTCCACTGACGCGCAACCGGCCGGAGCCGGTGATTGCCCCCGACGAAGACGAAAAGCAGACCGCCACCGGCTGATCGCTTTCTCTCCCGCCCGCCATCGCTGACGTTTCCCGCATCAACGGCTGGTCTCGCGCAGCCGGCTTGCCTCAGGCCCGTGGCTGCTTGTCCATCCACTTCTTGAGCATCCGCATGTTGCGCACGTTGGCGCGGAACATGACGTCGAACGCGTCGCCGGCGAACGGCACCAGCCCCACCACGCCGTCCAGTGCGACATTGCCCAGCATTCGCGCCACCAGATACTTCGGCGCGCCTAGCGCACGCGCCTCGCGCACGATCCACAGCGACACCGCCGTGGTGAGCAGATCGCCGACAACCGGGATCAGACCGATCAGGCCGTCGATGCCGTAGCGGATGTTGGTGCCGGGCAGCACGAAGGCGACGTCCAGCACTTTCGACAGCGCATCGATCCGCGCGAAACGCTGCTCGCGCGTGAGCGGACCGAACGAAATGCTTCCCAGGCCTCCAGCGAGCGACCCCGACAGTTTCTCAAAGTTCGCACCCTGAAAATCGAATCCGGACGCGCCGAAGGCACCGCCACCTTCACCACGGCCCGGGCGCACTTCGTTGCCGTCCTGATCGATGATCGGCGGACGCTGCGCGCCGCTGCTGCGGCGCGCGGTGCGGTCAAAGATGCTGTCGTCTGACATTGCGGTTTTCATGGCGGCTTTCATCTCCAGGCCGAATACCGGCACAAGTCCCCGTAGATAGGAACGCGCGGGCGCGGCACAAGTTGCGTGGCCGGAGAAACGCAGGCCGAAATGTCGCATCACGCGCGTGCCCCGGCCTTGAGCGACAGCGCTCATCACCAGATACCGAATCGCTCCAGATCCCGAAGGACGCGTTGCCGCATGCCCGCGTTGATGCGCGCGACGTCATCGCGCGGCGCGTTCAGGCGCGGCTCCCTGAGCTGGCATATCATGTCCGGTCCTTGGCAACCGCGCGCGCGGCGGCATCGCTTCACGGGACAATCGCGCCAGTTCTCGTTGGCGTCCGAAAGCAAGCGCATGAAATGTGCGATCCCTGCGTCGGACAGAAGATACTCCCGCGTGGTGTCGGAGATATCCGGAATCTCGTCTTGCATATCATTGATATGTGTCGTGCTCATGGGCGTCTCCTTTCGTGTGGGCGTGTGTCATTGTCTTCCCGCGTGAGAAACGCGGATGTCGGTTCACCGATGTTTCAAACCGTGTGCCGCCTCTCGCCAGAGAGGGAGGGGGAGCGCCGAAAGACGCGCCTTGGTAATTTGTGCGCGGCCGGCATCGTGTCGCCACGAGAGGCCCGGCCGCGAAACGCCTTGTCAGCGCTCCGCCGCAGCGATTTCTGTCCTCGGGATCGTACTTCCGGGACAGGACGGGAGAGCAACTCGATCCCTGATCCGGCGGATTTCCCCGCCTTCATCCTGTCCTCGTCCAGCCGCGAACGGCAGAGCCCCGTAGTGAGCCCGGACGATGACCCGAGGCCTCCCGAGAGCGGAGGAGGACGTCCCTCCTCGCGCGCGCAGGCGCCACATCCCGCCCCGCGCATCGAAGCGTCCTAGGACACGCCCCTCAAGTGAGGCGGGATGTATCGAGGATGAATGATGTGCAAAAGAATGTCAAGGATTATTTTCCTATTGATCTAATTGACACCGCAAAGTGAGTGTTCAGGCTTTGCGAGGGTCGAGACGAAGTGGCTGGCGCGGCTGCTTAAATTTGCCCAATCTTCGGCGCGCCATAGCCGCGCTGTCGATGATTGCGTGAGTTACGCCACAAAAGCCGCTAAGTATCGGGATGGCTGGACGTCCACTGACTTCGGCAATCCCATCGAAAACTATGAGCATGGAGAAATTTACCCCTGCTTCAGAATACGATTCCGGGGTTCCGTGCCTGAATATGATCTGCTGTTTTTCGCCGTCCCAGATGGGCAAAGCAGCCTCGCTATGAACAACCGTATCGGGTCCACCATAGTAGTCAGTGGTGCCAATGAAGCGGTGTTTGTTGGTATTACAGAGACAGTTGAGGGAAAAAAGAGGCGCATTACCTCCGGCGTATGGCTCAAACTCGCGAAACACTGCCAGGATTTCTGGCGTTACAGATTCACACCCAAGACCCTTGACGTTAAATCCGACTTTTCCTGCGTCGCCAAAAGGGAAATGGGTGCGGTTGCTTTTAGTGGGGCTGATGAGTTGTGTTGCGGCGTAGGAACACTGATCTAAAGCCGCGCGGAGGTTGTAAGCAGCGTCCGTAGCAATGCTCTCCAGAATTTCTGGGGGTCTCCCAGTGAAGCGGATCGTGTGGACCTTCTTTCCGTTGGAATTTCTTTCAAAGCTATGGGACCACGGCTGACGATTCAAAAAGGCTTTAACGCAAAGTTCGAAATCATTGACATGGTGATGGCCTCGCAGGAGGCTGCGGACAGCGCTTCCGAAAGGACCGCTGCGGTCGGGTAGCTGAAACAGTTGCGGCATGGCGACCAAGAAAAACAACTCTGAAGGCTATGGGTCGAAGGGAACGCGCGAGCGATTTAAGCCGCGCTGCGGGGTGCGGGGTCAGCGCATAACGGGCCACAAGCCTATGCAGTGGCGAGCTAGGGTCAAGAAAAAGCCCGCTTAGTTGATGGCTATTTTATCCCCTGATGACTGAATTATTCCTCCATTCTAGTTGCCGGGAGCGCCATCGAAAAACCTACCATTCTTTTTGGAAAAATCTGTCCTAGTAAGGCATACGATACTTAAGACGCTTGGCATCCGTACTCTTAACTCCGAGCGTCGCACAGTCTCCATCAGTAAAAACAAGCCCGGTTCGGTGTAGCAACACCGACGCCGCCCCCTAATTCATCACCATCCCGAACATGAAAAGAATCGCCAGCCCGGCAAAGGCATAGCGGC
>JAZKGC010000129.1:0-13555 GCA_040386115.1 Pseudomonadota bacterium
CGTCACCCCCGTCCGACGAACGGCATCTGGGTCGCCATGATGTTGAGAAACATCGCATTCGCATCGAGCGGGCGGGTTGCCATGAACACGATGGCGTCTGCAACATTCTGCACGTCCATGCGCGGCTCGACCATCATGTCCCCGCGCGGCTGCGGCACGCCGCCCTTCATGCGCTCGGTCATCTCGGTCGCGGCATTGCCGACATCGATCTGGCCGCAGGCGATGTTGTAGGCGCGCCCGTCGAGCGAGGTCGCGCGGGTCAGGCCGCTGATCGCGTGCTTGGTCGCGGTGTAGGGTGTGGAGAACGGGCGAGGGGCGTAGGCCGAGATCGAACCGTTGTTGATGATACGCCCGCCCTGCGGGGTCTGGTCCTTCATGATGCGGAAGGCGTGCTGGGTGCAGAGAAACGGCCCGGTGAGATTGGTATTCACCACCGTCTGCCACTGTTCGAGGCTGATGTCTTCGAGCGGAATTGCGGGCGCGCCCATGCCCGCATTGTTGAAGATCACATCGAGCCGCCCGAACGTCTCCATGGTCTTTGCAAACATCGCCGCAATCGATGCCGGATCGGTCATGTCGCTCGGCACGACGATGCTCTTGCCGAATTCCTTGCCGCGCAATGCGGTCTCTTCCAGCGCGTCCTTGCGCCGTCCTGCGAGCACCAGCGAGAATCCGGCCTTCATCAATCCGAGCGAACACGCGCGCCCGATGCCTGAGCCCGCGCCGGTGACGATTGCGACTTTGAGTTGCGACATTTGTTTCTCCCTTTGTTTTTTCTCTTGTTATGCCCGGCCATGACAATTTTCTATTTTTTGACTTCAGTGTTTCCGTAAGGCGGTCGTGGAATGCTTTGATGAGCCGCGCGCAGCGCCGCCGACCAGCGCGAGCGCAGGTCGTGGAAATACGGCTCGCCCGCTTCGATGCGATAATTCAGGTCCGCGTCGCAGACGTCGGGGCGCACCAGAAGAATGTCGATCGGCATGCCGACGCCGAGATTTGAGCGCATGGTCGAGTCCATCGAGACCAGCGCGACCTTGAGCGCATCGTATAGATCGACGTCGTAGGAGATCGCGCGATCAAGCACCGGCTTGCCGTATTTGTGCTCGCCGATCTGCAAATACGGCGTGTCGGTGGTGCATTCGATGAAGTTGCCGGCGGTATAGACCATGAACAGCCGCATCCGCCCGCCCTTGATCTGGCCGCCGAACAGGAACGAAATATCGAAGTTGATATCTTCGGCGCGCAGCGCGCTGTCTTCCATCGTATGAACATTCCGGATCGCGCGGCCGATGCGTTGCGCCGCCTGGAACATGGTCGGCGCATTCATTAGCGTTTCGACTTCGCCGGTCTCCGGATTTTCGAGGCCTTCGTTGAGCGTCGAGATCACCGACTGGGTGAGGGCGAGATTGCCGGCGGTAGCGATCGCCATGATGCGCTCGCCGGGCTTGTTGAAGACATGCAGCTTGCGGAACGTCGAGATGTTGTCGAGGCCCGCATTGGTGCGCGTGTCGGCCATCATCACGAGGCCGTCCCGCACCAGTATTCCGCAGCAATACGTCATTACGAGTGGTCCGATTCTAACATTCGCATCCCGTTTCAGCAGCGATCTTTTGCGAATGTTAGAATCAAAGGACCACTAGCAAATGGAAGTTTCCTGTGGAGTTTTGGATTTGACATTCGCGTTGCGAACCCTCTGCAAACGGGTCGCGATTGTCAAATCCACTCCACTGGTCTCCAGACCGCGCTTTTCTACGCGGAGGAGCGGTGTGGGGCAACCGGGAGCGGGCTGTTTGCTTGACCTCTCCCCAGTAGGGACAAGGAGCGCTTCGCGCGCGTAGATGGTTTCGTCCATCTACCTGAACTGCCGAACTGACAATCAGCTCTGGCTCTGCCGTCCGGCCTGATCGACCCTGACCGCGACGGAAAGTGTTTCCTTCCCCCCGCCATAGCGCGTGCCGCGCACGGGCGCGGCGCTCAAATAGTCGAGGCCTATGGCGACGCGGACATGGGCATCGGTGGTGCAGACGGCATTGGTGGCGTCAAATCCGACCCAGCCGAGCTTTTCGACATGGGCTTCCGCCCAGGCATGCCCGGCATCCTGCGCGACCATGCCGTCGGAGCGCAGCAGGTGACCCGACACATAGCGAGCAGGGACACCGGCGCTGCGCGCGCAGGCAATGAAGATATGGGCGTAGTCCTGACAGACGCCACGCTTCAGCGTGAAAGCCTCCGTCGCGGAGGTGCCGCTGTTGGTCGGGTCGGTATCGAACGTCATATGATCGTTGATCTGAAGTAGCAGCGCGTGGAGAAAACCCAGCGTGTCGCCATTGGCCTCGGTGTGGAGGTCGCGGGCAAACTTCGCCATCGCGGTGCTGACTTCGGTGAGCGGCGTCGCGCGCAGAAACAGGCTCGGCGGGAATCTTTCGTCGGTGCCGCGCAGCACGCCGCCGGTGTCGTGGGTTTCGATCAGACCCTCGACATTGATGACGAGATCGGAGAGCGGGCCGTGGGTCAGAACATGGGTGACGTTGCCGAACGCGTCCTCGTGCACGTCGAGACGCGAATCCGTTGAAATGTCGATCTGCCAGTTGGCGACATACTGCCCGTCGTGGCTTCCCGGCGTCATGCGCAGGATCTGGATTACGCCGGTAGCGGGCGGCTCGTAGTGATACGAAGTCGAGTGTGCGATTCTCAGGCGCATGCGGAAGTCCGAATCTATGATGTCCGAATCCTGGAGCGCCGGAAGGTAGCTCAGATCAGGTACTGCTTCGAGATGATATCGCCCAGCCGGGCGTTATCCGCAATGAACTCCTGGATGAATTCATGCAACCCGCGCTGGAACAGATCATCCATGTTGCTGTGTTCCAGCCGGTTGCGGACGCCGCGGGCATGGCGCTGCGACGCGCCCTGACGGCCATAGGCGACGCCGATCTGGTCGAGGTTGCGCACCAGGTTGCCGTAGCAACTCGCCAGCGAGCGCGGCAGGGATTCATTGAGAATGAGCAGGTCGGCGATCAGCCACGGCTTGAGCGTTTCGCGATAGACCCAGTGATAGGCGGTGAGCGCGGAGACGGAACGCAAAATCGACGTCCACTGGTAATAATCCAGCGGGCCGCCGACATGTTCTTCCTCGGGCAGCAGCACATGATATTTCACGTCGAGAATGCGCGCGGTGTTGTCGGCGCGCTCCAGATGCAGGCCGAGCCGCGAGAACCAGTAGGCGTCGTTGCGCAGCATGGTGCGGTAGGCGGAGCCGTCGAAGCGCAGCGAGGTTTCCTGCACGAACCGCAAAAACTTGTTGAGTTCTTCGCGCGTTCTGGCGCCCGACGACCATGTCGCGTGCAGATCGATCCACGCGCTGTTGATGGTGTCCCACATCTCGCTTGTCAGCGCGGTGCGCACCGAGCGCGAATTCAGCCGCGCATTCTCGATGCAATTGCGGATCGAGGAGGGGTTGTCGAGCGAAAACGACAGGAAGTCCACGACGGTGCGCTCGTTGGCCTCGTCGTGAAACTGGTAGAACGTATCCTCGATGCCGGCGGTGAGCAGCGCGGATTCCCATTCGTTGCTCTTGCCGACATAGGCATCGGGCAATGCGGTGGCGCGCAATGTCGCCTCGATGGTGCGCGCGAGATATTCCGCGCGCTCCACATAGCGGGCCAGCCAGTACAGACTTTCAGCGGTGCGCGACAGCATGCAATGATCTTACTCTAGTATCCAGGTGTCTTTGGTGCCGCCGCCCTGGCTGGAATTGACCACGAGCGAACCTTCCTTCAGCGCAACCCGTGTCAGGCCGCCGGGCACCACCGTGACGTGATCGCGGCCGGTCAGCACGAACGGCCGCAGATCGACGTGGCGCGGCGCGAGACCCGACGCGGTGCAGGTCGGACAGGTGGACAGCGCCAGCGTCGGCTGCGCGATGAAGCCTTCCGGATCTTGAACGAGCTTGGCGCGGAATGATTCAATCGCCTCCTTGGTGGCCGCAGGGCCGATCAGCATGCCGTAGCCGCCGGAGCCGTGAACTTCCTTCACCACGAGGTCTTTGAGATTATCGAGCACATAGGCGAGATCCTTCGGCTCGCGGCAGCGCCATGTGGGCACGTTCTTCAGAATCGGCTCTTCGCCGAGATAGAACTTCACGATATCCGGCATGTAGCTGTAAACGGCCTTGTCGTCGGCGATGCCGGTGCCGACGGCGTTGGCGAGCGTGACGTTGCCGGCCATGTAGGCCGACATCAGGCCCGGAACGCCAAGCACGGAATCGGGGCGGAAGGTGAGGGGATCCAGAAAATCGTCATCGACGCGGCGGTAGATCACATCCACGCGCTTCATGCCTTCGGTGGTGCGCATGAAGACTTCATCGTTCTTGACGATAAGATCGCGGCCCTCGACCAGTTCGACCCCGAGCTTGTCGGCGAGGAACGAGTGCTCGTAATAGGCTGAATTATAGATGCCGGGGGTCAGCAGCGCGACGGTGGGCTCGCCCGCCGAGGTGGAGGGAGCGACGGAACGCAGCGCGGCCAGCAATTCGTCGGGGTAGTTCTCCACCGGAGCCACGCGGTGCCGCGCGAACAGGTCTGGAAACAGCCGCATCATGATCTCGCGGTTTTCCAGCATGTAGGACACGCCCGACGGCGTGCGCGCATTGTCTTCCAGCACGTAGAAATTATCGCCATCGACCCGGACGATGTCGATGCCGGCGATGTGCACATAGACGTCGTGCGGCACACTCTGGCCGTTCATCTCCGGCCGGAACACCGGGTTCTGGAAAATCAGGTCATCGGGAATGATCTTGGCGCGGAGAATGTCACGGCCGTGGTAGATGTCGCGCAGGAACATGTTGAGCGCCTTGACGCGCTGTTTCAGCCCCTTTTCGAGCGTGGTCCACTCCTTGCCCGACAGAATGCGCGGGATCACGTCAAACGGGATGAGGCGCTCGGTGGATTCGGCCTCTCCATAGACGGCGAAGGTGATGCCGATTCGCCGGAATAAAAGCTCGGCTTCCTGCCGCCGATATTCCAGCGCGTCAGGAGGCGTCTCCTTCAGCCAGAGGGAGAGTTCTTGGTAGGCCGAGCGAAGATTCCCCCCAGGCCCATTCATTTCGTCGAACGCAACTGCCATAAACCAGAATGCTTCTTTCAGGTCGCGGCCCCATCTATCCGCGGATCAAAGTGATGGTAGCAAGGCTTGGGCCAGCGCGATATGCATTGCCTGCGGGCAATTGACAGTATCGGCTGTCGGTTTGCCTGAAAAACGGGCGAATAACTGCTTATAGTTTTGGCAAAAGCTCGTGTCTTCAATGCGTTGCGTGCGCCGAAGTTCCGGGGCGCGGTCAGGAGAAAGTAAGATGAGCGAAATCGTCACGGCCGGCATTCTGGTGATCGGCGACGAAATCCTGTCCGGGCGAACCAAGGACAAGAATATCGGCTTTATTGCCGAGTACCTGACCAATATCGGCATCGATCTCAAGGAAGTGCGGGTCGTCGCCGACGACGAACCCGTCATTATTGAGGCGCTGGACGCACTGCGCGAGCAGTACACCTATGTCTTCACCACCGGCGGCATCGGCCCGACCCATGACGACATCACCGCCGACAGCGTCGCGAAGGCGTTCGGGGTCCGCATCGACCATCATCCGGAGGTGGTGGCGCGCTTCAAGGAGCGTTTCGGCGCGGACCTCAACGAAGCACGGTTGCGGATGGCGCGCATTCCCGACGGCGCGGAGTTGATTTCAAGCGCGACCATCCTCGCTCCCGGCTTCAAGATCGGCAATGTCATCGTGATGGCGGGCGTGCCGTCCATCATGCAGGCCATGATGGATATTATTTCGCCGAAGCTGAAATCCGGCGTGCGGATGCTGTCGGACACTGTCCGCGCCAACGCGCGCGAGGGCGACATCGGCGGGCCTCTCCGCGCCATCGCGGAAGCAAACCCGGACACCAGCATCGGCAGCTATCCGTTCATGGATGAGAACAGCAAGCCGAATACCAACATCGTCGTGCGCTCGCGCGATGCGGATAAACTGAGCGTCGCGATGGCCGCCGTGGTCGCGATGCTGGCCGACCTCAAGGTCGCACGATGATTGCGGCACATCCGTTTCGCAGCTGTTTATAGGTTGTTGTGATGAGTGAGGGATTTTTCGACGCCATCGTCGCCGGACGTCTTCCGCCGCCGGAATGTGCCAAGACGCTTGGGCTGGAAATCATCGGCTACGATCTCGCCGCGCATAGCGTCGAACTGCAATTCGACGGAAAGCCCGAGTTCGCCAATCCGATCGGGATTGTGCAGGGTGGTTTTCTGTCGGCGATGCTTGACGACACGATGGGGCTTGCCTCTGCGACGGCGATGAAACTTGGCGAGTTCGCGCCAACGCTCGGTCTCAACGTCCAGTTTCACCGTCCGGCCAGGATCGGCAAGCTTACGGGCAAGGGACGCATCACCATGCGCGGCAAGGAAATCTTCCATCTGGCCGCCGAGCTTTATCAGGACGGCAAGCTTGTTGCGGCCGCCACGGCAACGGCGATGTTTCGAAAGATGTCGTCATGATCGAAAGCGCACGCGATGAGTGACGAGAGCGCGCGCAAACCCTTTCCGGTGTCGTGGGATCAGTTTCACCGCGATGCCCGCGCGCTGGCGTGGCGGTTGAACGGCGCGGGTCCGTTTCATGCGCTGGTGGCGGTGACGCGCGGCGGGATGGTGCCTGCCGCGATCGTTGCGCGCGAGATCGGCATTCGCGTGATCGATACGCTGTGCGTCGCGAGCTACAGCCACACCTCGCAGGGCGACATGCAGGTTCTCAAGCACGTCTCCGATGCGGTGGCGCGGCTCGGCGGCGGCACCGGGAAGGGGATTTTGATTGTCGATGACCTTGTGGACACCGGCGCGACCGCGCGCATCGTGCGCGATCTGATGCCGCAGGCGCATATCGCTGCGGTCTATGCCAAGCCGAAGGGCAAGCCGATGGTCGATACCTTCATCACCGAAGTGTCGCAGGACACCTGGATTTTCTTTCCGTGGGACACCGGGCTGTCGTTTCAGCCGCCGATCCGGGATGGGGCGGCTTAGCGCGAGAGCGCTGGATATAGCCACATATGCGGTTGTCATCACCGGGCTTGACCCGGTGATCCATCCTTTTCGGAAGAATTGCTTCAAAAGATGGATGGCCGGGTCAAGCCCGGCCATGACAATCTGAGAATGCGCGCGATCGCAGCGCCTACCCCAGCCTCTCTCTTGCCAGCTTCGCGCCAGCGCCGAGCGCGCGCAGCTTGGCCTCCGCGATGTCGCGGTGCATCGGTGCCATGCCGCAATTCGTGGTCGCCACGATGTTTTCCTTCGGCACGAATTTCATCACGGCTTCGATCGTCTTCACGACGTCGTCCGCCGTCTCGACCGTATCGCTGGCGACGTCGATCACGCCGGCCTGCACGATCTTGCCTTTCAATAGTCCCAAAAGCTCCAGCGGCACATGCGAGTTGCGGCATTCGATGGCGACCTGCTGGATCGGACTGGCATCGATGGCAGGAAAAATCTGCTCGTATTGCCGCCACTCGGCCCCCAGTGTTTCCTTCCAGTCGGTGTTGGCCTTGATGCCGTAGCCGTAACAGATGTGAACCGCAGTCTGGCAGATGAGGCCTTGCGCCGCGCGCGTCAGCGCCTCGATGCCCCAGTCGTTGACCTCGTCCATGAAGACGTTGAAGGCAGGCTCGTCGAACTGGATCATATCGACGCCGTCGGCTTGCAGCGCTTTCGCTTCCTGGTTGAGGAGATCGGCGAATGCGAACGCCATCTTCACGCGGTCGCCATAATAACTGTCGGCAAGCGTGTCGATAATGGTCATCGGGCCGGGCATGGTGAATTTCAGCTTGCGCGAAGTATGTCCGCGCGCGGCCTGCGCTTCGTCCGCATGGACGCGGCCCTTCAGCCTCAGCGGCGCGACCACCTGCGGCACCATCGCCTTGTAGCGGTCTTTCCGGATTCCCATTTCAACCTTGTGCGCGAAGTCGATGCCCTCGACGCGCTCGAGAAAGCCGTGGACGAAATGTTGCCGCGCCTGCTCGCCTTCGGTGACGATATCGACGCCCGCATCTTCCTGAATTTTGACCGCCAGCAAGGTTGCATCGCGTTTGGCGCGCGTCAGTTCCTCACCCTTGAGTTTCCACGGCGCCCAGAGCGTATTGGGTTCGGCCAGCCATTCGGGCTTCGGCAGCGAGCCGGCGATGGTCGTTTGAAACAGCATGGCGCTTCCTCTTGTTTGGGTTTTCCTGATTATCTGCCATGTCCGGCCCGCCGCATACAAGGTGTTCGCGCTTGCAGGATGGAATGTGATCGCGACCGGGGCTAGGGTCGAGCGAACGCTGCCCCAGCCCTTCCTGCGGATCCATTTCATGATCGATCTCTATTATGCGCCGACGCCCAACGGGTGGAAAATCTCGATCATGCTGGAGGAACTCGGGCTGCCTTACACCGTGTTCCCGGTGAACATCCGCAACGGCGAGCAGTTCGGGCCGGATTTCCTTGCGATCAGTCCCAACAATCGCATTCCCGCAATCATCGACCGCGCCCCCGCCGACGGCTTTGAGCCGATTCCGATGTTCGAGACCGGCGCGATCCTGATTTACCTCGCCGAGAAGACCGGGCGTTTCCTGCCGAAGGATGTGCGCGGGCGTTTCAACGTCATCCAGTGGGTGATGTGGCAGATGGGCGGACTTGGTCCGATGCTGGGCCAGCACGGGCACTTCGCGCTCTATTCGACCGAAAAGATTCCTTACGCTATCGAGCGTTACCGCGACGAGGCTGCGCGGCTTTACGGTGTGCTCGACAGGCAACTGGGCAAGACCGGCGAATATGTCGCCGGCGATTACTCCATCGCCGACATCGCGTGCTTTCCCTGGACCATGACGCACAAGGCGCAGGGCTTCACCCTCGACGATTATCCGCACATCAAGCGCTGGTATGCGCAGGTGCGGGCGCGGCCGGAAGTGCAGCGCGGACTGGCTGTGGGGAAATTCGACAAGACGCCGATGGACGACGAGGCGCGCAAGAACATGTTCGGCAAAGCTGCGCAACAGGCACAATAAAACACGACAGGAAACGCTATCATGATTGAGTTCTTCTTCGACTGCTCCAGCCCGTGGACCTACCTCGCGTTCACCAACATCCAGCCGCTTGCGAAGGAGCTTGACGCGGAGATCACATGGCGGCCCATTCTGGTCGGCGGCATCTTCAATACGGTCAACAAAACCATGTACGAGACGCGCGCGAATCCCGTGCCCGCGAAGCAGGCCTACACGGCGAAGGATATGGCTGACTGGGCGCGCATGGCGGGCATCAGGATCAAGATGCCGCCGACGGTGTTTCCGGTGAATGCCGTCAAGTCGATGCGCGGATGCATCTGGGCGCAATCGCAAGGCAAGATGCTGCCTTTCGCCACCGCCGTGTTCGAGGCCTATTGGGGCGACGATCAGGATGTGTCCAAGGATGAGGTGCTAGCGAAAATCTGCGAGCGCGTCGGCCTCGAGCCTGCGAAATTCTCTGCGGGCATCGGCGAGCAAGCCGTCAAGGATCAGCTCAAATCCAATACCGACGAGGCGATTGCGCGCGGCGCGTTCGGCTCACCCACAATCTACATCGACAAGACCGACATGTACTTCGGCAATGACCGGCTGCCGCTGATCCGCGACAAGCTGATGCGGAAGAAGAACGCAGCATGAGCATCGCGGCGGCGCGGACCGTCGTATTATCTGCGATCGTCCCCGCGAAAGCGGGGATCCAGAACAAAGAACTGGATTCCCGCTTTCGCAGGAATGAACGGAGAGAGTAATGCCCCGCGCCGTCGTTTGCCGCGAACTCGGTCCTCCGGAAAGCCTGCGGATCGAAGAGATTGAGCGCGCCCCGCTTGCGCCGGGGCAGGTGCGCGTCGCGATTCATGCGGCCGGAATCAATTTCCCCGACATCCTGATGGCGGCGGGTCAGTATCAATTGAAGCCGCCGCTGCCGTTCACGCCGGGCATGGAGGCTGCCGGCGAGATCATCGAAATCGCAGGCGTCGATGCGGCGCGGCTCGGCGACAGGGTGATCGTGAAGGCGCGCATGGGTTGCTATGCCGACGAAATCGTCGCCACCCCGGATCAACTCGTGGCGTTGCCTGCGACGTTCGACTACGCGCAGGGCGCGGCGTTCCTCGCGGCGCACGGCACCGCGTATCACGCGCTGAACGATCGTGCGCAAATCAAGCCGGGCGAGGTGCTGCTGGTGCATGGCGCGGGCGGCGGCGTGGGGCTTGCCGCCGTCGAACTCGGCAAGGTTTTTGGCGCGACGGTGATCGCGGCGGCGTCGAGCGAGGCGAAACTGGCAGTGGCGCAGCAGCGCGGTGCGGATCATGCCGTACTCTATGGCCGCGAGCCGTTTCGCGACGCCGTGAAGCGCATCACCGACGGGCGCGGCGTCGATGTGGTGTTCGATCCCGTCGGCGGCGCGATTTTCGAGGACAGCCTTCGCTGCATCGCATGGGGCGCGCGCATTCTTGTCGTCGGATTCACCGGAGGCATCGGCGTGGCGCGCACCAATCTCGTGCTCATCAAGGGCGCAAGCGTGCTCGGCGTGCGGGCAGGCGAGGCGGTGCGGAAAGATCCTGCGCTGGGCGTCGCGCGGCAGCAGGTGGTAACGCGCCTTGCCGAGGAGCGTCGTATCAGCCCCAACATCTCGCATCGCCTGCCGCTGGAGGATTATGCGGCGGCGATGCGGTTGCTGATGGAGCGCCGCGCTATCGGGCGCGTGGTGCTGATGACGCGGTAATTTTTTATCCTCCCCCTTGTGGAGAGGGATAACGCACGCTCAGAAATTCCCTGGCTACTTATACTCCCGCTCCGTCCACCACGGATAATACGATGGCATGTCCTTCGACACGGTCTGCTTGAAGTTCGCCGGGCGCTTTTCGAGGAACGACATCACGCCTTCCTTCACGTCCGCCGACGCGCCGCGCGAATAGATGCCGCGGCTGTCGATCTTGTGGGCTTCCATCGGATCGTCCGCGCCCAGCATGCGCCACATCATCTGCCTGATGAGGGCGATCGACACCGGCGCGGTGTTCTCCACGATTTCGCGCGCCATCGCGCGCGCGGCGGGGAGCAGTTCGTCGGCCGGAAGCACCTTGCTGACGAGACGGCCCGCAAGCGCTTCCTGTGCCGGGAAGACGCGGCCCGAATAGCACCACTCCAGCGCCTGAGAAATGCCGACGAGGCGCGGCAGGAACCAGCTCGATGCAGCCTCGGGCACGATGCCGCGCCGCGCGAATACGAAGCCGAACCGTGCGTTTTCCGATGCGAGGCGAATATCCATCGCCAACTGCATGGTGACGCCGATGCCGACGGCCGCGCCGTTGATTGCGCCGATCACGGGCTTGAGGCATTTGAAGATGCGCAGCGTTACGCGGCCGCCGCCGTCGCGCACCGCGTCGTCGCTCCACTCGACTTCGCCGTTCGGGCGCAGCGGCGCGCTCTTGCGGTCCGGCCGCGCGGCGCGGTCGAACGTTGCGCCGCCTTCGGAGAGGTCTGCGCCAGCGCAGAACGCGCGGCCGGCCCCCGTCACGATGATCGCGCGGACATTGTCGTCGGCATCGGCGGCGTCGAACGCGGCAATCAGTTCATTCTGCATTACGTGGGTGAACGCATTCATCTTGTCGGGACGGTTCAGCGTGATGGTCAGGATGCTGTCCAGAATTTCGTACTTGATCTGCTCATAGGCCATCGCGATATTTCCTCCAGCGTCTTTTGATTGTGCTCACGCAAGACGTGAACTTCGCCCGTACCCTAGGCGTCCGTCGAACTGCTGGCAATTTGCGCAGGGGGGATGCAACTATGCGATGGACGTTTTTGCTGACGGGGATTAGCTTTCAGCCTGATTGAAGTGGAGTGGTCATGCGCGCGGTTCTCGAACATTGCGCCGGTCGGCAGGAAACGTATTTCGCGGCAGATACGTTGCTGATCCGGGAAGGTGAAACCACCGGCGACCTGTATATCCTGCTGGAAGGCCAGCTCGATGTTCTCAAGGGAGATACCGTCGTCGCCGTCGTCACCGAGCCCGGCGCAATTCTCGGCGAGATGTCGGTTCTGCTGGGTCAGCCGCACACTGCGACGGTTCGGGTATCGACAGGCTCGACCGTCTATCAGGTCGATGACGGTGCCGGATTCCTGCGCGCGCAGCCTGCGGTCGCGCTTCTGGTAGCGCAGGTTCTGGCCCAGCGTCTCAACGCAGCGACAACGTATCTCGCCGACATCAAGCGGCAATATGCCGGGCACGGCAATCATCTGGCCATGGTCGGCGAGGTGCTTGAGAGTCTCGTCAACCTGCCTGGGTCGAAAGCGTCGCCGGGATCGGACCGCCAGCCTGATCGCCTGCCCGACTCACGGCTATGAGCCAGTCCGGGAAGGCTGCGATCTTTTCCGCGGGCCGTTGCAGCGGCTGACCGAGATCGATCGACTGCTCGCCTGCCGCCGAAAACCAGTAGGCTTTTTCATTGTCCAGATCGAGCATGATGTGCGCGGGCGGACGCCCGAACTGCTGGCCGACATTGAACACCCATGTGTCTCCCAGCCGATCGAACCATGAGCCGTCCTTGACGAACGGCGACTGGTGGACATGGCCGGACAGAACCATGTCGGGCTTGTAGCTTTCGATCCACTGCACGAGTTCGGCGTCACCGAAATAACGCGCGCCGCCCCAACTCGTCGGCGAGTTCGCCGCAGGCGCGTGGTGAATCCAGATCCATCTGTCGCTGTGCGGCTCGGCGGCGGCGCTTTGAAGTTGTCTGCCGATTTGCTCCTTCACGCGCGGCCCGTCCCACCACGGACAGATGGTGAAGTGCGTTTTACCGATTGTGAGGCTGTCGCCGTCATGGGCGATCCCGAGGCTGCCGACGTCGCCGATCCATCGCGAAATTTTTTCGCCTGCCTCATCGCGCTCATCGAGATCGTGATTGCCTGAACACAAAATCACGCGGGTCACGCTGGACAGCCTGGCGAGATACTTTCGCACGACGACGATCTGCGCGTGAAAATCGACGACCGATCCGATATCCAGGGCGTCGCCGGCAATGATGACGACGTCGAAATGCGATGCGGCGCTGACCAGCCAGTCGAACTGCGGCAAGGAATAATGCAGGTCGGCGACCACAAGGCAGCGCATGACGAATCACCCTTTGATCTCAACTCGCGAAAGCTTTTGAAAATGCTGTTCGCTGCAATCCGTCCGGCATGCACTTGTACAGTCAAACCCAAGCCCTGCAAATCGCCGGCGTGGAAATCCGCCGGTCTTTTCGCCGCAGGATGTGCGAATACTCCCCGCTATGCCTATGTTTTTTGCATTCGGTGAGGGTCGGCGCGGACTGCGAGTGCCGCCCGATGCCGCGCGGCGGCGGCTGCGCCGGGCAGAGTTCTTGCGGCGATAATAACCCGCGTTCGGAATATCACGGCAGAACCGGCTTTCAGCCGTGCCCCGCGCGGTGCTACAACCCCGGCGCGCGGACGTGGCGGAACTGGTAGACGCAAGGGACTTAAAA
>JAZKGC010000130.1:0-5946 GCA_040386115.1 Pseudomonadota bacterium
CTTTCGGCTCCATCGCCAGCGCGCGGGCGATGCCGACGCGCTGCTTCATGCCGCCGGAAATTTCCGAAGGCCGCTTGTCCTTGGCGTGCCCCATCTGCACCAGATCGAGGTTGTGCATCACCCAGTCATGGCGCTCGGAGCGGGACTTGGTCTTGCCAAAGACCTTGTCCACGCCGAGGCGGACGTTGTCATAGGTGGACAGCCAAGGCAGCAGCGAGTGGTTCTGAAACACCACGGCGCGATCCGGCCCCGGCGAATTGACCTCGCGGCCTTCCAGCAGCACGCCCCCCTGCGTCGCGGTTGTGAGACCCGCAACGATGTTGAGCAGCGTGGACTTGCCGCAGCCGGAATGGCCGATGATCGAGACATAGTCGCCCTGCTCGACGGTCAGATTGATGTCTTTCAACACTTCACTGGACGTCGAGCCGCGGGTGAAAACCTTATCGACATGATCGATCTTGAGATAAGCCATGGTCATTCTCCCTTCAGCTTGCCTGGGCGCCGCGCGTTGCAATGTTCGCAACGAAAGCCACGATGCGGTCGAGTACAAATCCAACGATGCCGATGTAGGCGAGTGCCACGAAGATGTCGGACAGCCGTGACGAGTTCCAGGCATCCCAGATGAAGAAGCCGATGCCGACACCGCCGGTGAGCATTTCCGCAGCCACAATGGCAAGCCACGACAGGCCGATGCCGATGCGCAGGCCTGTGAAGATGTACGGTGCCGCCGAAGGGATCATGATTTTCCAGAAGAACTCGAGAGGGTTCAGCCGGACCACAGCAGCGACATTGCGGTAATCCTGTGGAATGTTGCGGATACCCACGGCGGTGTTGATGATGATTGGCCAGATCGACGTGATGAAAATCACAAAGATCGCGGACGGATTACTGTCGCGAAACGCCGCCAGCGAAATCGGCAACCACGCCAGCGGCGGAACGGTTCGCATCACCTGAAAGATCGGATCGAGACCACGCATCGCCCAGATCGACTGACCGATGATCGCGCCGACCAGGATGCCGACAACGCTTGCAAGACCGAAACCGACAGCCACGCGCTGAAGCGACGTGAGAACGCGCCAGCCAAGGCCGATGTCCTGAGGGCCGGCGACGAAAAATGGATCGACGATGAGATCCTTGGCGTCGGCCCAGATGCGCGACGGCGACGGCAGCGTTGCCCCCGGCTTCATGCAGAGTATCTGCCAGACGCCAAAGATCAGCACCAGCATGATAAAGGGCGGAACGACGCGGGCCGCGAGCGCGCGCAGGTTCGGCATCAGCGTTTCCGTTACGAAGCTTCGGGAAGGCCGTGGCAATGCAACGATTGCAGCCGTCGCTTTCGTCAACGGCATTGGATCGGAGCTGGTCGTTTTGACGAGTGGCATGTTCATGAAGGTGCCTCGTTCGCATGTGGTATGCGGCCGCCCCGGAGCGGGACGGCCGCAAGGTGTCAGGCTTCGATACGCTTGATCGACAAACTCTTGAGATACGCGGATGGATTTTCCGGATCGAAAACCTTGCCGTCGAAGAAGGTTTCCTTGCCGCGCGACGTGCTCGCCGGAATGTCGGCTGCGGCAACGCCGAGAGCCTTTGCAGCCGAGCGCCAGATGTCTTCGCGGTTGACCTTGTCCACCAGCGCCTTGACGTCGGTGGTCGGCTCGAACTTGCCCCAGCGGATGTCTTCGGTGACGAACCAGGCGTCATGACTCTTGAACGGATAGGACGCGTGGTCCTGCCAGAACTTCATGAACTGCTTGGTGCCCTTCTCGACCCGGCCGTTGCCGTAGTTGATGTCGCCATTGGCGCGGCCGATGATGTCGGCGACCGGCACGTTGAACCATTGCCGCCGTCCGACGATCTCGGACATCTCGGCGCGGTTCGCCGGCTTGTCGCACCACTGCTGGGCTTCCATCACCGCCATCAGCATGGCCTGCGTCGCCTTTGGATACTTGTCGGCGAACTCGGCGCGGATACCCAACGCCTTTTCCGGATGCTTCGACCAGATTTCTCCGGTGGAGCAAGCGGTAAAGCCGATGCCCTGATTCACGAGTTGCTCGTTCCACGGCTCACCGACGCAGAACGCGTCCATGTTGCCGACCTTCATGTTCGCAACCATCTGCGGTGGCGGCACGACGATGGTTGAAACTTCCTTGTCGGGATCGATACCGCCGGCCGCGAGCCAGTAGCGAATCCACAGATCGTGGGTGCCGCCTGGGAAGGTCATCGCGACCTTCACTTCCTTGCCCTCGGCTTTCCTCTTGGCGAATGCTTCCTTCAGTGCCGAGGAATCGGAGGTGATCTTGAGATCCTTGTAGTCGTTGGATACCGAGATGGCCTGCGCATCGAGATTGAGGCGTGCCAGGATGTACATCGGCGTCGGCACGTTGTTCTGCGTCACCTTGCCCGTGGAAATCAGGTAAGGCATCGGAGTCAGGATGTGGGCACCATCGATGCCATTCTTCTCGCCGCCCAGCACGAGGTTGTCGCGCAACGCTCCCCATGACGCCTGCTTGTTGACCTCGACGTCAGGCACGCCGTGTTTGGCGAACAATCCCTTTTCCTTCGCGATCACCAGTGCGGAGGCGTCCATCAGCGCGATGTAACCGAAGATCGCTTTCGTCACTTCCGGTCCTGCCGTCTGTGCAAAAGCGCCGCCGGGGAAGTTCAGCCGCGCCGCCGCCAGCAAGGCGGCCGTTCCGGCGCCTGCCTTGAGCAACGCGCGGCGGCTCATTTTGCGGCCCGAGATTCCCTGTTTCGTGGTCTTGGTCATTGTGTCCGTCGTCCTTTCGACCGTGTCGCTGTCTGAATGGCTGTGCTCACCGTCCCAACGCCTGCCAGTTCTTCGTCCCCCAAAAGCAAAAGCCGCGCCCTGAGACGCATGGATGCGAACTCCTCAGGACAGCGGCTTTGCTGTTTGGGTCATCGATGGACCCGCAGGCCTTAGTCTCGGCCTGCAACTAGCTATTCAAGGTTCATGCCAATCTTGTGCGACGCAAGAATTCCTTTGTTTAGAATGCTTTAAGAAAATGACTTCGTGCAACCCGCGCCGCCGGACAGCCTGTCGCAACGGCAAACGCCCACTCCCTATGCAGCGCACAAAAAGTAGGCAGCCAGCGATGAATGAGGAATCGGTCTTACGACTGCGAGCGCCTGATTGCGAACGCTGCCAGATGCGCGGCGATGTCGGTGGGGTCGAACGCAGGACCGGCGAATGCCCCCACCCCGTCCTTGACGCCGTGCGCGGGCTGCGCCGGGCGGCCCAAAGCTGCGTCGTAGAGGTCCGGCCGGAACACATGCTTGGCGATGTCCAGCGCCTCCGGCGAGTAGATCGCCTGTCCCCATCGCACCATTTGGGCGTAAAGCCAGGCGGCCTGAACGGGATCGGGCCGGGCCGCACCTTCGCGCCCGATGAGAAGATAGCGCCCGCTATCGCGGAAGGTGCCGTCGGGCGAAATCTTCAGGCGCCCATCGAGCGTGCGCTGGATCACCTCGGCATCGACACCGATCCGTTCCGGCTTGGCCAGGATTCGCGCGACCTCGCCGCGGTTTTCCGGGTTCTCGATGAAATCCGCCGCGCGGCCGTGCGCGCGCGTCAGCTTCGCAAGGATCAGCGGATTCTCGTGCGACCAGCGCTCGCGCACCGCCAGAACCTTTTCCGCTGCGCGCTCCAGAATGTCCGACACATAGTGCAGGATGTGCCCAACCCCGAAATCGACGGCGACGGAATTCCACGGCGCGCCGACGCAAAATGCATCGACGTGGCCGTTGGCGAGGCTGTCCACCATGTAAGGCGGCGGCAGCACCACCAGCCGCACATCCTCATCAGGATCGACGCCGCCTGCGGCCATCCAGAACCGCAACTGATAATTATGCGTCGAGAACGGGAACGTCATACCGAACGTCAGCGGATCACGACCTTCCTTGCGCCTCGCCGCGACCACGCGGGCCAAAGCCTTGGCCGTCACCATCGGGTTGGCGGGGTCGCCGTCGGATTCACCTACGATATTGGCATGCAGCGTCGGCGACACCGTGATGGCATTGCCATTCAGTCCGAGATTGAACGGTGCCACAATCGGCATCTTGACCTGCGCCAGACCAAGACTCGATGCGATGGCGACAGGGGCCAGCAGATGTGCGGCATCGAACAGCCCGATATTGAGCTTGTCGCGCACGTTAGACCACGACACTTCGCGCACCAACGTCACGTCGAGCCCCTCGGCTGCCGTGAAGCCCTTATCGACGGCGACAATCAGTGCCGATGCATCGACCAGAGGAATGAAGCCGATCCTGAGCGGTTTGTCCGTCATTTCAGCAACTCCGCCGCTGTGATGATCGATTGGGCGATTTCGCCGATTTTCTTTTTCTCGCGCATCGCAGTCGAGCGGATCAGCACATAGGCCTCCTCCTCCGTGAGACCTTTCAGCTTCATCAGAAGTCCCTTGGCGCGATCGAGAATTTTGCGGTCTTCAAGCGCAGACTTGGTGCGGTCCAGTTCATCCTGCAATTTTGCAAACGCATTGAATCGGGAGATGCAAAGGTCGAGGACCGGCTTGATCCGTTCCTTCTTCAGGCCATCGACGATGTAAGCGGACACCCCGGCCTCGACGGCTTCCTGAATCGACGAGGCGTCGCTCTGGTCCACGAACATCGCAATCGGACGGCGCACGATCCGGCTGACCTGAAACATCTGCTCCAGAACGTCGCGACTGGGGTTTTCGAGATCGATCAGGATGACATCGGGGTCGAGCGCATAAATCCGCGCCAGCAGGTTATGCATTTCGCTGATGTGTTCGACACCCGTGAAACCAGCGTCCCGCAACCCCTCTTTGAGAATTGCGGCTCTGATCGGGCTTTCGTCGACGATTACGATCTTGAACGACGAATCCGCAGCCATTCACTACCCACATTCCGGCAAAATAACCCTAGCACGCTCCAGCCTTGGGCTTAAAGCCTTGTATTTGTGGGGGATCAAGGATAGCTCCTGCTTTATCCCAACAGGTTGGAATCGATGGAACAGGGCGTTGCCCCAAAAGTCAGTTTTGTGTCACTCGGATGCCCCAAAGCGCTTGTGGACTCCGAGCGCATAATTACGCGCCTGCGAGCCGAGGGCTATGAGCTGGCGCGCAAGCATGACGGCGCGGATCTGGTGATCGTCAACACCTGCGGCTTTCTCGACAGTGCAAAACAAGAGTCGCTCGGTGCCATCGGCGAAGCCATGGCCCAGAACGGCAAGGTGATCGTCACCGGCTGCATGGGCGCGGAGCCCGAGCAGATCGAGAAAGCGTATCCCAATGTGCTCTCGATCACCGGGCCGCAGCAATATGAGAGCGTGCTCGATGCCGTGCATCGCGCGCTGCCGCCGCTGCACAATCCTCATCTCGACCTGGTGCCGCCGCAGGGCATCAAGCTCACGCCGCGTCACTATGCGTACCTTAAGATTTCCGAGGGCTGCAACAACCGCTGCACTTTCTGCATCATTCCGAAGCTGCGCGGCGATCTGGTATCACGCCCGGCCAAAGATGTGCTGCTTGAAGCCGAGAAGCTGGTGACCGCCGGCGTGAAAGAACTGCTGGTGGTGTCGCAGGACACCTCCGCCTACGGCGTCGATATCAAATACGCGACCAGCATCTGGAAGGACCGCGAGGTCCGCGCGAAGTTCTTCGATCTGTCGCGCGAGCTCGGCGAACTGGGCGCGTGGGTGCGGCTGCAATACGTCTATCCCTACCCGCATGTGGATGAGGTCATCAGCCTGATGACCGAAGGCAAGATTCTTCCTTATCTCGACATCCCGTTCCAGCACGCATCGCCCGATGTGCTGAAGCAGATGCGCCGCCCCGCCGCGCAGGACAAGACGCTTGCCCGCATCAAGAAGTGGCGCGAGGAATGTCCGGATCTGACATTGCGCTCAACCTTCATTGTCGGATTCCCCGGCGAAACGGACTCAGACTT
>JAZKGC010000130.1:6046-25825 GCA_040386115.1 Pseudomonadota bacterium
TGAAGGTCGGCGACATCGTCACCGCCAAGATCGACCGCGCCGATCAGTATGATTTGCATGGGACGGTGGTGGGGTTTTGATTCTTCTCCCTCCCCCTCCAGGGGAAGGTAAGCTACGGCTTCAGCACGGACGATCCCGTCGTCAACCGCCCCTCGAGATCGCGATGCGCTCTCTCCGCATCCTTCAACGCATACGCGTGATTGATCGGCACATGCAGCGTGCCGCTGATGACGGCGGCAAACAGTGTATCCGCCCCTTCGATCAGTTCCTTGCGCGTGCCGACATAATCGTTGAGCTTCGGACGCGTCGCAAACAGCGAGCCGTGATTGTTAAGCTCCGCGATGGAAAACGGCGGCACCGGACCCGATGCGTTGCCGAAGGAGACGAACATACCGCGCTGCTTGAGCGATTTCAGTGATCCTGCAAACGTGTCCTTGCCGACGCCGTCATAGACCACGTCGCACAACTCGCCGCGGCTGATCTGTTTGACGCGCGCAGCGAAATCTTCCTCGTTGTAGAGGATGACGTGATCGCAGCCATTGGCCAGCGCGAGTTCGGCTTTTTCCTTGGTTCCGACAGTGCCGATGACATTCGCGCCCAGCGCCTTCGCCCACTGGCACGCCAGCAAGCCGACGCCGCCGGCCGCAGCATGAATCAGCACGCGATGTCCCGGTTCGACCTTGAAGGTCTTGTGCAGCAGGTAATACACCGTCAGTCCCTTGAGCATCAGCACTGCGGCCTGCTCATGCGTGATATGGTCTGGCAGCTTCACCAGCTTGTCGGCGGGAATGTTGCGCTCGGTCGCGTAGGCGCCGAGGTTGAAATAGTAGGCGACACGGTCGCCCGGATGAAAATTCGTAACGCCGGAACCCACGGCCACCACTTCGCCGGAGGCTTCGTTGCCGGCGATGAATGGAAAGCCCGGCGCCTTGTAGAGGCCGGTGCGATAATACGTGTCGATGAAGTTGAGCCCGATCGCGTGCTGCCGGATGCGCACCTCGCCCGCCCCCGGCGCGGGAACGTCCACGTCCTCATACGTCAGCACTTCCGGGCCGCCAACCTGATGGACACGCACAGCCTTGGTCATGGTTTCTCCCAGTCCAATTTTTTGAAGCAAGTATTGTCCGAGCAGGAAGCGAAGGCTATCGGCCCCGGATTGTCAACGCGCCGGATGTTCCTGCCGTCCCGCTTTATGGTGATCTTGCGGCCTTATTGCGATTGCGCTTGGCGAGGATGTTGAATGCTTCCACGGCCGCCGAGAACGCGATCGCGACGTAAATGAACGATCGCGGGATGTGGAATTTGAAACCGTCCGCGACAAGCGCGACGCCGATCAACACCAGAAATGCCAGCGCCAGCATTTTTGTCGTGGGATGCTCCTTCACGAAGGCTGCGACCGGCCCCGACGAAACATACATGACGCCGACCGCGATGATGACGGCAGCGACCATGATTTCGACTTCGTCCACCATGCCGATTGCGGTGATGATTGAGTCGACGGAGAACACGAGATCGATGATGATGATTTGCACGATCACCCAGAAGAACGCGCTCGGCGTTGGCTTGGTATTCTGCCCCCCGTCCCGCGCTTCCACTTCGGCGTGAATTTCATGCGTGGCCTTGGCGATGAGGAACAGGCCGCCGACCACGAGGATGATGTCGCGCCACGAGAACACGAATTTGCCGAGAGTGATGACGGGCTGCGTGAGGCCGATCAGCCACACCAGAATACTCAGCAGCGCGATGCGGAACACCAGCGCGAGCGCGAGGCCGATTTTCCGGGCGCGCTCCGCCTGCGCGGGCGGAATACGCGAAACGATCACCGACAGGAAGATCACGTTGTCAATGCCCAGCACGATTTCCAGCGCGGTCAGGGTCAGCAGCGCCACCCATGCTTCGGGGCTGGTCAGGAGTTCCATCATGCGCGTTTCCTGCTGGTGATTCGAATCACTGCGTCGCTGAAAAGAATATAGACGCCAATGGCACACAGCCCCGCCGTCACCCAAAGTGGAACCGCGAAATTCGTAGCAATCGCCATCATTGCCAGGACAGCCCATATGGCAATCAACGCGATATTCACTTTGCGCAACCGGATCGTGCGCAACGGATGTACCACATTGAACGGCACGAACGTGAGCACCACGAGAACCGCCAGCGCGATGCTTCCGACCACGGCCGGTGGCTTGAGCAGGAAGAGATAGAAGGCCGCCGCGTTCCACAATGCGGGGAAGCCGCGAAAGTGGTGGTCGTCGGTCTTCATGCGACGATCCGAAAAATAAAGTGCGCCTGAGATAACGATCGCGCCGCCGAGCAACGGCGTCGCCAGCGGTATCAGCAACCCGCTCGCGGTAATCGCGTAGGCCGGAACAAAAACGTAGGTCAGGAAATCCACCACCAGATCGAGCGTGTCCCCCGACCAGTTCGGCAGCACATCGCCGACCTTCAGCCAGCGGGCGAGCGGGCCATCGAGACCGTCGATCAGCAGCGCCAAACCGAGCCAGCCGAACATGGCCGCCCAATGTTCCCTCACCGCCTCCAGCATCGCGATCAGCGCGATGGCCCCGCCAAGCGCAGTAAAAATGTGAACGCCGAAGGCGCGCAGGCGCGTTCTGGCGGGAAACGGAGGCTGGTCCTGCTTGCCGGGCTCACTCATATGCCGTTGTGACTAACAGGATTCCCCGCAATTTGCATATCCGTCATTGCGGCTTTCACTGTGACGAAAGCCGGTGCCAGATTTGCCTCAAATGCGGGCCATGATGACACCTCAAAATCGATTGTGACGTCCGCAAAATCCGACCATAGATACTCTCATGACCGACGATCGCCCTTTGCAGATCTATCAGGCCGCCGTCGTGGGCGGCGGTCCCGCCGGACTCGCAACCGCCATCGCGCTGGCGGAGGCCGGTGTTACCACTGCGTTGCTCGCCCGCCGCTCGCCTTATGCGGATAATCGCACGACGGCGCTGCTCGGCGGCTCGGTGGATTTTCTCGAGACGATGGATGTCTGGCGGCGTTGCCGCGACGAGGCCGCGGCGTTGCGCGAAATGCGGCTTGTCGATGATACACACCGTCTGATCCGCGCCCCGGAGGTGAAATTCTCATCCGGTGAAATCGGCATGGAGGCCTTCGGTTACAACATCGAAAACAAGTCGTTGTTGTCGGCAATGGAGGGTCGCGCGGCGGAACTGGCGAACCTCACGCGGTTCGACGACGACGCTGAATCCGTTTCGACCGATGATGCTTGCGCCACGGTTCGCACCCGCGACGGCCAGATCGTAACGGCGGCGCTCGTGGTCGGTGCCGACGGGCGGCATTCGCTGTGCAGGGAAACGGCAGGCATTGGCGTCAAGCGCCGTCCGCTCAACCAGTCTGCCCTGACGCTGAATGTGTCGCACAGCCGTCCGCATGCAAATTGCTCGACCGAATTTCACACCGAGTCCGGTCCCTGCGTGTTCGTGCCGCTGCCGGGTGAGCGTTCGAGCGTGGTGTGGGTCGTCAAACCTGACGAAGCCGAACGCCTGAAACGCCTCACCGACGACGACCTCGGCGCGGCAGCAGAGAAGCAATCGCATTCGATTCTCGGCCGCATCGTGATCGCGCCCGGCCGTCACGTCTTTCCATTGACCATCGAACAGCCCGAGCGCCTCGCGGCGCAGCGGATCGCGCTGGTGGGCGAAGCGGCGCACGTGCTGCCACCGATTGGCGCACAGGGTCTCAACATGGGCCTGCGCGATGCCGCCGATCTCGCAGGCATTGTTCGCGACGCGCTTCTCAACGGCGAAGATCCCGGCGCGGATGGCGTGTTGCAGCGCTACGAGCGCGCGCGCCGCGCCGATGTGTTCAGCCGCACCTTCGCCGTCGATATGGCCAATCGCACTTTGTTGAGCGATTTCTTGCCCGCACAGTCGCTGCGCGCGGCGGGCATGCATCTGCTGGGCAATGTCGGCCCGATCCGCCGGCTCGCGATGCGTGAAGGATTATCGCCGTCGTGGCGGGGCGTTAGGAGTTAATTGTCGAACCCCACGAACACTGTGGCTTCTTCGACCGACTTTCGTTCGGACACCACCGCGTTCGCCGGAAAGTTCTCGTCCGGCCACCCCAATGCGATGCTTTTCATGATGACTTGATCGTCGGCTATTCCGGCATGTTCACGCACCACCGGTGACTGCATGATGCCTTGGCTGTTGATCACAGCCCCCAGTCCCCGAGACCAGGCCGCGTTGACCAAGGCGGTTGCCACGGCACCGCAATCGAAGGGCGTATCGTCGCTGCCATCCAGCACGCGATCATAAGTCACGATGATGCAGACAGGCGCATCGAACTGACGGAAGCCGCGCAGAACCCAGTCCTGTCTCATATCCTTGTCATCGCGCGCGATCCCCATGGCGGAGAACAGCTGCTTGGCGACGCCAACCTGCCTGTCGCGGTGGTGACCGGCAAATGCCTGACCCGTGCGGAATTCGCGCGACTGCGGCACACCTGCCATCATCCGCTCGGTATTTCCGGCCCGGATTCGATTGAGCGGCTCGCCGGTGATAACGTAGAAATTCCAGGGTTGGGTGTTCATCGACGACGGAGCGCGCATCGCCAAACCGATAATTTCACCGATAAGCGCCTTGGGTACCGGGTCTGGTTTGTATCCGCGGATGCTCCGGCGGCCGAGAATCACGTCATCGAATAGCATTGGCTTGAAATTCCCCAGTGATGCTTGAAGGAGTTTCAATAGTTGCGGTTCATCGGCCGTCAGGCAAGAGGGAGTTCGCGCGCATAAGTGGTATGTCAAGTTTCGGCAAAGGCGTACTACCGCTCGCGCAACATTGTCTCCGAGAGCAATGCGGGCGCGTCAGCAGCCCTTGCAGATGCTCTTGATCTTCCGGTCGACATTCTTGTCTTGCTTGTCGATCGCCGGATCGCCGACTGCACCACCCGCGCCTCCGGCTCCGCCAGACGATTGCGCAAAAGCGGCTGTCGCACCCACAAACTGGGCAAGCACCAAACCGACTGTAAGAGCTCTCATGATATGTCCCCGTCATTCGGGGAGACAATCGATCCGGTCGCAAGATGTTCCGAAGTATCGGAACAAGCGTCTCTCAACCGCTCTCAAGGAAACCGCACCACCCCGGTCTTGATCATCCACATCACGCTGGTCAGCGTCACGACCGATACAAACGTGCCGATCAGCACCAGCGTCGAGGCCGGCTCGATCCAGGTGTCGTACTGCCGCGCGATCACGAACACGTTCAGCGCGGGCGGCAGCGACGCCAGCAGCAACGCCGTCGCGCCCCACTCCGGCGGAAACGGTCCGAGCAGCAGCAACAGCGCAAACACGATCAGCGGATGAGCGATCAGCTTGATCGCGACGATATAAGGCACTTCCCACGGCACCCGCTCGAACCGACGCAATGCCACGGTGACGCCCAGCGCGAACAGCGCGACGGGTGCCGCCGCACTTTGCAGGAACTGCAGCATGCTGTCGATCGCCACCGGCGTCTGGACGTGAAATGCCGCAACGAGCGCCCCGCAGCAGGACGCAATAATCAGCGGATGCAGCAGGATCTGCCGTGCGATCAGGCCGAGCGTCGGCAGCAACGGACGTCGCTTGCCGTCGGTGAGCACCATCAGCAGCGGCACAATCGTGAACAGGAAGATGGTGTCGAAACAGAACACCAGCGCAACCGGCACCGTGGCCTGCGCGCCGAGCGTCGCCAGCGCGAGCCCCGGCCCCATGTAACCGATGTTGCCGTAACCGCCGCCCAGTCCCGCCATCACCGACTCGCGCGTGGAGAGTTTGCCGATCAGTCGGGCACCGAACATCGCGAGCATGAACGCGCTGGCGGTCGCCAGCGTGGTCGCGATCACGAAAGGAGGATTGTTCAGTTCCTCGAACGGCGTTCTTGAGAGTGTTCTGAAGAACAGCGCCGGCAGCGAGACGTAGAGCAGGAAGAAATTCATCCACGCCATTCCTGAGTCCGGCAGGCGTTGATACTTGCCACACGCATAGCCGATGAAGATCAGCCCGAAATACGGCAGTGCAAGATTCAGAATATCGATCATCGGATTTTGCACTCGCGTGATGGTCGCAGGCCACCTTGCAGGGCTCCCCCTCGCATGGCCGATTCATGGCTTTGCCTCTAGCATCGGCCACAATCATGGTCTATTCGACGAGGGATGATTAAAGCGCGCACCGCCAAGTTTCAGATCGGCCAGATCGTCCGCCACCGGATTTTCTCTTTCCGTGGCGTGATTTACGATATCGATCCGGAATTCAACAATACCGAGGAATGGTGGTTGTCCATCCCCGAGGAAATGCGGCCCCACAAGGATCAGCCGTTCTACCACCTGCTGGCCGAGAACTCGGAATCCGAATACGTGGCCTATGTCTCGGAACAAAATCTGCTGCCTGACGAATCCGGTGAGCCGATCCGCCATTCACAGGTTGCCGAGATCTTCGTCAAGGACAAGGCCGGCGGCTACCGCCCGCGAAATCCGTCGCTGAACTGACGGTCGCCTGAACCCTCACCTGCTGTCATTGACGCCCACGCACCGCTAATACGGGGCGCGAGTGCTTGCGAGCGAGCGTTGATCCTCAAGCAAAAAGGGCGCGCATCGCTGCGCGCCCTCAAGCATTAGACTTTCGTGGATTTACTTCGCGGCCGGATTGGCCGGCGCCGCACTTTCGAGCTTCTGGCGGGCTTCCGCCGCACGCTTCTGAAGTTCGTCCTGCAGCTTCTTCTGCGATTCCTCGAATACCTTCGGATCGGTCGGCGGGCCATCATAGGCCTTGGCGAATTCCGCCAATGGCAGGGCCAGCGTCAGCGGCGCGCCGTTGGCATTGATTGCCTGCACGACGAGGTTCTGGCCCTTCTTCATCTGGCCGAGCATGTCGGGCGTCACTTCGTAGTCCGACATGCAGCCATTGGCGAAGCAGATCACGTAAGGGCTCTGCAGCGGGGCGTTGGCATCGACGATGATGCGGGTGCCGTGAACGAGTTGCATGCCGAGCGGCAGTGTGACGCGCAGAAGCTTCTTCGGTTCGCCTTCCGGCTCGATGATGACCGCAGCCACGACCGGCTGACCGGATTCGATGCGGCCGTCCTTGCCGGTGAAGCAGACCTGCTTGGCGTTGGCGTCCTGGCCCTTCATGCAGAACTTGGTCCAAGGCTGGTAAATCAACTGAACCTGCTGCTCGGCTGGGGCCGCGGCCGGCGCGCCGGCAGCGGGAGCCGGCGCAGCAGCGGGAGCCTTCGGCGCGGCTTTTGGAGCCGCCTTGGGTGCAGCAGCCTTGGGTGCAGGCGCGCCGGGAGCCGGCGCAGGTGCCTGCGCCTGAGCGCCGGAAATGCTTGCTGCGGCCAAAATGGCACCGGCCGTCATGGCGGCGAAAATCCGGACGCGCGGCGAGGCCTGCGCGGCCAAGATACGGAAATTCATTGTGGAAAACCCTTTCTGAACCTTAGCGTCCGTCACCACATGGGCGCGAACGCCTGTTTGTTCGGCGGCTGTCTCGGAGCCAATTGAGGCGGATACGTGACAGTCGCCGTAGCGCTCCCTTGATTGCCCGCCTTCAATACAATGGCCGGCGAAAAGATCAATGGCGACAGCCACATTTGCCCGTCCTTACCCGCCATATGCGGCGTGGTCATGGTAAATTCCGGCGTGCAGTTAACCGAATCAAACAGGGGGCGATTCAAGGTCCGTCGCGGCGGCAAGGCCGCAATGCGGGCGCTTTGGTGCACCGTGCTGGCCGCAAGCTGGATCGTGGCAGTCGCGGCCCATGCTCAACCTGCGGTTCAACCAGCGGCCCGGTCGCCGGTTCCTGACCCGGAAACCGCTATTGGCATCGCCATGCACGGTACCCCGGCACTCCCGGCCGGCTTTTCCCATATGCCCTACGCCGATCCCGGCGCGCCGAAGGGTGGCCGCATCATCCACGGTCTGCTCGGAACCTTCGACAGCCTCAACCCCTTCATCGTCAAAGGGCTCGCGGTCCAGCAGATCCGTGGCTACGTGATCGAAAGCCTGATGGCGCGCGGCAACGACGAGCCGTTCACGCTCTATGGCCTGCTGGCACAAAGCGTCGAGACCGACAGCGCGCGCAGTTATGTCACTTTTCGTCTCAATCCACTGGCGCGCTTCTCCGATGGCAAACCCGTGCTGGCCGACGACGTTCTGTTCTCGTGGCAGTTGATGCGCGACAAGGGCCGCCCCAATCACCGGCTCTATTACGCCAAGGTCGAGCAGGCGGAGGCGCTTGACCCGCGCACCGTGCGCTTCGCGTTCGACGGCGCGAACGACCGCGAACTGCCGCTGATCCTCGGCCTGATGCCGGTTTTCCCGAAACACGCCGTGGATGTTGCCACGTTCGAGGACACCTCACTCACCGGCCCCATTGGCTCGGGACCGTATCGCGTGAACGGCGTGCGCGCGGGTGCCAGCGTCACGCTGACGCGCGATCCGGATTACTGGGGCCGCGACCTGCCGGTGAATCGCGGGTTGTGGAATTTCGATGAGGTGCGTCTGGATTTCTACCGCGAGGCGAATGGCGCATTCGAGGCTTTTAAGCGCGGTCTCTACGACTTCCGCGTCGAGCACGAACCGCTGCGTTGGCATGAGGGCTACGATTTCGCTGCCGTGCGCTCGGGCGAGGTCATTCGCGACGAAATCAAGCCCGGCACCCCGCAGCCGTCGGAGTATCTGGTGTTCAACACGCGCAGGCCGATGTTCGCGGATATCAGAATTCGTGAGGCGCTGACGCTGCTGTTCGATTTCGAATGGATCAACCGCAATTATTTCTTCGGCCTGTACGGGCGCTCGGCGGGTTTCTTTGCGGGCTCGGAACTCTCCGCCTACACGCGGCCTGCGGATGCTGTGGAGCGACAACTGCTCGCGCCCTATCCCACCATCCGCGCCGACATCCTGGACGGCAGCTATCGCCTTCCTGTGACCGATGCCTCGGGCCGCGACCGTGACAACCTGCGCGCTGCCCTGGCGCTGCTGGCGCAGGCCGGGTATCAGCTCGACGGCACGGTGTTGCGGCAGAAAAGCAGCCGCGCGCCGCTCACGTTTGAAATTCTCGTGACCACGCGCGATCAGGAACGCATCGCGCTGGCTTATTCACGCGATCTCAAGCGCGCCGGCATCGGCGTGTCGGTGCGCGCGATCGATGCTGTGCAGTTCGACCAGCGCAGGCTCAGTTTCGAATTCGACATGATCCAGAATCGCTGGGACCAGTCGCTGTCGCCGGGCAACGAGCAAGCCTTTTATTGGGGCAGCGCTGCCGCCGACAATCAGGGCACGCGCAACTACATGGGCGCGAAAGACCCGGCCATCGACGCCATGATCGCGGCCATTCTCGAGGCCCGCGAGAGATCCGGCTTCGTGCCCGCCGTGCGCGCGCTCGACCGCGCTCTGATCTCCGGTTTCTACGCAATTCCGCTCTATAACGCGCAACAGCAATGGCTCGCCCGCTGGAATCGGATAGAACGACCTGAGGCCACCGCGCTGGTCGGCGCTCTTCCCGAGACGTGGTGGCAAAAGCCCGGTGCGAAAGCGCCGTGAACACACACGATGCGAGCGACGATTTGCTGATTGCACCGATCCAGACCATGACCCAGTCCGGCGCTTCGCCGACGCTGGACGATCTGTTTCGCCGTGCGGTCGCGCGTCAGCCCGATGACGTCGCGCTCATCGATCCGCCGAACAAGCAGCGCATCACCGGCCACGCGCCCCGGCAACTGACCTTCGCGCAAGCCGACCAGGCAGTGTCCGCAATCGCCGCTCGCCTTATCGAGGCCGGATTGCCGGCGGGCTCGATCATCGCCGTGCAGATGCCCAACACCATCGAATTCGTGGTGACGGTGCTGGCGGCCATCCGCGCGGGTCTGGTGGTGGCGCTGCTGCCGCAGCTCTGGCGGCAATCGGAATTGACCACGGCGCTCAACCGCGTCGGCGCGCGCGCGATCGTGGGCGTCAGCCGCATCGAGATCGTCGATCACGCCGATTTGGCGCTGAACGCCGCCGCGGAGGCATTTTCGATCCGCCACGTTTTCGGCTTCGGCAGCGATTTGCCCGAAGGAATGACGCCGCTCGAGATCGCGACAAGCGGCATGAACGGCTGGCTGCCGCCGGTGGCGCTGGATGCGCGCAGGCCTGCCATCATCACATTCGACGTCACGGCGGAGGGATTTCGCGCCATCCCGCGCAATCACGTTCAGCTGATGTCGGGGGGACTGGCGATCGTGCTGGAAAGCGGACTGCCGCAAGGCAGCCGTCTCCTCGCAGCCATGTCGCCGTTGTCGTTCGGTGGATTGGCGGCGTCCGTAGTGACGTGGCTGCTCTGCGGCGGCTCGCTGGCGTTGCATCACCCGGCGGACTTGCAGGTGCTGGAGCAACAGATCGGCGACGGCAACTGTGAGGCGCTGATTGCACCGGCGCCGCTGGCGCTGCGTTTGGCGGAGAGCGGCGCATTCTCGGGGCAGAAAACCATGCGCCATGTCATCGGCCTGTGGCGCACGCCGGATCGTGTGGCGTCGAGCGAGAACTGGCAGGACGCGGCCACCACGCTGACCGATGTTTATCTGTTTGGCGAGATCGGCCTGTTCGGAGTTCGCAGGGGAGAAAACGGCACGCCCGCGCCCATCGCCGCAGGGCCATTCGGCGCGCCGCGCGCGGTCGCCGGATCGAAGACAGTCGGCGAACTGATAGTAACGCCGAAGGCGACGCTGGCCGTGCGAGGATCGATGGTGCCGATAGCCGCCTATCGCGCGGCCCCGTCGGATGTGAATTCTCTCACAGCGACACCCGCACCTGATTACGTCGATACCGGCTATTCTGCGCGTCTCGATCGCGCCACGGGATCGATCGACATCACCGCGCCGCCTGCGGGCATCGTCGCCGTCGGCGGATATCGATTCCTGTCACAGGATCTCGATGAATGGGCGAAGCGGCTCGCCTCAGGAGCCATGCTGACGGCGCTCCCGGACCAGCTTAACGGCTTCCGCCTCGCCGGACGCGCCATCGACAACCGCCGCGCGCGCGAAGCGCTTGGTGAACTGGGTCTTAACCCATTGATGGTCGAAGCGTTTCGCGACCGTTCAAGCGGAACCTAGTTTCTGTAATCGAATTGACCCGCCATTAAGAGCCATGACGGTAGGATTTTGCGAGCGGCAATCGACTATCTGCCGCTTCATCGCTGACCGAAATTGGCAAGATCATGTCACAGCAAGGCCCGATCGTCGTTGTTTCAAACCGGGAAAATAGTGCCCTTGCGAACACTATCGCCGAGATCAAAGCCTTTCCGCTCGTCGATGTTAAGTGGTCCGACGCCGCCGACGTCATTGCGCGCCTGAAGCCGGCCGCTGTTCTCACCACGGATGCCGGATCGAATACGGCCGCATTGCTCGATCTCGCGCGCAGGACCGACGCTGCTGAACCCTATGTGCCGTTGATCGCTCTCGATCCCGAGACGCCGCTGCCGCCTAATGTTCTTCCTTTCACGCAATCGGGCCGCGGCCCAGAGCGTCTGGTCGCGCGCCTGAACGCCGCGCTGCGTGTGCGAAGCCTGCACGCCACCATGTTGCGCCGCCTGGCGGATGGTGCCAGCGCCATGCGCATGCCCGGCAACGATCCCATTCACGATGCCACCGCGTTGCTGATCGGACGCGGGGCGTCATATCCCGCGCTCTCGGTCGCGCTCGGCGAGCAAATGGGGGTTGTCGGCGCTCTCAGCATCGAAGCCGCGGCCAGGCACCTGAATGCGCGCGAAATGGACGGGATCGTCATCGGAGAGGGCTTTACCGGCCGCGTGCTGGATGCCTTCCTTATCGTGTTGTCGGAAGATTCCCGGTTCCGCAACCTTCCCGTCGCGCTCGCGGGTGCCACCGGGATGATCGCCGACTACGATCTGCCCAACCTTGAAATTTGTTTCGGCGATCCGCAGGCGGTTGCCGCCAGCGCGGTCCCCCTTATTCGCCAGCATGCGTTCGAAGCCCGCATCAACCGCGTTCTGAAGTCGATCGATGCCGGCGGCCTGCTCGATCCGCGAACAGGCCTTCTGACCCGTGACGCCTTCAAGCGAGACTTCGAATCTGCCGTAACTGACGCGCATGCACGTGGCGCTGGATTGTCGGTCGCACGCATCGCTTTCGCACGCAGCGCGACGTCCGAGCGCGTGCGTCTCGACGCCGCGCGCATTCTCAGCCGGCTGATGCGCAGGATGGATTTCGCAACGCTCGACAGCGACACTATTCTCGTCGCACTTGCGGGGACCGACTTGCGCAACGCCCACATGATCGCGCGGCGGCTCGGAAGCGTCCTGAAGCACACCATGCATACCCCTCAACGCGAACAACGGCTCGATCCGCAAGTCACGCTGGCGACGCTGTTGCCGAGCGACTCGGCTACAGCGGTTCTCGCGCGCCTGCACGAAGAGGGTCAGCGTGCGGCGTCGTGATGGTCGCGCTACTTCTTCATCGGCCGACGATATCTTCAGTTTGTCATTGCCGGGCTTGACCCGGCAATCAATCTTCTTCGTGAAACATTTTTGGAAGTGTGAAGGATCACCGGGTCAAGCCCGGTGATGACAAACCGCGTGCGTTGAGGCCTTCGTAAACCCTCACGCCGCCTTCTTGCCCTCGGCCAGATTGGCGAGGTCGCGCAGCACCGTCGTCGTACCTTCGACGCGATCCTCCGGCGTGTCCCATTCCTGGAAGAACACCACCTTCATGTCGGGGCGCACCTTCGCGGCCTGACCGTGCTGGCGGATGAAATACACCAGACGTTCTGGCTGGGCGAAGCTGTTGTCGCGGAAGGTGATGACCACGCCCTTCGGCCCGGCATCGACCTTCTCGATGTTGGCGCGGCGGCAATAGGCCTTGATCGCCGCCACCTTGAACAGATGACGCACCTCGTCCGGCAGCGGACCGAAGCGGTCGCGCAACTCCGCGCCGAAGTTTTCGATCTCGTCGTCCGTATCGAGATCGGCGAGACGGCGATAGAGCGACAGCCGGATCGACAGATCGGCGACGAAGTCTTCCGGAATGAGCACGGGCATGCCGAGCGTAATCTGCGGCGACCAGCGGTCCGCGACCGGCTCGGAGATGCCGGCCTTGAGCGACAGGATCGCCTCCTCCAGCATCGATTGATACAATTCGAAGCCGACTTCCTTGATGTGGCCGGATTGTTCTTCGCCGAGCAAATTGCCCGCGCCACGAATGTCGAGATCGTGCGACGCCAACTGAAATCCCGCGCCGAGGTTTTCCAGCGACTGCAACACCTTCAGGCGGCGTTCGGCCTGCGCCGTGATCTTCTGCTGCGCCGGCAGCGTGAATAGCGCATAGGCGCGCAGCTTCGAGCGCCCGACGCGGCCGCGCAACTGATACAACTGCGCGAGACCGAACATGTCGGCGCGATGCACGATCAGCGTGTTCGCCGTCGGAATATCCAGCCCGGACTCGATGATGGTGGTCGAGAGCAGGATGTCATACTTGCCATCGTAGAACGCCGACATGATGTCCTCGATCACCGTCGGCGGCATCTGGCCGTGGGCGACGGCGACCTTCATCTCCGGCACATGTTTGTCGAGAAAATCCTTGGCCTCGGCGAGATACTCGATGCGCGGGCAAACATAAAACGCCTGACCGCCGCGATAGCGCTCGCGCAGCAGCGCCTCGCGGATCATCAGCGGATCGTGGGGTGCCACGAACGTGCGCACCGCCAGACGATCCACCGGCGGCGATGCGATGATCGACAGCTCGCGCACCCCCGTGAGCGCCAGTTGCAGCGTGCGCGGGATCGGCGTCGCGCTGAGCGTCAGGACGTGGACGTCCGCGCGCAATTGCTTCAGCCGCTCCTTGTGCGTCACGCCGAAATGCTGTTCCTCATCGACGATCAGCAATCCCAGATCCTTGAACTTGATGCTCTTGCCGAGCAGCGCATGGGTGCCGATGATGATATCGACCTTGCCTTCGGCGAGGTCTTTCTTGACCTGCGTGAGCTGCTTCGGCGGCACCAGCCGTGACGCCTGCGCGACGTTGACGGGGAAACCCTTGAACCGCTCGGTGAAGTTCTTGGTGTGTTGCCGCGCCAGCAGCGTCGTCGGCACCACGACGGCGACCTGCTTGCCGTCCAGCGCCACGGCGAACGTCGCGCGCAGCGCCACCTCGGTCTTGCCGAAGCCGACGTCGCCGCAGATCAGGCGATCCATCGGCCGCCCGCTGTCGAGATCGTGCAAGGTGGCGGTGATAGCGCCCAACTGGTCTTCGGTCTCCTCATACGGAAAGCGCGCGCAGAATTCGTCGTAGGTGCCTTGATGGAGTGGAAACTTCGGCGCGACGTGCACATGACGCTCGGCGGCGATCTTGATGAGTTCTCCCGCGATCTCGCGAATACGGTTCTTGAGCTTGGCCTTGCGCGCCTGCCAACCACTGCCTCCGAGACGATCCAGTTCCACATTGGTCTGGTCAGAGCCATAGCGCGACAGCAGCTCGATGTTCTCGACCGGAAGAAACAGCTTGGTGTCGTTAGCGTAGTGCAGCTCTAAACAGTCATGCGGCGCGCCGCCGACTTCAAGCGTCTGCAGCCCCACAAATCGCCCGATGCCGTGCTCGACATGGACGACGATATCGCCGGTGGCCAGACCCGTGACTTCCGAAATGAAGTTATCGAGCTTGCGGCTCGCCTTGCGCGGGCGCACCAGACGGTCACCAAGAATGTCCTGCTCGGTAATCAGCACGATGCTGTCGGTCTCGAAACCGGATTCGAGCCCGATCACCGCCAGCATGGTCTCATTGCGCGGCGTCGCCTGCACCGCGCGCCATGAATTGACACTGGTGACGTTGAGCAGCTTGTGGTCCTTCAACATCGAGGACATGCGGTCGCGCGAGCCCTCAGACCACAACGCGACGACCACCTTCTTGCGCGCCGCCTGCAAGCTGTTGACGTGAGCGACGACGCCCTCGAACACGTTGACGCTGGTGTCCGCGCGCTCCGGCGCGAAATCGCGGCCCTGCCGCGCGTCGATGTCGATGAGGTTGTCATCCCCCGAAGGCAGCGCGAACGGTGTCAGCCTTGCCAGTGCCGCCGAATCCAGTTGCTGCACCCATTCGCCTTCAGAAAGATAAAGCCGGTCCGGCGGCAGCGGCTTGTAGATCGCGCCACCGCCCGGAATGTCCATCGCGTCGCGACGCGCTTCGTAATAATCGACGATCTGCTTGAAGCGCTCGCGCGCGGCATCTTCGGCCTGCGGTTCCAGCACGACGGGCGCTGCCCCAAGATAATCGAACAGCGTGTCCATCCGCTCGGCAAACAGCGGCAGCCAGTGCTCCATGCCGGGATGCTTGCGGCCCTCGCTGACGGCTTCATACAGCGGATCGTCGCGCTCCGGCGCGCCGAACTGCGCGACATAGCCCATCCGAAACCGCTTGATCGTGTCGGTTACCAGTTGAAACTCCGACACCGGCACGAGGTCCAGCCCGCGCATGTCGAGCAGCGTGCGCTGGGATTCCGCATCAAACGCACGTATGGACTCCAGCGTATCGCCGAAGAAATCGAACCGCACAGGCTGATCGAGCCCCGCCGGAAACAGATCGAGAATGCCGCCGCGCACCGCGTAGTCGCCGGGCTCGCGCACCGTCGAGACGCGGCTGTAGCCGTTATGTTCGAGCCACGCCGCGATCGAATCCATCGGCACGCGATTGCCGGGCGCAACCGACAGCGCCTGCGCCGCCACGACATCGCGCGCGGGCACGCGCTGGACAATGGCGTTCACCGTGGTCAGCACGATCAGCGGCTTTTCGCTGCCCTGAAGGCGCGAGAGTCTGGCGAGCGTTGTCAGGCGCTGCGCCAGAATTCCGCCATGAGGCGAGACGCGATCATAAGGCTGGCAATCCCAAGCCGGAAACTGCATCACTTGCAGGTCAGGCGCGAAGAACTCCAGCGCACGCGCCAGCTGCGCCATGCGCGGCCCGTCGCGGCAGACGACCGCGAGGCTGATCGCCGGCGCATCCTTCCTGGCGGCAACCGCACGGGCGAGGTCCGAGACCACAAGCCCCTCCGCGCCTTCGGCGACATTGGAGAGCGTCAGTGCCTGTCCGGGGAGGAGTTTTTGTGCAGGAGAACGAACCGGCGCCTTCATGCGCGCTGGCCTGCGTCAAGGAACTGCTTGATGCGAACGAAGATGCCATCCTCGTAGGGTGTGACGAGCGGCCGGGCACCGCTGAACGCCGCGTAAAGGTCGGGGTCCGGCAATTCCATCAGGCTCTCGAGGTCGGTCATCTCCGCGTCCGACAACTCCGCGATCCGCGCGTCGGCGAAGCGTCCGAGAATCATGTCCATCTCCCGCGTGCCGCGATGCCAGCAGCGGAACAGCAACCGCTTGCGCCGTGCGTCGAGACCTTCGCTCGATCGTGTCGAACCCGTCATGTGCCGAAATATCTCCAACGCCAAAAACCCGGACGGTGCCGGGGAGGCTGATATAGCCATCGAAAGTGATGCTGTCAGCATTTCTCTGGCCTTGCATTCGCGATATGCAAAAGCAGCCCTCGCCCAGAGAATCCGAGTCGCCCCGATGCGCCCTTCCCTGCTCAATCCGTTGTTCGCACCTGTGACGAGCCTTCAGGGCGTCGGGCCGAAGCAGGACAAGCTGTTTCGCTACCTGCTCGACCGCAGCGAGACGCCGCGGCTGGTTGACCTGCTGCTGCATCTGCCGTCAAACGTGATCGACCGCCGCGCGCGGCCGAAGATCATCGACGCCGTTCCGGGAACAGTGGTGACGCTGGAAGTCACCATCGACCGCCATCGCCCAGCGCCGCCCGGCCGCTCCAAGGCGCCGCATCTGGTTTATGCCAGCGACGACACCGGCGACGTGATCCTCACCTACTTCCGCGCCAAGCCCGACTACATCGAGAAACTGCTCCCGAAAGGCGAGACGCGTTACGTCTCCGGCACGGCGCAGATGTTCGATGGCACCTTGCAGATCGTGCACCCCGACCGCGTGGTGGACGAGGAAGGTCTCGCGAAGCTGCCGCAGATCGACGCAGTCTATCCGCTGACCGAGGGGTTGGCGATCGGTTCGATTCGCCGAGCCATGGTGCAGGCGTTGCAGAAACTACCCGCGCTGCCGGAGTGGATCAGCCCCGAAGTTCTCAGGCGTTGTTCGTTTCCACCCATCGCGGAGGCGCTGCACCGGGTGCACGAACCCGGCGAACTCACCGACATCCTGCCGCAGAATCCGTTCTGGTCGCGGCTGGCGTTCGACGAATTGCTGGCGGGGCAACTGGCACTGGCGCTGGTGCGCGCGCAATTGCGCCGTCCCGCCGGAACACGCCATGCCGGCGACGGGCATCTGCGCCAGAAAATCATCGATGCGCTTCCTTACGCGCTGACAACATCCCAGCAGGAGGCCGCAAAGGCCATCGCCGACGATCTCGCCAAGCCGATCCGCATGCTGCGGTTGCTTCAGGGCGACGTCGGATCCGGCAAGACCGTGGTGGCGCTGCTTGCCGCCGCCGCCGTAGCGGAAGCCGGCAAGCAATCGGCGCTGATGGCACCGACGGAAATACTCGCGCGTCAGCACATCAGAACCATTGCGCCGCTCGCTGAACAGGCAGGACTGCGCGTCGCTATCCTGACCGGCCGGGAGAAAGGCAAGGAGCGTCGCGATATTCTCGCGCGACTGGCAGATGGCGAGATCGATCTCCTCGTCGGCACCCATGCCCTGATTCAAGACGATGTGGCGTTCAAGGCGCTGGCGCTGGCCGTGGTGGACGAACAGCATCGCTTCGGCGTGCGCGAACGGCTTGCGCTCACGGAAAAGGGCGACGCCGTCGATGTGCTGGTGCTGAGCGCGACGCCGATCCCGCGTACGCTGGTTCTGACGTACTTCGGCGACATGGACATCTCGGAGTTGCGGGAGAAGCCCGCGGGGCGTCAGCCGATCGATACCCGTGCCGTGCCGGACAGCCGCATCGGCGAAATCATCGACGCGGTCGGGCGCGCGCTCGACGGCGGCAAGCGGGTGTACTGGATCTGTCCGCTGGTGGAAGAATCGGAAGCCGAAGGCATCGAACACCTGACCAACGCCACGCAACGGTTCGAAAGTCTTCAAAAGCGTTTCGGTGACCGTGTAGGGTTGGTTCACGGCCAGATGAAAGGCACGGACAAGGATCGCGTCATGGCGCAGTTCGCGGACGGCGAGATACAACTTCTGGTCGCTACCACCGTGGTCGAAGTGGGCGTCGATGTGCCCGCCGCGACCATTATGGTGATCGAGAACGCCGAACGCTTTGGCCTCGCACAGTTGCATCAGTTGCGCGGCCGCATCGGGCGCGGCTCGGAAGCCTCGACCTGTCTCCTCCTTTATCGCGAACCGTTGAAGGAAATGTCCACGGCGCGCTTGAAAGTCATCCGCGAAACAACGGACGGTTTTCGGATTGCCGAGGAGGATCTTCGGCTGCGCGGCGAAGGCGAAGTGCTCGGCACCCGCCAGAGCGGCCTGCCCGGCTATCGCATCGCGCGACCCGAAATCCATGAGCAACTCATCACGCAGGCGCGCGATGAGGCATTGCGGATCATGCAGGACGACCCGAAGCTGACAGGCGAGCGCGGCGAGGCGCTGCGCTGCCTGCTTTATTTATATGAGCGAGACGAAGCGCTGCCGCTGATCGGGGCCGGCTAGATTGAGTAGACGACCGCGCTACATCGCGCGTTTATCATTGACACGACAGCATTCGGGCAAAGGAACCGAAGCCAAAGGTTCACATGACGAAGCAGCGAAATTTGAAAAGCATCATTCTAATCATACCTTATTTCGGAAAGTGGCCGGTCTGGATTAATTTCTTTATGGAAAGTTGCCGACGAAACCCGACGGTCAACTGGATTTTCTATACAGACTGTGGCGTTCCAGAAAACCTTCCGCCGAATGTCTCTATCAACACGATGTCCTATCGCGACTACACCCAATTGGTTTCCTCGCGCTTGAATGTCGATTTCAAGCCGACAGACCCCTACAAACTAAACGACATCAAATCGATGTACGGTGTCATCCATCGATCCGACATTTCTGGTTTCGATTTTTGGGGACACTGCGATATTGACATGGTGTTCGGAAATATTCGGTCGATTTACAGTTCCGATATTCTCGAAAACTACGACGTAATTTCCTCTCATGAACACTTCGTTTCAGGCCACTTTGCTCTCTTTCGAAACAACTGGAAGATGCGTAACTTTTTCCGCTTTATCAAACACTGGCGAAGCATCGTTGAAGATACGAGATATCGAAATTTTGACGAGTTGGAAGCCGGACGATTCTTCGGCTTTCCAAATCGGCCACGGGGCGTATGGAAGTTTGTACCGCGCGTGTTAAATCCGTTTCGTCGGCGATGTCTGTTCAAGGAACAGTATAGCACGCCCTTTATCAATATTACCTGGCTCGACGGTCGCAAAAATCACCCTGACGTTTGGTTCTGGCAGAATGGCATTGTCACAAATGCTGGCGATGGCGACCGCCAGTTTTTGTATTTCCATTTTATGACCTACAAACATTCGCAAATGTCCACTAGGGAGCCGACGGTGAAAGGCAAGGCTCCGTGGGAGTTGCTCGACCAAATCGTGCAAATCGATTGGCGGCTGGCGGCAGCGGAAGGATTTCAGATCGGCCCGCAAGGCATCCGCGCGCTGCCGAAGAATTGACAATGGCTCTCTATCAGGGCGACGCGCCGCCAGGCGCTGCAACTCTCGCGATGTCTGTATGTGCGCCGAGGTACTGCCGCCGATCGGAGCGGGATC
>JAZKGC010000131.1:0-11162 GCA_040386115.1 Pseudomonadota bacterium
ATTTGAGCCGGCCGGCTTGCAGCCACGTTAAATAAGTCGCTAAACAGGCCGGGGACAGTGCGATCCCGGCCGGTTATTCCAGAAATGGAATTTTTCCAGGCCGGTTTTTTTGTGTCCATCTTTGGGTGGCCACGATGGAGGTCACATGTCTGACGCGAAAATCCCGGCTGACAAGCCACAGTCCCCGACCCGTCATTATCGCCCCGAAACGCGGCTGGTGCACGCCGGCACGCTGCGCTCGCAATATGGCGAGACGTCCGAGGCGCTGTTCCTGACGCAGGGGTTTATCTACGACACTGCAGAGCAATGCGAAGCGCGCTTCACCGGCAGCGACCCCGGTTTCCTCTATTCGCGGTTTTCCAATCCAACCGTGTCGATGTTCGAACAGCGCATGATCGAACTCGAAGGCGCGGAAGCCGCGCGCGCTACCGCAACCGGCATGGCCGCAGTCACCACCGCGATTCTCGCGCCGCTCAAAGCCGGCGATCATGTGGTCGCGGCGAAGGCGCTGTTCGGATCGTGCCGTTACGTCGTGGAAGACCTGCTGCCGCGCTACGGCATTGAATCCACGCTGGTGGACGGTCACGATCTCGATCAGTGGCAAAAAGCCATGCGGCCAAATACCAAATCGTGCTTCCTCGAAAGCCCGACCAATCCGACCCTCGACGTCGTGGATATCGCAGCGGTCGCGGAGATCGCGCATCATGCCGGCGCGCGGCTGATTGTGGACAACGTGTTCGCGACGCCGATCTGGCAAAGCCCGCTCACCTTGGGGGCCGATGTCGTGGTTTATTCGGCCACCAAGCACATCGACGGACAGGGCCGTTGTCTCGGCGGCGTCATTCTCTCGTCCGAAGCCTTCATCCAGGAACACATCCATACGTTCCTGCGCCAGACCGGCCCGGCAATGTCGCCGTTCAATGCCTGGGTGTTGCTGAAAGGACTTGAGACCCTCAGCATTCGCGTCAAGGCGCAGACCGAGACCGCCGGAGCCGTGGCGGACGTGCTCGCAAAGCATCCGAAAATTTCCCGGCTGATCTATCCGGGCCGTCCGGATCATCCGCAGGCCGCGATCGTGAAGAAACAGATGCGCGCCGGATCGACGCTGGTGGCTTTTGAGGTCAAGGGCGGCAAGGCGGCGGCGTTCCGCACGCTGAACGCACTGAAGCTGGCGCGGATTTCGAACAATCTCGGCGATTCGAAAAGCATCGTCACCCATCCAGCGACCACGACGCACCAGCGTCTGACGCCGGAAGCCCGCGCCGAGCTTGGCATCAGCGAGGGGTTTATCCGGTTCTCGGCCGGTCTCGAGCATAAAGACGATCTGATAGAAGATCTGACCGCGGCGCTCGAGAAGGCGTGAGATCGACGTCATCATGCGCGGGCCCGGCCCGCGCATGCGCGGTCACATCGGCCGGTATGTCGTGACGTTGGATGGAATGTTCACGCCGGCCTTCACCTCACCCACCGATTTGATGATGGTGTCACCCAGCAACTGGGCGAAGCAGGCATAACCCCAGTCGTTCATGTGCAGGCCGTCGCCGATCACGAATTTGTCGAACGGCATCTTCTCGTCCTCATGCCATTGCCGCATGACTTCGAAGCGCGGAAACACCGACACGTTCTTGAGTTTGGCAATCTCGCCGATCAGCTTCACCATCTTGCCGGCGTTTTCTTTCTTCTCGGCGACCGCCGGGACGTATTGCGGATCGATCAGCACGACGTCGATGCCCCGCGCCTGAAGCTGCCCGATGCCGTCTTCGACCAGCGCTGCCGTAGCCGCAATGTCGGCGGCACTGCCTTTGACAACGGTGTTGGTGCCGAGCTGCCAGATCACCAGATCAGGATTGGCGTCAAGAACCGCGGCATTGAACCGCTTCATCATCTCGGGCGCGTCCTGCCCCCCCATGCCGCGATTGATGATCGTGATGTCGGACGTCGGAAATTTCCGGCGCAGCTGATCCGCAAGGCGGTTCGGATAGGTGTAGGCGGGCGAGGTCGTGCCGAAACCAACAGTGGTCGATGAGCCGAAGGCAACGATGGTGACCGGCTCACCAGCCGCGATCCGGCGCGCGACGCGGGGCAACGAGCCCTTCACATTCGCAAGACCCTTGGCAGGAAGACACGGAATACGCGTCAGAATATCGCCAGCTTGCTGGGCGGCGCTTTTCGCGGCCTCAATGGCCTTGGTTGCAAGACCCTTTTTCTGCGCGGGAGCCTCCGGCGCTGTCTGCGCTAGCGCGCCCGGCAGGGCAATCGGGACTACAAGCATCATTGCCGCTGCCGTTGCAGCAATCATTGGACGACAATGGAAACTCATCAACGCTGGATCCTGAGCTCCGCCGGGTTGATGCCTGACGCTTCAATCACCATCGTGGAGAGCGACCGGCCAATGCAATCATGAACCTGCTTCGCCATCGCAAACCCGTGGACCGGGCCGAACAGATCGAAATCGCCTGCATCGCTCCAGTGTCGCATGATCGAAAAGCGGTCGAACATCGGCACATCATGGTCCAGCGCCACAACGCGGATCGTATCGTTGTATGGCGCCACCGACAGCATCGTCTCCATACGTGGGCTGTATTGCAGATTAATCAAGAGCACATCGGTTCCGACCTTCTGCAATGCGGCAACGCCGCTGTCGAGCACAGCCCGGAAATCGTCCGGATCGGTTGACCGCACCGCATCAACGGTCCCGGTTTGCCAGATCACCAGCGCCGGCTTCTGGTCCTGCGGCAACTTCTCCATCAAGACAAAACTGCCCACCGCGTCGGCGGCGATTTTCTTCGGCCGAAGATCAGTCTTCACATTAACGGTCACGCCGGCGAATTGCTCGCGCAACGCGGCCTCCAGCCGCGCCGGATAGGATGCGCTCACCCCATCCGGCCCCGTCAATGCCGACGAACCGCTGCCGACGACGAGAATCTCGAGAAGCTTCTTTGTCTTGACCGCTTCGGCCACTTTCGGAAGCTTGCTTTCGGTTGTCAGAAGATAGGCCGGCACGGTGCAGCCGGGACCGTCCGTCGCCCGCGCCGGAGCGAGAGCCAGAAGCCCCGCCATCATCGATCCAATCAACATCGCCTTCATGTGCCGCCTCCGGCGAGGTCAGCATCCCCGTCCACGCCCTTCGAGCGCTTCCCGTTTTTGCCGACTTCCGTTTTGTACCACGAAAACAGCCATGCCGCGGCGGACATGATGACGATTCCCGTGACACTGATTGCGAAATGCATCCAGGCACCGCCGGCTACTTCAGCCAGGGCGAAATGCCCGGCAAAGGCCAGAAACACCCCAAGGCAGAAAATCTCCAGCGAGTGCTGGCCGCATAGAATGACGGGGCGCAACCAGGGCGATCTGAGGCCCGGCCAATCCTTGCGAAGAAAACGCACGGTGATCGCAGCCAGCGCAAGGAAATGCGCGAAGCGAAGCACATCGAGATCGGTCTTGTTGATCGGATACATCCAGCTCTCGATCCAGCGCGGCATGAAGACATTCAACTGCGGCACGTGCCAGGTCAGCGTTACGCAGAACGCAAACAACAGATAGGCAATGCAAATTCCGAGCGTAACGCGCGAGGAAAGAATACGCCCCATGCGCTTGGCACCGCCAAGTGCGCACCATGCACCGAATACAAACAGCAACTGCCATGCGAACGGATTGAACGCCCAGAAGCCGTGGGGATAGGCCGGAAGATACCAATCGAACTCCCACGTGAGCGCATAAAGCAATACCGACAACGCCAGTGCGATGTCGGCCTTCCGCTGCATGAGCCAGATGATCAGCGGCAGGAATATCATCAGCACGATGTAGAGCGGCAGCACGTCCATGTTGACGGGGCGGAACTTGAGCAGCAACGCCTGCACTATGGTCACGTCGGGCTGCTTGAGGAAGTCGAGGATGCCCATTTCTTCCGCGTAAAGCGGATTCTCGAAACGAGTGGCGATGTAGGAAATCTCGGCAAGGTAGATCGTGAAAAGAAAAACGTGCGCCACGTAGATTTGCCAGACGCGCTTGAAGATGCGCGCGCTCGCCACCACAAACCCCCGGTCCAGCATCGTGCGGCTGTAAACGAACGCCGCGGTGTAGCCGGAGATAAAAATGAAAATCTCGGTAGCGTCGCTGAAACCGTAATTGCGGATGGTGAACCACGTCAGGATGTTCGGCGGCAGATGATCAATGAAAATCAGCCACAGCGCCATGCCGCGAAACAGATCGAGCCGCAGTTCCCGTTCGCTTGTCGCAACCGGAAGGGCTGCTGCCTTTGCGGTTTGCGATTCAGCAACGGCCTGATCGGTCATCTCAGTGGTCACAAACGTCATTCCATCCGAACCCGCCATCCGAACCCGTTCGAAGCCGCCAGTCTGGCCTCACCGGTCTTAAGCAAGATCGGCGCGGCCCGCAAATTGCAAGCATTCAATTGGACAGTTTGGCCCAAGCATGCTGGGTAAAAACAGTGTTGAAACGATGATCCTGCCCGCTCGTAACTCGATCGCCCGCAGCCGCGCTGCCTTGAAACGCGAACGATCAGTACTTACGCAAGGGATAAGAGGTTATGATGCGAACCGAGCTTGGATGGACACCATGTACCGCGCCGTGACCCGCCAGATCGAAGTCATCGTCGAGCCGAGCTTCCTGCCGGAGCGCTCTTCGATCCAGGACGGCCAGTTCTTCTGGGCCTATACGGTCGTGATCGTAAACTCCGGGATCGAGACCGTGCAACTCAGAACACGGCACTGGATTATCACTGACGGGACCGGGCGGAACCAGGAGGTGCGCGGCGAAGGCGTTGTCGGAGAGCAGCCGGTCCTCGCGCCGGGCGAGCGATTTGAATACACCAGCGGCGTACCGTTACAGACGGCGTCGGGTTTCATGACCGGCAGCTATCAAATGGTGACCGAAAACGGGGAACCGTTTGAAATCGACATCCCCGCCTTCTCGCTCGACAGCCCCGATATCAGACGAACCCTGAACTAGCTCTTCGCCATTCAGTTTCCGGCCGGCGCGACTTCTGCTTCCTCCGGCGTGAACTCATAGACCGAACTGCAGAACTCGCAGGTGACCACGACCTTGCCGTTCTCGACCATGTCGGCGCGGTCCTTCGGCTCGAAACTCGCGAGCATTCCTGATACCGCCTCGCGGGAGCAAGAACATTGCGCACGCATCGCTTGGGTGGGAAATACCCGCACGCCGCGTTCGTGAAACAGCCGGAACAACAGCTGCTCACCCGACAGATCGGGATCGACCAGCTCTACGTCCTCGACAGTACCGAACAGCGACCGGCTTTCCGCCCACGCGTCGTCTTCAGGAACCTCGTGCACGGCAACACCCTCGGGCACATCACCCGGATGCAGATCCGGCTGCCGGGCGCGCTCCGGTGCCTTCGGCAGAAACTGCATCAGCATGCCGCCACCACGCCAACGGTGCTTGGGGCCGTCGCCGGCACGAAACTCCTCGCCCACAGCCAGCCGCACGCGCGTCGGAATTTGCTCCGAGCGCAGGAAGTATTCATGGGCTGCGTCTTCGAGATTGCCGCCTTCCAGCGCCACCAATCCCTGATAGCGGCTCATGTCCGCGCCCTGATCGACGGTCATGGCCAGATGTCCCTCCCCGAGCAGCGCGGCGGAATCCTGGCCGGGCTTGAGCTTGCTCGCATCGAAGCGGGCATAGGCGCGCAGGCGATCCGGCGCGTGGAAATCCACGACGATCAGCGACACCGGACCATCGGTCTGGGTTTGCAGGATGAAGCGGCCGTCGAATTTCAGCGTGGTGCCGAGCAGCGTCGTGAGCACAATGGCTTCGCCGAGCAGCTTGCCGACCGGCGCCGGATAGTCATGCTTGGTCAAAATCTCGTCGAGCGCCGGACCCATCTTTGTCAGGCGGCCGCGCACGTCGAGCGCGCTCACCTCGAAGGGCAGCACGGCATCATCCACCGGTATAGCAGAGGGAGTACGAACGGGGCTTTCGAGCGTCATATCGGGAGGATCTCTGTGGAGCGCGGGGTGTGAATCAAGAACAGCGCCAGCCCAATATAGGGTGCTTCGTCGCCCAGAAAAGGGATATGGAGCGAGCCCGCATAGCAGCAAGCAGGACCGGATTGCATGGATTTCTATCGATGCAGATCAACCGACGGCGTGGAGGCACCATGCCAGGATGCCCTTTTGCGCGTGGAGACGATTTTCCGCCTCGTCGAACACCACCGACTGCGGGCCGTCGATGACTTCGTCGGTGACCTCGTCGCCGCGATGCGCGGGAAGACAATGCATGAAGATGGCGTCACGATTGGCGAGCGACATCAATCTGGCGTTGACCTGATAGGGTTTCAGCAGGTTGTGGCGATGTTCGCCGTCCTTGTCGCCCATCGACACCCAGGTGTCGGTGACAACGCAATCGGCGCCGCGCACCATCTCTTCCGCTTTGGTTCCAAGCTCGATCGGGGCTCCCGTCGCCTTGATCCAGTCTTTCAGCAGCTTGTTGGGCGCAAGCTCCGGCGGGGTGGCGACGCGCAGATTGAATCCGAAGCGCTCGGCGGCGTGCGCCCATGACGCCAGCACATTGTTGTCGTCCCCGGTCCAGGCCACCGTGCGCCCCTTGATCGGGCCGCGATGCTCTTCGAAGGTCATGACATCCGCCATCACCTGGCAAGGATGCGAGCGGCGCGTCAGGCCATTGATGACAGGAACCGTGGCATGGGCCGCGAGTTCGACCAGCGAATCGTGGCTGAGAATGCGGATCATGATGGCATCGACAAAACGCGACAGCACACGCGCCGTATCCGCGATGGTCTCGCCGCGTCCGAGCTGCATTTCCGCGCCGGTCAGCATGATCGCCTCGCCGCCCAGTTGACGCATCCCAACGTCGAAGGAGACGCGCGTGCGCGTCGATGGCTTGTCGAAAATCATCGCGAGCGTCTTGCCGTCCAGCGGCTTGTCGGATTTCGCCCCCGCCTTGCGCTGCTTTTTCATCGCAATGCTGGCATCGATAATGGTGCGAAGTTCCTTGGTCGAAACATCGAACAGGTCGAGAAAGTGACGCGGAGACTTGCTCATTGCCCCGCCTCACGCCGCGCCGGTGCGTGCGACAAACCCGCGCAAACGCGCTCGATACGCGATACCGCGTCCTCGATTTCAGCCTCAGTCACGATCAGCGGCGGCAACAGCCGCACGACATTCTCACCCGCGCCGACCGTGAGCAGCTTTTCGTCGCGCAGCGCGCCGACAAGATCGCCGGCGGGCACCACGGCCTTCAGCCCGATCAGGAGACCTTCGCCACGCACTTCGCTAACAACATCGGGATAGCGGTCGACGATCGATGCCAGCTTCTGCTTCAGCACCAGCGAAGAGCGCTGGACATGGTCGAAGAATTTCGGCGCCAGCATCACGTCCAGCACTGCGTTGCCCGCTGCAACTGCGAGAAGGTTGCCGCCGAATGTCGATCCATGCGTGCCGGGCGTCATGCCGACTGCGGCAGCGGATGTTGCAAGGCATGCGCCGATCGGAAATCCGCCGCCGAGCGCCTTCGCCAGCGCCATGACATCCGGCGTGACGCCGGTACGCTCATAGGCAAAGAGCGAGCCCGTGCGGCCCATCCCGGTCTGCACCTCGTCGAAAACCAGCAGCAGATTGTTGTCGTCGCAAAGCTGCCGCAGCGCGCGGAAAAACGTGGGGTCCGCCGCGCGCACGCCGCCCTCTCCCTGCCACGGCTCGATCAGGATGCCAGCCGTGTGAGGGCCAATGGCTTTCTTGGTCGCCTCAAAATCGCCGAGCGGCACCTGATCGAAACCATCCACCGGCGGACCGAAGCCTTCGAGATATTTCTGCTGGCCACCGGCGGCGATGGTCGCAAGCGTGCGGCCGTGGAATGCGCCCTCAAACGTAATGAGCCGATAGCGTTCCGGCTTGCCGTTCACCGCCTGATACTTGCGCGCCATCTTGATGCACGCTTCCATTGCTTCCGCGCCTGAGTTGGCGAAGAACGCGACATCCGCGAAGCTTGCCTCGCACAGCCGCGCCGCGAGCTTTTCGCCTTCAGGAATCCGGAAAAGATTCGAAACGTGCCACAGCTTCGCCGCCTGCTCCTGAATCGCCGCGACCAGATGCGGATGGGCATGGCCGAGCGCATTCACCGCCACGCCGCTGGTGAAATCGAGATAACGGTCGCCGTTGGTCGCAATCAGCCACGGGCCTTCGCCGCGCTCGAACATGAGATCGGCGCGGGCAAAGACCGGCAACATATGAGAGTCGAGATGCGGCTTGACGCTGTGGCTCATGGCGACCTGATTGACGATATGGGCCAACAGCATCGCGAGCGCATCCGCGCCCATTGCTAGTTGCCTGCCCCGGAAACAAAACGTGCCGCCCGGAAAGGCGGCACGCGGCGATTATTCTATTGGCGGGTCGCCCGCTGTCAATGCGCGCGCTGCCGCATTCGGCAAAGACGCCAGCTTCATCGCGCGCGGAGTTACCCTCAATCCGGCGGTTTCAGTCACTTTTCAGCACCCGAATGCGCCAACCTGGGCGGAGAAGACGCGATTATCGCTGCGCATAAAAAAACGAATTTAGTTGCATTTTGATCGGAACATGTGGACGCGCCGCACCCGACTCTTGCGCGTGAGTCACGGCATATTGTAGCATCTTTGCTGTTGGGTACGACATCTCGTGCGGCGGTTCTGATCCTCGATGGTCCTGGTGCTTGACGTAAACGCCCGGTCGCTCTTCACGCGGCCGGCGAGGGCTAAGGGATTCTGTCCGCAGGGATTTTGAAAGATTTGCAATCGCGACGCCGCGTCAAAAATGGCCGGCGCGATATCAAAAGGAAGAGTGCGATGACGGTAATGAGCTGGACCGACGATCGCGTTGAACAGTTGAAGAAGCTCTGGGAAGCCGGATTGTCGGCAAGCCAGATCGCCGCTGAGCTTGGAAACATCACCCGCAACGCGGTGATCGGAAAAGTTCACAGGCTGGGACTTTCGGGCCGCGCCAAGAGCCCGTCTTCGGCCGCGCCCCGGCAGCGCAAGGTGCGTCCCGCGCAGCACATGATGCGGATCAACCGCCCGGTATCGCGCGGAAACACTGCACTGGCGCATGTTTACGAGGTGGAGGCGGAGCCGGATCCGATCGCCTATGACAACGTGGTGCCGATGAGCCAGCGGTTGAGCCTGCTGGAATTGAACGAGAGCACCTGCCACTGGCCGGTCGGCGATCCGGGCAGCGCGGATTTCTTTTTCTGCGGCGGCAAGTCGCTCAACGCTCTCCCCTACTGCGCGCATCACTCGCGCATCGCCTATCAGCCCGCCTCCGACCGCCGCCGCAACTCGCGGCCCGGCCCCACCAAGTAGGGCAAAAACGTCAAGCGAAAGAGACACATACCGCGCAAAAAACCCTCATCGGATCGATGAGGCTTTTTTGTTACAGAATGGTGACGGACTTCGCTGCAAAGGGCCGCATTGTGACGCTGCGGCCAAACTGTGTCCGCGACCGGCCCGCCGGCTGTTAGTCCTTGCCTGGTGCCTTCGCTGCCGGAAAACACGCGGTGAAGGTCGCGCCGTGTCCGAACACGCTCTCGATCAAAAGCCGTCCGCGATGACGATTGAGGATGTGCTTGACCAGCGACAATCCCAATCCGGTGCCGCCCTGCGCGCGGCTGTCGCCGACATCGACGCGATAGAACCGCTCGGTCAGCCGCGGCAGATGTTCCGGCGCAATGCCGGGACCGAAATCGCGGATCGCGGCACGAACCTCGCCCGCGCCGTCGCTCAACGGCTGCTCGGTGATCGAGACGATCACACGGCCTCCAGAGGCACCGTATTTGAGTCCGTTCTCGATTAGGTTCTCGAACAGCCGCAGCAACTCCTCGGTGTCGCCCACAACGGTGACCGGCGCGTCCGGCAGTTCGATCTCGATGGCGACCTGACGCTCGCTTGCGAGCGGCTCCAGCCCATCGACCACCTGACGCACCAGCGGCACAAGATCGACGATCAGGTCGGGGCGCACATGCGCGCTGAGTTCAACCCGCGACAGAGACAGCAGGTCGTCGATCAGCCGCGCCATCCGCGTCGCCTGCGTGTGCATGATGCCGAGGAAACGCTCGCGCGCCTTCACGTCGTCGCGCGCCGGACCCTGCAAGGTATCGATGAAGCCCGACAGCGCCGCCAGCGGCGTGCGCAATTCATGGCTGGCGTTGGCGACGAAATCCGCGCGCATTTCCTCGACCCGCCGCAGCGGCGTCTGGTCGTGAAACGTCATGAGGATGCAATACTCGCTGCCGCCAAACGCGGTCGGCAGCGACAACGGAGTCACGATCAATTCCATCCAGCGCTCGATGGGAACGCGATCGACATAGGCCGCGCGCTGGGGCTCGCGGGTCGCGATCGCCTGGCGCAGCGCGGTGATGATTTCCGGCGAGCGCAACGCAAACAGCGCAAGCTCGTTCTTGCGCAGCGCCGGCGCAAGCTGCGCTGCGGCCAGATTGAAATGCAGCACCCGTCCGGCGCGATCCATCAGCACGGCCGCGTCCGGCATGCCGCCGACCACCGCCTGAACCACCATCGTCTCGGCCGGCCGCGCGCCAGCCGTATCCTCGGCGGCGGGGACAGCATGATGCAGATGCCAGGGCACGAGGGCCGCGCCAGAAATCACCAGAAACACCAGTGCCGCCTGCGGCAGCGTCAGGCCGCCGAAGATCACCGACGCCGCAAGGCCAAGCACCGTTGCGATCAGCACGATGGCCGACCGCCTCAGGCGATCCGGCCAGGGCGCGAAGCTCGATGTTGGAGAATTCGTTGCCATGCGCCGTTGCATCCCTGAACAAGTTGACGCAATCACGCGCTATGAAGCCGCAGACCGCGAGCCTGGTGAAGTCCCCTGAGCATTCCCTTGAACCGATTGCGGCTTCGCAGCGTCATCCAGCCTCTTCATCGCAGCCGCGATGCGCTTCGCCCGAAGCCCCACGATAAGTTCCCGAAGCGAGAGCAGGATGACGGAAATAACAAACGGCACGATATAATAAAGCACGCGGAACAGCAGCATGCCCGCCAGCAATTCTTCCCGGTCGAACTGGAACAGGCCCACCAGCATCGCGGCATCGAAGACGCCGAGACCGCCGGGTGAGTGGCTGGCAAACCCGAGCAGCGTCGCGGACACGAAGATGACCGCGACCACGACGAAGCC
>JAZKGC010000132.1:0-3203 GCA_040386115.1 Pseudomonadota bacterium
GCAATCGCGCCGTCGGTGCCGTAACCGCCGCCGACGAGCACGTGATAGCCGTCCACCGTGTCGCCATCGTCATTGACCGGCACCCGCGCGCCTATCAGGCCGATATCGCCGATGTAGTGTTGTGCGCAGGAATGATGACATCCGGTGAGATGAATGTTGACCGGCGTTTCCAGCGGCACGCGCTCCTCGCACCACGCCGCGATCTCGTCGGCATTCTCCTTGGTGTGGGCAGCAGCGAAGCGGCAACCCGTCGCGCCGGTGCATGCGATCAGGCCGGCGCGGATCGCCGTGGTGCTGGTTGCAAGTCCGAGTGATTCGATAGCGGCGGTCACGGTCGCCACGTTGGCGTCAGCGACGCCGGAGATCAAAAGGTTCTGCCAGACTGTGAGGCGAATGTCGCCATCGCCGAAATCGGCGGCGAGTTTGGCGAGGCCGCGAATCTGCTCCGGCGAAAGCCGCCCAAGTTTTAACGCGACGCCGATCCAGTTCAGCCCGGCCTGCTTCTGCGGATGAACCCCAATATGCGCAAGACGGTCATAGGCCGGACGCGGCGCAACGGCGTCCGCCGGCACGCGCGTCAGCTTGCGTCCGAGCTTATCCTCAACCGCGCCGAGAAACTTCTCGAAACCCCAGGCATCGAGCACGTATTTCAACCGCGCCTTGTTGCGGTTGGTGCGATCGCCGTGCTCGATGAACACCCGCACGATGGCATCGGCGACCGGCGTGGCATCCTCTGGCTTGAGGATCACGCCGGTATCCCGCGCGAGATCGCGGTGGCCGGTGATGCCCCCGAGCGCGAGGCGATAATAGACGCCAGGCTCGACACCGTGCCCGTCCAATACCTCCACGGCCTGAAACGCGATGTCGTTGGTGTCCTCGAGAGTGGCGATACGCCCGCCCCCGTCGAATGCGACGTTGAACTTGCGCGGCAGACCGTAAAGCGCGCGCTCGTTCAGGATGTGATAGTGCCACTGGCGCGCATGCGGCCGCGTATCCAGCAATTCGTGCGGGTCGATGCCTGCCGTCGCCGTGCCGGTGACGTTGCGGATGTTGTCGGCGCCGGAGCCGCGCGAACACAGTCCGAGATCCTGAACAGCCTCGATCACGTTGACGGCGTTCTTCGGTTCGATCTCGCGCAATTGCAGGTTCGCGCGCGTCGTCACATGGGCGTAGAGACCGCCGAACTGCTCGGCCACATCGGCCACGCCTGCGAACTGCCAGTGCTTGAGGATGCCGTTCGGGATTCGAAGGCGGCACATGTAGGACGACTGCGTCGGCGCGACGTAGAAAATCCCGTAATAGCGCCAGCGGAAATTGTCAGCCGGCTTCGGCGGCTCGTTATTCCGTGCCTGTGAGACAAGCCGCGGATAGGCATCGAACGGATGTTCGTCGCGCTTGATCTTCTCCTGATCGTTGAGCTTGCCGCCCGCAGCGACGGTGCGATCCTGCGCCTTGAAGTGAACCGCGTCCGGCCCGACCGGCTCAGACTTCGCGGGCGCATTGGTGCGCGCGATCCGCGACGCGCTGAGGCCCGAAACAAAACCCTCGAGATAGCGTTTCTGGTCGGGGGAAAAATCGCCGGACATGGTCAGGCCGCCTTCGGCTGAACGATATCTGGCAGCGCAAGTGAGCGGCCGAACATCATTGCGCTGCGCATGGCCGTGATCGGCGTCTGCGTCCGGATCAGGTCGAGATACCACAGCGCGTCCTGCGTATCGCCGACCAGCACCGCGCCAGCAAGCACGCCATCCTTGACCACCAGCTTCTTGTAGGTTCCGCGGCGCGCATCGTTGAAGAGCAGCAGCTCGGTGTCCGCCGCGCCCTGAAAATCGCCTGCGGAGAAAACGCTGACGCCCGAAACCTTTAAGTTGGTAGCCATCACGCTGCCGGAATATCCGGACGATCCGTCCGCGAGATGATCTGCCAGCACGCGCGCCTGTTCGTAGGCAGGTTCAACGAGTCCGTAGCATGTGCCGCCATGTTCGGCGCACTCGCCCAGCGCATAAACATCGGCGCTGCCGGTGCGAAGCTGATCGTCCACCACGATGCCCCGATTGACTGGCACCCCTGCCGCTTTCGCGAGCGCGACGTTGGGACGGATACCGGCGGCGAAGATCACAGCCTCCGCCGCAATTGTCCTGCCGTCCGCCAGTTCGATGCCCTGGACATGCTCGCTGCCGAGTACCTGTTTGGTATTAGCACCGAGCAGAATTTCAATTCCCTTCTGTTCCACAAGCTGCTTGAGCAGCGCCGCGGCGGGCGCATCGAGTTGGCGCTCCATCAGGCTATCCATGAGATGGATCAAGGTGACTTTTGCGCCCGCCTTGGCGAGACCGTAGGCCGCCTCCAGACCGAGCAATCCGCCACCGACCACCACAACGCGCGTCTTCGCGTCCGCCAGCTTCAGCAGACGATCGACGTCGCGGCTGTCGCGAAACGTATGCACGCCAGGTAAATCCGCGCCGGGGACAGTGAGGCGCAGCGGGGTCGATCCGGTGGCGATGACCAATTTCGAGAATCCGACGCTGGCGCCATCCGCCAGTTGAACGGTACGCTGCGCAAGATCGATCGCCGTCGCCGCGCAACCGTAAGTGACGGTCACGCCGCGGTCGCGCCACCACGCAGCGGATTTCAGTTCGATCTCCTGCGATGTGGTTTCACCCGCCAGCACCGACGACAACAGGACACGATTATAGGCAAGGCGCGGCTCGTCGCCGATCACCGCGATGGCGTAGCGGCCGAGCGCCCGCTTCGCCATTTCCTCGGCGAAGCGCGCAGCCGCCATGCCGTTGCCGATCACCACAAGAGGTTCGCTCATCTCGAAACCTTTACGCGGCTTCCACAAAGCGCTGACGCTCATACAGGAACTCAAGCACGCGCTGGCGGCACTTGAGGTAGATCGGGTTCGACGCCAGCTCCAGCCGCTTGCGCGGATGCGGCAACGGCACCTCGAGCACCTCGCCGATGCGCGCACTCGGCCCATTGGTCATCATGACGATGCGATCCGACAGCAGCACCGCTTCATCGACATCGTGGGTAATCATCATCACCGTGTTGTTGAGCTTCTGGTGCAGCGCCATCACGGAGTCTTGCAAATGGGCGCGCGTGAGCGCATCGAGCGCGCCGAACGGCTCATCCAGCAGAAGCACTTTCGGCTCCATCGCCAGCGCGCGGGCGATGCCGACGCGCTGCTTCATGCCGCC
>JAZKGC010000133.1:0-25807 GCA_040386115.1 Pseudomonadota bacterium
CTGGTGGGCCCGGCAGGACTCGAACCTGCAACCAGACCGTTATGAGCGGTCGGCTCTAACCATTGAGCTACAGGCCCGCCGAACCCGCCAGGACGGCGGGCAACGGTGCAGTCATCCCATACAATGACCGCTGCCGCCGGGCAATCGACCTCATTCCGTCGCTGGAACAAATCTCCTGCCGGTGGGCATGGTTACGCGATCTCATCCGCCAGTTCGCCGATTGCATCATAGACAAGGGCGAGGTCGCTCGCCGTGGAGCAATAAGGCGGCATGATGTAGATCGTGTTGCCAAGCGGCCGGACCAGCAGACCCCGCGCGAGAAAGCCACGGTAGAGACGAGGTCCGACGTCGGCGAGATAGCCCGCATCCTTGGCTGCGACGTCGAGCGCAGCGATAGTCCCGATCTGGCGGACGTTTGCAAAGCGCGGATCGTCGCGGAAGCGATCGAGCCTGTCTGCGTGCAAGCTTGCAATATCCGCGATGCGCTGCATCACCGGCTCTTTCTGCCATATCTCCAGGTTCGCCAGAGCCGCCGCGCACGCGATCGGGTTCGCGGTATAGGAACTGGAATGAAAAAACGTCCGCGCACGATCCGTCGAATAATGCGCGTCGAAAATATCGGCCCGGCACAGCGTCACCGCGAGCGGCAGCGATCCCCCGGTCAGCCCCTTGGAGTAGCACGCGATGTCGGGCGTAACGCGGGCCTGTTCGCACGCGAACAGCGTGCCGGTGCGACCCCACCCTGTCATCACCTCGTCAGCGATAAAGAGAACGCCTTGCCTTTCACAGATGCGCTTCATCTCCGCGAGAACCTGCGGCGGGTAGATCAGCATGCCGCCTGCGCCGAGAATCAGCGGCTCGACGATAAGCGCTGCGATGTCACCCTTCCGGCACGCTGCGTTCAGCGTGTCCAGCGTCGCCTCTTCCCGCCCAGCATAAGGGAATGGAATTCGTTCGACGTCGAACAGCAGAGGGTCGTAAGGCGCATTGAATACGCCGCGCTCGCCGACCGACATGCCGCCAATGGTATCGCCGTGATAGGCGCCTTCCAGAGCCAAAATGCGGTGACGCTTCTCGCCGCGATGCCGCCAGAAACCGAGCGCCATTTTCAACGCAACTTCAACCGACGTCGATCCGCTGTCGGAAAAGAAAACATATGCAAGCTCGGGCGGCGTAATCGCGATCAGGTGCCGTGCCAGTTTTTCCGCCGGCTCATGCGTGAACCCGGCGAAGATCACCTGATCGAGCCGATCGGCCTGATCCTTGATCGCCTGCACGATATGCGGATGACGATGCCCGTGTGTCACGACCCACCATGAAGAGATCGCGTCAAAGATGCGGCCGCCGTCGCCAGTCTCGAGCCACGCACCCTCGCCGCGTGAAATCAGCGTCGCTTCGGGTTGCACGGCATGCTGCGTGAACGGGTGCCAGACCGGCGACTTCGATGTCATCAGGCCTGATCCTTCAGGAAATCGGCAACATTGAAATTTTCCGCAAAGGCGGCGTGCAGCGTGTCGCGTGTTAATGGCGTGAGGTGCGGCAGGCGGCCAAGATGTCGAACGAGACCCATTTCGGCGATGACCTGTTCGGACGGAGCGTTCTCGTCGCCGATGAAGGCGACGCCGAGAACAGGAATATCGCGGCTGCGCAGCGCCTCGATCGACAACAGCGTGTGATTGATCGTGCCGAGTGTCGTGCGCGCGCAGAGCACCACGGGCGCGCGCCATCGTGCCATGACGTCGATGTATGTGAGGCTGGATGTCAGTGGCACCAGCAGACCGCCTGCGCCCTCCACCACCAGTGGCCGATCCGTATCGGGCAGAGCGAGCGCCTGCGGATCAATCACGACGCCGTCGATTTTTGCGGCAAGATGCGGCGATGCCGGCGTCTTCAGCCGGTAGGCTTCCGGCAAAACACGCTCGTCGGAGAGTCCGGAGAGTCGCAACACCGTCTGCCTGTCAGTCTCGTCGTCGAGACCGGCCTGAACCGGCTTCCAGTAGAATGCATCGAGTGCACCGGCGAGCCCGGCTGAAAATACCGTCTTGCCGATGCCGGTATCAGTGCCGGTGACGATGATGCGTGTGCTCATGCTGCCTTTCGCATATCTTCCGCCAGCGCCTCGATCAGGCCTGCAACAACCGCCTCATCGACATTCAGCGTCAGCGCGATGCGAAGACGCGCGGTGCCCTCGGGCACGGTCGGCGGACGGATTGCACGGATATCGAAGCCCCTGCGCTGCAGGGACGCTGCAAGGGAGACGGCAGCCTGATCGGCACCGACGATAATGGGAAGAATCTGCGAGCCCGACGGTTCGATGTTGCAACGACGGCGAAGTTCGCTGCCTGCGAATTGCACGAGACGTGCAAGCCTTTCACGCCGTTCGGGATTGATGCGGGAAATATCGAGCGCCACGCGCGTGATAGCCGCGACCAGCGGCGAGGGCGCGGTGGCAAAGATAAAGGGACGCGCGCGGTTGACCAGAAAATCGCGGATGATTTTAGGCGCAAGAATGAAACCGCCCACGGTACCGAGCGCCTTGCCGCAGGTATGCAGCGTGATGACATTGTCACGGCCCTCAAAAGCGGCGGCAAGCCCCCGCCCGTTCGGCCCGAGCACGCCGGTCGCATGCGCCTCGTCGATGACGATCATGGCATCGTGACGCTCAGCGATATCAAACAGCGCGGCCAGATCCGGGCTGTCGCCGTCCATGCTGTAGAGGCTTTCCACCGAAAGCCATGGCCGGCCTTTACCGCCGGCCGCGCGCCAGCGGACGATCGCCGCATCAAACGCGCCGATATCGTTGTGCTTCACGCCGACAAACTCGGCACGCCCCCGGCGCAATCCTTCATGGACGCTCGCGTGAATCAGTTCGTCGTGAACGACGAGATCTCCACGCTGCGGCAAGGTGGCGAAGATCGCGAGGTTCGCGACGTAACCGCCGCCAAAATAAAGCGCAGTCTCCGCGCCGAAATAAGCTGCGGCCTCGGCCTCGAGCACTTCATGCTCGGGATGATTGCCGCGCAGCAGGCGCGACCCGCCAGAGCCGACCGGCACGCCGCGCGCCACCGCATCGGCGGCTGCTCGCCTCAGGTCTTCGGATTCGGCCAGACCCAGATAATCGTTCGAGGTGAAATCGATGCCGACCCTCTCGCGAAGCGAACGCAGGCGGCCGCGTCCGGAAAGTTCGCTCAGGTCCGCTTCGAACCGATCATGCATTCATCAAATCTCTTCTGGCGCGATGGAGAATGAGGGTCGGCGTAGAGGCTTGTCACCTACACCCTATAGCTTATGGTTTTTCTCGTTGACGAGAACAATGCGTGGTTGAAAACGGCGCGCCTCGGCGTCCTCGAAATTGGCATAGGCGACGATAATCACCTTGTCGCCGACCATTGCAAGCCGCGCAGCGGCCCCGTTCAGACCGATCGTGCCGGAGCCCGCTGGCGCTTCGATCACATAGGTGGAGAATCGTGCGCCGGTGTCGATGTTGTAGATATCGACCCGCTCGTTGATCAGGAAGCCGGCCGCATCGATCAGCGTCCGGTCGATCGAGATTGAACCCTCGTAGTGCAGATCCGCTTCCGTCACATGCGCGCGGTGGATCTTGCCCTTCATCAACGTGATTTGCATGGAAACAACCGAGTTAGGCCTGCGCGGTATTTGCGCCGCAGCATCCCGTAGGACGGCCACTCTTTCCGGTCAACCGTTCAGCAGTTATGCGAAGGCAAGCCGCCTGCGAGCTCGTATTAGTAATGCCACGACAATCGCGACGTTCAGCGCGTTCCAGCCGAGCCCGTTGAGGAACGCCGCGGCATATGAGCCGGTGGCATCGAAGATCAGGCCGGATACCCAGCCGCCGAAAGACATGCCGAGCACCGAGGCGAAAATGACGATACCGACGCGAGTCGCCGCCTCGCTGGCAGGCATCGATTCCCGGACGATAATGGCGTAGCTCGGCACGATGCCACCCTGAAACAGGCCGAACATCGCGGAGATGATGTAGAGCGACGTCAGGCCGTCGAAGAACAGGTAGAACAGCAGCGCCACGCCTTGCGCGATCGAACCCACAAGAAGCGTCCGCAGGCCACCGATGCGATCGGCCAGAAACCCTGAACCGATCCTGCTGATGATTCCGAATGCCAGCATCAGCGACAGCATTTCAGCGCCGCGCGCGACGCCGTAACCGAGATCGCCGCAATAGGCGACGATGTGAACCTGCGGCATTGCCATGGCCACGCAGCAGCCGATGGCCGCGATGCCGAGCAGCGTCGTCAGTGCATTCGTGCTGAGCCGAAGATCGACGCGCGGCGGCGGCGCATTCTCGTGGGAACGCACCGATTCATTGCCGATCTTCAAGCGCAGAATGAAAACAACGATCGCCATGGCAATGGCGCAGCCGATCCCGATAGCGATATGCGTCGTGCGCCATCCCACATAAACGGTCCCGCGCTCAACCACCGTCGGCCAGAATGTGCCGGCAATATAATTTCCGCTGGCAGCGATGGTGACGGCAAGTCCGCGATAGCGGTCGAACCAGTGCGAGGCCTCCGCCATCAGCGGCCCGAAGGTTGCGGCCGCGCCGACGCCGATCGCGAAATGCATGATATTGAACTGCCACAGCGCTGTGGCAAAGCCCGCGCCGATATAGCCAAGCGCCAGAGCGACAATGCCTATGGCGATGGCCGCCACGATGCCGAGACGGTCCGACAGCTTGCCCATGGCGACACCGCCGATGCCGAATCCGAGCATCGCGCAGGTGAATGCCAGCGACGCGGCCGCGCGGGTCGCGCCGAATTCGGCCTGGACCGTGGGAATCACCACCACCACCGACCACATGCCGACGCTGCCGAGCGAGCCGATCACCAAGGCAATACCTAGCCGGACCCACGCCGCGCGCGAGTCCGGCGTGAAAGCCGCTGGATGGGTCACTGAATCGATGGAAACCGGCACGGCCGCAACTTCGTCGGCATTGCAGTTCCGGTCAAGTCATTCTCCGAATGGGCGTTATGCGAGAATATCATGCTCTGACGGCCCACGTTCGGGGCCGTCGTCTTTCCCGTTAACTCTTTCCTAACCATAAACTGGGCAAATTTTGCCGAGTGAAGTCGAGTGTCGTCGGTCGTGCAAACCGGGGGGAAACCCGTGGATGCCAGTGCGGTGCCTCACTTTCGGAACGGTGGCCCTTCGGCCGCCGCTCAAACCTTTGGGGCTCGCGAGCGACATGCGCGGGGGGAAGCGGCGACGATGGTTGATGTGACGGCGGGTCAAGGCCAGGCGACAAAGAACGCCGGATTTCCCAACTTTGCCGACCTCGGCAACATGCTCAAGCGCGGCGATCTCGCCCTCGCCTTCGGCGTTCTGACCATTCTTGTCGTCCTGATCATGCCGCTGCCGGCGATGGTCCTCGATCTGCTCCTCGCGATCTCGATCACGCTTTCGATCCTGATCCTGATGACGGCACTTTTCATCCAGACCCCGCTGGAATTCTCGGCATTCCCGACGATCCTGCTGATTTCGACGATGCTGCGGCTGTCGCTCAACCTTGCCTCCACGCGGCTGATCCTGTCGCACGGCCATGAGGGCACCGCCGCCGCCGGCCACGTCATCGAGGCGTTCGGCAATTTCGTGATGGGCGGCAATTTTGTCATCGGCATCATCGTGTTCACGATTCTGGTGATTGTGAACTTCGTCGTCATCACCAAGGGTTCGGGCCGTATCGCGGAAGTCGCCGCGCGCTTTGCCCTCGACGCGATGCCCGGCAAGCAGATGGCGATCGACGCAGATCTCTCCGCCGGCCTGATCGACGAGAAGACTGCGAAAGATCGCCGCAAGGCACTGGAGGACGAAAGCGGCTTCTTCGGCGCCATGGACGGCGCTTCCAAGTTCGTGCGCGGCGACGCCATCGCCGGCTTGCTCGTAGTCTTCATCAATGTGATCGGCGGCATCATCATCGGCGTCGCCCAGCAAGGAATGAGTTTCGGAGACGCGGCCAAGGTTTATACGCTGCTGACGGTCGGCGACGGCCTCGTTACGCAGGTGCCGGCGCTCATCGTTTCGACGGCCGCCGGCCTGCTGGTATCGAAGGCCGGCGTCACCGGCGCTGCCGACAAGGCCATGATGAAGCAATTGTCCGGATATCCGCAGGCGCTGGGCATGTCGTCCGGCGTGATGCTGGTGCTGGCCCTACTGCCGGGCATTCCGATGTTGCCGTTCCTGGTGCTGGGCGGCGGCGCGGGCTGGCTGGCCTGGACCGCGCAGAACCGCAACCGGGCCGTCAGGGTGGAAGAGGCTCGCGTCGCAGCAGCGCCTGAACTGGCGGCGGCTGCAAGTGCCGCTGCCGACGAGCCGATTTCGACGGCGCTCAGGATCGACGATCTCAAGATCGAACTCGGCTATGCGCTGTTGCCGCTGGTCAACGGGCCGGATGGCACTGATCGGCTGACCGAACAAATCAAGGCGCTGCGCCGATCCCTCGCTACGGAAATGGGCTTCGTGATGCCCGCGGTGCGCATTCTCGATAACGTGCAACTGGAAGCGAACACCTACATTATCAAAATCAAGGAAGTGGACGCTGGCACCGGCCGCATCTGGGCGAACCAGTTCATGGTCATGGACCCGGCGGGAAATCAGGTCAGCGTGCCGGGCACCCACACCACCGAGCCGACATTCGGACTTCCCGCAACCTGGGTCGATGCATCGCTCAAGGAAGAAGCGGCGCTCAAAGGCTATACTGTTGTGGATTCCGCGACCGTTCTCTCCACGCATCTCACCGAACTGCTGAAGAACAACATGTCGGAACTGTTGTCCTACGGCGAAGTGCAGAAGCTGCTGAAAGACCTGCCGAAGGAACAGGGCGAACTGGTCAAGGACATCGTGCCGAGCCAGATCACCGTGTCGGGCATCCAGCGTGTCCTGCAATTGTTGCTGGCCGAGCGCATTTCGATCCGCGACCTCTCTACGATCCTCGAGGGCATCGCCGACGCGCTGGCTTTCTCGCGCAATCCCGCAACGCTGGTCGAGCACGTCCGCGCGCGGCTGGCGCGGCAGATCTGCGCGCAAAACACGTCGATGAACGGCTACCTGCCGCTGATCGCACTGAGTGCGAAATGGGAACAGGCGTTCGCGGAATCGCTGATCGGCACTGGTGAAGAGCGCAGTCTCGCCATGCAACCTTCAAGACTGTCCGAATTCATGACCACCGTTCGCGAGCGGTTCGAGCAAGCCGCGCGCGAAGGCGAAGCGCCAGTGCTCGTGACGTCGGCCGCGATCAGGCCGTTTGTGCGCTCGCTGGTGGAACGATTCCGCGCCCAGACGACTGTTCTTTCCCAAGCGGAAATTCACCCGCGTGCCCGCCTGAAAACGGTCGGCAGCGTCTAGATCTGCCGCCTGAACCGCGAGATCACCTGCGGCATTTTGGCTACAGACAAGCGTTTCTTTGGCAGGACGATTTACGCGCGCCTCCGCGCAAATACTTAAGTATTTGAAATTACTTATAAAATATAGAGTGGTTTATGAACCTCTCGGGAATTCAAGAGATTTCACTCGTTTGTGAACGGTGCTTGGAAACAAATCGCTGCCAATTACGTTCTTATCACAGGACGACGTTGAACCGACGGGCACGCGAACAAGACAAATGTTCAAATGCACCAAAAGGCGGCGGGAGGTTTTTATGAACCATTCGTTTTATAGCGCAGACCGCATGACCCATTTGAAAATTGTGGTCGTGGCACTTGTTGCAGCGATCGGCGTTGCCGGTTTGGGCATCTCCGCGCGCCTGTCGTCCGACGATGGCTTCACCCAGACGGCCCGCGTGAACGGTCCGGCAATCAAGGCCAGCAAATCGGTTGTGGTGACAAGCTCCGACCAGTCGATGATCCGCTAACAAAATTCAGGAATTCACGAGGCTCTCTTCCCCGCCCCCCGAAGTCGCCTTGTGATTGCTCAGAAGACCCCAAGTCTGAGGCAACAGAAAACGCCCGCACCCCACGGGCGTTTTTTGTTGTGCGGAGTCTGGAAGCGTCAGCGCGCCGGAAGCTCAGGCACGCTCTCAATCAGCTTGCCGGTATAGACGATCGGTCCGGTCGCGACGCCGGTTGGAGAGCCGCCTTCCGGCTCGATGGTCACGGCGTAGGTGGCCTTGTTGATGGTGTCGGCGTCGTAGGCTGCGAGCGCCGGGCGGATCGTGAAGTCGCTGCCGCCGATCACGCCGAGCGAGCGCGGCCGTTGCAGCTTGTCCGAGACGAGCCACAGTTCGAAACTCTTGCCAGGCTCCGGAGTAGCGCCAACCTTGCGCACGGTGAAGCTCTTTGTTGTCGTATCGACGGTCAGAATAAACGCCGGCAACGCCGCGGTCTGCTGGAGCACCGCAACAAATTGCGCAGGCGGCGGCGAGGCAGGCGCGGCAACTTCCACGATCTTGACCGTCGGCTTCACGCGAAGCTGTTCGGGCAACAAATCGGGCTTGTAAACCTGAAGCGCAATAATGCCGGCGAGCGATGCCGCAACCGCCGTCATAAAGGCTCCGAACCCGGCCCCGCCGCGCTTGCGATCCTTCAATTGAACAATGTTTGACGGCTGCGCGGCGACAGGCTCGACCACCACGTCCGGCGCGGTTTTCTCGACCTCTGCCGTCGTCGCAATAGCCTGATCCTTAGCAACAGTCATGCCTTCAGCAGCTTTGTCTTCGGATGTCTTGTCTTCAGACGATTTGCCGTCGGCACCGACGTCACCCGCTGCGACAACGGACGCCCCAGGAACGGCAGCTACCGCTTCCGCAAGCGTTTCAACTGGCTTGTCCGCAGAGGCATGCTCCGGGAAAACAGGCAGCGCAGGGAATTGATCCGGCTCGTCCGGTTGCCGGACTTCAACCGGCGCGGTCTCTTCGGCATGCACAGCCGCGGCCGGCGGTTGCCCAGTCAGCCCGGCCAGAACCTTGATGTAGTCCCAGACGTGCGGCGGCGGCTCAACCGGAGCAACCATCTGATGAAGCGGACTCAACTTGCGATCCCACGCATCGACCACTTCCATGAAGCCGTGATCGACAATCATCATGGTTTCAACGAGCGCGCGCTCGTCGGCATCCAGGGTGCCTAGAGCGTATTCTGCGGCGAGCGCGATATGGTCTTCGCTGTAGTTCATGTCATGCCAATAAGTGTCATGCCAAACCGAGGCATTCGCGGATATCGATCATGCTGCGGCGCAGCCACGTCTTGACCGTATTCAAGGGCGTATCGAACTTCTCCGCCAATTGCTCGCGGCTCCATCCGTTGTAGTAAGCAAGCAGCACCAGCTTTTGCCGTTCAGGATCAAGCCGGCCGACGCATTCCAGAATTCTCTTCAGCTCTTCCGTCATCTCCCGGCGCGCCAGCGGATCTGGCGTGTCGGATGCTACCTCCATGGCCGAAGGCTCTTCTTCGATCGATAGCTCGCTTCGTTTACGCACCACATCGATCGCCCGGTTACGGGCAATCGAGACCATCCAGGTGATCGGAGAAGCCATAGCGGGATTGAATTGCCCCGCGTTCTTCCAGATCTTCACATAGGCTTCCTGGATGACCTCCTCCGCGAGATCCTGACGTCTTAATATACGGAGAACCACGCCGAAGAGTTTCGCGCGCGTGGCTTCATAAAGCCGCTCGAAAGCAGCCTCGTCACCCTTCGCAACAGATGCGAGCAGCCAAACGAGCTCAGCCGGCGTCAGCATGCGGTTCTGTCTCCAAATCTCACGTCAAGCCGCCGTCGGCCGAAGGCCATTCCGAAAGCCCAAATTTCGCCCTTCGTATCACATCTTGCCGGAAAGCCGTCCAGCTTCCGCCATATGCAATATGGAACCCACAAAAAGAGAACCCGGGCCTTTGAGCCCGGGTTCTACCATTGAAAAATATGTCTGGAACCAGCCCTTAGTGACGCGGGGCCGCTCAACTGGAAGGGAAACTCAGGCCATCGCTCCGATACGGGCGCGCATCAACCCGATACTGTCGAGATCGGCCTGTTCGCGGGCGTTTTCTTCAGCGCGTTCGCGCGCCTGGTCGCGCTCGTCGAGCAGTTCGACCTTCTTGAGTTCTTCAAAAGCCTCGCCCAGCACGGCCTTGGCGTCCTCGAGCTGAACCCGGAGTTCATCCGCCGAACGGGTCAGGTTTTCCCGGCGCTGGATCGCGGCCTTCGCATAGGTCGGATAAGCAAAGTGGCTGGGATCCTGAATGCCGGCACGATCCTGCTCATGCTGGATTTCTCGCTCCAGATCGACCGACATGCGCTGGAAGTCAGCAATCATGCCCTCGATCTGCGCGACCCTTCGGCGCTTTTCATCGACCTGAAATTTCTTCAGGCGGATCAGCGTTTCACGTGACTTCATCGACTCGTACTCCCCAGAAGTCCCAGTTTGAAAGCGGGACACAACCGGCACCCCCCAAGGGCCCCTCCGGTCGAACACAGATGACGGGATCATGGCGCGACAAAGTTAGCGTTCCGTTTCCAAGGATTGCAGGATTTCCTCTAATCGCCGGTATCCCTCCCCCAGACCCGTTGCCTCATCCTTGGCCTGGCGCAGAAAATCCTCCAGCGGCTCGTGGAGTTTGATCGCCTCATCGACCTCGGCGCTGGACCCCGCCCGGTAAGCTCCCAGCCGGATCAATTCCTCCATATCGGCGTAGGTCGCCATGACTTGACGGCCTTTGGTGATGATCGGCAGGAAAGCCGGATCGGCGGATTTCGGCATGGTCCGGGAAACCGACTTGAGAATGTTGATCGCCGGGTAGCGCCCGCGTTCGGCGATGGCGCGCTCCATCACGATATGACCGTCGAGAATGCCTCTGACCGCATCGGCCACAGGCTCGTTGTGATCGTCACCGTCCACCAGCACCGTGAAAATGCCGGTGATGGTACCCTCGCCCATTCCCGGACCCGCGCGCTCGAGCAACTTCGGCAGTTCGGTGAACACCGTCGGCGTGTAGCCCTTCGCGGTTGGCGGCTCGCCCGCCGACAAGCCGATTTCACGCTGCGCCATGGCAAAGCGGGTCACCGAATCCATCAGGCACAGCACATCCTTGTCGTCGTCGCGAAAATACTCGGCGATCGCCAACGTCAGATAAGCCGCCTGCCGCCGCATCAATGCGGGTTCATCAGAGGTCGCAACAACAACAACCGAACGCGCCAGGCCTTCTTCACCCAAATCGTCCTGCAGGAATTCTTGCACCTCACGGCCGCGTTCGCCGACGAGGCCTATCACCGAAATATCCGCATCGACATTGCGCGCCAGCATCGACAACAGCACGGACTTGCCGACACCGGAGCCTGCGAAGATGCCCATGCGCTGGCCGCGGCAGCAGGTGAGAAATGTATTCAGCGACCGCACCCCAAGATCGAGCGGCGCACCTACTCTTTTACGGGAATGGGCTGGAGGCGGCGCATTGCGATAGGCCATCGGCGACGGGCCTTGGGTCAACGGTCCCTTGCCGTCAATCGGTTCGCCCATCGCATTGATGACCCGGCCGAGCCAAGAGGCTGACGGACGCACCTGGCTGGCGGCGTTGGCGATGACGGCGCGGCAACCGCGCCGAACGCCCTCAAGCCCCGCGAACGGCATGACCACGGCATTGTTGCCGGTGAAGCCGATGACCTCGCACGGGATGAAACGGCTGGTGCCCGTCTCAATCACGATGCGCGCGCCGACCGACATGGCGTGGATCGGTCCGGCGATCTCCACCATCAGTCCGCGCACGCCGACGACGCGGCCATATATATTGACGCCGTCGATGTCGGAGATCTGCTCGGCGAGCGCTTTCATTGCGAAAACCTTAAGTTTCGACGATTCGGAAGCTTGTCCTTAACTTCGTGTTTACCCGCATCGTTAATCATTGCGTCACTGTCTTTGGTGACTGAGAGCGCTCGACCTTCAGAACAAAGGGGTGAGTCGCAGGAGTCGGTTAAGCCCGCCTCTTAATGTGGAACTTGAACGACCAGGCTACGAAAAGCTGCTTACAGGCAATATCTTAGTGCGATTCGACAAAAATTGCACGAATGAGCTTGCAGAGACGAATCAGCATTTGTTAACCATATGTCGTCAGGATCCGAATCAGTTGTTCAAAGGCGTTTTTCCAGTGCCGCAAGTATGCGGCCGGCCTGACGCCCGGAGCGGCGACTATAGGGGACTGGCATGCGCGTATTGCTGATAGAAGATGACAGCGCCACTGCGCAGTCGATCGAGCTGATGCTCAAATCCGAGAGCTTCAACGTCTATACGACGGACCTCGGAGAAGAAGGCGTCGATCTCGGAAAGCTTTATGATTACGACATCATCCTGCTCGACCTGAACCTGCCGGACATGTCCGGCTACGATGTTCTCAAGCAGCTGCGTGTCTCGAAGATCAAGACACCCATTCTGATCCTCTCCGGCCTCGCCGGCATCGAGGACAAGGTCAAGGGTCTCGGCGTCGGCGCCGACGACTACATGACCAAGCCTTTCCACAAGGACGAACTGGTCGCCCGCATCCATGCGATCGTCCGCCGTTCCAAGGGTCACGCCCAATCGGTCATCCAGACCGGCGATCTCGTCGTCAATCTCGACACCAAGACCGTCGAAGTCGGTGGCCAGCGCGTGCATCTGACGGGCAAGGAATACCAGATGCTGGAGCTGCTCTCGCTCCGCAAGGGCACGACGCTCACGAAGGAGATGTTCCTCAATCATCTCTACGGCGGAATGGACGAGCCCGAACTCAAGATCATCGACGTCTTCATCTGCAAGCTGCGCAAGAAGCTCGCGAATGCGTCCGACGGCCGCAACTTCATCGAGACGGTGTGGGGCCGCGGCTACGTGCTGCGCGAGCCGCATGAGGAAGAAGTTCGCATTCCTGCCTGATATCGGGTTGTACCGGAGCCTGTACGGCTCCTCCTCCCAGACTGAGCCCCGCCGCAAATGGCGGGGTTTTTGTTTGGGAAACGCACAATCCTGACAAGCAGCCGCCGGATTTCCGCCATTTGCACGCACACAAAAGCATAAGGCGATCTGGAGGCGGACCTCGGCCAATAAGGCAAAGTCGAGGCGGATAAGGCAAACCTCAAACCGCAAATTTCAGCGCCAGTCCCGCAGCGCCGCAGATCGCGAGCGTCGGCAGCATCCCGAAATGCCAGCGGAACATCGCCAGCATGGCGAACGCGGACAAGAGCGCTGCTTTCCAATCGAGCGACGACAACTCCGGCCATGCCGGGCGCAGCCATCCGAGATTCAATTCGCCCACGTTGCGAAACAGTACATGCAGCGCGAACCACACCGAGAGATTGAGGATGACGCCGACAACCGCCGCTGTGATCGCGGCAAGCGCGCCTGACAGCGCACGGTTGCTTCGCAGCCGTTCGATATAGGGCGCACCTAACAGCACCCACAGAAAACACGGTACGAATGTCACCCATGTCGTCAGGGTCCCGCCGATGAGTCCGCCCGCCAGCGGCGAGATGCCGCCCGGATCGCGGAAGCCCGCGAGGAAGCCAACGAATGTCAGCACCAGGATCAACGGTCCCGGCGTCGTCTCGGCGAGCGCCAGACCGTCGAGCATCTCGCCGGGATTGAGCCAGCGCAGGTCGTTCACCGCGGCCTGCGCCACATAGGCCAGCACGGCATAGGCGCCGCCGAACGTGACCACTGCCATCTCCGAGAAGAATGCCGCGATGCCCGGATAGACGCTGTTACGGCCAAACAGGATGACCAGCAACACGATTGGCGCGATCCACAGCGCTCCGCAAACCGCGATCACCTGCAAGCCACGCTTGATCGTCGGCGCACCCTGGGACTTGGCAGCGGCCATATCCACCGCACGACTCGATTGCTCGTCGGCGACCAGCTGCAACCCGAGCCAATTCGGCCAGATCCGCACTGCGATCAGCCCGAACACACCGGCGGCTGCGATGATGACCGGAAACGGAACATGAAAACCGAAAATCGCAATGAACGCGACGGCAGCAAGACCATAAAGCGCCCGCGTCTTCAGCGCGCGCTTGCCGATGCGCAGCAGCGCCTCGATCACGACGGCAAGCACCGCCGCTTTCAGGCCGAAGAACAGTCCCGAGACGACGTCGAGCGCGCCGTAGAGCGCATAGACGATGCTTAACGCCATGATGATGACGAATCCCGGCAGCACAAACATCGTCCCTGCGACCACGCCGCCGCGCACGCCGTGCATCAGCCAGCCGATATAGGTGGCCAACTGCTGTGCCTCCGGACCCGGCAGCAGCATGCAAAAATTCAGCGCGTGCAGAAATCGTGCGTCTGAAATCCACTTGCGCTCATCGACCAGCACGCGGTGCATCAACGCGATCTGTCCGGCGGGTCCGCCGAACGACAACAGCGCGATACGAAGCCAGACGACGAAGGCTTCATGCAGCGTGATTTCCCGCCGGGGAACGTTCTTGTCCAAAGACATTTCAGTCATCAGGACTTCGCCTTGTTCGCAGGCCAGTTGTGGGTTTCACCGACAGCATCCCTGCACCAGCGAAAGAATGCATCGTACAGCGCGAGGCCCGCATCCAGTTGCTGCAGATCGTCCGCGTACATTCGGGACAGGCCCAGCGACGCGGCAAGCAGGCCGGGAGCCTCCGGCGCAAGATCGAGGCGCGCGGTATCTGCCGCACGAACAATCGTCGCCAGCCGCAACAGCGGCGGCGTCGAGAGGCCGAACTCCTCGATCATTACGTCGAACGTACACAGCTCGCCGCGATGGCTCCAGAAGACATTTTCGATATCGAATGGCGCCGCATCGAATCGCTCGGCAACGGCGGACACTTCGGACGCCGCCACAAAGAGAAACACCGCATGGGGATCGACGAACCGGCGAATGAGCCAGGGGCACGCAATGCGATCCACCTTCGGACGGGCCCGCGTGACCCACACGGTGCGTCCCTTGATATCGCGCGCGGGCAGCCTGGCGACAGGCACCAGGGGCAATTGCGCCTGCTGCCACGCCTCGAATCCGCCTTCGAGAGTCTCTGCGGCAATCCCCTCATGGCGCAGCATCGCGGCCGTCCCCTGGCTGAGCTTGTGGCCTCGCTGGCAGACGACAATTGCCGGACGATCGCGAAATTCACCGGCCCACTGCGCAGCATCTGCATGGGAATGGCGTATCGCACCGGGAATGAGACGCGGATCGGCGGCAAAATCCTCAGCCGTCCTGACATCGATAATCGCAGGAGATGCCGGCGTGCCTGTCAGGCGTGCAAGTTTTTCGGCAGATATGGAGAGAAATGATGACATGCGTGCGTCCTCTGAGGAAAAGGGACGCGATACTTGGGCATGTCGCCTCACGGGGAGATCGCAGTCCCCATGCCGAAATCTATTCCAAAGGACTCGCGGCTTGTCAACAATCACAGCCGCGCGTGGTTTGATTTCAGCTTAACGGCCCGAAGGGGCAAAAGCCTTCCGGCCTCCCGCAGCCATCGCGGGCACCAAAGACGGCGCGGGACGCACGATGTTGGGGACATACACGCCGCGCAGATCAGGACATGGCCGGTACACATCGGTCAGACCAACGACTGTTTCCGCCGCGCCGAGGAAAAGATAGCCGTCGGACTCGTTTGTTTTCATCATGCGGCTGAAGACATCGATCTTCGCAGCCTGATCGAAATAGATCAGCACGTTACGGCAGAAGATAATGTCAAACTTTCCAAGATGCGCGAAATCCCGCAGCAGGTTGAGCTGCCGGTACTGGACCATGGCGCGAATATCGGGATTCAACTGCCAGACCTCGCCGACCTGCTTGAAATGCTGCATCAGAAGCTGAATCGGCAGACCGCGCTGAACCTCGAACTGGCTGTAGATTCCGGATCTTGCCTTTTCGAGAACGCCCTCCGAGATATCTGTCGCGACAATTTCCACGCGCCACCCGGCCAGCACCGCGTCCTTCATCATCATGGCAAGCGAATACGGTTCCTGACCCGTCGAGGCGGCTGCGCACCAGATGCGCAGGCTGCGGCGGTTCGCGCGCGCCTTCATCAGATGAGGGAGGACCACGTTACGGACATTCTCGAACGGAATCCTGTCGCGGAAGAAAAACGTCTCGTTCGTGGTCATCGCCTCGACCACATCGACGGTCAACGTCTCGGAGCCGCTTCTGATTTTTTGTACAAGTTCGCCGATGCCGGCCAGACCGGACTTTCGCGCGAGCGGCAGCAACCGGCTCTCGATGAGATACTGCTTTTCGGATGACAGCAGCAATCCGGATCGGTCTTTCAGAAGCTTGCGCAGGTAATCGTAATCCTGAGGCGTCACCCGCGAACTCCTGAAAACAGCCGAACCAGTTTCGGTGCAATTTGATCCAGAGGCAGAACGGCAGCGCAGATTCCGGCATTCGCCGCAGCGCCCGGCATTCCCCACACCACGCTGGTGGCCTCGTCCTGCGCGATGATATTGCCGCCAGATGCGACAATATCCTTACCGCCCCGCGCGCCATCCGACCCCATGCCGGTCAGCACCACGGCAAGAATGCCGCCCTGCCAGACATCGACCGCCGAAGAGAACATCGGATCGACCGCAGGCTTGCAGAAATTGACCTGCGGGCCATCGTCGAGAACGATGGTCCCGTTCACGCCGGCGCGCGCGACGCGCATATGCCGGCCACCGGGCGCGAGATAAATGTGCCCCGGCTTGATGACTTCACCGTCGATCCCCTCGCCCGCAGGGCGTCCGCTCGCGCGCGCAAGATGTTCTGCGAGAATCGTGGTGAACGTCGGCGGCATGTGCTGGGTGATGAGAACTGGAACGCGATCGATCACAGGCCCGATTGCGGCCACCAATGTCATCAACGCCTGCGGACCGCCGGTGGATGAGCCGATCAAAAGGACACGCGGCGGCACTGCGGTGAACGAACGCACCATCAGCTTCGGCTGGGCAACCGCCGGCATGGAGCCCGTCGATGTCCGCGGCAGCAGCACCCGCGCCGATGGCACGGCTGGCGACAGCGGCGGGCTTGAAATAACTGCCGGCCGGCGCAGCCGCGCGCCGAGATGGCGAATTTTCTCGATCAGATCCCGCTTGAAGACGTCAGCGGCGGTGATTTCCCGCGTGCTTTCAGGCTTCGGAATATAATCGGATGCGCCGAGCGACAGTGCCTTGAAGCTGATTTCCGCATTCCTGCGGGTCAGCGTCGATGCCATGATGATAACGAGGTCGCGCTTTTTCTCGAGCAACAGCGGCAGCGCGGTAATGCCGTCCATGTCCGGCATCTCGATATCGAGAACCACGACATCGGGAGCAACGCGCACGATCTGGTTAACCGCATCGACCCCGGTGCGGATCGACGCTGCGACCGACATATCGGGCTCGGCCTCGATCCAGCGGGAAATCAGCCCGCGTATCACGGCCGAGTCATCGACGACCATCACGCGCAACGGCTCGTACCGCTGGATGGCCGAACCCCGAGACGCCGCGACACCAACAACCATGATATACCCAACTCAACACAACTAACGAGAACGAGACGCAAGGCGAAAGACGAAAGACAAAAGAAATTCGAGCATACATCCCGGAGACGGCACTCCGGGTATGTTATCGGGTCAGGAGATCAGATCAGGCCGACTTCCTGAAACTTCGCCGTCACGATTTCCTTGTCGAACGGCTTCATGATGTATTCATTGGCACCGGCGTGCAGCGCGCGCGCAATGTGCGCGACATCGTTCTCGGTGGTGCAGAACACGACCTTCGGCGCGTCGCCGCCCGGCATCTGGCGCAGGTTGCGAAGGAATTCATAGCCGTCCATCACCGGCATGTTCCAGTCGAGCAGAACAGCGTCCGGCATTCCACGCTTGCACACCTCGACGGCCTTCTCGCCATCCTCGGCTTCGACGATCTGAAAATCCAGACCTTCAAGAATGCGCCGAGCAACTTTTCGGATGACGCTTGAATCGTCAACGATCAAACATGTTTTCATTTCAAACCTCTGTCTCTCAATGTCCCGGCACAGGCCGTTTCCAGTATGGTTTCTTGCTTTGTATCTTCAGCCGCCTTCACGCGGCCAGCATATCGGGGGCGATTTCCAGAACGCGGTCAACGTCGAGAACCACCATCAATTGACTTTCGAGCCGGTGCACGCCGCCCGCCATCTTCGCCATGCGCGGATCGAGATTGACCGGATTCACTTCGCGGTCCTCATCGGCAAGCTTGAGCACCTCGCCGATGTTATCGATCAGCAGGCCATAAGACTCGCCGCGCATATCGACGCCCACCGCCATCGGCGGACGGCCATCGTCCTCCTTGGGCAGGCCCAGCCGTGCGCGCATGTTGATCGCGGTCACGATCCGGCCGCGCAAATTGAGAACGCCGGCGACATCGTCCGACGCCAGCGGCACCCGCGTCAGCCGCTCGAGCATGAACACATCCTGCACGCGCGAAATCGGAAGGCCGAACAACTGCCCGCCGATCATCGCGGTGACGTATTCGGTGATTCCGCGATCGGCGCCCTCGGCGTTTACATCCATTGTCATGTTCCTCACGCCGCCTGATGAATTTCAGCGGTCTGTTCCTTCAGCGCTGCGATCAATCCCGGCCTGTCGAACTTGGCGACATAATCGTGGAAACCTGCCTGACGGCCGCGCTCGATCGCGGCGGGCGAAACAAGCGACGACAAAGCGATGATCGGCATTGCCTGCGTCCGGCGATCTGCCCGAATGGCTTCAGCGAATTCGAACCCGTTCATCTCCGGCATTTCGATATCCGTCAGGACGACGTCGAACTGGTTGCCGGCGCGCAGCACGCCGAGGCCCTCCTGTCCGCTTTGCGCGAGTGTGACGCGATACCCGGCCGCTTTCAGCACAGGAGCCAGCATATTGCGGAAGAACGCCGAGTCATCGACCAGCAAGACCGTCTGCGCGTTCATGGACGGCCGCATCTCCTTGCGGCTGAACCAGTCGGCGAAAGCCATCGGCAGGAAGTGGCCGACGTCGATCACTTCGGTCGCCTGCCCCTTGATGACCGCGGAGCCGAGAATACCGTCCCTCGTGCTCACGACCTCGATGCTCAGATGCTCCTCGACGATATCGATGATCTCATCGACCACGAGCCCCATCGAGCGGCCATCATCGGCGAACACGAGAATAGGCTGCACGCCGCTCTCGCGCATCGACAAGCCCTCGATCTGCACCAACGGCATCAGCTGTTCGCGGTATTGAACCATGCGGCGGCCATTGGAGTGCTCAATCTTTTCAACGGCGATTTCTTCAAGCCGCGTGACCAGCGCCAGCGGCACCGCTTTCGGTTGGGCCGATCCGGCGCGGAACACCAGCAGGGAGGTGAGTTGCGTGTCGGAACCTGTGCGCATCGTGGCGTTCTCGTCCGCAATCTCGCCCTGCGCTGCGGCTGATGTGCCGAGCGACTGGGCGATCCCGTTCGGATCGATAATCATGATGACCGCGCCGTCGCCCAGGATGGTGTTGCCCGAGAACATCCCGATGTGTCGCAGCTTGGTGGACATCGGCTTGACGACGATTTCCTCGGTATGGAAAACGCCATCGACCACGATGCCGAAGGTCTGGCTGCCGACCTGCGTGACGACGATGAACCCGTTTTCGGGATCGCTCGACGCGCCGTCATCGATCTTCAGAAGTTTCTTCAGGTGCATCAGCGGCAGCAGCTTGTTGCGCAGCCGCAGAACCGGCGTGTCCTTGATGCGCTCGATGCGATGCTCGGAATTGGCACGCGCGCGCACCAGTTCGACGACGGCGAGTTGCGGGATCGCAAAGCGATCGCCCGCCGCCTCGACGATCAGCGCGGACACGATCGCCAGCGTCAGCGGAATCTTGATGGTGAAGCTCGAGCCTTCGCCCGGCACCGACTTCACGTCGATGGTGCCGCCGATCTGATCGATGTTGGTGCGCACGACGTCCATGCCGACGCCGCGGCCCGACACGCTTGTCACGGCTGCCGCCGTCGAAAAGCCCGGCGCGAAAATGAACTTGTGGATTTGCGCCTCGGTCATCTTCTCGAGGTCGGCTTCGCTCACGATGCCGTTCGAAACCGCCTTGGCCTTGATGCGCTCGGTGTTCAGGCCGCGGCCGTTATCGGCGATGCAGATGATGATGTGGCCGCCTTCATGATAGGCGGAGACGCGAATGGTGCCCTGCTCCGGCTTGCCGGCCGCGACGCGATCGGCTGTCGATTCAAGCCCGTGATCGGCCGAGTTGCGGACCATGTGGGTCAGCGGATCCTTGATGAGATCGAGCACCTGACGATCAAGCTCGGTGTCGGCGCCGTGCATCTCGAGTTCGATCTGCTTGCCGAGTTCGCTCGACAGGTCGCGCACGATGCGCGGAAGCTTTTGCCACGCATTACCGATCGGCTGCATCCGCGTCTTCATGACGCCTTCCTGCAACTCGGCGGTGACGTTGGACAGCCGCTGCAGCGGCACCTTGAATTCGGAATCGTCGTTACGCCGGCTGATCTCCAGCAGCTGATTGCGGGTCAGCACCAGTTCGGACACCATCGTCATCAGGTGTTCGAGTGTATCGACATTGACGCGGATGGACTGGTTCGAAACCTTGTCGCCCTCGGCCACCTCGTTCTCGATCACCGATTTTTTCGCAACGAGTTTGGCCACCGGCTTTTTCAGCGGCGCAGCTTCGACAGGCGCGAGCGACGGCGAAGACGCCAGCGTCGCGACCGGCGGCGCAATGTCTGCTTCCGTTTCGCGGAAAGCGCGCTCCAGTTCATCCAGCGAGACCTCGCCCGGACGCAACTCGCGCTCAAGCGTTTGAGGGATCATCGTCCCGATCGAGACCGAAGGAGCTGCGGCAGCCGACATGCCCAGTTCAACCATGCGCTCGAGCGCGTCGATCAGGTCACGGTCTGCGCCGTCCGGCTCGGCCTGCGTGGCTTCGAGCTGGCTGAGAATTTCCTTGATGCGGTCGATGGTGGTCAGGATCAGCGTCACGGCGTCGCCGGTGACCGGCATGCCGTCGCGAAATTTTCCCATCAGCGTCTCAGCCGCGTGGGCGAGCGCTTCAAGCCGCGGCAATCCGAGGAACCCGCAAGTGCCCTTGATCGTATGAACCAGCCGAAAGATGTTATCGAGAATCTTCGCGTTGTTCGGATCCTGCTCGAAACGCACGAGTTGATTATCGACAGTGTCGAGACTCTCGTTGGTTTCGGTCAGGAATTCGCGCAGCAGATCGTCCATGAAAGCAGCCTTCGAGCTAAAAACGACGTGCAAGGCACGCTGCTCGAAATCTGCACTCAAAGCGTTTAATAATGGTTGAGCATTCGCAAAAGAACGCCCTAAATGAAACACTAATGGTCTCGATCCGGACGCTGCCAACGTCCGGGACTCATTCCTTAAAAATTCATGAAGACTCTTGGACGGTCAAGACTTTTGGACCGTCAAGACTCTTGGACCGTCTAGTCTCTTAGACCCTCAGGACGTCGCGACGACCACCGCGTCGGTCTCGGCTGCAAGCGACACCGTCAGGCCGCAAGCCTGCGCCAGCAGCGCCGTGTAATAGGGCTGAACGCCGTGCGCGGATACCGAACCCGCATTGGCGAGATTCAACTGATCGGTCACGTTTTGCGGTTCGCGGGCATTGGTGCCGGCGGCGCGAATCCGGAATCCCATCGCATCGCCTTCGCCGAGCGGATCGACCACAAGCTCGCCGCCGCGCGGAATACATTGCTGGGCAATCACCAGCATGTTCAGCAGCAGCTTGACGCGATTTTTCGCCAACAGCATGTGGGGCAGATTCCAGGTGACTTTGGTTTTCTCGTCCTCGAGGTGACCGCGCGTCATTTTCTGCGCCTCACCGAGATCGATCTGGGAGCCAGCCGACCCCGCAGCACCGTAAGCGATGCGACAGAATTGCAGCCGCGCCGACGTGGATTTCGCGCTCTTGCGAATCAGGTCGAGCGCAAATTCGCGGTCATCTTCCTTGTTGCTGCTGTCGAAAACCTCGAGCCCGTTCACGATCGCGCCCACCGGATTGATGAGGTCATGACAGACTCGCGAGCACATCAACGCGGCAAGTTCGAGAGCGTCAGGGGCGGGACCGGGAGTTGAAGTGCCAGACATGATGGTTTTCCTGGATTTTTCTGGAATTTCTCTGCGATTTCCTGCACTCAAGCGAAGCAATTGAGACTGCGCGATGCAGACGCGGCGAATCACGCGTGCTTTATTGTTTGATACACTGCGGTTGCCTTTGCTGCCACCGACGCGGCGCAGGAACCACAGCGGATTGAAAGCGAAAATGTACACTGGCCCGAGATCTGTCGATGAATGAGGCCTCTCTCGAAGGGCCGGTGATCGACTGCGACGCCGCCGCGGAGCTGATGGAGTCACTCACGGACATTGTCGCGCAGGCGGGCGCTGCCGTGCTTGCAGTGAACCGCTCCAACATGCTGGTGAAGGGGAAAACTGACGGATCGCCAGTCACGGAAGCCGACATGGCGGCCGACCGCATCATCGCGGAGGGGCTGGCGAAACTGATTCCGCAGGTGCCGACATTGTCGGAAGAGCGAACCCATCTCGCCGAGCGTCCCTACAAGAACAGCTTTTTTCTGATCGATCCGCTGGACGGGACACAGGAATTCGTTTCGGGGCGCGACGAGTTCACGATCAATCTCGCATTGGTCACCCACGGCAAGCCGCTGCTCGGAATTGTCGCGGCACCCGCGCTCGGCCTGATCTGGCGCGGGCTGGTGGGCCGCGGGGCGGAACGGCTGCTGGTGACCAAGGACGCCCAGGCGCGCGCAGCCCAGCCCATCAAGACCCGCCCTCATCCCGGCCGGGGCGGAGCCTGGATCGTCACTGTCAGCCGGTCGCACGGAGACAAGCGGACCGAGGCGTTTATCGCCGCGCGGCCCGGCGCAATTCGGCAGATCCTCGGCTCGGCGGTGAAATTCTGCCGCGTCGCCGAGGGCGGCGCTGACATCTATCCACGGCTGTCTCCGACATCCGAATGGGACGTGGCGGCCGGCCATGCCGTTGTGACCGCTGCCGGCGGCCGGGTGACCGACAGCAAAGGTGCGGCACTGTGCTTTGGCGAGGCGCGCGAAGATTTCCTGGTGCCTGAATTCATCGTCTGGGGCGATCCGGCGGTCGCGGATCAGTAATCCGAAAGCGTCTCCGCCAGCGCCGGCCATTTGCCGCCGGCCTGCCTGAGAACGCCCTCCGGGTCCGCGGTAAAGGCCCGCAGGCTTTCTTCACGGCTGAACAGATAAAGCCGCTCTCCGGCGATCAGCCATAACTGGGCCCGGCCCGCGACTGCCTTGCCCCGCGCCACGTCGATCGGATCGTAACCTCCGAACTGCGGACCATAAATATCGGGGTGGGCCATGAAAACAGCCCGGTTGGCGTCGTTCCGGAAGCGCCAGATGGCTCCGCCTTTGGTCACTTCGACATCGGGCAGACCTTTGGTCGCTGCGGTTTCCGTGAAATAGGCGACCGGGTCGAAACCGTCGATGGCAAGGCCGGTGTGACGATTGACGACCACGCGCTCCGTCGCCGCCGCCTTCGCCTGCGGGCAGCCAACGCCCAGCGAAAAGCCCGCAACCGCCCCGAGAAAGGCGATTCTGAGGCTCCACCCTTTATTTTCCTGCCGCTGTGCCGTCATAGTTGATGCTGATAACAAACGAGTCGGGGACGTGGGACCGCAGCTTAAGCCGGTGCTTGTCAGCAAGGCGTTAAGCGCTGGACGTGAAACTCGATCATTTTGTGCTCCAAGGGGTTCTTCCATGACCATCGCTTCGCGCATTGCGGCCCTCGTTTTTGCGGCAATGATCTCTCTGGCGATGCCCGCTTCGGCGCAGCAGCGCGCGCCCAATACCTACGGCTCGGACGAACTGGTCGGCGCAGGCCATCGGTTCTTCGGCAACGTCTCGCGCGGACTGGCCTCCGTGATCGAGCGTGCCGTCAGCCAGTGGGGTCTTCCCAACGGCTACGTGCTTGGCGAGGAGGGCAGCGGCGCTTTCGTCGCGGGGCTGCGTTACGGCGAAGGCACGCTCTACACCAAGAATGCAGGCGACCTGCGGGTGTATTGGCAAGGCCCGTCGGTCGGGCTCGACTGGGGCGGCGATGGCGCGCGAACCATGGTGCTGGTCTATAACCTGCCCGCGACCGATGCGATCTATCAGCGCTTTGCGGGCATCGACGGCTCGGCCTATTTCATCGGCGGATTCGGCATGACCGCACTGACATCCAGCGGCATCGTGCTGGTGCCCATCCGTTCCGGCGTAGGTTTGCGGCTCGGTGCCAACATCGGCTATCTGAAATTTACCCCGCGCGCGACCTGGAATCCCTTCTGATCCGATGCACGCCTCCAACCGATGGCGCGGTGCCGCGGCGGGCTTGCGGATTCACGTTAACGCACTGTCCCGCTAGCTTTTTCCCCGTCCGCCGTGGCATGGTAAAAACGTCAATCCTGACGCGGGAGTAACGCCAATGGTCGAACCGATCATGTATTTGGCGATCGGTTTTCTGGTGTCGATGCTGTTCGGTCTGATGATCGTGCCGCTGGTTCATGGCCGCGCGGTGCGACTGACGACGAAGCGTCTCGAGGCGGCCACCCCGCTGTCGATGGCCGAAATCCAGGCCGACAAGGACCAGTTGCGCGCCGAATTTGCGATGTCCGCGCGGCGGCTCGAAATGAGCGTCGAGCAACTCAAGAACAAGACCAGCAGCCAGCTTGCCGAACTCGGCAAAAAGTCAGATGCGATCAACCGCATGAAGATCGAGCTTGGCGAAAAGAATGCCGCCATCTTCGCCCTCGAAGCACGCGAGAAGGCGCTCAAGGACCAGCAGCGCGCAACCGAGGAGGAATTCACCTCCAAGACTCAATTGCTGCGCACTGCCGAACAGCAACTCGCCGACAAGCAAGCCGAACTCGGCAAACTCACCAGTGAATTATCCGAACGCTCGGTGACAGCGGAAAGCCGGCAGGTCGAACTGGTCGCGGTTCGCAGCCAGATCGACGCCCTGCAAGGCCGCGTCACCGGCGCTGAAAAGGAATTTACCGACACCCAGCAGCGCCTCGCCGAACAGCGCGGCGCGTCTGAATCCGCCACCCGCGAACTCTCCGAGGCGCGCGGCCAGGTCGAGAACCTGAACGGACGCGTCGGCGATCTCGACCGCCAGCTTCTGGTGCAGGTCAAGGAAACCGAAATGCTGTCGGGCCGGGTCACCGATCTTGAAGGACGGCTTACCTTGCAGGGCAAGATTCTCGCGGAACGCGAATACGAAAACAATCTTCTGCGCAAGCAGACGGAAGCCGCGAAACAAACCGAACAGCAATTGCGCGAGGACATCGCATCGGGCACCGGCAATTCGGCGGCGATGGACAAGCTGCGCGCCGAGAAAACAGCGCTCGAGGAACAACTTGGCGTCGCCCGCGACGAACGCGCCAAGCTTCAGCGCGAGATCAACCAGATTCATCAGCAGGCGGAAAGCTCGTGGTCAACCGAGCGCATGGAGAATGCGCTGCTGCGTGAGCGCATCAACGATATCGCGGCCGAAGTCGCCAAGCTCGCGGTGACGCTTGAGGGGCCGGATTCGCCGATCGAAGCCATTCTCGCGTCCGACGCGGAGAAACCCGCCATCAGCACCATCGTCAAGGGAGTGACCGTCAATGGCGTGAGCGCCAACGGCGCGAATGCCAACGGCGCTCCCGCCGAGGCGCGCGGCACCCTCGCCGAGCGCATCCGGGCACTGCAAACCCACGCATCGCGCGCGCGACAGCCGGGCTAAGGCAGCATCCGCAGAATCTGAGCGTTCCAGGGGCATAACGTGCCCTGTTCGCAAGATTTAGCGCCGATTCCCATGCAGGGCGCGCGGCCGCGCTTGACACCCCTGCC
>JAZKGC010000134.1:0-4717 GCA_040386115.1 Pseudomonadota bacterium
CGAGCGGCGGGCTTATAACATGAGGCAACCGCTTCGCAGCAAAAAAATGGCTTTCGCAACGTAGAGTTAGCGACCAAGCGTCAACTGGACATCCGCCCCGGAAAATGGTCCGCATCGGGTATGACAAATCAGGTTTTTTCGCCCTATCGACGCGCGTTGCTGGCTGGGCTGGGGGGCGTTGCCCTCACCGCTGGCCTGCGGCTGCCTGCTGCGGCCCAGAGCCGCCCGGCTCTCGCCCTTCGCATCCGGCCGGGAATGGCCGGACTGCGTCCCGGACAGCCGGACAGCCCGATCTGGACCCTGGAGGCCGCTTCCCCCGGAACGGCCCTGCGCTTCAAGACCGGCGACGAGCTGGCCGTTACGCTTTCAAATGAGCTTCCGGTCCCTACCGTCCTGAACTGGCTCGGAATTGACGGCGCGCAGGGCGCTGAACCGTTGACAGCTCAGACTGCCTTACCGCCCGGCGGGCGTGCCAGCTTTATCCTGCCCCTGCGCCACGCAGGGACGTTTCTGGTGAATGCACAATTGCTGGGTAGCGGCGCGGACCATCCCTCTTCCGCGCTTGCGCTCATTGTCGCGGAAAGCACGCCGGTCAGCGTGGACCGCGAAGAAGTCCTGTTGATCGAGGAGTGGCGGCTGAAAAGCGACGGGCGCGCCGTTGCACCGGGGAATAATCCGGACGGAACCACCACCTTCTATACCGTCAACGGGCGAGCCAGCCTCGACCTCACCGCAAAGCCCAACGAACGGCTGCGGCTGCGCTTCATCAATGGCTGCCAGCGCGCGGTGATCGGTCTCAAGGTCGAGAATCACGAGGTTCGCGTGATGGCGGTGGATGGGCAGCCATCTGAGCCGTTCCCTGCGCGCGACGGCCAGATCGTGCTCGCCCCCGGCTCGCGGATCGACGCGTTCATCGATGCCACGCGCGCACCGGGCAACGTCTCATCAATCATCCTGCACGACGGCACAGCGCCCCGGATCATCGCCCGGCTGACGATGTCGAACGAGGCGGCCGTGCGGACTGCGCCGCTGCCGCCCGCCGCCGCATTACCGGCCGGTCATCTCCCCGCACGGCTCGATCTTCAGGGCGCATTGCGGGCCGAATTGTCGCTCGACCCCAAATCGCAGTGGGTCACGCCTGCGGACTTCGCCGCCGCAACGCCGCCTGCGTATCGCGTGAAGCGCGGACGCACCGTGGTCATGACCATCACCAATCCAGCTTCCGCGCCGATCGCATTCCACCTGCATGGCCATCATTTCCGGCTGCTTGACCGCCTCGACGACGGCTGGAAACCGTTCTGGCTCGACACGCTGATGCTGGACAAGGGCCAGACGCAGCGGATCGCCTTCGCGGCCGAATATGCCGGACGATGGCTGATCGAGGCGACGCCGACAAACTGGGCCGCGCCGAAACTCGTGCGCAGCTACGTGGTGGAATAAGCTCACCGCCCGTCAGTCAGAAACATCCAGTTCGTCATAAAGGCTGCGAAACACAGCCGGCAGCATGTCGGAAAGTTCTTCGGCGATCAGGCCCGGACCGAACTGCTGCGCCGCCTCGCCGTGCATCCACACCCCGATGCAGGCTGCTTCAAAGGCCGGCACGCCTTGCGCAAGCATGCCGCCGGTAATCCCTGCCAGCACATCGCCAGACCCTGCCGTCGCCAACCAGGGCGGCGCGTTGGCCGCGATGGCAGCGCGCCCGTCGGGTGCCGCGATGACCGTGTCCGCGCCCTTGAGCAGCACGACGGCACCGGCGCTTTGCGCGGCTAGCCGGGCGCGTTCGAGTTTTGAGGGAGGTGAATTATCTTCGGACAGTATTTTGAAAAGCCGGGAGAACTCGCCCTCATGCGGCGTGAGGACAACCTGTGGACGATCCCATTTTTTGATCTCCGCGAACAGCGCCTCGGGATCGTCCGCGAAGCTTGTGAGAGCGTCGGCATCCAGCACGAGGCAGCGGCCTGCGGACAAGGCGGCGCGGACCAATCCGCGCGTGCGCTCGCCGACACCGGCCCCCGGCCCGATCACGCAGGCGTTGATGCGCTTGTCCGCCAGCAGTTCGCTGAATTGCTCAGGCGTTCCGGCGTCGCGCACCATCACCGCCGTCAGCGCCGCCGCGTTGACCGCGAGCGCATCGCGCGGTGAAGCCACCGTGACAAGCCCTGCTCCGGCACGCAGTCCCGCGCGCGCGGACAATCGCGCGGCACCTGTCGAGACTAGATCGCCGGAGGCCACCACCAAATGTCCGCGCGCATATTTGTGGCCGTCGATCCGGGGCACCGGCATGGCGTCGGCCCAAAGCTCCGGAACATTCTCGAATGTTCGCGGCGCAATCTCATCGAGCACATCTGACTCAATACCGATGTCCGCGACGTGCACCTCGCCGCAGTGAACGCGTCCCGGCAGCAGAAGATGCCCCGGTTTGCGGCGGAAGAACGTCACCGTCGCCGAGGCGCGCACGGCAACGCCCATCACCTTGCCCGAGTCGCCATTGATGCCGCTCGGCAGATCGACGCTCAGCACGGGAACGCCGCTGGCGTTCATCGCCTCGATCATCGCAAAGGGATCGCCCTTTACCGGCCGGTTAAGACCCGCGCCGAACAGCGCATCGACGATCAGGGCGGGCTTGCCGATCGCGCCCGGATCGCACGGCAGCACCGGACCCTCCCATTCAGCCGCGGCGAGCGCGGCGTCGCCCTTCAGCGTGGCACGGTCGCAAAGCAGGATCACCGAGACATCCCGGCCCAGCGCAGCAAGCTCCCTGGCCGAGATGAAGCCGTCGCCGCCATTATTGCCGCGCCCCGCGATCACCAGAATCGCGCCCGGCTCGGCCATGGCATCCGCGACCTGCGCGACGGCACGACCGGCACGCTGCATCAGCTCAAATCCGCTTGTGCCGCGCCCGATCATGGCCTGGTCGGCGCGGCCCATTTCAGCAACCGTGAGGACGTCCATGCCGACCGCCTGCTCTGTTCGCCTGTTCCTGAGGCAGATTGGCTTACTGATGCATCAAATCGTCAGATTAAAAATAGTGCAAATGCACAACAATTAGTCTTCCAACTCTCGCGCCGCTGAGAAATGTTCCTTCAAATTATCCTTTAACGATCTGATAGGACTTACAAATCTCCTCCAATTACAACTTGGCACGGACCCTGCTTTTAGGGCTTTGAATATGGCATCGTCTTACTCATCGGCAGATGAAACGGTGTGCTTGACTGTCGTACATTCGCGACGGTTAGCTCGCTCATTACTGCCGTCGGGGACGGGCGAGCCATCTCACTAGCGCGTAGTCCGCGAACGTGGGTATCGGTTTGCGGCCAGACTTCGCGCCACTCCAGGACGTGGCGCATGTCTGACGGCGAAGCGGGACTTCACGCCGCCGACGATGTCTCCGAGGATGTCTTCAGGGACGTCTTCAAAGACGTCTTGGGTGCCGAACGAGCCGCGCGAAAACGCGCAATTGGAACTAGATGTGCAGTCCATCGAATTGGAAGTGCCGGGGAGACGTTCAGTGAAAAAGATTGAGGCAATCATCAAGCCGTTCAAGCTCGACGAGGTCAAGGAGGCTCTTCAGGAAGTCGGGATTCAGGGCATCACGGTCACGGAAGCGAAAGGCTTTGGCCGCCAGAAGGGCCATGCCGAGCTTTACCGGGGCGCCGAATACATCGTGGATTTCCTGCCCAAGGTCAAAATCGAGATTGTGATCGGCGACGATCTTGTCGAAAAAGCCATCGACGCGATAAGGCGTGCTGCCCAGACCGGCCGCATCGGCGACGGAAAGATATTCGTTTCCAACATCGAAGAGGCTATCCGTATCCGGACGGGAGAATCCGGCGTCGATGCCATCTGACGAATTGCACACCCTGCCGCCGGCAGCATCACGCAGCCGGCTCCACCCGCCTCCAGACCACGACACCCACCAACACCAGACCAAGCAGACATAAGGGGTAATCATGAAGACCGCTAAAGACGTCCTCAAGGCCATCAAGGACAACGACGTCAAGTACGTTGACCTGCGTTTCACCGATCCGCGCGGTAAGTGGCAGCACGTCACCTTCGACATCACCATGATCGATGAGGAAATTTTCTCGGAAGGCACCATGTTCGACGGCTCGTCGATCGCGGGCTGGAAGGCCATCAACGAATCCGACATGTGCCTGATGCCCGATCCGACGACGGCGACGATCGATCCGTTTTTTGCAGAGACCACAATGGTCATCACCTGCGACATTCTCGAGCCGACCACCGGCGAGCCCTACAACCGCGATCCGCGCGGCATCGCCAAGAAGGCCGAAGCCATGGTCAAGTCCATGGGCGTGGGCGACAGCGTGTTCGTCGGCCCCGAGGCCGAGTTCTTCGTGTTCGACGACGTGCGTTTCCAGACCACGCCTTACAACACCGGCTTCAAGCTCGACTCCTCCGAACTGCCAACCAACTCGGACACCGAGTACGAGGGCGGCAACCTCGGCCACCGCATCCGCACCAAGGGCGGCTACTTCCCCGTCCCGCCGCAGGATAGCGTGCAGGACATGCGCTCGGAAATGCTGGGCTCAATGGCCAAGATGGGCGTCAAGGTCGAGAAGCATCACCACGAAGTGGCGTCCGCCCAGCACGAACTCGGCATGAAGTTCGACACGCTGACCCACATGGCCGACCAGATGCAGATCTACAAGTATTGCATCCATCAGGTCGCGCACATCTACGGCAAGACCGCCACCTT
>JAZKGC010000135.1:0-11728 GCA_040386115.1 Pseudomonadota bacterium
CGTTGAGCGACGCGTCGCCACCGAGGCGGCGGTTCATGTCGATCACGTCCTGTTCCGTGACGCCGAGGCGGGTCGCGATCGTCTTCACATGATCGGGGTGCATATCACCCTCTTCAAGCGCCGAGATCTTGCTCTTCGCCTTGCGCAGATTGAAGAACAGCTTCTTCTGGTTCGCGGTGGTGCCCATCTTCACGAGCGACCACGAACGCAGGATGTACTCTTGTATCGACGCCTTGATCCACCACATCGCATAGGTGGCAAGACGGAAGCCCTTTTCAGGCTCAAAGCGTTTCACCGCCTGCATCAGGCCGACATTGCCTTCGGAGACAACCTCGGAGATCGGCAAGCCATAGCCGCGATAGCCCATGGCGATTTTGGCCACGAGTCGCAGATGGCTGGTCACCAGCTGATGCGCCGCATCGCGGTCGTCATGCTCGCGCCAACGCTTGGCCAGCATGTATTCCTGCTGCGGTTCAAGCATCGGGAATTTGCGAATTTCAGACAGGTAATGAGAAAGACCGGATTCTCCATTGAGAACCGGCAGTGTTGCGGCACGGGCCATGTTGCGCCCTCCCAAGTTCACGCCCCCGATAGCGGCGGGCGAGGCAGCCCATCCGCTTTGTCAAAGCCAGAGGCGCTGCAATGTTCCGCGCCGGGACGATCCCAGCGCAGGTGCAACATACAGCAAATGGAGGCCGGGAGGGAAGAACAAACGGGGGTCACGAAGCCGTGACACGGGTTAAATGTCTGTAACCATGCGTCTTTTTAGCGCACCACCTTTAGTCTGTGCTACGCAGAGCCGCCTGAAGGAGAACCAAATCCTCCGGCAGGGGCTGCTCCCAGTGGAGAATTTCTCCGCTCACGGGATGCTCCAGAACCAGCAAATATGCATGGAGCGCCTGCCGGCCCAGCGAGGTCAGCGCCGACTGGCTTTTCGGCCCGAGGTGATGGGCCTTGGTCTTGAATCCCGCGCCATAAACGTCGTCTCCCATCAGCGGATGGCCGGCGTGGGCGAGGTGAACCCGGATCTGGTGGGTCCGCCCGGTCTCGAGCTGGCAGGCGAGGAGGGAGGCGACCGGCTTGCCGTCGCTGCCGGCGAAGGTCTCCTTCAAGTCCCAATGGGTCACGGCTTCGCGGCCGCCGTTGCGCACCGCCATTTTCTCGCGGTTGTGCGGATGCCGGTCGATTGGCTGATCGATGGTGCCGTGCAGGCGTCCCGGCGCTCCCCAAGCGAACGCCATGTAGCCGCGACGCATTTCGCCGGTGCGGCCGTGGTCGGCGAATTGCGCCGACAGCGACTGGTGGGCGCGGTCGTTCTTCGCCACCACCATCAGCCCGGTGGTGTCCTTGTCGAGGCGATGCACGATGCCGGGACGCCGCACGCCTCCAATTCCGGAAAGGCTTGCGCCGCAATGGGCGATCAGCGCGTTGACCAGCGTGCCGGTTTCATGCCCGGCAGCGGGATGCACGACGAGACCTTTGGGCTTGTCGAGGACGACGATGTCGTCATCCTCATAGACAATCGCGAGCGGAATATCCTCGCCCTCGGGTTCGGCGGCTGCTGCGGGCGGCACGTCGATTGTGATCGTATCGCCCGCTTTGACATGATAAGCGGGGTCGCGAACCGGGGCGGAGCCAATCGTCACTTGCCCTGCGAGGATCAACGCTTTCAGACGCGAGCGCGACAGGTCGGGGCTGCGCACCGCAAGCACGCGATCCAGCCGCTGCGATCCCTCGTCGCCATCGACCGTCACCTGGTGACGTTCATTGTCGTTTTCAGAAGAGTCTTGAGAAGAGCCTTGCATGACCGAAACTGTTGCGCCTGATCCGACACCTGAGCAAGCCGCCCTGATCGCGCGGGTGCGCCGGATGATGCTGATTGCGGGCCTCACCACGGCGATCGGCGTGGGAGCCCTGCTGGTGGCCATCGGCTACCGCCTTTTCCGCACCGATGGAAGCGTCCAGATCACCGATATCACCGCGAGTTTGCCGAAGGGCGCGCGCATCGTCTCGACCGCTGCTGCGGGAGACCGGCTGGCGGTCACCATCGACATCGGCGGCGCGACGGAAATCCGCACCTATGACGCCAAGACCCTGAAGCCTGCGGGCCGCCTCAAATTCGCCAACGAGCCCTGAGACGCCGCGTCGTCAGAGGTGTTGCTGTCGCGCTGCCCCGCCACCGGCCCCGGTCTCTCGCTCGCGGCCTGCGCCATATCTGACGGTGTCCCATCTTGCAGCGGCGGCATTTCAAGGCTATTCCCTGTCGCGTATTCCGCAAAAGCATGTCCTTGGGCGTGACCCGAGGATGGATACCGGTTTTGCGATCAGAATACGCGCCGACCATCAGCGCTGCTCCCTTCGTCTAGCGGTTAGGACGTCGCCCTCTCACGGCGAAAACAGGAGTTCGATTCTCCTAGGGAGCGCCAGATTGTTATCTTTCAGAACAAAACTGCGAACTCAGATTATTCCGTGCCCAGCGCTGAATAAGTGCGACGTCCACTTTTGACCCAAAGCGCAAGCGAACTGGCGCTGGTCGGATGCCACTCTCCGTGATTTGATAACGTAGCCTAAAACGCGGCGAAACCGGCGAGTTGAACGAGGCAACGGGATTTCACCCGAGAGCCCGAAGACGCTTGATTTCTTCAACATATTTTGGAGCGCATCATGCAGGTCTACAATGTCGTCAAGTTCAGGGTGAAGTCCGGCGAGGAGGCCGCTTTCCTCGATGCGCACCGGGACGGTAAGGCCAAATGGCCGGGCCTCGAGCGTGGCTTCATCATACAAACCGGCGAGCAAACATTCTGCCTCATCGGCGCGTGGTCCAGTCAGGAAGCACTGGTTGCTGCGCGACCTGCGATGATTAAGACGCTCGACAACTTCAGGTCTCTCCTCGAGGATCAGGGTGCCGGACGCGGCATGACAGATGCCGTTTCGGGGACCGTTATCCTCGATCTCTGAATCCTCAATATCTGGACGACGCTGCAAGGTTCAGAAAGCTGCGGACAGTGACCCTGACCGGGGGGTTGGCGTTCGTCGTTGTTAAGTCCCTGAACATCCTCGAATGCGCCAATCTGTCCCGTCCTTCGCGCATTGCAGAAGCCGGACGATGCGGTACCCTCAAAGAAAACCCAGGGAGGAAAACATGTCAGCAAAATTTAATCGCCGTCACTTCATCGCTGCCGGTACGGCAGCCGCCGCGATGCCTTTCCTCTTGCGCCGGGCGTCGGCGCAAGCCGCGTGGCCGTCGCGGCAAATCCGCATGATCTGCAGCTATCCGGCGGGCGGGCAGACCGACCTGCTCGCGCGGGCCTTCGGCGAATTCATCTCCAAGCAGGTGGGGCAGAACGTCGTCATCGAAAACAAGGCGGGTGCCTCCGGCTCGCTCGGCGCGGCGGAAGTCGCGCGCGCGGAGCCAGATGGCCACACCATCCTGTGCTCCATCTCGACCACCTATGTGATGAACAGGGTGATGATGAAGAACCCCGGCTACGACATGGACAAAGACCTCACGCTCGTCAGTATCATCCCGGGCGCCGGGCTGCTGCTGGTCGCGAGTCCGAAGTCCGGCGTCACAACGCTGAACGAATTCGTCGCGTTCGCTCGCAAGAGCGGCAAAGTGAACTTCGGCACTTACAGCGCGGGCTCGGCCCCGCACATGACGATCAATGAACTCAACAAGCAGTATGGTCTCGCCATCGAACCGATCCATTACCGAGGCGAAGCGCCGATGTGGACGGGGCTGATGGAAGGCACGCTCGATGTCGCGATGGGCAGCTACACGGCGGCGCAGCCCGCCCTGCAAAGCAATCGCGGCGTCTTGTTCGCGGTACATTCGAAGAAGGTCGGCGCGATCCCGAACGTCAAGACTCTGCAAGAACAGGGCGCGACATCGAAGTTCTTCACCGTGAGCGGCTTCACGGGCTGGGCGTTGCCGAAGGCGACGCCGCAGCCGATCGTCGATCGGTTGGCGGAACTGTGCGTGGCGGCCAACAACGATCCGAAAGTGAAGGAAGTTCTCGGCACTTTCGCGCTGGAACCGGCAATCGGCTTTAAGGAAACCAATGCCTTGTATCAGCGCGAATTGCCGGTCTGGATGGAGAGCGGGCAGTCGCTCGGCTTGCCGCCAGCCTAGATCAGATTAAAGAGCGGTCATGGCCGACAGGCCATGACCTGCGACTCGTTTGATCGATTGTTCGATCAAGCCATGGACAAAAAAGTTATAGACAAAAAGTCATGGAGAAAACACGCGCTCAAAGCATTTCGCGCGCGGGCCGCTCGAGATTTTCCGTTTTGCCGACGCGTTCGTAAGCCTCCACGATATGGCGGCGCATCAGTTCAGCCGCCTCATCGCCGTCGCCGCGGATCATCGCTTCAAGGATGAGTCCATGTTCTTTCCAGACGCTGATCGACATGCCCGGATGCCGCAGGACTTCTCCCATCGCGCGGCGCAGATGCCGCCAGTGCAGGCGCATCGTTTCGGAAATCAGCGGGTTGCCGGACAGATCGTAAATGAAGGCGTGGAAATCCATGTCGGCTTGCAGGGTTTCCCGGCTGTCGCCCCCGGCGACCAGGCTGCGGCCATGTTCGACAAGTGCCCGCCCGCGCGCGATGGACTCCTTGGTGAGACGCGGCGTCGCGAGTTTCACCGCCAGCGGCTCGACCGCCGAGCGGATCTGATAGATCGCCTCGAAGAAACCGGGATCGACCGACGTGACGGTCAGTCCCTGACGGCCTTGCGCGAGAAATCCCTGCGCCTTCAACACAACCAGCGCATGAGTCACGGGTTGCCGCGACACCTTCAGGCGCGCGGCGATGTTTTCCTGCGTGATACGCTCCCCCGGTTTGAACGTGCCGTCGCACAAGGCATCGAGGATCACCTCGTAGGCCTGATCGACCAGACTTTTCGTTGGGGCAAGGGATTCGAGCACGTCTCCTCCGGGAATCAGCATCGCTGCGCGGTCATATCGTTGACGCTTGACAGGGTGGCGAGCAAGCCGCATCCTGAGTTTAGAATACTGAATTCAGAATGCAAGACTGACAATCCACTCCATGACCATTCTTGAGTGAAGCGTCATTGCGTAACGCCCGAGGCCGCAAAAATGCGTCCCTTGAAAAACAATCAGGAAGCGAACCCAAAGGAGGACCATCATGCGATTGACCCCCGAGCAACTTGAACAGTTTCGCACCGAAGGCTGGCTGTTCCTGCCGGAGCTTTTCAACGCCGAGGAAGTCGATGTCCTGCGGCGCGAAGCCGTGTCGATCTATGACGAGCAGCGGCCCGAAGTCTGGCGCGAGAAAAGCGGCGCGCCGCGCACTGCTTTCGCCGCGCATCTCTATAACGAGGCGTTCCGCCTGCTTGGCGCGCATCCGCGCATGATCGATCCTGTCGAGCAGATCTTCGGCGAAAAAGTTTACATGCATCAGTACAAGATCAACGCCAAATCCGCCTTCACCGGCGATGTCTGGCAATGGCATCAGGACTACGGCACCTGGAAGCGCGACGACGGCATGCCGCAGCCGCATGCGATGAACATTGCCGTGTTTCTCGATGAAGTCATGCCCATCAACGGCCCGCTGATGCTGGTGCCGAAAAGCCAGAACGCAGGCGACCTCAAGGCGTCGCACGATCTTGCAACCACGTCCTATCCGCTCTGGACGCTCGACGAGGACACTGTCACGCGCCTTGTTCAGGATGGCGGCATCGTCGCGCCCACCGGCAAGCCCGGCGGGATGCTGATGTTTCATGGCAATCTCGTGCACGGCTCGTCCGGCAACATCACGCCGTATCCGCGCAAGATCGTGTATCTCACGCTCAACGCCGTCTCGAATTACATCCGCAGGCCGACACGTCCGGAGTTCATCGCGCACCGCGACTTCACGCCGATCCAGACGGTGGATGACGATGCGCTGGTGCGGTACGCCCGCAGTCATCGTCAGGCTGCGGAGTAATAAATCGGGACCGGTGCTCTCCTGGCGCTCCGGATGCAGCGCACCTCGCCGCTCTTGCGGCGTGGTGCGCTGCTGATCCGGGGTCGTAGCGCAGGCAGCACGCGTAACGGTCCCGGCTCCGCGGAGCAGCGCGACGAACGCTGCACCGCGTCCGGGACACGCTGTTTCAAAATCTGAACCAATCCCCTCCGCACGACAGCAGTTAGGCCTATCCCGAAATGAACCTGCATCACCTTCTTGAAAAGCGCCGCGCGGCCGGCAAGCCCGTTCGCGTGGCGCTGATCGGCGCCGGCAAGTTCGGATCGATGTTTCTCTCTCAAGTGCCGCATACGCCGGGGCTTGAAGTGGCGATCATTGTCGATCTCGATCCGGATCGCGCGCGCGAGGCCTGCCGCACCGTCGGCTGGGATGCTGCGCGGATCGCGGCGACGACATTCACTGACGATGGCGCGGCTGCCATCAAGCGCGCCGGGATCGAAGTGGTGATCGAAGCCACCGGCGATCCCGCCGTCGGGATTCGTCATGCACGCGCGGCGATTGCTGCCGGCAAGCATATCGTCATGGTCAATGTGGAAGCCGACGTGCTGGCCGGGCCGCTGCTCGCCGACGAGGCGCGGCGTGCCGGCGTGGTGTATTCGCTGGCCTATGGCGACCAGCCTGCATTGACCGCCGAAATGGTGGACTGGGCGCGCGCCACCGGTTTCAAGGTCGTTGCAGCGGGCAAAGGCACCAAATATCTGCCGATCTATCACGACGTGACGCCCGCCGATGTCTGGAGCCACTACGGCCTGACAGCCGGTGAAGCGCAGTCCGCCGGCATGAATCCGCAGATGTTCAACTCATTTCTGGACGGCACCAAGTCCGCGATTGAAATGGCTGCCATCGCCAATGCCTGCGGCCTCGACGTGCCCGTAAACGGCCTCGCATTTCCGCCTTGCGGTGTTGACGATCTGCCGCATGTGATGCGCCCGGTTGAGGCGGGCGGCGTGCTGGAAAAGTCAGGGATCGCGGAAGTGGTCTCGTCGCTGGAGCGAGATGGACGGCCGGTGTTTCGCGATCTGCGCTGGGGCGTCTATGTCGTGCTGGAAGCGCCGAACGATTACGCGGCGGATTGCTTCCGGCAATATGGTCTGAAGACCGATGCCAGCGGGCGTTATGCTGCGATGTACAAGCCGTATCACCTGATCGGACTTGAATTGAACATCTCGGTGCTGTCGGCGGCGTTGCGCAATGAGCCCACCGGCCAGCCGCACGGATTTCGCAGCGACGTCGTTGCAGTTGCGAAAAAGAATCTGCGCGCGGGCGAGATGTTAGATGGCGAAGGCGGCTATACGGTCTGGGGCAAGCTGATGCGCGCGGCGGACAGTCTCAAGTCCGGTGCGCTGCCGATCGGGCTGGCGCATCGGGTCAAGCTGACGAAAGACGTCGCGCACGGCGCGGTCGTTCACTGGTCGGATGTCGAGATCGATACCAGGGACGAGGCCGTTGCGTTCCGTCGCACGATGGAATCGCAATTCGCCGCAAAACTTTGAAGCAATTCGATCTGTAGGCCTCAGTCGTCGCGCGGCTTCGCCAGCGTCTTCAGCGTGAGTTCGCAGAATTCGATCCACGACGTTTCGAGCATGATGCCCGCCGTCAAGATCAGGTGCCGAAGGTCGTTCTCGCGAGAACTGTGCTGCGCGGGGAAATCGCGCGCTTCGAGCATCTCGTAGTGACCGAGCTTCGCGCGATGCAGGTCGAGCCGCCGCTCGATTTCGCGGCGGATGTTTGTCGATCCCATTGCGGCTTCGGCGCGAATGCGGACCATCAACTCGTCGCGCATGGGCTTGGGATCTTGCTGTTCGGAGGCCCAGCGCTTCAGTTCCCTGCGCCCGGCCGGAAGCACGCGGTAGGCCCGTTTGCGGCCACGGCCTTTCTCCTGAGGCAGCGATGCGATCCATCCCGCCTTCTCGAGGCGGCCGAGTTCGCGATAGATCTGCTGATGCGTTGCGTGCCAGAAATAGCCGATCGAGCGGTCGAAGCGGCTCGCCAGTTCCGACCCCGAGCAGGGATGTTCGATGAGCGCCGTGATGAGTGCGTGCGGCAATGACATCAGTTGAAACCAGATGGGCGAACAACAGATTTTGAAACAAATCTTGAACGCACGCCGGCGCATTTCGGCAACGGCGTTTGCTCAACGACTCGCCCCACAACATTGACTAACAAAAAACAGATACCATCGTCAAAATACGCCCCGATGGCGATCCTGAAATGATTTCGACTCATTCGGCGGTCACAATGGACATGCCTGCGGGGACGTTACAATCTCCGTCCCGGCTTTTGCCAGCGGCTCCCGGCCGCGCTTGCCGAGAAGCCCGAAATTCACAGGATCACCATGCCGACATCGCAGCAGTTGAAGCAATTATTCCCGGAGCAAGGTCACCTTCCCGGTGACCACAGTTTGCCCGCCCTTGTTCATCAGCGCGAGACTTTGGTGAACGGCGAATTGATGCCGTGGAGCGGTCCGGTCGAGACGGTACGATCCGCGATCTGTGTGCGAAAGCCCGACGGCTCGCTGGAGCAGGTCGAACTCGGCAGTTGTCCTGTCGGCGGCGTGCCCGAGGCGCAAGTGGCGCTCGATGCCGCGGTCGCCGCCTACGACAACGGGCGAGGGGAATGGCCGACCATGACGGTCGCCCAGCGCATCGCCTGCATGCAGGATTTTACGAAGCAGATGATCGCCCGCCGCGAGCAGATCGTTCAACTCATCATGTGGGAGATCGGCAAGACTTTGCCGGACTCACAGAAGGAGTTCGACCGCACGGTCGAGTACATCAAGGCGACCATCGAGGCATTGAAGCAACTCGATAATGCGAATTCGCGGTTCACCATTGTGGAAGGCACCATCGGACAGATCCGCCGCACGCCGCTCGGCGTCGTGCTGTGCATGGGGCCGTACAATTATCCGCTCAACGAGACCTTCGCGACGCTGATCCCGGCGCTCATCATGGGCAACACCATGGTGTTCAAGCCGCCGAAGTTCGGTGTGCTGCTGTTTCAGCCGCTGCTGGAAGCGTTTCGCAGCGCGTTCCCGAAGGGCGTCATCAATACGGTTTACGGCAAAGGCTCCGAAGTGGTGCCCATGCTGCTGGAGTCGGGCAAGGTCAACGTGCTGACGCTGATCGGCTCCAGCCGGGTCGCCGACCATCTCAAGAAGATGCATCCGAAGGTCAACCGGCTGCGCGCCATTCTCGGTCTCGATGCCAAGAACGCGGCGATCGTGCTGCCGGACGCCGATGTCGAACTCGCCGTGAAGGAGTGCCTGCTCGGCTCATTGTCGTTCAACGGCCAGCGCTGTACCGCGCTCAAGATGCTCATTGTCCATCGCTCGATTGTGGACCGCTTCCTGACGCGGTTCACCGAAGAACTCGGCAAGCTGAAAGCCGGCATGCCGTGGGACGCGGGCGTGACGATCACGCCGCTGCCTGAACTCGGCAAGGTCGAACACATGACGCGGCTGGTGGAGGATGCGGTCGCGCAAGGCGCGCGGGTGGTGAACGAAGGCGGCGGCGTCAGCGCCGGCACGCTGTTTTATCCCGCGGTGGTTTATCCGGTGGCCGAAGGCATGATGCTGTATCGCGAGGAACAGTTCGGCCCCATCGTTCCCGTCATGGCGTTCGACGACATCGACACCGCGCTCGACTACGTCATTACATCCGATCATGGCCAGCAGGTCTCGATCTTCAGCGAAGACCCGGAAACCATCGGGCGGCTGGTGGACCCGCTGGTCAATCAGGTGTGCCGGGTGAACATCAACTGCCAGTGCCAGCGCGGGCCGGATGTGTTTCCCTTCACCGGCCGCAAGGACTCGGCCGAAGGCACGCTTTCGGTCGGCGACGCTCTACGCTCGTTCTCGATCCGCTCGATGATCGCCGCCAAGCAGACGGAAGCCTCCAGGAAGTTGCTCGATGACATCGTCCGCGACCACAAGTCCAACTTCATAAATACCGGGTTCATTTTCTGATTGATACAAAACACGTGGACGGTGGCTCTTGCAGGGAAGCATGGTTATGCGACGCCGCGTTCTGGCAGGAGCGCCGTCCGGGTAACGAATTTGAAACCAATTCGTGGTTACCAAATAATGAACCATTTCGGAGTTTGCGCCCATGACCGACCCCAACGCCAACGGCGACATCAAGAACTCCGGCAACCATGCCGACGAGGCTTCTTTGGTTCCGGATTCCACGGACATGATCGTTCATGGGACGAAGGAGGCCGCAGACGAGCCGGCGAGCAGCCCAAGCGAGATGGCGGTGCCTCGCCCGTCGAAGGACATCGTGCTGCAGCGCCTGACGCCGCACAGTTCATGGGAAGATTTCGTTTTCAATGAAAGCGCCGCGCGCGAGGAAACCGCCAGCCCTGCTGCGGCCGCGACCGAGGCTCCGGCCCGTCGATTTTTGCCGATCGCGGCCATTGTCGCACTCGCAGCTTCCGTCGGCGCAATTGGCGGCGCGCTCGCCACTGTCGGCGTCGGACATTTTATGAAGAGCGAACAGACCGCCGCTGCTGCCGTTGAACAAAGTCGTTCCGTCGAAAGCGCGGTCGCGAAGATCAACGCCGATATCGCGGCGCTCAAGGCCAGCGGTTCTGCGCAATCGGCGAAATTAGTCGAACGTGTCGATCGTATCGAGAAGGCGCAGGCCGAGCCTGCCGCAAAGCTCGCGAAGCTCAGCGACGCCGTGGACAAGCTGCGTGCAGCGGACGCCACGGGGTCGATCAATCCGCCTGCGGCGGCAGCACCTGTCGCCGCCGCGCAGCCCGCGAGGCTTCCGGTGGTTGACGGCTGGGTGCTGCGCGAGGTCTCGGATGGCATCGCAACGGTGCAGGGACGGCAGGGAATTTTCGACGTGCTTCCGGGCGATCCGTTGCCCGGCGTTGGCCGTGTCGATGCCATCCGCCGTCAGGACGGCCGCTGGGTTGTCGTGACCTCGCGGGGGTTGATTATCGCGCGCTGATCTGTGTCGCGGCCAGCCGCGATAAGATGAATTAACACCTTATCTAACGCTAAAATTTGAGCGTTCACTTGAACGGACCAGCATGATCTCGCTGGCATGATGCAGCCTCTGATGAAGAGGAATGAGCATGTCCGCAGATCGCCTGTACCCGCGCCGCAATGTTGTTAACTTTTTTGCCCACGATGTCACCGACACCTTCGGTGGTTTGCCGACTGCGGTGAACGACAATAATTGCCCGTATTGCGGCGGCGTACTCGAGCCCGGCGACAAGGCGTCCGATTGTTCCGGTTCCCGCGCCTGGCCGATCATCCCGTTCCCGAAGGGATGGGGCGCGTCCTGCTGATCGCGCCCTAGCGCGGGGGCGATGCCCGCGAGCCTGCCACATACAAAATCAATCCGGATATCGTTAGCGCCGCCTGAACTATTCCGATCGCGAGAGTGGCGCTTGCAATCGAGGCCGTCAGAATGACGCCGAGGGCTGCACCCGCCATTTGCAGGAATCCGAGCAGGGCCGAGGCCAGACCCGCCCTGTCGCCGAACGGCTGCAGGCACGTGGCGGTCGCCAGCGGGCTCGCCATCCCGAAGCCGGACAGGAAAATAATAATAGGGATGAGATAGCTCCAAACCGTGTGATCGGCCCAGTGCGCCAGCAGGAGCACCGCGCCTCCGGTGGCCGCGATGGCGAGGCCGAGGACCGTTGCGCGAGCGTGCCCCAGTTTGATTGCCAGCTGCGGCGCCAGCATGCCGGATGCAAACACCACAAACACCGTGCCTGCGAAAAACAA
>JAZKGC010000135.1:11828-28099 GCA_040386115.1 Pseudomonadota bacterium
GCGGCGCCAGCATGCCGGATGCAAACACCACAAACACCGTGCCTGCGAAAAACAATCCGAGCTGGATCGGCGAAAAGCCGAGACCATCGATCAGGATACGCGGAGAGACTGTGAACATTGCAAAGATCGCGCCCATGTAGAGCCCGATCATTCCGGCCGGCGCGATGAAGCGCAGATCGGTGAGCAATCCCCAATAGCCGCGCAGGATGGGCAGAGGCTGCATCGAGACCCCGGTATCTGCGCGGTGGGTCTCGCCGACATACCGGACATACGCGAGAGCGACGATCATGCCGAACAGGCCGACGACGAGGAACTCCGAGCGCCAGCCGAATGTCGCCTCCAGCAAGCCTCCGATCAGCGGAGAGAAACCCGGAGCGGCAGACATCGCAACCATGATGAAAGCCATCGCGCGCGTGAGTTCCTCGCCGCTCAGCAGGTCGCGAGCAATGGCGCGCGACAGCACCGAGGCGGCGCAGGCACCGATGGCCTGGATGCTGCGGCCGACCAGAAGCATCGGCAGATCGTTGGAGAACTCGCACCACACGCTGCCCACAACGAAGATGACAAGCCCGAAGACGACGGGTTTCCACCGGCCGTAGCGGTCTGAAAGCGGACCGACGACCAACTGGCCGACGGCGAAGACTGCGAGATAGACGCTGATGGTCGAAGCGATGGCAGCGGTCGAGACGTTCAGGCTTTTGGCTATCGAGGGCAGGGACGGCAGCAGAATGTTCGTTGCGAAAGTTCCCACGGCGGCAAGTGCCGCCAGCACGATGATGCTTGCCGATATCGACGATGGCGCCGGGTCTGGTGTGGCGTCGCTGTTGCCGCCGATGTGGTGGATAGCCATTCGCGTTCCCTTACAGGATTTTTTGCATGATAAATATCATTTAATACAATGAATGCTGGCGTTGACGCCCCTGTTTGATGACCCTGTTTGGGCTCACGTCGATGATGCCGCTGGTGGTATCGGGCTTCTCAATCTGGATAGGTTCACTCTTCGCCGATTCGTCAATTTTCCGATTCCTTTGCGAAACGCGACGCCGCGCCGCAGGTAACCTGATCTTGAATCCGAACGGCACCCCTCACCATCTACGGTGGGTGCTCAGGTCAGGGCACGTCAGGAGGCTGCCGAGAGGTGGCCGGAAGACCGTCAGGAGACGATGATGAGTTATTTCAAGACGGCGGTTCTGCTCGCCGGGCTGACGGCGCTATTCATGGGCGTTGGCTACCTGATTGGCGGGGCGGGCGGTGCCATGATCGCGCTGGTCGTTGCGGCCGGTACCAACCTGTTCGCCTACTGGAACTCCGACCGCATGGTGCTGTCGATGCACGGCGCACAGGAGGTCGATGAGGGCAGCGCGCCGGAATTCGTGCGGCTTGTCGCCGATCTTGCGGCGCGCGCGAACCTGCCGATGCCCAAGGTCTATCTGATGGACAACCCGCAGCCCAACGCATTCGCGACCGGGCGCGATCCGCAGCATGCGGCCGTTGCGGCAACCACAGGGCTGGTGCAGACGCTGAGCCGCGAGGAACTGGCGGGCGTGATCGCGCACGAGCTTGCGCATGTCAAAAACCATGACACGCTCATCATGACGATCACCGCGACGATTGCCGGTGCGATCTCGATGATCGCGCAGTTCGGAATGTTCTTCGGCGGCAATCGCGGCAATAACGGTCCGGGCATCATCGGCTCGCTGGCGATGATGATTCTGGCACCTCTGGCGGCCATGATCGTGCAAATGGCGATCAGCCGGACACGCGAGTACTCGGCTGACAAACTTGGCGCGCAAATTTGCGGTCAGCCGATGTGGCTGGCGTCGGCTCTCGTCAAGATCGACAATGCGGCCCACCAGATCCCGAACATGGACGCGGAGCGGAATCCCGCAACCGCGCATATGTTCATCATCAATCCATTGTCCGGCCAGGGCATGGACAACCTGTTCTCGACCCATCCTTCGACCGAGAACCGCGTCCGCGAGTTGCAGCGCCTTGCGGGCGATATGGGATCGCGCGGAGATTTTTCATCAGGGCGGGCGACGCCGACTGGCGCGCGGGCGACGCCGTCAAATGCAACCGGCAGGCCGCGTGGACCTTGGGGATGATTTTGTCGCAGGGATCATTGCGACATCAGCGTCCGGCGCGGGCACGATGTGGTGAAATGAATTCCGCCAGAGCTCGCCCGCTCCGAAGCTTGATCGTTAAACCTTGAGGTTTTCTGCGGAGGTCTTGCCGCGATTGGCAACCTCTTCGTATTCGACCGTCTGTCCTTCGTTGAGCGAAGAAAGGCCAGCCTTCTCAACCGCCGAAATGTGAACGAACACGTCTTTGCCACCGCTGCTGGGCTGGATGAAACCAAAGCCCTTCGTCGCGTTGAACCACTTTACAGTACCTTTAGCCATCAAGCCGTCTCCAGAGGGTAAGAACGATAATCACCGTCGAACCCCGCGAATGGCGTGTTCAACGCCGCGCATGTTACGCGGTATGCGTGTGCGTGGATAGCTTAAACGATAAGCCCGGGCGGATTGAATCGGCAGCTTTCGGTCAAACTTCGCTCGAATTGGCCGTTTTTACGCTGCTGCAACTGCGAAGTCACCGACCAGTTCGGACAACGTCTCTGCTTTCGTGACCGCATAAACGCTCATGGGTTCTAGTCGTCCGCGAATAGGAACTTCGACACGGGGCAAGGCATCCATCGGCAGACCCGCGGTCTTCAAGACCTCCGCCGACAGCACGACTTCGCATGACAGGCTCTTGGTCATGTCCTGCAACCGTGCAGCGACATTGACGGCGTCGCCAAGCGCCGTGAAGACCATGTGATCGTGCGAGCCGATATCGCCGATGATGACTTCGCCGCCATGGATGCCGACCCCGAAACGCAACGGCTCCGGCAGGTCAGCGCCAAGAAACGCATTCAGCGCATCGATGTGAACCGCGATTTTCGCCGCCGCCCGGATCGCCTGCCGCGATGCGGTTTGCGGATTTACGGTCAGGCCGAACAGCGCCAGCTGGCCATCGCCGACGAACTGGTTCGGCTGACCGCCGCATTCGACCACGGCTTGCGATACTGCGCTGAGGAAGCGGTTGATGATGAATACCGTGTCGAACGGCAGCCGCTTCTCGGCAAGCTTCGTCGAACCGCGCATATCGACGAACATGCTGACAAGGTAGCGTTCCTTGCCGGCGTGAACCGGAGACGCCTGCCCGATCGACGACGTATGCGCCGGAAAGATCTGGAAGAACGCCACGTCTGTTTCGGGGCGCAATTGGCAGGCGAGGCGGATGGCGGGATCGCCATGTGCGCCGACGCGATCCAGCACGAAACTTTCACGGTTCGATGGCACCGGCAGCGCGCTGCAATCTCCGATGACGCGGATGCGGCAGGTCGAACACCGGGCGCGGCCGCCGCAGACGCTTGAGTGGGGAATGTTGAAGCGGCTGCTCGCCTCAAGTACGCTCAGACCGATCGGCACGCGAACGGTTTTTCCGTCGCCATATGAGAGCTTGATAAGACCGCCGCGACGCTCCTGCACGGCCCGGACGCCGCGGGCAACAACCGCAAGCCCGATCAGGCCGAAATAGCCGTAGAGCGTGTAGGAAATGATCTGGTCCAGCGTGGCCTGCTGGGCGCCGGTTCCGACCTTGTCGCGCGAGAGGTTGTCGGCTCGCCACTCCGGAGCGGCGCTGGCCTGTACGACAGTTCGTCCGCCCTGATAAAGCCCGAGCAGCGCCAGCGTCGGCAGGATAATGGCCAAGGCAAGAAGCAGCGACGATATTGTCTTGAACACCGGCTTCATCCGCAGCCAGAAATAGATGCCGATGCAGCCGTGGACCCAGGACACGATCATCACGGCCAGCATCATCCACATGATGTGCGGCCGAAACACCCAGTAGGCGAAGAAGACCTGCGGATAGTTCTTCTCGTGGCCGAACAGCGACGCCGCAAGACGCACGCCGACCAGATGCCCGATGACGAGGATCGGAATGCTGAGGCCGAAAATGAGCTGCGTGGCCTCGATCGCCGTCCAGCGGAACTGGCGGCGCGCGTAGAGCGCCCATATGCCGAGCCCCGTATGCGTCAACACGGCGGCATAGAATACGATCGCGACCGGCCAGCTTGTCCAGAACAGCATGTGATAGGCGAGCGCATCCTCCATCGCGTCGAGGGAGATGTTGCCGAGCGCGTGATTGGTGAAATGGCTGATGAGATAGGCAAACAGCACAAGGCCGGTGGCGAGCCGGACTTGACGTAGCCCGATGCTCCGCGCGAGCCGGCTGATCGGTGAGGCGATGGTATCGGCCATGGTGCGAGGTTGTCCCGAATGCCGCGTGGGCCTGCGTTAACCAGAAGCGAAGTCTAACACGGAAATCCCCGGCCACATGAGGTGGCCGGGGATTTGAAGCGGTTAGGGACGTAATCAGTCGCAGACATTGACGGTCCGGAGGCGGACGCCGTGGGGGGTGCGGACGCGGCGGGTCACGTAGCAGCCGTCGTCACCATAGCCGCCGGTCACGATCACCGGGCTGAAGCCGAAGCCGAACCCGCGATGGCCCCAGCCGTGGCCGTGGCCCCAATGGCCGCCACCGTGCCAGCCGTGAGCCGAAGCGGCAGTCGGGGCCAAGGCAGCCGCGCCGAGAGCGGCAGAAGCAGCAAGTACAAGAGCAAGTTTGCGAAACATGGTCGTTCTCCTGGTTAGCGCGCGGTCTGCGCGGGGTTGTGGTCATTCCATCCCTCGCAAGTTGGTCGCGGCCTCCGGGAAAACGGTTCAAACATATTTTGGGGCATGATTCATGAGCCTGGAATCGGGCATGGCACTGATCTTCCTCACCTCTCCCGTGGGGAAGAGGTCGGATCGCTCTTGCGATCCGGGTGAGGGCGTAGATTCTCATGGTTGAATCGAACCCCCTCACCCCAACCCTCTCCCCAACGGGGAGAGGGAGCAGACAGCAACTGCTTGCGGCCCGCCGAACGGTTCAGGGCTTCGGGGTGTCGTCGCCGGCGCGGCGCAGCAGGTCTTTTGCAAGGTCCGACAGGGCGGGCCGTGGCAGCGCCGCAAACGGCAGCGGGCGCGTCACGTCCACGGCGGCAAGGCCGAGCCGCGCGGTGAGCAGGCCATTGAGCAGGCCTTCGCCGAGCTTGGCCGACAGCTTCGCGGTGATGCCGTGGCCGAGCATCTGCTGAATGAGGCTGTCGCTGGCCGCGATGCCGCCGGTCATCGCGAGATGCGCGAGTACATGCTTCATCAGGCGAAACAGGCCGAGCGTGCCGGGGCGGCCGCCGTAGAGCCGCGCCAGTTGCCGGACCAGACGCAGCGCCGCCGCCAGCACGAACAGCACGTCGATGACAGCGCCGGGACTGATCGCGGTCACGACGGACACCCGCTGCGCCGCGCTGGAGATCAACCGCCGCGCTTCCTGATCGAGCGGCGCCATCAACTCGCGTTCGGCAAGCCGCACCATGTCGGCGCCGTCGATGATGTCGCGGCCATGTTCTTCCAGCGCTGCACGGGCGCGGGCCAGCCTCGGATTGTCATGCGCGATTTTCAACAGATCGCGCACGATCGCGTCGCTTTCCTTGCGGTCGTCGCTGAGAAGCACGGCGTTGGCGCGTTCGTGCAGCTTTTCGATGGTCTCCAGCCGCGCGAGACTGAGTGTTTCGCGCGCGATAATCACGACCAGCGCCAGCACGGCGAGGATTGCGAATACCAGCCCGAGATAGCCGAGCCCCGGACTGCGGTTGAACAGATCCTCGACGAGGTTGGAGATGCCGAGGCCAAGCCCGAGCACGATCAGCCCGCCGAGCGCCGTCCATAACACCGTCGTCCAGCCCATGCCCCTGCGTCGCGGGATGACCGGCTCATCGAGCAGCACGGGGAGCAATGCCGGATCGTGCTCGGGCGTAATGTGAACCTTGCCGCGCGAAGGGCGCGTGGCATCGTCCTCGGCGTCCATCACAACGACGCGGGGATCGTCCAGCTTGAAGGCCGCCGGCTTGCGGTGATGGGGACGGTCGCTCATTGCAGCTTGTCTCCGATCAGGAACTGAAGCGCGCGGTCGAGGCGGATATGCGGCAGGGCGGGCTCCTCGCCACCCTCGCGGATGAGAAGAGGCGGCCGGAATCTCAGAAACCGGAAGTCGGCCTGTTCGGATGGTGCGGCACTCAGCCCGCGGAATGCATCACCGCCGTTGAAAAGGTCATCCAGCTTGATGGGCAGGTCGCCGGGGAAGGTCGCGGCTTCGGTTTCGCCGTCGAAGACCGCGCCGCCCGACGTTTCATTGGCCACGGGCGTGCCCAGGATCGACGGCAGCTTGTCGCGGCCCTGCTGCACCAGCGCCTCGCGGGTGGCGCGCACAGCGGCCAGCGCCACCACATCGACGCCTGCGCCCGCGAACTGCGCTTTTGAAGCCGCGCGCTCCACCATGCGTTTCAGGATCGCTTCCAGCCGGTCGTGGCTTGAGCGGTGCAGATGATCGGCCTTGGTCGCGGCAAAGAGAATTTTGTCGATGCGCGGGCGGAACAGCGAACTGACGAAGGTGCTGCGCCCCATGTTGAAACAATCGAGAATGCCGGACAGCGCGCCTTCGAGGTCTTTCAGCGCTTCGGGTCCGGCATTGAACGCCGCCAGCGCATCCACCAGCACGATTTGGCGGTCGAGGCGGGTGAAGTGGTCGCGGAAGAACGGACGCACCACAATGTCCTTATACGCCTCATAGCGCCGGTGCATCATCGCCCACAGCGAATTGTCCGGTGCCGTGCCGTCCAGCGGCACATCTAAAGGAGCAAAGGTGAGCGCGGGCGAACCGGCAAGATTGCCAGGCATCAGGAAGCGGCCGGGCGGCAGCAGACTCATGGCGAAGCGTTCGTCGCGGCAGGCGCGCAGGTAATCGGTGAACAGCCGCGCGGCGGTGAGCGTCGCCTGCTCGTCTTCGCGCGCCTGCGGATCGAGCATTGCAAGATGGACATGCCATTCCGCCGCCAGCCGCGCGCGGGGATCGCGCCGCGACAGCGCGAGACTTTCCACTGACCATTGCTCGTAGCTCTTGTTCAGCAGCGGCAGGTCGAGCAGCCATTCGCCGGGATAGTCCACGATGTCGAGCGTGAGAGTGCGCGCCGCGCTGTTCTGGCGCTGGTAGTCGATCACAAGCCGCAGCTCGCTGATGTCCACGGTCGAGTTCGGCCAGCGCCGGTCGTCGATCAGGGTGCGGACATGGTTTTCGTAGGCAAAGCGCGGCACGGCGTCGTCGGGCTGCGGCTCGAGGCGCGCGCGGGCGATGCGCCCCGTCGCCAGCGACTCGAACACCGGAAACCGGCCGCCGCGCAGCAGGCCGTGGACCAGCGCCGTGATGAAAACCGTTTTGCCGGCGCGTGACAGCCCGGTGACGCCCAGCCGCACAGTGGGGCTGAACAGATTTTCGCCGTACTCGATCAGCGACCGGAGCGAAAGACGGGTCTCCTCAACCATGTCCGAAAAGCTGGGTGCCATAATTCGATCAAGACTTTATCGGACTGAGGGTCAAGAGGACTTCATAACAGGCTTTGCGAAGGATTTGTGAAGCTGGAGATTGTGAGGCGGAAATCAAGTTTCAGCCTTGATATGAATCTTGATCGGACAAGGTTCATATTGTTTTCAGAGTTCATTGACCCTTACCGGGTTAGGTTTTATCGCTGCGTTTACGGGTCTTGGACGACCGGGGGATCGCATTGCATGACGATTTTCAGGTTGAAGCAATTCAATTCGGATCCGCGCAGCGTCGGCGGCGGCGTGATCCGCTGGGATTATGACCGGGCAGAATTGATCGCCGATGGCGTCGTTCATGTACTCGGCATCGCCTTCGGGCTGATCGCGGCGACGGCACTCGTCGTTCTTGCCGGCATCTACGCCTCGAAAGCCGAAATCGTTTCGGTCTCCGTTTACGTGACCGGCCTGCTTGCCATGCTCGGCCTGTCCGCGACCTACAATCTCTGGCCGGTCTCGCCGGCCAAGTGGCTGCTGCGCCGGCTCGATCATTCGGCGATCTATATTCTGATCGCCGCCACCTACACGCCGTTTCTCGCGCAGATGAACGACCGCGTCATGGCGACGGCGCTCCTGATCGGCGTCTGGTCGGTGGCGGCGGTCGGCATCGCCATCAAGGTTTTCCTTCCCGGACGCTTCGATCGTTTGGCTGTCGGGCTTTATCTCGCGATGGGCTGGAGCGGCGTGTTCGCCTACGACAGCCTGGTGTCGTCGTTGCCGGGTTCGACGCTGTGGTTCATCGCCGCCGGCGGACTGCTGTATTCGCTCGGCGTGATCTTCCACGCATGGGAGCGGCTGCGATTCCAGAATGCGATCTGGCATTCGTTCGTGCTGATCGCCGCCGGGTTTCACTACACCGCCGTACTCGATCTGGTGCTGATCGCGGCCTGACGGGTTTTCTCGCGTCGCCCGCAATGACGGTCCGCCCCTGTTCCCACGGTCGCATGTCTGACCAGACTCGCAGATCGATTGATCCCGTCGCCTTTCCGATCTAAAACATCTGTATGAAAATCCCAGGAAAAATCGTCGTCGTTACCGGCGGCGCGAACGGCATCGGCGAGGCGCTCGCCCGTACTTTTCATCGTCAAGGCGCGGCCAAGGTTGTCGTTGCCGATCTCGACGGCGACCGGGCCAAGGTGGTCGCAGATTCCATCGGCGGCGCGTCGTTCGCCTGCGATGTCGGCAAGGAAGCGGATATTCTTCGCGTCATCGATGAAACCGAAAAGCAGTTCGGTCCCATCGACCTGTTCTGCTCGAATGCGGGCATCGGCGCCGGCTTTGATATGCTGTCGGAGAATGCGGGCGGTTCATCGGACGAGCCGTGGGCGCGGAGCTGGGCGATCCACGTCATGGCGCATGTCTATGCGGCGCGGCATCTGATCCCGCGCATGAAGGCGCGGGGCGGCGGATATTTTCTGAATACGATTTCGGCCGCCGGATTGTTGTCGCAGGTCGGCAGCGCCGCCTATTCAACGACCAAGCACGCCGCCGTCGGCTTCGCGGAAAATCTCGCCATCTCGCACAAGGCGCACAACATCCGTGTCTCGATTCTCTGCCCGCAGGGTGTGGAAACGAACATGATAAGAGGAATGCCCAAAGGGCCACAGTCGCTTGACGGCAATCTCACGGCGGAAGAAGTCGCGCAATCTGTGCTCGACGGCCTCGAACAGGAATCCTTCCTGATCCTTCCGCATCCGCAGGTGATCGACTACATGCGCAAGAAAACCGATAATTATGATCGCTGGATCGGCGGGATGGCGAAGATCCAGGCCGGCCTGCGCGACGCGCACGCGAAAAAATAACGCTCTGACGAAATTGGTCCGGAAGCTGCCGCGCGCGGTTACCTGATCCGGGTCCAGTCCTGACTCTTGCACACCAGTCCCGCAAATCCGCAGCCGCTCGTGGTCATGCGGTCGCCGGACACCTTGAGCACAACTGAAAATTTCAGGTTGCGCTGCGGATCGAAGCCGGACCCTGTCAGCGTGCCGTCCGCCTGCGGCTTGACGTCGAACACGACCTTGTCGCCGACCTTCTCGTCAGTCACGCCGGGCCTGATCCAGGTGTCGGTCATGCACAGCTTGCCGCCGCATGGCGCAATCCTCGCGCGCACGACGCCGTCGCCGCGCGCCCACGGCCCCATGAAATTATCGGCATACGCGGCGGCGGGGAGCATCGAAGCGAGAACGACAAAAATGCGGAACAGTCCGAGATGCATGATGGTTCCCCGTAAGACGATACGTGTGAACCATCAGCTACGCAGTCTGGGCGTCAAAGTTTCGACACTGCTACCAGTTCGCAGTGCCCTTCATGGTCGGCGCGCCGGCCGCATTGGCGGTCCAGACCTCGAGGCCCGCAGGCGTTTCGTTGCCGTTGATGCTGAACTCCGCGCCGTCGAACAGCGGATTGACGCCGCGATAGACGAATTTGGCGGGTGCCTTGCCGCCGCGCAGCCGTGCAGCGAATTCGATCAGCAGCGATGCCTGCAGCGGGCCATGAACGATCAGCCCCGGATAACCTTCGACCTTGGTGACGTAGTCGCGGTCATAGTGGATGCGATGGCCGTTGAACGTCAGCGCCGAATAGCGAAACAGCAGCACCGGATCGGCCATGCGGGTTTCGCGATGCTGCGCGGCAGGAGTCTGAGCAGCAGCCGGAGCAGCAGCGGGCGCGGCCGCCTTCTGGTCGCCCGGAGGCGGTACGTCGCGATAGACAATGTCATGCCGTTCGCGAATGGCCATGCCGCGCGCCGTCGTGATGGCGTGCTCGACCGACACGAAACAAAGTACGCCGGTGCTGCCGGTTTTCATCGTCACGTCGGAGATGCGCGAGGAGCGCGTCACCTCGTCGCCGACGCGCAGTGGATCGATGAATTCGATCTGCCCGCCGGCCCACATTCGCCGCGGCAGCGGCACCGGCGGCAGAAACCCGCCACGCGCCGGATGGCCGTCAAGTCCGATTTCATTCATCGGGACGACCGGCTGCGCCAGACACCAGTGCGTCGTGAACGGCGCGGCGTCGCCTGTGGCGGGATTGCCGATGTCGAGGAACAGCGTGGCGCGCAAGGCCTTCACCAGTTGCGTCGTGACGATGTCGGACGTTTCCTGGGTGCGGCCGATCCATGTGCGCAGATGATCGATGTCGGGTTTGGCCGTCATGTTTTCTTGCTCGCCTGCAATGCAGCCTCGACGCTGTGCGTACCGATGGACGGGATGGCGCCGTAAGTTCGCGTCTCGCCGACGACAATCGCCGCCGGCGCGGGATAGCTCACCACGCCGTTGGGTGAATCGACGTCGATGCGCCGCAGATGCGGATGCGATGAAAGACTTTCCATCGTGTTGACCTCGGCGAAGGCGATGTCGGCGTCGGCAAGCCGTCTCATGAGTTCATCGCGGGTCAGTGTGGCAAACGCGGCCGCAACGGTGTCGTCGGTCAGTTTGCGGTTTCTGACCCGCTCGACCATGCTGCCGAAGCGCGGATCGTTCGGGAGATCGGGCGTGTCGATCACCTTCGCGCAGAAAACCTTCCATTCACGCTCGCTCTGAATCGAAATCAGAATTTCATTGTCGTCCTTCGAGTGAAATACGCCGTAAGGCGCGACCGACGGATGTGCCAGACCCATGCGCTTCGGCGGATTGCCGTTCTCGGAATTCAGCAACGGCACGGTGAGCCAGTCGGCCATCACGTCGAACATCGAGATGCGGATGTCGCGGCCCTTGCCGGTTCGCCCGCGCGCGATCAGCGCTTCGAGGATGGCGGCATGGGCAGCCGCGCCTGTCGCGACATCGACAATCGACATGCCGACACGCGAGGGCGCTTCGGGTCCGCCTGTGACGGAACACAGCCCGGACTCCGCCTGAATAAGAAGGTCATACGCTTTGCGGCTGGCATAGGGGCCATCGTCGCCATAGCCGCTGATGGTGCAGGAGATCAGCGCAGGATAGTCCCTCATCAAGCGCTCGCGCGTGAAGCCGAGCTTGTCCATCGAGCCGGGCTTGAGATTTTGCACCAGCACATCGGCGCTCGCGATCAGGGTTTCGAGCGATTTGCGTCCGTCGCCGGTCGCAAGGTCAATCACGACGGATTTTTTGCCGCGATTGAGCCAGACGAAATAGCTGCTCTGGCCTTTCGCAGCGGCGTCATAATCCCTGGCAAAATCGCCTTCCGGGCGTTCGATCTTGATGACGTTGGCACCGGCATCGGCCAGTCGCGACGTGCAGAACGGCGCTGCGACCGCCTGCTCTACGGCGATGACGGTCAGTCCTTCAAGCGGCAGCATCGATACATCTCAATAAGAGCGAGGCATGCGCAGGACATGCTCGGCGAGGAACGACAGGATGAGATTGGTCGAAATCGGCGCAACCGAATAGAGCCGCGTCTCGCGGAACTTGCGCTCGACGTCATATTCCTCGGCGAAGCCGAAGCCGCCGTGGGTCTGGATGCAGGCATTGGCCGCTTCAAACGACGCATCGGCGGCGAGCATCTTCGCCATGTTGGCCTCCGCGCCGCAATCCACACCCGCTTCGTAACGGCGCGTGGCTTCCTGCACCATCAGTTCGGCGGCGCGCATGTTGGCGTAGGCTTTGGCGATCGGAAACTGGATGCCCTGATTCTGGCCGATCGGCCGGCCGAATACCGAGCGTTCCTTGGCATAGGCGCTCGCCTTGTCGATGAACCACTTGGCGTCGCCGATGCATTCCGAGGCGATGAGAATACGCTCGGCATTCATGCCGGACAGGATGTAGCGGAAGCCCTTGCCTTCTTCGCCGATGAGATTTTCGGCCGGCACCTTCAGGTTGTCGAAGAACACTTCCGTGGTGGAATGGTTCATCATGGTGCGGATCGGCCGGATGGTCAGGCCGCCGGCTTTCTTCGCTTCCTGCATGTCCACCAGAAACACCGACAGCCCGTCCGTGCGCTTCGCGGCCTGTTCTTTCGGCGTTGTACGCGCGAGAAGGATCATCAGGTCGGAGTATTCCGCGCGGCTGGTCCAGATCTTCTGACCGTTGACCACGTAGTCGCCATTGCCTTCGCGCTTGGCAAACGTCTTGAGTGACGACGTGTCGGTGCCGCTGGTGGGTTCGGTGACGCCGAAGGCCTGAAGGCGAAGCTCGCCGCTGGCGATCCGTGGCAGCCATTTTTGACGCTGCTCCTCGCTGCCATGACGCAGCAGCACGCCCATCGTGTACATCTGCGCGTGGCAGGCGCCGCCGTTGCAGCCCGAGAGCTGGATTTGCTCCATGATCGCGGCGGCGGCTGACAGCTTCAGTCCCGAGCCGCCATATTCCTCAGGGATGAGCACCGACAGATAGCCGGCATCGATCAGCGCTTTGACGAATTCCTGCGGATACGCCATCTCGCGATCGAGCTTGCGCCAGTATTCACCGGGAAACTGGGCGCATAGTTTGGCGACGGATTCGCGGATGTCAGAAAAATCTTGCTCTTGATGTGTCATGCAACCGTGTTTGGCAGATCGCCAGCTTGTGATCCAGCGTTTCGGAGCGCGCAGCCGTATTCCAAATTTGCATCCGTGGCGGGACCGGCGGTCGAGGCAGACCTATTGAAAGAGTGCCGCGTCATGCGCGCTTATGCGTTGATGCGAACCGGAAGTGTTTCATAGCCCTTCACAAAGCTCGAATATACGCGCCTGGGCTCACCCACAACCTCGATATTGTCGAAGCGCTTCAGGATCTCTTCCCAGATGATCTTGAGCTGCAAATCGGCCAGCCGCATGCCGACGCAACGATGGATGCCGAAGCCGAACGACATGTGGGTGCGGGGCCGGGCGCGATCGATGATGAAGCTGTCGGGGTTCTCGATGACGTCGCCGTCGCGGTTGCCGGAGACGTACCACATCACGACGCGGTCGCCCTTTTTGATGAGCTTGCCGCCGAGTTCGGTGTCCTGCAGGGCCGTGCGGCGCATGTGGGCGAGCGGCGTCTGCCAGCGGATCGCTTCGGGGACGAAGCTGTCGATCAGCGCGTGGTTGGCGCGCAGCTTGTCGTACTGATCGGGGTTCTCGTTGAGCGCCAGCACCGAGCCGGTCATCGAGTTGCGGGTGGTGTCGTTACCGCCGACAATCAGCAGGATGAGATTGCCGAGCAGTTCGTCGCGGTTCATGTGGCGCGTCGCGTCGCTGTGCGCCATCATCGAGATCAGGTCGCCCTTCGGCTCGGCATTGACGCGCTCATTCCACAGCCCGATGAAATAGTCGGCGCACTCGCCCAGTTCTTTCAGGCGCTGCTCCTCGCTCTCGTAAATGCCGCTCTTGGGCAGCGCGGTCGCGAGGTCCGACCAGCGTGTCAGCTTGCGGCGATCCTCCCACGGAAAATCGAACAGCGTGGCGAGCATCTGCGTCGTCAGTTCGACGGAGACGCGGTCCACCCAGTTGAAGGTCTCGTTGCGCGGCAGGTTATCGAGAATGTCGGCCGCGCGTTCGCGAATGAGAACGGCCATCCGGTCGAGCGGCCCCGGCATGAACATCGGCGAAACGGTCTTGCGCTGCGGGCCATGCTTCGGCTCGTCCATCGCAATGAAGCTCGGCCAGCTGTAGTCGTCGGTGACGTCGCGCAGGGAGATACCGCCGAGCTTGACGTCCGACGAGAAGATCGCCGCGTTGGTATCGACATGCATGATGTCGTTGTACTTGGTCACCGACCAGTAATCGCCGACCGGGCAGGTCGTGCAGTAATGCACCGGCTCTTCGTTGCGCAGCCGCTCGAAATACGGCCACAGCGTATCGGAGCGGAACAGCTCGGGCGCGCCCGGATGAAAGTCGGCGAGCGGCATCGAATAGGCCTTCTCGCGCGCGGCGCGCTGGCGCTCATCGCGGGCGACGTTGATTGTTCCGTGCATTGCGTTCTCCCTCGATCGCTGGACGAGTTTACCCGTCACCCGTTGTCTTGACTTGAATTACATCGCTTCGCGCCAGGCAGGGCAAGACGAACCGGCCCGCGCATGCGCATAACTTCATGGGCGGAAGCGCCATCAGTACATGCGTATTCGCGCATCCGTACGAATAACTAGACGGCACTTCGCGTATAAGTTGTTTAACCAGCTTTGTTCACCTTGTCGGCAGGCAAATCAAGGGGCACATTGCATGCAAATCTTCAGAAAAGACCAGGAGCTCATGGCCAAGCTCAAGGCGCTCGATAAATCACAGGCGGTGATCGAGTTTAACCTGGACGGGACCATCATTACCGCCAACGCGAATTTCCTGAATGCGATGGGGTATCGGCTGGACGAGATTCTTGGCAAGCACCACAGCATCTTCGTCGATCCGGAACTCCGCGAGCATTCCGACTACCGCGAATTCTGGGATGCGCTCCGCCGCGGCGAGTATCAGGCGCGGGAATTCCAGCGCGTTGCCAAAGGTAACAAGCCGGTCTGGATTCAGGCGTCCTACAATCCGCTGATGAACGGCGCCGGCAAGCCTTTCAAGGTTGTGAAGTTTGCCGCCGACATCACCGAACAAAAGCTGAGGAACGCCGATTACGAAGGCCAGATCATGGCCATCCAGAAATCGCAGGCCGTCATCGAGTTCAAGCTCGACGGCACCGTGATTATGGCCAACGACAACTTCCTCAACACGGTCGGTTATCGGCTGGAGGAAATCCAGGGCAGGCATCACGGCATGTTTGTCGAACCTCAATACCGTGACAGCGTGGCCTATCGCGAGTTCTGGGACTCACTGCGCCGCGGCGAGTATCAGGCGGCCGAATACAAGCGTCTCGGCAAAGGCGGCAAGACGGTCTGGATACAGGCGTCGTACAATCCCATCATGGGGGCCGACGGCAAGATTGCCAAAGTCGTGAAATTCGCCACCGATACGACGGCGCAGGTCGAAGATCGCATTCGCCGCGCCGAATTGCAAAAATCCATCGACTTCGATCTCGGCCGGATCACCGATGCGGTCACAGCGACATCCGAGCGCGTGACGTCTGCGGCGAGTGCATCGACACAGACATCCTCCAACATGCAGGCTGTGGCGTCGGGAGCGGAAGAACTCGCTGCGTCCGTCGGCGAGATCAGCCGTCAGGCCGCGGATGCGCTGGCCATCTCGATGCAGGCCGTGAAGCAAGCCAACGAGACCAACGAGATCGTGTCGGGGCTGGCGACCGCCGCCCAGAAAATCGGTGCCGTGGTCAAGCTTATCAACAATATCGCCGACCAGACAAATCTGCTGGCGCTGAATGCCACCATCGAGGCCGCGCGCGCCGGTGAGGCGGGCAGGGGATTTGCTGTCGTGGCATCCGAGGTCAAAAGCCTCGCGACCCAGACCGCGAAGGCCACCGACGATATCAGCGCACAGATCGCCGAGGTTCAGGGCACCACTGCAAGCGCGGTCAGCGTCATCGAAGCGATTACGCAGACAATCTCCCGCGTCAACGAAATCTCGGCGGCGATCGCGGCGTCGGTCGAGGAGCAGGCATCCGTCACCCAGAGCATCTCGTCCAACATGCAGGTGGCCGCCAAGGGCGTCACCGATATCAATTCCAACATGAACGATATATCCGAGGCGACGAAATCCGTCGATGAATCCACCCGCAAGGTGCGGGAGGCGTCGCGGGCGTTCGCATAGCCCTTGCCCGCGCCGTTGAATTGTTCGCCGAAATGTCAGCTGCAAGACATTTCGAACTCCCGGCTTGTGGCCATCTCCCCGGTGTGGCGGTCGCAAGTGCCCAACATTGTTCGGCATGTGCATTTGCCGGGATTTCATGGTCAAACGCCGATGGTTCGGCGTTCTGCCCTTCTCCC
>JAZKGC010000135.1:28199-33654 GCA_040386115.1 Pseudomonadota bacterium
CTGCACGGCATTACGGTCGAGGAAGAGTACGGCGGGTCCGGGCTTGGATATCTCGAGCACTGCATTGCCGTGGAAGAAATCTCGCGCGCGTCCGCTTCTGTCGGCTTGTCCTATGGCGCGCATTCGAATCTTTGCGTCAACCAGATCCGCCGCAACGGCTCCGATGCCCAGAAAAGGAAGTATCTGCCAAAACTGATCTCGGGCGAGCATGTCGGCGCACTGGCGATGTCCGAGCCGGGCGCCGGGTCCGACGTGGTGTCGATGAAAACGCGCGCCGAGAAGAAGGGCGACCGCTACGTCATCAACGGCAACAAGATGTGGATCACCAACGGACCCATCGCCGAGACGCTGGTGGTCTATGTCAAGACCGACCCCGAGGCGGGGCCGCGCGGCATGACCGCGTTTCTGATCGAGAAAGGCATGAAGGGTTTCTCGACGGCGCAGAAGCTCGACAAGCTCGGCATGCGAGGCTCGGATACCGCCGAACTCGTGTTCGAGGATTGCGAGGTGCCGGAGGAGAACGTGCTCGGCCATGTCGGTAAGGGCGTCAACGTGCTGATGTCAGGTCTTGATTATGAGCGCACCGTGCTCGCCGCCGGGCCGCTCGGCATCATGCAGGCCTGCCTCGACGTGGTGATGCCATATATTCATGAGCGCAAGCAGTTCGGCCAACCCATCGGCAACTTCCAGCTCGTGCAGGGCAAGGTCGCCGACATGTATGTCACGATGAATGCGTCGCGCGCTTACGTGTATGCGGTGGCGAAGGCCTGCGACCGCGGCGAGACCACACGCGAGGATGCCGCCGGTGCAATCCTCTACGCAGCGGAACGCGCCACCCAATGCGCGCTCGATGCAATCCAGTTGCTCGGCGGCAATGGCTACATCAATGACTATCCCACCGGACGGCTGTTGCGCGACGCCAAGCTCTATGAGATCGGCGCGGGCACCAGTGAAATCCGCCGCATGCTGATTGGGCGCGAGTTGTTCGAAAAGACGGCGTGATAGTTACCTGATTTGATGTCATTCCGGGGCGCAAGCGCTTGCGAGCGAACCCGGAATCTAGCAGTTGCTTGCGATGAACTCGTCGAGATTCCGGATCAGCCCGCTGCGCGGCCTGTCCGGAATGACGGTGGATGCCGCTACTGCGGCAGATTATTGACCTTCGTGACCCACGCCCGCACGTCGGGCAGCACGGTGGGCAGCACGCCGCGAACCTCATCGACAGTCATGCCGGCCTTGATGCGCGGGTCATAGAGGATGTTCATGAGGTACTGGTCGTAGATGTCGAAAAAGCCCATCGACACCTCATCGTTGAACATCGTCCACGGCACCGAGTCGGTGTCGTTGATCGGTCCCAGCGATTGCAGCAGTTCCTCGTAGGCGCAATCGAGAAATACGAAGTCGCCATTGTCCACGGTCAGGATCACGTCGGAGCGCTGGATCTCGAAGCCCTCATTCTTGCGGAAGCCCGACAGGCACTGGGGATCCAGCGAGTCGCGGATCTCCCTGGCTTTTTCTGCGCCGTAGAACGCCGTGATCGTCTTTTGAAGATCGCGGTCGCGCACCAAGGTGATGATGGCATTGGCGCCGTCGCGCTTGTCGGCCATGGCGATGTCGAGATGCTGCACCCGCAGCGCGATGTCGCTGACGACCCTGGCCAGTTGCATTTGCCGGCTGGCGCGGCTGGCGCCTTCGACGAAGATGCGAACCGGCATCTGGTATTTGCGTATCCGGTCAACGCGTCCGGCGAGGTGGTATTCCGCGCCGAATGCGGTTTTCATGAACCCGTCGATAATCTCGGCGTCGGTGAAGACTTTCTTTTCGGCGCGCTGGCGTGCATTGACGCCGGGCGTTTGCGCAAATCCCGGCAACACAATCGCAGCGCCGAGCGCGAGGCCGCCCAACAGGGCTGCAAAGCCCGGCGTCAATCGCCATAAGGCTGGAAATACGCGCATCACGATCTGAGCTAGCGGCAACGCCGCCGGCGTGCAAGGGGGAGCGCAAGAGAAGCCGTGTGCGCGTGAACGATATATCAAATAAAAAAGCCGGCCACGAAGGCCGGCCTTTCCGAAAATTCCCGACGCCTCAGTTCTTCACGACGACCTTTGCGCCCACCGAGACGCGGTTGTACAGGTCGATCACGTCTTCATTGACCATCCGGAAACAGCCCGACGAGACCGCCTGTCCGATGGTCTCCGGCTCGTTGGATCCGTGAATGCGGTAGAGCGTAGATCCGAGATACATGGCGCGTGCGCCGAGCGGATTGTCCGGGCCGCCGACCATGTGCCGCGGCAGATCGGGGCGGCGACGCAGCATCTGCGCCGGCGGCGTCCAGCTCGGCCATTCCTTCTTGGCGGTGATGCGATGGGTGCCGCCCCATCGGAAACCATCGCGCCCGACGCCGATGCCGTAACGCAGCGCCCGGCCACCATCCTGAACCAGATAGAGCCGGCGCTGCTTGGTATCGATGATAATTGTGCCGGGGGCATAGTTGCCCTCAAAGCCGACCGTCGTGCGCGGGATCGGGCCGGAGCCGCCACTGCCGAACCCAAAGAGCTGGGACATCGGATTGAACTCCGCGTCCGCCATCGCGAACCCGGTCCCTGCGATCAAGGTCGCAGCGGTCAAAAAAATTGCAGTCAAAAGGCGCTTCATCAGAATTCCTCGTAAAAAGCCCGTCCAGCGGTCGTCGCAGATGCGAGACAGGCCACAATTTCGCTGTTTCCGCAACCCACGGGCGCGTGATGGAGCGGCGCGGAGTGTCGCGTTGCGTGGAATAGATTGAGACTGCATGGTCCGTTCCATCGTTGTTCCGGCTGCCGGACCTTTGACGAACAGCCATAAGGATGTTTGATCTAACTGACATAAAAAGAAGCCAACGGGAGTAGAACGATGAATGGTGCGGAAAGCCTGGTGCGAACATTGGTCGCGGGCGATGTGAATGTCTGCTTCGCCAACCCAGGCACGTCGGAGATGCATTTTGTGGCGGCGCTCGATCGGGTCGACGGCATGCGATGCGTACTCGGCCTGTTCGAAGGAGTCGTGACCGGGGCCGCGGATGGATATTACCGGATGGCGGGCAAGCCGGCGTCCACGCTGCTGCATCTCGGCCCCGGTCTCGCGAACGGCCTCGCCAACCTGCACAACGCAAAAAAGGCTCACTCCGGCATCGTCAATATCGTCGGACAGCACGCGACCTATCACATCGAATACAATGCGCCGCTCACCTCCGACATCGAAGGCATCGCCCGGCCGATGTCGGCATGGGTGCGGACCTCACCGGATTCGAAATCCATCGCGCGCGACGGCGCCGCCGCCATCGCGGCCGCGCGAAGCTCGCCTGGCCAGATCGCGACCCTCATCCTGCCCGCCGACACCGCATGGAACGAAGCCGACGGTATCGCGCAGGTGCCGGCGGGTTCGCAGCGCGTCAGCTATTCGACGCAGGCCGTCGAGCAGGCCGCTCGCGTTTTGCGCGGCGGCGAGCAGACGCTGTTGCTGCTGACCGGCAAAGCCCTGACCGAAGAAGGACTGGCGCTGGCTGCGCGGATCGCGGGCAAGACCGGATGCAAGGTCATGGGTCAGACTTACAATCCGCGCATGGCGCGCGGGCGCGGGCGCTTTTCCATCGACCGCATCCCGTATGTGATCGAGCAGGCGCTGCCGATCCTGAAGAACTTCCGTCACATCGTTCTGGTGGAAACCAACGATCCGGTTGCGTTCTTCGCCTATCCGAACAAGCCGAGCCTGCTGAAGCCGGAAGGCTGCGAGGTTCACCGCATGTGCGAGGCCGGCGAAAACTCCGTCGCGGCACTGCATGCGCTGGCGGATGTGCTCGGTGCCAAGGCGGCGGATGCGAAACCTCAGCAGCTTGTCGAACTCGCCAGGCCGACAGGCGCGCTGACCCATGCGTCGATCGCGCAGGCGATTGCGATGGCGATTCCGGAAAATGCGATCGTTGTCGATGAATCGATCACCACCGGCCGCGGATTCTTTCCGCCGACGGCCGCCGCCGCTCCGCACGACTGGCTCCAGAACATGGGCGGATCGATCGGATTCTCGACGCCGGTTGCGACCGGCGCGGCAGTCGCGTGCCCGGATCGCAAGGTGATCTGCATGGTCGGCGACGGCAGCGCGATGTACACGCTGCAATCGTTGTGGACGCAGGCGCGCGAAGGCCTCGACGTGACAACCATCGTCTTCGCCAATCGGACCTATCAGATCCTGAAAGGCGAATTTTCCGGCGTCGATGCCGGCGAGCCCAGCCGCAAGGCGCTCGACATGCTCAACATCGACAACCCGGCGCTCGACTGGGTGTCGCTGGCGAAGGGCATGGGCGTGCCGGCGCGGTCGGTGACGACGGCCGAGGATTTCAGCAGCGCGCTGTCAGATGCCGTGCGTGAAAAAGGTCCACGGTTGATCGAAGTCGTCATGTAAGCGCCGCGGGAGACGGAACCCGGCGCGGGTCTCGGCGTTGACCTCGCGGTAACGCCCCTTCGCCGGATGCCGCATCATGAATGTTTTTCAGGGCTCGTCGTTCAGCCCCGATACCATCGCAGCCATGACCCAGGCCTTCAACGAGGCGGTGGAGACGTTGCCGTTTCCGGTCGGGTCGGGCCGCGTTCAGGCCTTGGCGAAGAACATCGTCGAGCTGGCCGCGCAGGGCGAACGCGACCCGGAGCGGATGAAGTTGCTGGCCTTGCTGGCGCTGAAATCCGATCGCCGCGAGTAGCGCGGTCTATCTGAATTGACCTGAATTGAAGAGTGAACTGGAAAGCGGTCGCTCCGCTCATTGCCGCGCAAGCGGGAATCCAGCACTTCCAAAGTATAAGAGCGTCGCCGCCCGGCGGTATTATCGAAAGGTTTCGTTAAATTTTCAGCAGCTTCTTGCCGCTAGATTAGCCGTCGCGAACGGAGGCGCTCACCCGACGGGTTGTCTCATGCAAGAATTGCAGCGAGGTTGATTTTATGAAGTCATTGATCCGTTTTTTCCGCGACGAAAAGGCTGCGACATCGATCGAGTATTCCTTGATCGCGACCGGCATCGCGCTTGCCATCCTCGTCGCTGTCAATGGCGTCGGCACCTCGCTGAATGCGATGTATGAGTCGGTCAGGGTCGCGCTGAACTGACGTCATCGGACGCGCGATCGGCGAACGCTGCTGTTCTGCGCGCACCCTATGCAGCGGTAAGTGTCGGAATTTTCGCGATCTCTTTCGCGAGTTTTTGCTCGGCCGCGTGCAAATCAAACTTGAGTTGCAGATTGAGCCAGAACTCGGGACCGTTGCCGACGAGCTTGCCGAGGCGCAATGCCATCGGCGTGGTGACCGGCTGGCGCTCCTGCAAGATGTCATAGAGCGTTTGCCGGCCGATGCCGAGCGATGCGGCGATTTCGGTTTTCGGCTTGCCGAGCGCGGGCAGGATTTCCTCGCGCAGCAATTCGCCGGGGTGCATCGG
>JAZKGC010000136.1:0-23590 GCA_040386115.1 Pseudomonadota bacterium
CCCGCAAGGACTCCGCCGTCCACGTTTCTCTTTCTTCATCTTTACTTGTCAAACAGCCCGGGATCTCAAGATCCCAATTCCGAACTCTTCATCCGACGCCAAATAACAACCGACAACTATCGGCTGCTGATTCACTCATCGTAGTGAGGAGCTTCAAAGGCACGGCAACATGTCTCGGCCAAGGCCAAAACAGCGCCGCGCTCAGTGGTCGGTTTATAAGCCCGCCCCTCGATGCTTGTCAACGGTGTTGTCAACAAATCGTCGCATCGCAAACAACAAACCCGAATCGGCCACTAAGTCCTGAATTATCAGGGCTTCGCGCCGTACTTGGGCCACATTCCTGCGACGTCCTGCACATGAAATAAGCCACGGCCAAGCGAATACAAGTATAGTTTCGCGGCGGCCGGTTCGACAGATTCGCCGGTAACTTGGGAAGCCGACGGTTTGCTTCGGATCAAACACCATCGACGGGTTGCGTAGGATTGACGTTCGCCGGTCTCGCCAGCAGTTTGGCGCACGACGAGCGTATTCGATGAAAACAACGAGGCACTGAGTTCGTGCAACGACCCCGGCGGGGCGGCGAGCAGGAATCACACGGTACACAAGCAGCTCGTTGAAATCTGAGAGTTTCGGGGGGACGGCGGTTTGAGCCACGGGACGTCACGCGGGGGATACAACGGGCGTGCCGGGATCATCGATCTCGGTCACGAGCCCCCGCTGTCCGTGGACGGATCGGAAGCCGCTGTCATCGACCGCCGCCGCGTCTCGGTCCAATGGTTCAGCGGCACGATTTTGACTGGTCTTTGCGGCGCGGCTTTGATCGGCGGCGCCGTTTTCGCGTCGCTCGACGGCGAAATGACATTTGCCAAAGTCCCGGAACGCGTCGAAGGCGCGCTGCGCGGGGCTTTCGGCGCGGCCGACAAGACGGCGGTGGCACGCAAGAGCGACCGTCTGCCGCCGCCAAGCGACGCTGCCGCTGCGCGCCAGGTCATCCGCGTCTCCACGGTCAGTCGCGCCGGAAACCGCGACGTGATGCGGGTTCGGCCTTTTGTCCGCATTGCAGGCAACCTGTCGCTCACGACCAGCGACCTGTCCTCCAAGATTCCCCCCTTCAACGCGCAACGCATGCTCACCGATGTGGGCGCGGCGTCGCCGATGGGGGGCGACGATCAGCAAAATCCCAATGCGGCCGAGCCGGACGCCGAAGTCTCATTCGTGACGCGAGATCTCGCGACCATCCTGCCCCGCGCCAAGATCGCCGCAAATGTCGCGATCGACGAAGTCCTGCTTCGTGTGCGCGATGCCTCCAACTGGCGCGGCAACAGTGCCGTCCGGTACGCAGCGAACACGCCGACCGACCTCAAGATGGCCTATGCCGCCGAGGGCACTCCGGACCCTTATGCAGGCTTTGAGACGCGAATCGTCCCGGAAAACGTCACGCTGCTTCCGAAAACCAAGGATCAGGCCACCGGCGGCAACCCGTCCAGCGAACGCATCCACATCGTCAAGAAGGGCGATACGGTCCAGACCATTCTGCGCGAGATGGGGGCTACTCCCGGCGAGGCGCTGGCGATTGCAAACAACCTCGGCGCGCGCGGACGCGACGGCGGCCTGAAGGAAGGCCAGAAGCTGCGGATCATGATGGCGGGCACCGGCCCCGGCCAGCAGCGTCAGCAGCCGGTTCGCGTCATCGTCGCCAGCGAAACCGCCATTGAGGCTGTCGCAGCGCTGTCCGATCTGGGAAAATACGTCGCGGTTGACGTCCAGAGCTTCAACACCGTGACTGAAACCGCAAATAACGATGACGATGAGGATGACGACGGCACCGGCGTGCGCCTCTATCAAAGCATTTACGAGACGGCGTTGCGCAACAAGGTTCCGGCGGCCGTCATCGAGGACATGATCCGCATCTATTCTTACGATATCGACTTCCAGCGCAAAGCCCAGGCGGGCGATTCGTTCGAGGTTTTCTTCGCCGGCGAAGACGAAACCCCGGCCGGTGCCAGCAGCGAAAAGAACGACGTGCTGTTTGCAGCGCTCACCGTCGGCGGTGAAACCAAGAAATACTATCGCTTCCAGACCCCGGACGACGCCGTTGTCGATTACTATGACGAGACCGGCAAGAGCGCGAAGAAATTCCTGGTCCGCAAACCCGTCAGCAACGCAATCATGCGCTCGGGCTTCGGCGGTCGCCGCCATCCGATTCTCGGCTACACCAAGATGCACACCGGCGTGGACTGGGCTGCGCCTTACGGCACGCCGATTTTCGCATCCGGCAACGGCACGATTGAAAAGGCCGGCTGGGAAGGCGGTTACGGCAAGTATATCCGCGTCAAACATCCCAACGGGTACGAGACTGCCTACGGCCATATGACCGCCTTCGCCAAGGGCATGGAGCCGGGCAAGCGCGTGCGTCAGGGTCAGGTCATCGGGTTCGTCGGCTCAACGGGGCTTTCGACCGGCGCGCACGTCCATTACGAAATTCTGGTCAACGGCCGCTTCGTTGATCCGATGCGCATCAAGCTCCCGCGCGGCCGCTCGCTGGATGGTCCACTGCTGACAAGCTTCGAAGCGGAACGCGACCGGCTCGATGCCACGATGGCCAATCGCCCCGGCGGCACACGGCCTCCTGCTCAGGCCGCCAAGGGCCAGAAGACCGCCCAGGCCGGCGAGCGCTGAATTTCATTTCCTGTGTCTTGCTGAGTGACTAGCGCTCTCATGGCTGGATCGATCCAGCCATGAGATAGCGCAAGAGAAACGATGCTTAGTGCAGCTTGCCTTTCGGCACGGGCTCGTCGCGTTCGGCCTTCGCCACATGGCCATTGAAGGTGAGGCCAGCTTCACCCGCTGAAATCTCCACCATATCGGCATCGTGGATGCGACCCGCGAGAATCATCTCCGCCAACGGATCCTGCACCGCGCGCTGGATCGCCCGTTTCAGCGGACGCGCACCGTAAGCCGGATCCCAGCCCTTGGCGGCGAGCCAGTCGCGCGCCTTGTCGTCGAGCTTAAGGACGATCTTGCGATCCTCCAGCAGCTTTGCGAGCCGCCGCATCTGGATATCGACGATGCGGCCCATTTCGCTCTTCTGCAACCGATGGAACAGAATGATCTCATCGACGCGGTTGAGAAATTCCGGCCGGAAGCTCGACCGCACAATGGCCATCACCTGGTCGCGCACCGCGCCAGTGTCCTCGCCGTCGGCCTGGCTTACCAGATATTCGGAGCCGAGATTCGACGTCATGATGATGAGCGTGTTGCGGAAATCGACCGTGCGGCCCTGCCCGTCGGTCAGGCGGCCGTCGTCGAGCACCTGCAGCAGCACATTGAACACATCCGGATGCGCCTTCTCGATCTCGTCGAACAGCACGACCTGATACGGCCTGCGCCGCACAGCTTCCGTGAGCGAACCGCCCTCGTCATAGCCGACATAGCCCGGAGGCGCGCCGATCAGCCGCGCCACCGAATGCTTTTCCATGTACTCGGACATGTCCATGCGGACGAGCGCCGTCTCGTCGTCGAACAGATACTCCGCCAGCGCCTTCGTCAATTCGGTCTTGCCAACGCCGGTTGGACCTAAAAACATGAACGAGCCGATCGGCCGGTTGGGATCCTGCAACCCGGCACGCGAACGGCGCACCGCGGTCGAGACGGCCTTCACCGCTTCCGCCTGCCCGATCACGCGTTTGGCAAGCTGCTCTTCCATCTTGAGCAGTTTCTCGCGCTCACCCTCCAGCATGCGATCGACCGGAATTCCGGTCCAGCGCGAGACCACCTGCGCGACGTGGCTGGCGGTCACGGCTTCCTCGAGCACGGCGCCGCCTGCCCGCTCGCTCTCTTCAAGATCCTTCAGCTTCTTCTCAAGCTCAGGGATGCGCCCGTAAGCCAGTTCGCCTGCCTTCTGATACTCGCCGCGACGCTGGGCGTCCGCCAGTTCTTGGCGCGCCTGTTCCAGTTCGCTTTTAACCTTCTGTGCGTCGGACAGCTTGTTGCGTTCCGCCTGCCACTTGGCCGTCAGCGCATCGCCTTTCTCCTCAAGATCGGCCAGTTCCTTCTCGAGGCGCTGGAGGCGATCGCGGGACGCGGAATCGGTTTCTTTCTTCAGCGCTTCCTGCTCGATCTTGAGCCGCACGATCTCGCGATCGATATTGTCGAGTTCTTCTGGCTTGGAATCGATCTGCATTTTCAGCCGCGCGCCAGCCTCGTCGATCAGGTCGATGGCTTTGTCGGGCAGAAAGCGATCCGTGATGTAACGATGCGACAGCGTCGCCGCTGCCACGATGGCAGAATCGGTGATCCGCACACCGTGATGCAGTTCGTATTTTTCTTTCAGCCCGCGCAGGATCGAGACCGTGTCTTCGACCGACGGCTCGCTGACGAACACCGGCTGGAAACGCCGCGCCAGCGCGGCGTCTTTCTCGACATGCTTGCGGTACTCATCAAGCGTGGTCGCGCCGATGCAATGCAGTTCGCCGCGCGCCAGCGCGGGCTTCAGCAAATTCGACGCATCCATCGCGCCGTCGGCCTTGCCGGCCCCGACCAGCGTATGCATCTCGTCGATGAACAGGATGATCTGGCCGTCCGATCCGGTCACTTCGGTCAACACGGCCTTCAGCCGCTCCTCGAACTCGCCGCGATATTTTGCACCGGCGATCAGCGCGCCGAGATCGAGCGACAAAACCATCTTGTCCTTCAGACTCTCGGGCACGTCGCCGTTGACGATGCGCAGCGCAAGGCCTTCGACGATGGCGGTCTTGCCGACGCCGGGCTCGCCGATCAGCACCGGATTGTTCTTGGTGCGACGTGAGAGAACTTGAATGGTGCGCCGGATTTCCTCGTCGCGGCCGATCACAGGGTCGAGCTTGCCGTCGCGCGCAGCCTGCGTCAGATCGCGCGAATACTTTTTCAGCGCATCATAGGCATTCTCGGCGGTGGCGCTGTCCGCTGTGCGGCCCTTGCGCAGGGAATTGATCGCGGCGTTGAGTTTCTGCGGCGTGATGCCACCCTTGGCGAGCAGGCTGCCCGCCTCGCTGTCCTTGTCGAGTGCAAGCGCCAGCAGCAACCGTTCGACGGTGACGAAACTGTCGCCGGCCTTGTCAGCGGCCTGTTCGGCGGCATCGAAGGCCCGCGCCGTGGCAGGTGCCAGATAAATCTGCCCCGCGGCGCTCCCGGATACTTTCGGCATCTTGCCGAGCGCATCCTCGGTCGCCTTGAGGATCGCGCGCGAGTTGCCTCCCGAGCGGTCGATCAGCCCTCCAGCCAGACCCTCGCCGTCGTCGAGCAGCACTTTCAGAATATGCAGCGGCGTGAATTGCTGATGGCCCTCACGCAAGGCCAGCGATTGCGCCGACTGGATGAATCCTTTCACGCGGTCGGTGTACTTTTCGATATTCATTCGTCGTTTCCCTCAGCCTGCCATTCCGCCTCGAAAGCACGGAATTAGCATCTTCAATGGGTTTCCGCCGTCAGCATTGACGTTCCTCAACCCGGAGCGGTGACCGGCCTTGCGCCGACCTGAGCCAAATGTGGGAACCCCGGCCCGCCTGCGAAAGAGGCAGGCCTGAAAATTTGGGCGGAGTAGCGCGCCAATGCGAATCCCCCTACGAATGCTTGATGTCAGAGACCATCGCCAAGATTGACAGCATCTACCGTTATCCGGTCAAAGGCCTCTCGCCGGAGGAACTGCCCCGCGTCGCGCTCACGCCCGGCCAGACGCTGCCCGCGGACCGCCGCTATGCCATCGAGAATGGCCCGAGTGACTTCGATCCGGCCGATCCGAAGTACTTTCCAAAAACGCGATTCCTGATGCTGATGCGCAATGAGCGCCTCGCAACACTTCGGACACGGTTCGACGATGCCAGCAACGTGCTGACGATCCATCACAACAATGCTGAGGCCGCGCGCGGCGACATGGAAACAAATGCGGGCCGCGCCGCGCTGGAAGATTACTTCACGAAGAATTTTTCCAGCGAACTGAAAGGCGCGCCGAAAATCCTCTCCGCGAACGGACACAGCTTTTCGGATGTGGCCGCCCGGGTGGTGTCGATCATCAACCTCGCGACCTTGTCGGCGATCGAGGATGCCATCGGCCAGCCGGTTCATCCGCTGCGGTTTCGCGGCAACTTGTATTTCAGCGGATTGGCCGCGTGGCAGGAATTCGATCTGCCCGGCAAGGAAATCGCGATCGGGGATGCGCGGCTGCGCGTGATCGAGCCCATCGTGCGGTGTGCTGCCGTCAACGTCGATCCGGTGACGGCGGAGCGCGACCTGAATATCCCGCACACCCTGATGCGGACGTTTGGCCACGCCGATTGCGGCGTGTATGCCGAAGTCACCGCCGGCGGCGACATTGCCACCGGCGATGCTGTTTCGGTCGTTAGCTAGACGGCATCACGTAGGCATAAACGCGCCCGCGCGAATAGGTCGACTCGGCAACGCGGCGGCCGTGATTGCCGGAGATCACAATCGGATTGCCCTTGGCATCGATGCCGCTGACGACGCCGACATGACCGCCGCGGCGGCCGCGCGACATCACCGCGATGGCGCCGACCTGCGGTCCCGAAATACGCTGGCCATAGCCCGCGAACGAATGCGCCATGTCCGAGCCGGTGCCTTTATGGCCCGATTTCTCGAGCACCATGTTCATGAAGCGCGCGCACCACAGCCGGCTGCGGCCGGTCGGATTGCCGCCGATGTAGCGCCGTGCCTCCGCGACAACATTCGATCCGCCGAAGCCTCCGAATTCCTGCGCGGCCGGATTCTCGATCGCAGCCACACGCCTGGCAACGCGCCCGCGCCGCCCGTGACGAACGCGATAGCTATGATGCTTCTTGACGTGCTTGATATGATGAACATGAGCGTGGCGGCTAGCACCGTGCTGTGGCTTCGCCGAAGCCGGTGTCGCGATTGCGACAATTGCCAGTGAGCACAATGCAACCGCAGTGAGCGCGACTGGCTGGCGAAACGCATTAGATACAATCATCCATAGTCCTCGTTACACCCCCAATTCTCCATCGATCCCGAGTGGATCGACATTCATGAGACGTACAACAAGTTTGGATGTGGCGAAAAGACGACGACAGCGATCACAACAGCCATGCGTCACGCGATAAAGCGAGAACATTTCATGGCGACAATAATGCAAATAGTGCCCTGTTTTGGCCGCCTGTTTTAATCGCGCCGAGTCAGCAGAAAAACACCCTGCTCGCCGAACATGTTCCAGAACCACCACGGCGCGTTGAGACGGAGCGGCCTCCCGTAAAGATCGAGCGCGACGGCGCGCTCCATATTGACGTTGATCTCGTCGCACAACTGCACGAAATCCTTGATGGTGCAGAAGTGGATGTTCGGCGTGTCGTACCATGTCGCCGGAAGATTATCGGTGCGCGGCATTTGTCCCTTGACCAGAAGCTGGAGCCGCATTTTCCAGTGGCCGAAATTCGGAAACGACACGATGGCGCGCCGCCCGATCCGAAGCAGATTTTCCAGCACCACGCGCGGCTGCCGCGTCGCCTGCAATGTCTGCGATAGAATGACATAGTCGAAAGCGTCGTCGGGATAATTGACCAGATCGGTGTCGGCGTCGCCCTGCACCACGGCGAGACCCTTGGCGACGCAGTGATTGACGCCCTCCCGCGACAGTTCGATGCCGCGGCCATCGACCCCGCGCGTCTCCAGCAGACGCAGCAGGTCGCCCTCGCCACAGCCGACGTCGAGAACCTTCGAGCCGGGCTCGACCATCTGCGCCACCAGCAAATGATCGCTGCGATATCCTTCCTCATTGACGGGAAGATGCGCCGTCAACCGGAACGCCTGATCGTGAATCGTCATGTTATCAGCTCGCCGAAGTCAGGCCGTGCGCGGACGCAGCCGATTCCAGGAATGCGCGCGAGATGTCGATGAACTCCGGCACGTCCAGCAGGAACGCATCGTGGCCCCGGTCGGTCTCGATTTCCGCGAACGACACCCGCGCGCTGCCGGCGTTGAGCGCATGCACGACGGCGCGCGATTCCGAGGTCGGGAACAGCCAGTCGCTGGTGAACGACACCACGCAGAAGCGCGTGCGGGTGCCGCGATAGGCTTCCGCCAGCACGCCCTGATGATCGGCTGCGACATCGAAGTAATCCATCGCGCGGGTGAGATAGAGATAGCTGTTGGCATCGAAGCGCTCGACGAACGACGAACCTTGATGGCGAAGATAGCTCTCCACCTCGAAATCCGCGTCGAACGAGAATGTCGGCAGTTCACGATCCTGCAACCGCCGCCCGAACTTGCGATGCAAGGCAGCGTCGGAGAGGTACGTGATATGCGCCGCCATGCGCGCGACGCCGAGCCCGCGACGCGGATGCGTGCCTTCCTCAAAGTAACGACCCTCGCGCCAGTCCGGATCGGCCATCACCGCCTGACGGCCCAGTTCGTGGAACGCGATGTTCTGCGCGGAGTGGCGCGTGCTGCACGCTACCGCCAGCGCGGAGAACACGCGCTCGGGGTATGCCGCCGCCCATTGCAAGACCTGCATGCCGCCCATTGAACCGCCGACGACGGCGAAGAGTCTGTCGATGCCAAGATGGTCGAGCAGCATTGCCTGCGCGCGCACCATGTCGGGAATAGTGATGACCGGAAAATCCAGCCCCCACAATTTTCCGGTCGCGGGATTGGTCGAGGCCGGTCCGGTCGAGCCCATGCATCCGCCGATCACGTTGGCGCAAACAATGAAATAGCGCTGGGTGTCGATCGGCTTGCCGGGGCCGACGAGGGCTTCCCACCAGCCCGGCTTGCTAGTGACCGGATGCACGTTTGCGACATGCTGATCCCCGGTCAGCGCATGGCAGATCAGGATCGCATTGGAGCGATCCGCATTGAGCTGACCATACGCCTGATAGGCGATCTGGAACGGCGCGAGATCGACGCCGCAATCCAGCCGCAGCGGCTTGTCCATGCCGAACGCAGCGACCGGCGACGTCGGATGATCCGCCTCGTGCGCGCGTTCGCCCGTGGACGCCGTCTGGCCCTTTAACGACTGAACATTTACCATACCGACACTGGCCCCTTCAGGAAGTCTCGCAGACCTCCACCGGAAATCAGGCCATAAAAAAACCCGGCCTGAATCAACATTCGGCCGGGATCCCATCTGTCCCCGGCCTGTTTAGCGAGTTGTTTAACGTGGCTGCAAGCCGGCCGGCTCAAATGACCACGGAAGTGTCAAAACACTAATCCGCAGCAGGCTTTCCGTCAATACAAGCCTTGCGTTAACGAACGCCTGCCAGCTGTCCGGCTGGCAAAAGGGTCAATGTTTTCTTTGCTTTCGAATGGCCCTGCTCCTATCAATGCGGCCAACCAAACCCCTCGCAGACCGACCTCAATCGCAGCTTTCAAGCTGTCAACGCAAGCCACGACGCCATGACCAAACCGCCACCATCATTGCAGGATCTTCGCCTCGAGATCGATTCCATCGATGAGCAGGTGCATGGCTTGTTGATGCAGCGCGGCGATATCATCGACCGCCTGATCTCGGTGAAGAAGACGCAGGAAGTGGGCTCGGCATTCCGTCCCGCGCGCGAGGCCGACATGATGCGTCGGCTGGTGCAGCGCCATCGCGGCATCCTGCCGCTCGACACCGTCGAGAGCATCTGGCGCGTCATCATCTCGACGTTCACCTATGTCCAGGCACCGTTCTCGGTTCACGCCGATTTATCCGCCGGCGAATCCGCGATGCGGGACTCAGCGCGGTTTCATTTCGGCTTCACCGTTCCGTTCCTCGCGCATTTCAGCGCCGCTGCGGCAGTCGATGCGGTGACAAAATCCAAAGGCGATCTGGCGCTGGTCTCCGCGGCGAGCAGCCGCGCGCCTTGGTGGATCGCGCTGGAGCCCGTAGCCGCACCGAAAATCATCGCACGATTGCCGTTCGTCGAGCGCGCCGATCATCCGGCAGCGCTTCCCGTATTCGTGATCTCGCGTGTTGCGGCCGAAGCGATGGTAACCGAAGTCGAGATGTGGAGCGTGCGCGTATCGGGCTGGAGTGCTGACGTGGCGCGCGCATTGTCGCCGTTCTCGGAGATCATCGCCGTTCCGGACACGGCCTCTGACGGCGCGGCCTTGCTCGTCTCGGTTCCGGGACCGGACGGTTTAACGAAAATAACATCTGCATTGGTCAAGGCTGGGGCATCGGTGCGGTCATCGGCTCTCGTCGGCAGCCATGCAACGCGCTATACGATGGCGCAAAACACCGCCGCCGAGGCGTAAGGCTTTTTCATTCTGGAGTTATGTTGATGTCTCGTCCCGTGCCGAAGCCCGGCATTCTCGATATCGCACCCTACACGCCCGGCAAGAGCGGCGCGGGCCTGACCGGGCGCGTGTTCAAGCTGTCCGCCAACGAGACCCCGCTCGGACCATCGCCCAAGGCGATCGCGGCTTACAAGGCCGCTGCCGATCATCTGGAAGACTATCCGGAAGGCACGTCGCGCGCGCTGCGCGAAACCATCGGACGCACTTTCGGCCTCGATCCCGATCGCATCATTTGCGGCGCGGGCTCGGACGAGCTTCTGAATTATCTTGCGAACACCTACCTTGGCCCCGGCGACGAGGCGATCCACACCACGCATGGCTTTCTGGTCTATCCGATCGCGACCATGGCGAACGGTGCGATCAACGTCATCGCGCCGGAGAAGAATTATACCGCCGACGTCGATGCGATCCTGAATCTCGTCACGCAACGCACCAAGCTGGTGTGGCTGGCGAATCCGAACAACCCGACCGGCACCTATGTGCCCTTCGACGAAGTCAAGCGACTGCGCGCCGGGTTGCCATCGCACGTGCTGCTGGTGATCGACGCGGCATATTCCGAATATGTCTCGCGCAACGATTATGAAGCCGGCATCGAGATGGTTGCGACCACCGATAACACGGTGATGACGCGCACGTTCTCGAAAATTCACGGGCTTGCGTCACTGCGCGTCGGCTGGATGTACGGTCCTGCCAATATCATCGACGCCGTGAACCGCATTCGCGGCCCGTTCAACGTCAGCACGCCGGCGTCGGATGCTGCCATCGCCGCACTGGAGGACACCGCGCATCAGGATCAATCCCGCGCGCATAACGAAACATGGCGCGCGTGGCTGACAGACGAGGTCGGCAAGCTCGGACTCGACGTGACGCCGAGTGCGGCGAATTTCATCCTCATCCACTTTCCGCTGGAGAAGGGCAAGACCGCCGAAGACGCCGACGCGTTCCTCACCAAACGAGGCCTGATCCTGCGGGCACTGAAGAACTACAAACTGCCGCACGCATTGCGCATGACCGTCGGCACCGAGGAGGCCAATCGACTCGTCATCACTGCGCTCACCGAATTCATGGGGCAGAAGTGAGCGCCGAGCCATTATTCGGGCGGATCGCGCTGATTGGCTTCGGCCTGATCGGCGGCTCGATTGCGCGTGCGGCACGCGCACAGGGGCTTGCGGGAGAGATCGTGATCACGGCGCGCTCGCCGGCGACCCGCGCGCGCGTGCAAGAACTCGGTATCGTCGATCGCGTGGTGGACACAAACGCGGAGGCAGTGAAAGACGCTGACCTCGTTATATTGTCCATCCCGGTCGGCGCATGCGGGCCGGTTGCCGCGGAAATTGCGCCGCATCTCAAGCCGGGGGCGATCGTCTCCGACGTCGGCTCCGTCAAGGGCATGGTGCTGCGCGACATGGCGGAGCACCTGCCGAAGACCGTTCACTTCATTCCGGCGCATCCGGTAGCGGGCACCGAACACTCCGGTCCCGATTCAGGCTTCGCCGAACTCTTCATCAACCGCTGGTGCATCCTGACGCCGCCGGAGGATACGGACCCGGCCGCCGTCGAGAAACTCGCGGCGTTCTGGCGCGCGCTCGGCGCCAATGTCGAAACCATGGGCGCGGATCATCACGATCTGGTTCTCGCCGTCACCAGTCATCTGCCACATCTGATCGCATACACCATCGTCGGCACCGCCGATGAGCTTGAGGACGTGACGCAGGCGGAAGTCCTGAAATTTTCCGCCGGCGGCTTTCGCGATTTCACCCGCATCGCGGCGTCCGATCCGACCATGTGGCGCGATGTCTTCCTCGCCAACAAGGATGCCGTGCTGGAAATGCTCGGCGCGTTTCAGGAAGATCTGTCGAAACTCACCCGCGCAATCCGCCGCGGCGACGGCGATGTGTTGTTCGAGCATTTTACGCGCACGCGCGCGATCCGCCGCGGCATCGTCAATCTCGGTCAGGAAACCGCCGATCCAGATTTCGGCCGTCCGCACGCGAACCTTCCGCCGAAGACGCCATAAGCGTCATGTGCGGCTTAACCCGCGCATCCATCTAAAAAGTATTTCAGAATGATGGATTGCCGGGTCAAGCCCGGCAATGACAATTGAAATTGTTCAACCGTCAACGCCCTTGATCTCAATTCGCTCAAAACAGCGGCGGCGTCGGGGCAACTTTGAGCGGCCCAATCGAGATCACGCCCTCGGCAAATTTCAGCGGAAACGCCCGCGCTGCCTTGCCCTCCAACGTGGACGCCTGCCCCAGCAGATTGATCCCCGCAACCACGCCGGCATTGGCGTTCTTGCGCGCGACATTGCCGAGGCCGGGAATCATCCGGTCGAGCGCGCCGATCACCTTGTTGACGTCCTGCGCGCTGACGCCCGGCGCAATGCGATCGACCGCCGATTGCGGCACGCCTTCGGCCAGCGCTTTATCGAGCCCGAGTTGCGGCACGATCTTGTCCAGACCCACAACAGTCATCAACAACTCGCCGTCAAGATAGCCGCTCGGTGTAATCCCGAGCGAGCCGGCGGCGACCGCAATCACCTCGCCTTGCTGAACCCGCGACTGGGTGAAATCAAGCCGGCCGTTGGCGGCTTGAATGTCGCGAAACCGCTCCGGCCACGGCTTCGGCGAAAAATTCTTCAGACCTCGCAGTTGCGCGCGGATATCGGCGTCGAACGGTGTGGCCAGAATCGGATGCAATCCCTGAAGGCTGCCGGCGGCGATTTGCAGCGCGGTCTCGATCACCGGGTTGTCGGTCAGCGCTCCATCCACGAGCCGCGTATGCAATTCGAGATGCCTGGCGCGCAGCAACGGCGTCTGCACCGCGCCGCTGATACGATCCAGCGCCGGGTCATCGAACACCATCGAGACGCGCTGCGGCGTGACCGGCAAACCGGACACGCTGGCCCTGCCGGTAGTCCAGTTTCCGACGAAGGACGGCGTTTCACCCTTGTTGCTGACCGTCGCGGGGCCGGTGAATTCGGCAATGATCTTGGTCGGGTCGTATATTTGCGCCACGACCAGAATGTCTTTCAGGCGTGCCGTCAATTGGGCTTGCGTGGCGACCTGCTCGGCCGTTTGCGACGTCAGTGTCACCACCGGATTTTCGCAACGCACCTCCATGCGGAACGGAAATCCCGCCACCGTGCGGTTGGCGCATTCGTAAGTGCGGCCGGATTTCGCCTCGCGGGTGCGCCAGCCATCGAACTTTTCGTCCACCTGCGACGCCGCATAGAACCAGAATCCGCTCCATGCCGCAGCCGCGGCAAGGGCGAGAACAGGCATGACGAAAACAGGCCAAAGGCGGCGGCGCGGGACAACTGGATAAGTATGCATGAAAAACCTAAACCATCGGAATTAGGCATTTGAAAGATGCCATGTTCTCTCAAATCGCATTGAAGTCCATATGGTTGCACGTGCAAGGGCGTGCTGATAGGCGTTGGAAATGGCCGCAAAAACCCTTTCAGAAGCGGAATTCCCCGACGGCGACCTGTGGGTGTTCGGTTACGGTTCGCTGATCTGGAAGCCGGGATTCGAATTTCTGGAACAGAGGCCCGCGCGACTGATCGGCGAACACCGCTCGCTGTGCATTTACTCGATGGTCCATCGCGGCACCCCCGAGAAGCCCGGCCTCGTGCTGGGGCTCGATCGGGGCGGAGCCTGTCAGGGCGTCACGTTCAGGGTGGCGGCATCTCAACGGAAGGCCACCGTCGCCTATCTGCGGGAACGCGAGCAGGTCACCGGCGTCTATCGCGAAGTGATGCGCTCGGTCTGGATCGAGAGCGACGCCCGCCAGCGCGTCAGCGCGCTCGCCTATGTCGCCGACCGCAGCCACGATCAATATGCCGGACGTCTCACGCTCGACGAGCAGTTGCGGCTGGTGCGGCAGGGGCATGGTGCCTATGGACCGAATGACGAATACGTCATCGCGACCGTGACGGCGCTGGAAGCCCAAGGCATTCGCGACACGCCGCTGCACCGGCTCGCAGCGATGTTACACGGCGAAGCAGCATTGCATCGCCGCGTCTAAGCGATTGGCGCGGCGCGAGGGCAAGTGCGCTCAGGATTCCGTGGATACAACGACAGGAGCGGAAAAGCCGACGAGCCTGACCTGCTCCTCGCGTCCGGCCTTGACCAGTCTGTCGGTCGCATCTTCGATGGCAGCCCGAAGGCGCACGGTGAACTCACGGCGTGACAGACCGGGTGGGATGGGATCGAGAAACTCGACCACGAGCGTCCCCGGATAGCGCATGAATGTCCGGCGCGGCCAAAACAATCCGGAATTGAGCGCGACGGGAATACAGGGCACGCCGGCGTCGCCGTAGATCAGGCTGACGCCGTTCTTGTAGTCGGGCGGTGCGCCGACGGCGCGTCGCGTGCCTTCGGGGAAAATCAGCAATTGACGGCCGCGCTGGATTTCCCGGCTGGCGCGCTTCGTGATCGCGATCAACGATCTCCCGCCGGCTTTGCGGTCGACGCCGATCATGCCGGCCTTGAGGAGATACCAGCCGAACAGCGGCAGCCACGTCAATTCACGCTTGAGAATATAAAGCGGCTGGTCGAAGAATTGCAGCAGCGCGAAGGTTTCCCAAGCCGACTGATGCTTTGAAGCGACGATCAGCGGACCTTCTGGAATTTTTTCCAGACAGCGATATTCGACCCTGGTGTTGCAGATGATCCGCATCCACCAGATGCTGGTCTTCCCCCAGTTCGTTGCAATCCAGACGACCCCCCAGCGCGGCATCGCATAGGTGGGGATCCCGAGCAGCACCCAGAACGTCAGGTTCAAATAGAAAACGATGTTGTAAATCAGCGAACGCAGAAATATCGAAAACATCGAAGAACCCGCCTAGTGTCCCGAACCCGACGTTCGCTTCATTTTGCAGCCCCCTCAAAGCGAACGTCGGATTCGAAAGGACACGAGAAGTTATAGTTGCTGGTAATCCTTTGGTTCTGACATTCGCAAAGAGTGCTGCAAAGGTGGGATGCGAATGTCAGAACCGGACCATTAGTTGGCGGAGGCTGTCGCGGGTTTATGAGGCTGCACCGGCGAGAGCATACCGATATCCGGCCTGCCGCCCTGCCCCACCCCGCCGAAAGCAACCCGCATCTCGGCAAAGAGAAATTTCGCGTACTCCGATAGCAGGAGCCGCAGCGCGGCGCCACTCGTCCACCAGGGCTCTTCGCGCCATTTGTCGCCGATCACGGCGAACGGGACCAGTTCGATGTCCGGCATCGCGTGGGACAGTTCGACGATCGCGCGTGGCATATGATAATTCGATGTCACCACGATCAATGAATGGAAACCGCGCTCCGTGGCCCAGCGCCGCGTCTCCGTCGCGTTGCTGCGGGTGTTGACCGCGGACCGGTCCAGATCGACGCAACAGGAAAGCAGGCGCTGGCTCTCCGGCAGCGTGCGCTGGATGTCGTTGAGGCCGTTGGTCGGATGCACGCCGGAAATAAGAAGCCTCCGGCCATATCCGGCCGACAGCAAATCCATCGCGTCCGAGACCCGCGACGACCCGCCGGTGAGAACGACGATGCCGTCTGCGTTGCGCGACGGCTTTTCCTCGGTGGGAAGCACTTTGGACAGGAACCAGACGAAACCCCCGACGCCCACGACAAGGATAGCCAATACCGCAAGCTTGGCCGCACGCCAGCGCCAGCGCGCCTTGCCCGCGCGGCTTCGTGAGGTGTCAGACGATCTTGGGTCGCTCAGGCGGGTCATGAAACTTGTCTTGTGTTAGGCAGATACAGGCATGGCCGTGTGGTTTTCCGGCGTCAAGTCTATCTCAAAATCCGGCACCGCTGTGGCCTCAAAACGTCCATCACTCCATGGTTTGATGCGTTTTCCTCACGCGAGCCGCCTCGTACATCGCCCGCAAACGCTTTAGTCGATCTCGTCGAGCGTAGCAAAAAGCGTGCGCCGCGAGGTCCATGCCGTGACTGCTGCAATCATCACGGCTTGTGCCGCAAGAACGAGATATCCGGATGCGGGCAACGCGAATGTCCCCAGCAGCGCTGCAAACTGGTCGCCGACCGGCGTACCGGAGAACCAGCTTCCGATCGACTCGGAAAAGCCGAATGTCAGCATCGCGGCAAGGCCGCCGATCAATCCTCCTTCGAGGCCTAGCCGCAGGAAGTGGCGCAGGAAGCGGTTGGCGATATAGCGGTCCTGCGCCCCGACAAAATGCAGAACTTCCACAATAGGCTTGTTGGCCGCCATCGCCCCCCGTGTCGCGAAGGACACCGAGATCACGGTGGCCGCGATCACAAGCAGGAGAATGGCCGTGCCCGCCAGAACGATGGCGCCCGTCATCGACCTCATGCGTTCGATCCAGGCACGATGATCGTCGATGCTGGCCGAGGGCGCCGCCTGGGCAACGCTGCGGCGCAGGGCCGCCAGATCCGGGACCGCGCCCGGCGCTATTCGTGCGACGATGACCCGAGGGACCGGCAGGTCATCGAGCGACAATCCCGTGCCCAGCCACGGCTCCAGCAGTTTCGCCGATTCGTCCTTGGTGAATTGCCGCACATCCAGAATGCCCGGCTGACCGCGCACCGCATCCGCAGCGGCCCTGGCATCGCGCTCGATGTCGCGGCCGGGCGAGGGCCGCAACTGAATCGTCAACTCGCTCGCGACGTCCGATTGCCATTCGGACGCGGAGGCGCGCACCAGCAGCACCGCGCCAGTCGTCATCGACGCGAGAAACGTCATGATGGCGACCACCGCGATCAGGGCGCGGCCGGCAATCGACCCGCGCGGGACGATCGGCGACATGTTTCGCGCGTTCGCCGTCATCTGCGGTGCATCGTTGCCGAGATCCATCATGGCACTGCACTCATGGCGTTCCGCTCGATGACAAATGACCTAATCATAAATATGCAGCCGCGATTCATGCAGCACCATGCGCCGGGCCTCGTATTGATCCATCAGGGCAATGTCATGCGTTGCAATGATGACGGCGGTGCCGGACTTGTTCAACTGAATGAACAGACTGAGGAGCCGCCGCGCCAGCGAAGGATCGACGTTGCCGGTCGGCTCGTCGGCCAGCAGCAGTTGCGGACGCGCGATGACCGCGCGCGCAATTGCCGCGCGCTGCTTTTCGCCGCCGGACAGAATTGGCGGCAGCGCATCCATCCGCTTGCCGAGGCCAACCCAGTTCAGCAGATCGATGACCTCCTTGCGGTAGCTGGATTCGCTTCGCCCCATCACGCGGAACGGCAGCGCCACGTTCTCGTAGGTCGTCATGTGGTCGAGCAGCCGGAAGTCCTGCAGCACGATGCCGATTCGCGAGCGCAACTCCGCGCGCGAATCCTTGTTCAGCAGCGAGACATCCTTGCCGAACAGATTGACGAGCCCCCGCGTCGGACGCAACGACAGGAACAGCATGCGCAACAGCGACGTTTTTCCCGCACCGGACGGCCCGGTGAGAAACTGGAAGGAACGTGCAGGGATCTGGAAGGTCAGGTCGCGCAGAACCTCCGGGCCAAGCCCGTAGCGCAAACCGACATTTTCGAACCGGACCAAGCTCAGCTCCGTTCGACATGATCGATGGAGGCATCGCCCGCCCTGCCCAAGGGCACGATGACCCAAGGGCAGCCGCCGGAACGATGGCCGTAAAACGGTTTTGCGGCCGTTATGGTTTCCGATTCGTTAACGGACGCCGGATAGCTTCGAGACGCTTTCACTCTGGCGATTCGTCCATGCACATTGTCTGCCCCCATTGTACGACATCCTACGCGGTCAATCCGGCCAATTTCGGCGAGGCGGGGCGGCGAGTTCGCTGTTCCCGCTGCCACGAAGTCTGGCAGGCGATGCCGCAGGAGATGGCCGCCGCTGCAGCAACATCCGGTCGGGAAGAGGCCGCGGACCCACACAACGCAACCGATTTCCAGCCAAACGACGTGGCGGCTACAGGCGGGTGGCAGAACGATCATGCTCCGCATATCGAAAGTCCGCCAATTGCCGCCGAATGGACCGAGCCTCAGACCAAAGAGCCGGCTGGCGGAACCGATCAGCACTGGCCGTCGCTGGCTGAGCGGAACGAGGCTCTTGCAGCCGCGGAGCCGAAATACGAATCAAGATTCGGGCGGCTCCGGCAGCCCGTCGCATCCTTCCTGAAGCCTTCAAGTTGGGCCGCCGCCCTTCCGGGGGCCATGAACCTGACGGTGGTTTGTGCCGTGCTTGGAGCCATGGTCTTTGCGCTGATCGCATGGCGCGCCGACGTGGTGCGGGTGATGCCGCAAACAGCGGCATTCTTCAAAATGGCGGGCATGGGCGTGAATCTGCGCGGCCTCGCGTTCGAAGACGTGAAGATCAGCACTGAAATCGTCAACAACAAGCCGGTCCTGCTGATCGAAGGTGCGATTATCGATGTGACGCGCAGGCCGGTTGAAATTCCCCGGCTCCGATTCATCGTGCGCGACGCCAATGGTTCGGACGTTTACGCCTGGAACGCCGTGCTCGAGCAGCCGGTGCTCAATCCCGGCGAAAAGGCCTGGTTCAAGACACGGCTGGCCTCTCCGCCGGCGGAGGGCCGCGCGATTGCGGTCAGGTTCTTCCACAAGCAGGACATTGCGTCCGGAGGCACCTGATGTCGCGCGTTCTGATCGCCGACGACGAAGAATCGATGCGCCTGCTGGTGGCGCGCGCTATCGCCATGGACGGGCACGAAATCGTCACCGCCGAGGACGGGGCTGAGGCGCTCGAGATTCTGGTCCGCGAAAGCGGCGCGTTCGATCTTCTGCTCACCGATATCAAAATGCCGGTGATGGACGGCATCGCGCTGGCGCTGGCCGCGGCGCGCGATTTCCCGAGGCTGACCATTCTTTTGATGACCGGCTTTGCCGATCAGCGCGAGCGGGCATCCGGGCTCGATGCCATCGTGCACGATGTCATCACCAAGCCGTTCGCGGTGTCGGATATCCGCACCGCGGTCGCCGATGCACTGGCGTCACGCAGGGAAGACTGAAATCGCGGCCGGCTTATGCAAGGTTCGCAGAACACAGGGCGGAAATCGCACGGTTTGCAGCTTCGCCCAGCAGCGGCCGAATCGAATTTGCGCACATGTCCTATCCGGAGCTTTGGAAATCGTGGGATATGCCTACAGAATCCGGATGCCTGCCTGCTCATACGCATCGTCTCAGGTCGCGCTACGGCTTATCGATCTAATGTGCGGATGGATTGGGTGCCGCGAATCTGACCCTACGAAATTACGAACTCTTTGATTGTCAGGAAACAGGACTGTCATGACCAACGACCAGAAGAAAGTGGCACTGGTGACGGGTGCCGCGCGAGGCATCGGGCTTGCGGCGGCGAAGCGATTTTTGGCTGAGGGCTGGCGCGTCGCCATGCTCGACGTCGAGGGTGAGCTTCTCGGCCAGACCTTCAAGGCGCTGGCCGCGCCGGATGCCACCCTCGCCATTCATTGCGACGTGTCCGATGCAGCGGCAGTCGCTGCGGCCATGGCGCAAGTCGGCCAGCACTACGGTCGGCTCGACGCGCTGGTGAATAATGCCGGCATCGCGATTTTCAAGCCGCTGCTCGAGACGACGCAGGCAGACTGGGACCGCGTGCTGGCGGTGAACCTGACCGGACCGTTCCTGTGCACGCAGGCGGCAGCACCCCTGATGCGCGAAAACGGCGGCGGCGCCATCGTGAACATCACGTCGATTTCCGCCTTGCGCGCCTCCACGCTGCGCACCGCTTATGGCACCAGCAAAGCGGGTCTCGCCCACCTTACCAAGCAGTTCGCGGTCGAACTTGCGACGCTCGGCATCCGCGTCAATGCTGTTGCGCCCGGTCCCGTCGATACAGCGATGGCGAAGGCGGTGCACACGCCCGCGATCCGCGCCGACTATCACGACACCATTCCGCTCAACCGCTACGGACTGGAAGAAGAACTCGCGGACGCTATTTTCTTCCTGTGCAGCGAGCGCGCAAGCTACATCACCGGACAAATGCTCTGCGTGGATGGCGGATTCGAGGCGACAGGAATCGGCCTGCCGACGCTACGCGGTGAAGGCCGCAACGGATGATAACCCGTCGCGCCGCCTTGCAAGCACGAGCCTGCGCGAGGTGTGCATCACCGCTTCCGCTTTTTCGGTTGCGCGTGCTGCCAGGCCGCCTGCAATGATTTCTTTAACTCTACGGCATCCAGCGCCGCGAGTGTCATCGTGGTCCACCCCTGCTTGCCCCATGCGTTCGGTACCGGCGCGAATGCATCCGGTGCGAGCAGGCATTTGAACTCCTGCTCATCCGGCGTGAGTTTGAGATTGGCAGTGCGGCCGTCGGCGGCAAGCGTCACGTAAATCCGCGCGACCCTGAACGCAGCGCGGTCAAAATGCGGCGCTTCGGTCGTGCCCTCCAGCGAGAGCGCGATACGCCGCAAATCGCGCGCACTCGTCATGGGGTTTCCGACCGATGCGTCAGCCCTGCTTTTCAGAGACAGTCTTCATACTCGCCAGACCTTCCGCGAACTGGTCTCCGCACATCCGATCCATGTTGAAAAACATGTGTATGATCTTTGTCATAAAAGGAGCCGGGCCGTGCATCGCCCAGGTCACATTCGTTGCGCTGCCCTGCGGCCGCATGGTGAACTCAGCAATGTTATGCGCCTCGAACGGGCTGAAAAAATCCAGCTTGATGATTATCTTGGACGCCTGCGTTGTATCCAGAATTTCCATCCGCCCATGGCCGACATTTTTGTTGCCGTTCCATTCGTAAACCGCGCCCTTTCCGCTCGGCGCACCGCTGAAGGTTCGCTTCATCGCCGGGTCCAGCTTTTCGTAAGGCGACCATGAACTCCAATGCTTGTAGTCGTTGATGAGCGGGAAGATCTTGTCCGCCGGCGCGTTGATGTCGATCGACCGTTCGACACGGAAGGTGTCTGGCCGCATTGCCGCAACGATCAGAATCACTCCGATCAGAACGGCGAGGCCGATGGCAAGGTAGGTCATCGTGGTCATCATGTGATTGCTCTTTTCAGGATCCAGGTTAAGTTGGTGCTAGCGCCGCCAAGGAAATATCAGGCGCACGCGCTCGTCACGCAGCCAGAGCCCGCCCCAGATCATCGCCCCGAGATACACACCAAACAGCGTGTGGCTGAAAAGCGGACTTCCCGCGCGAAGATGCACGTACATCGCGCCGCCGAGGTAGCCGGTCAGTAGAATCGCGCCGAGAACGGATGTGCGCGGATAGACATAGAGAAACGTGCAAACCAGAGTCAGAACGCCAAGTGTGAATGCGAGGCTGGTCGGAATGCCAAGCTGACGGGACGTCTCGATGACGACATCGAGCGGGATCAGCTTGATAAATCCGTCGAACAGCAGAAAGACGACCACGAGGCCGCTGAGAATGCGGCCGCCCCACAACGCGGCCGGCGAGATCGGAATGAGTTCATCCATGAAATGCACTCCAGGATTCAGGCCCGCGCCGACGCGAGATACGCAGCAAGTCGATCCCACGTTCCGCCAAAGCCCTGCTTCATGCTGTCGAAGCCGCCTTCGAACGTCGCGCGCTCTTCGTCTGTCGGGTTCAGCGCAACCATGCGGTTGACCAACAATGTCTTGCTGCCCTGATCTACAAGCGTCATCGTTCCCAGCATTTCGATTGGCCATGTCGGCGCCATGGGATGGCGCGTCAGGCCGCCGTCCTTGTCGGAAAAAGCATTGATGAAAACCAGCCGCTCCGGCATGACGATTTCACGGAACGTCCACCTGCCCCACATCTCGCTGCCGTCTGGCGCATGCATGCAGTAGTGGAAACTGCCGCCGGGCTTAAGGTCCAGCCGGGCATTGACCATCTTGAAACCCTTCGGCCCCCACCATTGCATCAGACGATCTTTTTCGGTCCACGCCTTCCAAACCAGATCGCGCGGCGCATCGAACACCCGCTCGATGACGAACTCCTTGCTGACGGTGTCTGCAGCCGCGGCGGCTTGAGATGAGGCCATCTGTCTTTCTCCATTAATTGCCATGTTGATTCTTCGTGGCGATCAGGCGGCCTTGTCAGCCAGTCTTGGGCGGTTGCGGATGCGCGAGGCTCCAGCCGTGACCGAACGGATCGCGCACCTGCGCATAGCGCGCACCCCAGAACGCATCCCAAGGCTCAAGAATAACAGTCGCACCGGCGTGAATCGCCCGCTTGAAAGCTTCGTCGCAGTTCGGCACCTCGAGGTGAATGAGAAACGTCGAGCCACCGAGCTTGCCGGGAGATTCGGTTTTGCCGTCGCCGTGGTGGCAATACTCCGGAAAGTAATCCATCAAATAGACGGCCGCACCGTTCACCGTCATCTGGGCGTGCATCAAGCGTTTGCCGTCTTCCGCGGGCATCCGCATCGTTTCCGTCGCGCCGAATGCCTTGCTGTAGAATGCGAGCGCATCGACGGCGCCATCCACCACGAGATGGGGCACAAGCGAGGGGAGCTGGGTTGGCTGGCCGGTCATAGCTAAACTCCTTACTCTCGGTTGATGATCAAACTTCAAGGCATTGCTGCGGGGAACGGACCCCTACTTTTTTGAGCGCACACGCGGAGACTTCTGCTTCGCAATCTTGCGAAGCTTCGAAGAAGCGTTCTGGTTCTCTTTGGCCTGCAACTCGCCGAGATATTCCTCGAGACGATCGAGCCGTGCATCCCAGAAGCGCCGATACTCTTCCAGCCAGTCATCAACTTCTTTGAGCGCGGCCGGTTCTATCCGGCATGGCCGCCACTGGGCCGCGCGGCCGCGGGTGACAAGACCGGCATGTTCCAGCACCTTCAGATGCTTCGAGACAGCCGGGAGACTCATGGCGAACGGTTCAGCGAGTTCCGTCACCGACGTCTCGCCGAGAACGAGACGCGCAAGAATCGCGCGCCTTGTAGGGTCGGCGAGTGCCGCGAATTTGCTGCTCAGCTGGTCCATCGGCGTCTTTCATATAACCAATTGGTTAAATAACCTTCTGGTTAAATATAGCCCACTTCGAAAACTGTCAAGCGGCCTCATTGCGAAATTCTCGTGTAGATGTTTCTGGATATGCCGGACGTCGCGATGATTGCCCGCGCGCCCCCGCGAACTCAGTAATCCTTGAGCAGGCGCTCGATGTAATCGAGTTCGATCTGCGGCCGCTGCGGGTCCGCGAGCCGCCGCCGCAGTTCTTCCAGAATTCTGCGCACGCGTTGCACGTCGATCTCGCCGGGGATTTTCACGCTGAGATCGTCGCTCCACTCGCGGCCATTCAGCGGCCGGCCGAGCGGGTCGGTGGTGTTGCCGCTGTTCTGCTGGCGTCCCACGCGGTTGCCCGGCCCGTTATCCTGCCCCTCACC
>JAZKGC010000137.1:0-4146 GCA_040386115.1 Pseudomonadota bacterium
GGCATCGACCAAAGCCTCCCGCAAAGCCTCAATCTCTTTATCCTTAGCGATATTGTCGCGGGCTAGATCGGCGTTCTTTGCGTTAAGTTCGGCCATCGTATAAGACTGGCGGCGCGCATCGTGGGAGGCACGCTCACCTTTTCGGATCGCCTGTTGCGCGGCCCATGGAAGGGAATAGAAGTCGCTTCTCACGACAACACCTTCGCGATCAACGCATCCGCGCCGTTTGTTCGGAAGAATGCGATCACCTCATCCCGCCGCCGATCAAACTCACTGGTATCGACAGGCTGACCGGGATAATCCCGTTTCGGCTGCGGTAGCGCGGCATACATGTCGAGCATGGCAGCTTCGGCAATGGCGCGGAGACGGGATGCGTTACCGCCCGCATAGCCAATCTCGGAAGGCTCGTTCCAATCGTCCACGGTAAGGACGCGGTTGCGGGCGGGCTTCTCTGCGGCGATCACAGATAGCAACAGGCGGCATTCCAAATTGCGCGCCCAACGCGGCAAGGCGAAACTCTCGCGCTCGAAAGGCCGCTGTATAACGACAGGGCGATGAGCGACGAGTGAGATGTGGGCGTTCATCGGGTCAGTGCCTCCACCACATTGCGGAGGTTCCAAGACTTTGTCAGGTTCTCGGCAATTTGCTTTTGAAGCGCCTTCCCGACTTCGGCAGCGGCAGTGCGGGCGATCTCAGTCGCGGCATCGACGAAAGCCGCTTTGTTGGCCTCCAACTCGGCGCGAATTTCCGGCACAACCTCTTCGGTGATGAAGTCAGAAAAGACCTTCTTGACCGTCTCGGGCAATTCCCATTGGAACTGCTGCTTCACGCTGTTGAGGATGGTTTCTTTTACCGCCTCGCGAACGGATGCTTTGTTGCTCTCCAGCACTTCCGTGAAGAACGCAGCGTCGATCTCGCTTGCCATGACCGTCATCTCCTCTGCCGAGTGGTTCGGCTTAGAGATAACCTTACGCCCCATGTAATACGATTGGCAAGCGATTTCTTACGCTAGACGCAAAAAAGTTTCGCCGCAAGACGCGGACGCTACAGCTTAGACGGTGGTTGGGGCGTAAGTTTAGGCCAGTTTCTCGAACATGGCGCGCAGGACGGCCTCCGCTTGCCGCGCCTCCGCCTCGGTCAGCTTCCCGACGAGATCGCCAACCGGCGCGGTCGGGATGTCGGGATTGTCATTGTGGAATTGCCAGACCTCTATCCCTAGGGATTCGGCCATCGCCTCCATGATGTCCTGCGAATAAGGCTGTATGCCGCGTTCGATCCGACTGAGGCTCGCGCTAGTCGTCTCGACGCCAATCGCCGCTAATCGGCCCACCATGTCGTCCAACGAGAAGCCCTTATGCTTCCGCCAATTCCGAATATAGGTGCCTTTACGGTCCATGTAGGAAGATATCCCACAGTCCCGCCGGTCAAAAAATGCACCGCCATGTAAAATGTCGCTTGAAAGTGATTTACATGGGGCGTAAGTAAAAGCATGACCCTCGATCAATTCCTAAATCTCCCAGGCTCTCCATCGGTCGCCGAGTTCGGCCAAAAGTGCGATCCGCCGCTAAGCGCGGTATCGGTTTGGCGCATCCGCAACGGACGCCAGAACATCACCCGCGACACCATGCGGTCGATCATCGCGGCATCGGGAAACATCGTCACTGCGGACGGCCTGACAAAGCCGCTGGCGAAGGACGAGGCGGCATGACGTCAACCGCGTATCGGAACGACCTCGCCGCGCTGTTCGCGCCGCCAAGCTGCAATGACAGCATCGGCTCGTCGGCATCCAGCCTCGAACACATAGAGCGGCATAACGAGGGCCATTTCCCCCATCCTGATTTCCATGCGTCCATCGACGATCGCATACTCGGGAACAACATCACAAAACGCTGCGGGGGTCCGGAACATAAGCTTTCCTTCACTGGCCGCGAATCGCGACGGTCCAATGAAAAGCAGCGATCCCGATTAATCAACCCGGTACCGTACACACATGCGTCAAGCCATTCGTCGCTGTCTCTATCAGGGACGGCACATAACATTTGTTGGGTCGCGGCATGAGCGCGTCCGTCTGCATCGCCGTCGCCATCGGGTATGTCGCGGGTATTCTGGTCTCTGCGTTCCTGATGGGCCGCTTTAGGGCTTACGACGCCTTGGGATGGACTCTCATATGGCCGGTGTATTGGCCGTTTGCCGGGGTCGCTCTCGCGGCTGAAGCAGCCCACGACTTTGGCTTCAATCGCCGAAGCAAGTCGCGGGAGCGTCGCTAGATGATCGCCTCGATCCTCTTTTACCTCGCCCTCGCCGCATTGCTCGGCGGTCTCATCCACATCTGCATATATCGTCTTATCGAGGCAATCAGCCGCGCATGGATTGACGCGCAGGGCCTCCGCCACGGCGGCGATGATCTCTCTCACACGCAAGGCGGCATCCGGCTCGCCGATCTCATCAACGCCGGTCAACCCAAAGGAGAATGAATTATGTTCGGAAGTGACAGCACCATCGCGGGGCAAGCAGATGCGGCGGATCGGCCCTATTTCGCCCAGTTCGGCGATCTTGCCGATGAAGCCGAACGCACCGCCGAAGCGATCGAGAGCTTCATTGATCGCTGTCGGGGCAGCGGCGGCGCGAAATCGGCTTCGGTCAGTCCAGTGCCGAGCGGACATTTCGGCCAGCTCGATCGCCTGAAATACGCGCTGGCGGAAGCCAACAAACTGGCCCGCGAGCTTCAAACGATCGGCTGATGGCCGTCTGTTTCCTCCTTTCATAGAGACGCATCTACATGGCATCCGCGCCCGATTCCGCGAATTTCACACCGCTCGTTTCCCGCAACGCAATTCGGGAAGCGCAGCGGGATGCCTTGCGTCTCTATGTTGGGCGGGGGCGGCGCTTTACCGTCAAGCAGTTGTCTAACGGCGCTGGTATCCCTGACCGCTTGATCGAATGCGCCATGTGCGAGCCGGATAGTCCCGACTTTCGCCCACTGTCGCTCGAAGCCCTCGCCAGCATCACCAAGTTTCTCGGGGTGTCCTTCGCATCGGCATACCTGGAGCTATCCGGCCTTGGCGCATTCGAGCTGATGGATGGTCAGATACCTCTCCCCAAGGTTCTCGCCACTGCCGAGGCCACCCCTGACATTGCCGAAGAACGGAAGCGGTTGATCCGAAGATTAGCTGAAATTGAGGAGTTGGCATGAGCAAAGATCGTGAATGGTCATCGCGGTTCGCCAAATCGGCGGCTGCCCTGCGTGAAGCTGGCCCAGCGGAAGATGTGCATCCGGCGCTGCATAAGGCCCAAATAGATGCTGCCGAAAGCATGGCGACGGAGCTTTCCGAGAACGCCGATCACTGTGCGGAGCATGGGCATTGCTGCTGCGGCAGCGCCTTCTGCTGTGACTGTGGGGAGGAAATGGCATGATCTCCCGAATCCGTCTCTACATCACCTCCGTCCGTAAGGAACGGGATAGGTTGAGACTGGCCGCAATCGAGCGTCGGGAACAGCTTCGTGACGCCGCTGCGATCAAGCGCAAAGCCATTGCTGACCTGGAGGCTGACGTTGAACGTCGGTTGAAGTTTCAGGGTCTTTCTAGGGAAGATCGTAGGGCTGTTTCTCGGATTGAGCGGGGTATGCGGGTTCATGGTTGAGCGCATCGCCTCCGGCGACCGGGCTTTCGTGCCTACGGCATCGCGCCCTTCGGTCTCGACCGTTCCGGCTTCAATCCCATTGCGCGGTGCGGCATGACTGCATTCAACAACGTTTCCGCTGCCGAGTTTATTGAGCGATTGGCCGATGTGTCGGAAAGTTTCGGTCGCAATGCTGGCGTCGGCGCGATGGAAACGGCGGGCCTGATCGTATCGTTCTTAGACGAACATCCCGATTGGCTTGGCGCTTTCATGAAGGATGGATGGGCTGGACTTCCACATGACTTTAACGAGCGCGGCAGCCTTACTTGGATGGCTGTCAACGGGAACGTCACTCACCCTCGTACCGCGCGATATGCCCGGATCGTCAAAAAAATGGCGACCAGCAAATGACCGCTTTCATCTGTGCGCTTTATCTCTCCCCATTCAATGAGCGGACAATCGCGCTCGCCCAATCCCACGGCATCCGAGAAGATTGGGCTCTCTGGTATATCGGCCAATCAATGGT
>JAZKGC010000138.1:0-20584 GCA_040386115.1 Pseudomonadota bacterium
ATCATCGACGCGTCGTTTCAGGCGCTGATGGATTCGGTCATCTACAAGCTGGTGAAGTCGAACGCGCCGACATAGGTACGTTATCCGCGAAGGAGAAGCGCCGATGATCGATCATGTGTCTGTCGGCGTTGCCGATCTCGCGCGCGCAATGAAATTCTATGAAGCGGCATTTGCACCGCTTGGCTTGAGCACGCTGATCGTGCGGCCCACGACGGTTGGCTTTGGCAAGACGTATCCGGAGTTCTGGATCAATCTTCGCGCGGATATGAAGCCGGTGCCGCCGGAGAGTGGCACGCACATTTGTCTGCGCGCGCGGACTGCGGCCGAGATCGAGGCCTTTCACGACGCCGTAATCAAAGCAGGCGGCCGGTCCGACGGTGCACCCGGTTCGCGCCCGGAATACCATCCGAGCTATTACGCGGCATTCGCCGTCGATCCTGACGGCAATCGCATCGAGGTGGTGACGTTTCTAAAGGATGAGGCGTCGGCTTGAAGAAGCCGCCTCGCCAAACCTAGAGCTTGTTTGCGACGCCGGCCGACATGAGCTTGGTCGCTTCCGGGACCCGCGCGTTGGCCTTCTCCAGCTTCGGCAGAATGTCCTCGACCAGATCCGCAGTCAGAATATCCACCGACAGGTTGGCGCGAATGAAGGCTGTGTCCTTCATGTGGTCGAGCAATACGAGCAGGGGATTCCAGAAACCCGCGATGTTGGCGATCAGGATTGGCTTGGTGTGTCGGCCGAGCTGCGCCCAGGTCAGTTGCTCCACCAGTTCTTCCAGCGTGCCGATGCCGCCGGGAAAGGCCACGAACGCATCTGAGCGTTCAAACATCAGCTGTTTTCGCGTGTGCATATCCTTGGTGACGATCAGTTCCTGCGCGCGCTGAAGCGCGTTTTCCCGTGCGGTGAGAAAATCCGGGATGATGCCGGTGACGTTGCCGCCGTGGTCGAGCGCCCCGGTCGCCACTGCGCCCATCAGCCCGATCGAGCCGCCGCCATAGACGAGCCCGACGCCGTTCTCGGCGAGGGTTCTTCCGAAAGCTGTGGCTGACTTAATGAATTCGGGGTTGGTGCCAGGGCCGGAGCCGCAATAGACGCAGACATTCTTGATGGTGTTCATAAGGCGCGATGTGGCATCGCATTGCGACGTCGTCAAGACGTGTGCGCTGCGGCGCGAGATAATCGCCCCGGCACGGTTGTTTTACGGATGGCGGCTTTTTGAAAAGAAATCGCTGCCAGCCGGTGCGAAAGCGGCTCAAACGCTCTATATGACGCTGATGAGAATGCGACCGACAAAAGGGACCGGCGGTCATCGTCCGCTGTTGCCTCCGGCCAGAGGCAACTGACGCCGAATGGTCGACCAATACCCATCCGAGCCTGCTCAACAGGTGAACGAGCCGAAGCCCGAGCCTGTGGACACGAGTGCCGAAAAGGCGACGATGTTCGGGACGCTCGCACACCTTTGGCCATACATCTGGCCGAGCGACCGCTTCGATCTGAAAATGCGCGTTGCCTGGTCGATGGTGCTCTTGCTGATCGCCAAGGCGGTTACGCTGTTCGTTCCGTTCACCTTCAAGTGGGCCATCGATGCGCTAACCGGGGCGGACACGGCACCGGTGCAGTCGTCGAACTGGATGCTGTGGCTGATCGCTTCGCCGCTCATCATGACGCTGAGTTACGGCGCCGTCCGCATCATCATGATGGTGCTGACGCAATGGCGAGACGGGCTGTTTGCCAAGGTGGCGATGCACGCGGTGCGCAAGCTTGCCTATCTCACCTTCGTCCACATGCACGAACTCTCGTTGCGGTTTCATCTCGAGCGCAAGACCGGCGGCCTGACGCGCGTTCTGGAGCGTGGCCGTACCGGCATCGAGACGATGGTGCGCATGGTGATCCTTCAGCTCGCGCCGACAATCGTTGAGCTCGTGCTTATGATGGGCGTGCTGCTGTGGCAGTTCGACTGGCGCTACGTGCTCGTTACGTTTGTCACTGTCGTGGTCTATATGGTTTATACATATTACGCGACGGAATGGCGGATCGAGATTCGCCGAAAGATGAACGACTCGGATACCGAGGCCAACACCAAGGCCATCGATTCGCTGCTCAACTACGAGACGGTGAAGTACTTCAGCGCCGAGGAGCGCGAGGCGCAGCGCTACGACAAGTCGATGGCGCGTTACGAACAGGCCAGCGTTCACACCTATACGTCGCTCGCCGTTCTTAATACGGGGCAGGCGGTTATCTTCACTTTCGGCTTGACAGCGACGATGGTGATGTGCGCCATGGGCGTGCGCAACGGCACCAACACGGTGGGCGATTTCGTCATGGTCAACGCCATGATGATCCAGCTTTATCAGCCGCTCAATTTCATGGGCATGGTCTATCGCGAGATCAAGCAAGCCATCATCGACATCGAAAAAATGTTCGGCGTTTTGTCGAAGAATCCCGAAGTGAAAGATATCCCCGGTGCGCAGGCGTTGCGCGTGCCAACCGGCGTCGTCCGGTTCGATGATGTGCAGTTTTCCTACGATCCTGAACGGCCGATCCTGAAGGGGCTCAGTTTTGAAGTACCGGCAGGCAAGACCGTCGCCATCGTCGGGCCTTCGGGAGCCGGCAAGTCCACCATCTCGCGTCTGCTGTTCCGGCTCTATGACGTCAGCGGCGGCAGCATTACGATCGACGGCCAGAACATCCGCGATGTGACTCAATCTTCCCTGCGTGCGTCCATCGGCATGGTGCCGCAGGACACCGTGCTGTTCAACGACACCATCCGCTACAATATCCGCTACGGGCGCTGGGATGCGAGCGACGCCGAGGTGGAGGAGGCGGCTGCCATGGCGCAGATCGACGGCTTTATCCGAATGTCGCCGAAGGGCTATGAGACGGAAGTTGGCGAGCGCGGCCTCAAACTGTCCGGCGGCGAGAAGCAGCGCGTCGCGATTGCCCGCACCATTCTCAAGGGGCCGCCGATCCTGGTTCTCGATGAAGCAACCTCGGCGCTCGATAGCCATACCGAGCAGGAAATTCAGGACGAGCTGGAGAAGGTCTCGCGCAACCGCACGTCGCTGGTGATCGCGCACCGGCTTTCCACCATTGTGGGTGCTGACGAAATCATCGTGCTGGATCAGGGCCGCATTGTCGAACGCGGCACACATTCACAGCTTCTGGCGGCAAACGGCCTTTACGCGAGCATGTGGAACAGGCAACGTGAGGCCCAGGAAGCGCGGGAGAAGCTGGCCATGATGGCGGACGAGAACATCGCGCCTAATCGCGTGCCCCCGCCGGTCGAGGATCCGCTCGTTTCGCCCGCCGCGGCTGAATAATTTTGGTCAAATTGAACGCAGGTCTGTGAACTTATGTCCGTCGTTAATTCCATTCGCGCGCAAATTCCGCCGATCCATCCGGAAGGTTATCCGTTCATTGGAGCGTTCGCGCTCGCCAGCCTGATCCTGTTCTGGATATGGACGCCGCTGGGCTGGATCGGATGTGGCCTCACAGTGTGGTGCGCACTGTTTTTCCGCGACCCGGTGCGGGTCACGCCCGTTCGCGAGGGGATCGTGGTCTCACCTGCCGATGGCCGCGTCTCGATGGTGGTGCAGGCCGTGCCGCCGGCCGAACTCGGCCTCGGCGATCAGCCGTTGCCGCGCATTTCGATCTTCATGAGTGTGTTCAACTGCCATGTGAACCGTAGTCCGGTAGCAGGCCGCATTGATCGCATCGCGTATCGTCCCGGCAAGTTTCTAAACGCCGACCTCGACAAGGCGAGCGAGGACAACGAGCGCAACTCACTGGTGATCTCGACGCCGTCGGGACGGATCGGCGTTATTCAGATTGCGGGGCTGGTGGCCCGGCGGATCGTGTCATTCGTGAAGGAAGGTCAGGAACTCGGGGCAGGCGAGCGTTTCGGGCTGATCCGGTTCGGTTCGCGGCTCGACGTTTTTCTTCCCGACGGAGCCAAAGCGCTGGTGTCCGAAGGGCAGACCGCCATTGCCGGCGAGACCGTGCTGGCCGATTTTAAGCTAGGCGACGGCGGGCGAAGCTACCGGGTGGATTAACCACGCCCGCGATCCTCCGGCGGGCTTTTCGCCACAATGGCGAAGCAGGGTGGAGCCTGTTATATAAGGCTCCATGGACATGCTTCCTGACCCACGAACGCCCGATTTGCGACGCCGCCGATTTCGCCAGATTCCGATCCGGATGCTGGTGCCGAACGTCATCACGCTGCTGGCGATCTGCGCGGGCCTGACCGCGATCCGGCTCTCCATCGAAGGCCGCAACGAGTTGGCGCTGGCGGCGATCGTGTTCGCGGCGGTGCTCGACGGCATCGATGGCCGTGTTGCGCGCATGATCAAGGGTCAGTCGCGCTTCGGCGCAGAACTCGACAGCCTCGCGGATTTCGTCAACTTCGGCGTGGCGCCCGCGCTTATCCTGTATTTCTGGCAGTTGCACGATCTCAACAATGTCGGCTGGATCGCTGCGATGATTTTCGCAATCAGCGGCGGGCTGCGGCTGGCGCGTTTCAATGCCACCATGGACGATCCGAACAAGCCACCGTTCGCCGCCAATTATTTCACGGGCGTGCCGGCTCCGGCAGGCGCGATCTGCGTGCTGTTGCCGATGTATCTCGTTTTTATCGGCGCGCCTCAATTGCCGGTCGCAGTCACCACGATTTTCACTCTGATGATTGCATTCCTGATGGTGTCACGGTTGCCGGTTTTCTCCGGCAAGATGATCGGCGGCAAGGTTGCGCCCGATATGGTGCTGCCGGTGGTTGTGCTGGTGGTATTGTTCATTGCCGTGCTGATCAGCTATCCGTGGCATCTCCTGACCGGCGGTTCGCTGATTTATCTCTTGAGTCTGCCGATCGGATGGAAGTCTTATCGCGAACATGAGCGCCGTGCCCGCGTGGCCGCTTCGGCTGGAATCGCCGATGTGCCGCAAGAATTTGGCGGCGCTCCGGTTGAGCCCGAGCAGGACGATCGGCCGTCGCGCCTGAACTAGCGTTCTCGCCGGCTCATGGCGCTGCCCGCAGCCTTATGGTTAATGAAATCCTTAAATGTCGCTCAATTGTTTGAGCCCGAGCGCGCCCTTTTTCGCGATATCCGGTGTGAGCGGTATCTCGTGGCAGCCCGCATCAAAGTTGCCGTCATCGGGCGCTTCAATTTAATAACCTTTACCCGACCTTAATTGCATCGACGCTAGGGTCATGACGCGGGCTCAGAAGGAGCCGCGCCGTTGAGTTGCGTCGGAGTTTTCTCATGGATATCGCCACAAGCATCGGCCTCGTCGTGGGTATCGCGGTGCTTTGCACGCTCGTTCTGATGGGCGGCGACTTCCGGATGTTCTACGACATCCATGCCGTCATTATTATTTTCGGCGGCTCGTTCGCTGCCACGCTGATCCGGTTTCCGCTGTCCGCGATCCTTCATGGGCTGCCGCTCGGCGCGAAATTCGCTTTCACGCTGAGCCGGCTCACCGCGCGCGACCTCGTCGATGAATTGGCCCGGATTGCGGAAGTTGCCCGCAAACAGGGGCCGGTCGGCCTTGAAAAAATCGAAGCCGACGATCCGTTTCTGGCGAAGGGCATCCGCTACATCGCCGACGGTTACGACATGGACTTCATTCGCGACAATCTCGAACGCGATCGCGACAACTTTCTGATGCACCTCACCGAGGGTTCGAAGATCTATCGCGCCATCGGCGATTGCGCGCCTGCATTCGGCATGATCGGCACGTTGCTCGGCATGGTGCAGATGTTCTCCAACATGTCGGATCCCTCCAAGCTCGGTCCTTTCATGGCGGTAGCGCTGCTGGCGACGCTGTACGGCGCGCTGGTTGCGAACCTGATCTGTCTGCCGATCGCCGACAAACTGCACGTCAAGGTTCTCGACGAAGAAACCAACCGGACGCTGATCATCGACGGCATTTTGATGATCCGGGACGCCAAGTCGCCGGCACTGGTCCGTGAAATGCTGCTGGCTTATCTGCCGGAGAAGCATCGCCATGAACTGGGTGAGCCGGTTCCGGCTTAAACGACGGCTGCGGAAACGGATCTGACGGGATGGCCAAGAAAAAACGCGCGGAAGAGCATGGCGGCCACGGCTGGTTTGTCACCTTTGCCGACCTGATGGCGCTGCTGCTGAGCTATTTCGTGATGCTTGTGGCATTCTCAAATCAGGATTCCAACAAGCTCAAGATCGTCGCCGGCTCAATGCGTGAGGCGTTCGGCGTTCAGACCCAGGCGCGCTATTCCGGCATTATTGAATCCGACGGTCTGCCGACGCGGCCGAAACTGAAAAACACCGCGCACATTCCACCCGAAGAAGCGTCGAATACCCCGACTCCCGATCAATACGACAACAACAAGACCGCTGGCGCGCGCATGAAGACAGATCGCGAATTCGCGCTCGCTTCCGCGTCACTGCGGCAGGCGCTTCAGGACATGCCTGAAATCACCGAGTTGTCGAAGCACATCATGTTCGAGGAAACCAAGCATGGTCTGAATCTCGAGATCGTCGATCAGGACGGACGCTCGATGTTCGCCGATGGGTCCAAGCAGCCATTCGAGCGAACCAGGCGCTTGATCCAGCGGCTAGCCGGGCCGCTTAAAGCCACGCCGCTGCGCGTCGCAATTGTCGGCCACACCTCGGCCGGGTTCGTGCCGTCGCGATCCGGGTACGATGGCTTCGATTTGTCGTCGGACCGGGCCAACATGGTTCGCCAAATTCTGGAGCAGGAAGGCCTGCCGACCGCCCACGTGTTCTCTGTGGGGGGAAGGGCCGACACCCAGCCATTGTTTCCTGACGATCCTACGCTCGCCGCAAACCGGCGGGTGACCATCACGTTGATGCGGGAAGATCCGCCACTTCCGCCAAACCTCAAGCCATGAGTCGGTGCTACTATTTTACCTCTCGCGTAATATGTTTCTCCGGTTCCCACACTCTTGCCGAGTGGACATCGGATGCGAGTGCTATAAGAAACGCCACTCAAAGACGATCACGGGACTAGCCGGGATCAAAGAGACCGTCAGGGCGTTCCTTCGATCATGGCTTCCCACGAGACATCTGCCGAAGCTCCCACTGAGGTGCCGGTAACCACCGGATTTTGGGCGCTCACCTTTGGAAGCATCGGCGTGGTGTTCGGCGATATCGGCACGTCGCCGCTATACGCCTTTCGCGAGGCTGTTCACAACGCAACGCATGGCGGGCCGGTCTCGCGCGAGATCGTGCTCGGTGTGCTGTCGCTGATACTGTGGTCTCTCATCGTCGTTGTGACCATCAAGTACGTGCTGCTGCTGCTGCGCGCCGACAACAACGGCGAAGGCGGAACGCTGTCGCTGATGGCGCTTGGGCAGCGTGCGCTGGGAAAGCGCAACTGGCTGCTTCTGGCACTCGGCGTGGTCGGCGGCTCCATGTTTCTCGCTGATGCCATGATCACACCCGCGATCTCGGTGCTGTCGGCTGTCGAAGGTTTAAAGCTCGCGACGCCCGCGCTTGAGCCGTATGTCGTGCCGCTCGCAATCCTGGTTCTCGTCTGTCTGTTTGCCGTGCAGAGTCGCGGAACGGCAAAGGTCGCGAGCGCCTTCGGTCCAGTTATGATCATCTGGTTCCTGACTCTCGGCGTCATGGGGCTGATGCACATCAGCGACGATCCGACGGTCATGTATGCGATCAACCCTTGGTACGGGGTCAAATTTCTGCTGACGCACGGCCTTATCGGGCTCGTGATTCTCGGTGCGGTGTTTCTGGCGGTGACCGGCGGGGAGGCGCTTTATGCCGATCTCGGCCATTTCGGACGCAAGCCGATCCAGGCAGCGTGGTTCTTTTTCGTGCTGCCTTGCCTGCTGATCAATTATTTTGGGCAAGGGGCTTTGGTCCTTGCGAATCCGGAGGCGATCCAGAATCCGTTCTATCGCATGGCTCCGGAAGGTATGCTCATTCCGCTGATCGGGCTTGCGACGGCTGCAACCGTGATCGCGAGCCAGGCCGTGATTACCGGCGCATTCTCGCTGGTGCGTCAGGCGATTCAACTCGGGCTGCTGCCGCGGTTTGAAGTCCGCTACACATCCGAGACTCACGCCGGGCAGATTTACCTGCCGCGCGTCAACATGTTGCTGCTGATTGGCGTGCTGCTGCTGGTCGCCTTGTTTCGTTCATCGAGCGGTCTTGCATCGGCCTACGGGATTGCGGTTTCCACGACCATGGTTGTGGACGGCCTCATGTGCTTCGTCGTGATATTGAAACTCTGGAACTGGCGCGCCGCGACCGCCGCTGCGCTGATCGTACCGCTGGTCATCATTGACCTGACGTTCCTGACTGCGAACCTCCTGAAGTTGTTGCAGGGCGCGTGGGTGCCCCTGCTGTTCGGTGTGCTGATGGTCGGGTTGGTCTGGACGTGGCGAAGAGGCGCCGCGATCCTGACCAACAAGACGCGGCGCACGGAAGTGCCGCTGCTCGATCTGATAAAGAGTCTTGAAAAGCGGCCGCCGCATATCGTCAAGGGCACAGCAGTGTTCCTGACCAGCGACCCCGCTTACGTTCCCACAGCGCTGCTGCACAACCTCAAGCACAACAAGATTCTTCATGAACACAACGTGATCCTCACCATCCAGACTGCGGAGACGCCGCGCGTCGATCTGGCCGATCGTGTGCGGATGGAGAACATCAGCGACAAGTTCTCGACGGTGCGACTCAAGTTCGGTTTCATGGAATCTCCGAACGTGCCCAAGGCGCTCGCCATCGCCCGCAAACTCGGCTGGCAGTTCGACATCATGGCGACGTCGTTTTTCGTCTCAAGGCGGTCACTGAAGCCGGCTGCGCAATCCGGCATGCCGCGCTGGCAGGACCATTTGTTCATCGCCATGAGCCGGTCGGCGAACGATGCCACCGATTACTTCCAGATTCCCACGGGACGCGTGGTGGAAGTGGGCACACAAGTCACCATCTGAGATGGCGCGATCCCGACGCTGACGCTTGATTTTCTTGCTGCAAAAAGGGAGTTTGAGCGTCGTTTGTGTTTCGGGAGGTGTACTTGTCAGGCCAGGCTCAGAAAGTTCACGATTTGACGGCGGAAGACGTCGCTGCTGGAATCGCCGGAGGGCGCTATCTGCTGATCGACGTGCGCGAGCCCAATGAAGTTGCGGTCGAAGCTTATCCGGATGCGGTGGTTCTGCCGCTCTCGACCTTCGATCCTGCAGGAATTCCCGATCCGCAGGGCAAGACGGTCGTTTTCGCCTGCCGCTCCGGCAAGCGTTCGGTGACGGCGTCGCTGGCCGCACAAGCAGATGGCAAGCCCTACGACTCGCACCTCGCGGGCGGCATGCTTGCCTGGAAAGCGGCGGGGTTGCCGTCCAAAACCGGCGGCTGATTTTCCCATGAACAAAATCTTCGCGGACCTGCCGGTCACGATTTTCGAGGCGATGTCGCAGGCTGCGCGGGATCTCAACGCCATCAATCTGGGTCAGGGGTTTCCGGACGATCCGGGGCCATTGGATATTCGCGAGAAGGCCGCTGACGCCGTTCTGAACGGCTACAATCAGTATCCGTCGATGATGGGTATTCCTGAACTTCGTCAGGCCATCTCGACTCACTACAACCATTGGCATGGCGTCCAGCTCGATCCGATGACCGAGGTGATGGTGACGTCGGGCGCAACGGAAGCCTTGGCAGGATCGCTGCTCGGCCTCATTCAGCCGGGCGACGAAGTCCTCGTATTTCAGCCGATGTACGACTCTTACGTTCCCATTATCCGGCTCGCAGGCGGCATTCCGAAATTTCTGCGTCTTGAGCCGCCGCACTGGCGGCTGCCGGAGGAGGCGATCCGTCGCGCGATCACGCCGAAGACACGCTACGTCGTGTTCAACAACCCGCTCAATCCGGCCGCCGTGGTTTATCCCCGCGAAGACCTGGAGATGCTGGCGCGTATCTGCCAGGAATTCGACCTGATCGCGATTTGCGACGAGGTGTGGGAGCATGTTGTCTTCGACGGCCTGAATCATATTCCGCTGATTTCAATACCGGGAATGCGCGACCGCACGGTGAAGATCGGCTCTGCCGGAAAGATTTTTGCGCTCACCGGCTGGAAGGTTGGTTTTGTCTGTGCCGCGCCGCATATCCTGCGCGTCCTGGCGAAAGCACATCAGTTTCTCGCGTTTACGACTGCACCGAATCTCCAGGTCGCGGTCGCCTATGGTCTTGGCAAGCCGGATGCCTTCTTCAAGGAGATGCGGGCCGATCTGGCGCGCAGCCGCGACAGGCTCACGTCCGGGCTTTCAAGTCTTGGATTCCCGGTATTGAGTTCGCAAGGGACGTACTTCCTCAACGTCGATCTGGCGCCGCTTGGCTTGAACGAGACAGATGAGGTTTTCTGCAAGCGCCTCGTTACCGAACACAAGGTGGCGGCGATTCCGGTCTCGGCATTCTATGAAGAAGATCACGTGACGTCGGTGGTGCGGTTCTGCTTTTCCAAGAAGGACGCGACGCTCGACACCGCGCTGGAACGGCTGTCGCACGTGCTACACGGCTGATGGAGAGAGGCGGGCTGATGGGCACAGTCTTCGCAAAAAGCCGTCTTGCCGTTCTCGTGACAGGCGTGTGGGCGGCTATGGCTTTATACGCGCAAGCGCAGCAACGCAGCGTCAATCTTTACAACTGGTCGAACTACATGGCGCCCGGCGTCCTTGAGCAATTCACCAAGGAAACAGGCATCAAGGTCATCTACGACACGTTCGATGCAAATGAGACGCTGGAAACGCGGCTGCTCGCCGGCAAGTCCGGTTACGACGTCGTCGTGCCGACCGCGTACTTCCTGCAACGGCAGATCGCGGCAAATGTTTTTCAGAAGCTCGACAAGTCGAAACTTCCCAACCTTGCCAACGCCTGGCCGGAAGTGACCAGGCGGCTGGCAGTGTACGACCCCGGCAACATTTATGCTGCTAACTACATGTGGGGCACCACGGGTATCGGCTACAACGTCAAGGCGGTGCGGAGAATTCTCGGTGCCGGGGCGACGACCGACCCACTGATCGATTCCTGGGCGATCGTGTTCAAGCCCGAGAATCTTGCTAAGTTCAAGGATTGTGGAATTCACATGCTGGATTCCGCCGACGATATTTTGCCTGCTGCGCTGAACTATCTCGGTCTCGATCCCAATTCGACCAAGCAGGCCGATCTCGACAAGGCTGCCGATCTGGTGAGCAAGGTGCGGCCTTATGTACGCAAGTTTCACTCCTCGGAGTATTTGAGCGCGCTCGCAACCGGTGAAATATGTTTCGTCGTTGGCTGGTCGGGCGACATCAAGCAGGCTCAGAGCCGCGCTGGGGAAGCCAACAGCGGCGTGGAGATCGGCTACGCGATTCCAAAGGAGGGGGCGCAGATGTTTTTCGACAACCTCGCGATTCCCGCCGATGCCAGGAACGTGGCCGAGGCCTATGAGCTGATCGACTATCTTTATCGGCCCGACGTTGCGGCGAAGAACTCAGATTTTCTGTCGTATGCAAACGGCAATCTCGCCAGCCAAAAGCTGATCGATCCGAAGATATTCCACGACAAGACGGTTTATCCGGACGAGGCCACGCGGAATCACCTGTTCGTCATTACCGCGCGCGACCCTGCGACGCAGCGGATTATCAACCGGCTTTGGACGCGTGTGAAGACGGGGCGGTGACTAGCGCCAGCGCCGGTGCAGCCAGAGCCATTGCTCGGGATGCTCGCGTATCCATCCTTCGATGATCGTAGTGATCGCCTGCGTTGTGCCTTGCACGTCGATCCTGCCGTCGGCATCCCGGACCGGCTTGATTTCGTCCGATATTTCTCCGCGGAACCGATGGTTCGGAAGCCGGATCATTCGCACACCGTGAATCGGGACTTCGACTTGCCGGGCAAGGCGGGCGAGCGTGGGATTGGCCTTGGTTGTACGTCCGAAAAACGTGACATCGACGCCGCGCCCGAAATGCTGATCCACCAGCATGCCGACATGCACGCCGTTTTGCAGAGCTTGCGCTAATTGCAGCGGCGCTTCATGCGTGGTGGCGATCATCGTTCCCATATTAACTGAACGAATGGTCTGGATGGCGCGATCCACGGCAACGATGTTCGGCCGCCGGAAAAGAATGGCAGATTCCAGGCCATAAGCGGGGCCAGCGAGCGCAGGCAATTCCCAGTTGGCGAGATGACTTGCAAAAATCAGCGCGCCCTTGCCATCATTGCGAAGCGCTTCAAATTTCGGAGTTGCGTCAGCCGCAAGTTCGATACTACCAGATTCTGGGCGGTCGGGATCGATATTCCAGATGTGATCGAGATGAGCAAATTCAGCGCCGACGCGCCCGAGATTATCCCATACGCCTGTCAGTATGGCTTCGATCTCGGCGGGCGATTTCTCAGGGAAAGCCGCTGTCAGATTGGAGCGGCCGATCTTGTGTTCGGGAAACCAGGGGCCGACAAATCGCGCGATCGATGCAAAGAAATCAGCGGTACGGTCAGCATCGAAATAGCGGGTGCCCCGCAACATCGCGACGGCAATTCCGCCGAGGATGGCGTCCGTCGCGGGCTTGAGTGCATCGCGCAGGATAGCTCGGGCGCGTCGCAGGAGGCGTTGCATCAGAATGTGACGACGATCTTGCCGAACACCTGCCGGCTTTCCATGCGCTTCAGCGCGGATGCCACATCGTCGATCGGCACTTCGGTGTCGATCACGGGCTTCATGCCGCCTGCCATCTTATCGAGACTCTCGGCGATATTGCGCATGGTAGCGCCGAACGAACCGAAAATGCGGTACTGCTGCTGAAACAATTGCATGAGGTTGATGGTCGCGGTCGGGCCTGAGGTTGCGCCGCACGTGACGAGCCGACCGCCGCGCTTCATGGTCAGCAGCGAGCCGCTGAACGTGTCGGCGCCGACGTGCTCGAACACGACATCGACGCCGTTCTTCTTGGTAATCTTCCGCGTCTCGTGCTCGAAGCGATCCTTGCGATAATTAATGACATGGTCGGCACCAAGCGCCTTCACGCCCTCGATCTTTGAATCGTCGCCAACGGTCGTAATCACCGTGCAACCGATGGCCTTGGCCATCATGATTGCGACTGTTCCGATTCCTGAACCTCCGGCGTGCACCAGGATCGTCTCGCCGGGCAGCAGCTTTGCATTGTCGAATAGCATGTGCTGAACGGTGGAGAAGGCAATCGGCGCACAGGCGGCATCGCGATCCGACACGCCGTCGGGCACCGGGATCACCAGCCGCTCCGACAGGTTGATGAGTTCGCGCGCAAAGCCATCGACATGGAAACCCATGATGCCGGCGACATTCTCGCACAAATTATCGCGTCCGGCCTTGCAGGCCGGACAAATGCCGCAGGTCAGCGCGCCATACATCACGACCTTTTGGCCCGGTTTAAATCGTGTAACCCCGTCGCCGATAGCAGCGATCTCGCCGGAGGCTTCCGCGCCCACTACGAGCGGCAATTTGCGCTTGGCGAATGCCATGCCGCGATAGCCCCAGACGTCGATATGATTGAGGGCAACCGCCCTGACGCGGATCTGCACTTCACCAGCGCCCGGCGGCGGGGGAGACGGTGTATCGGCGACCACCAACTGACGGTCGGCAACAAGACTGAGCGCACGCATAATACCGCGTCTCCGGGATAAAAGATCTGTGACTGTTGGGCTGCGTATCGCCGGTTCGTGCGATGGCGTCAACCATCGAACGCTACCAACGAAGCCGTCAGACAGGCTCGCGGGTCAGGATCAGGGACGCGTTCTGGCCGCCGAAGCCGAACGAGTTGGACATCACGGCGGTCACGCGCGCATCGCGGGCCTTGTTGGGCACGACATCGAACGGGATCGCGGGATCGGGCACATCATAGTTGATGGTCGGTGGAATTCGCTGGTGCTCAAGAGTCAGCAGCGAGAATACGGCTTCGACCGCGCCCGCTGCCGAGAGTGTATGCCCGACCATCGATTTGTTGGACGAGACCGGAATTTGCTTGGCGCGCTCGCCGAACACCATCGAGATGCCGAGATACTCCATCTTGTCGTTCTCGGGCGTCCCTGTTCCGTGGGCGTTGATGTAGTCGATCTGCTCGACGCCCATGCCGGCGTCGGTCAACGCATTGCGGACACAGCCGACGATAGGCTTGCCGTCGGGGCTTGATCGCGTGCGATGGAACGAATCGGCGAGTTCGCCGCAGCCTGCGACGACGCCAAGGATTTTCGCGCCGCGCGCGTTGGCAGCTTCCAGGCTTTCCAGCACCAGCGCGCCTGCGCCTTCCGCCATCACGAAGCCGTCGCGGTTTTTCGAGAAAGGCCGCACGGCGGATTGAGGCGGGTCGTTGTTTGTAGATAGGGCGGAGAGCAACGAGAAACGGATCAAGGCTTCGGGGTTGACGGAACCGTCGGTTGCAACGCACAGCGCCGCATCCGCTTCGCCGCGTCGGATCGCCTCGACACCAAGTTGAATCGCGGTAGCACCAGAGGCGCATGCTGTCGAGAGCGAGATCGGAGAGCCCTTGGTGCCGAAGCTTTCCGCCAGATGATCGGCAACCGAACCAAAAATAAAGCGATGATGGAAATTGGAAAACTTGCCGCCACCGCTGGCACGCAGCAGCGCGTCGTAATCGATTCCCGACTTCAAGCCGGTTTCGCGCGCAACGTCCTGGCGGGGCTGCCACTCAAGTTCGACCGGCGCCACCGCCAGAAAAAGCGGGCCGGGGAAGTTGCCCCGGGTGCCGATGCTTGCCTGCGCGATGGCTTCTTCAGTGGCGACGTCGGCGAGACGCTCGGACAATACCGTCGATGAGAATGGCTCGACCGGGATGAAATCGATGGCACCGGCCATTGTTGTCTTCAGGCCGTCAGTCGGGAAGCGCGTGATCGTGCGGATGCCGGATTCGCCAGCCGACAGCTTGGCCCAGTTTTCAGACTTGCCTGCGCCGAGAGAAGTGACGACCCCCATGCCCGTGACGACAACGATGGGGCGTCCGAGTTTATCGCGAGTCGGTGTCATCGTGCCCTCATGCTTCTGCTAAACGGCTTCGACCAGCGCCATGCCTTCGCCGCGCCAGTGCCCGGCTCCGATCACCACAATCTGGGATGGCGGCTTGATCATTTCAATCTCGACGCCGGATCTATCGTTCGGTGGAAACAGCGCTCCACGTGAAATCGACAGGGCAGCGAGCGCGATCCCGAGCGGGAATTGTGCTTCCATGATGTGGCCGAATGCCGTCCCGGTTGCGCGCGCAGGGATATCGCGATGTTTGGCAAGGAACGCGCGTTCCTCAGCCGTAACAGACGCGGCGCCGGTGGCTCCCGTAATGATGGCGCCGTTTGCCTCGATCGCTCCGACCTTCGACCACAGACTGTCAAGCATCGCAGTGACGCTGCCGTCGGTCTTGCGCCGGGATTGGTCCGCGACGACGTTGGTGAGTTTTGCATAAGGCTTCGCGCCGCGCGCCTTCGCATGCTCGCTGGATTCGATGACGAGAAACACGCCGCCTGACCCGAGCGCGAACCCGCCGCCATCGCGATCCCAAACCGGAGCGTACTTGTGCTTGAGATTAAAATCGGCGAACTCGTAAAGCATCAGCAAGTCTTTGCGCTCGCCGTTCTGCGCGGCGCCAACAAGAGCAATATCGCTCTGCCCGGCTGCGATGCGCGCCAGCGCAATGCGGGTGGCATCGATACCGGCAGCTTCCTCGCCCATGAACGTGCGCGACGAGCCGGTCACGCCGTGAACGATTGCGATGTTGCCGGCGAGCAGATTTGAGAGCTGCGCGAGAAACAACGTCGGTCGCAGATCGTTCATCAGCCGTTCGTTGAGGAAGTCGGGCGCGGCATTGCCCTGGACGTCGGCATTGAGAATCGCGGCATCGACGGCGAGATCGCGCTCGCCGCCACCAGCCGCCACGATCATATCCGTGCGCGACAGAATGTCGGCGTTGCCCTTGATGCCTGCGGAGTCGAGAGCCAGTCCCGCGGCATAGGTGCCAATGCGCTGCCACGCCTCCATCTGGCGCTGATCGCCCTTCTTGGGGATCTGGGCATCGAAGCTGACCTTCGCCATCGGGTGAACTATATAGGGCGCAAAGGCAGTGACGTCGGCATTGACGCGCTTTGCATTCAGTGCGTCCCAATGCGCGTCCGGACCTTCGCCGAGTGATGTCGCGATACCAATGCCCGTGATCCAGGCTTCGCGTGGTGCATCGGACATTGAAGGGGTCTCAGTCATGAGAGATTGCCTGTTGCGGAAAGCCGATGCGCTTGGCTACTTCGTCCATATGCCCGCGCATGTCGGGATTTGGAAAAGGCGTGTGGCGGAATGTGAGCGTCGCGTTGCATTTCAGTTTGCTGCCGACGCGGACCTTGGCTTCGGTGATTGCGAAACCCGAACCATCGTGGATGACACTTGCGTCGATCGTCAGAAGTTCACCCGGCATCACGAAGTCCCGCATCTTGGCTTCCTTGACGCTGGCGAGGAACGGCATGCGTTCGAATTTCAGCATTGCAATCAGAAGCCAGCCGGACGTTTGTGCCATGGCTTCGATCAATAACACGCCGGGCATCAGCGGATGGCCGGGGAAGTGTCCTTCGAAGATCGTGCTGGTCTGCGGCACCTGCGCTTCGACCGTAATCTTCCGCTCGCCGACATTGAGGTCGGCGATGCGGTCGATCAACTGAAAGTATTCGAGGTGCATGGCAAGGCGCGTCAGGCGCCCTTGGCCGCGACCAGTTCGTCGATGCGCGCGCTGAGGTTTTTCAAGACAAAATACTGCTCGGTCGTAGCCTTGCCGTCGTTGACCTCCTGGGTCCACTTCTCCAGCGGCAGCTTGATGCCGAACGCCTTGTCGATCGCAAAGGCGATGTCGAGAAAGTCGAGGCTGTCGATGCCCAGATCGTCGATAGCGTGGCTGTCCGGGGTGATCGTGTCGCGTGGAATGTCGCACGTTTCCGCAATGATCGTGGCGACCTGATCGAATGTAGACGACATGCTAAACCTTTGAGATATTTGAGACAATTGCCTAATATGGGCGGGAGGCGCGGACCCTGGCCGATGTTGCGGTCCCCACGCGGCGAGTTGGGTGCCCGTATATCGGAGCGACGCCCCGAGTTCAATGGCAGTGCTGGGCACAGCAAGGGCCGGTTTTCGAGCCTAAATGGGGCGAATCTAATCGGCTTTTTGCTCCGAAACATGCCCACAATCCCGCCGTCCCATCAGGACGCAATCCTGGGAGTTGCGCAGATCGGCCAGAGAGACCGCGAGCCAAATGCCGATGCCAGTCAAGCCCGCGGTAAATGCAATGGCGACTGCATTAGTAATCATGCGATGGCGATAATCATCCAGTCCTTCACGGCCGCGTCCATAGCGCGACAGATCAGGTGCCGGCGCGGCAGGTTCAGTGGATACCGCAGCAGGTGGCTGTGCTGCGGTGCGCGGCCGGAACTTCAACACCCGGTGTTCGCTATCCGTCGTGAGTGGCCTTTGGATCGTCATGAGTCGCCGGTTCTCGCAAACTGTAGCGCGGATTTTAGCACCCGTTACGAACCTGTCTCCCGGAAAAGGCGGTATTTCGGCGATGCCTGAAAGGATATGTGGAAACCGTGCATTGACCCGAGGTCGTATCCAGCAGCAGGGAGTTCGCGCTGACGCGAGACGTCATCAGGTTTTAGGCAAGCGTCCCATCATATAGAATTCATCGTTGGGGCGCATGTCGGTAACGCTGGCCATGCGGTTCGACAAGGCGAAGAACGCAGAGATCGCGGCGATATCCCAGATATCGTCGTCGTTGAAGCCATGGCCGTGCAGCACTTCAAAATCTTTCGCAGAAGTGGTTTGCGATTCCATGCAAACCTTGACCGCGAAATCGAGCATCGCGCGCTGGCGCGGCGTGATGTCGGCCTTGCGGTAGTTGTTGGCGATCTGATCCGCAACCAGCGGGTTCTTGGCGCGGATGCGCAGCACCGCGCCGTGCGAGATCACGCAATAGTGGCATTGATTGGCAGCACTGGTCGCAACCACGATCATCTCGCGCTCGGCCTTGCTCAGGCCGCCGTCTTTTTCCATCACCGCGTCGTTGTAAGCGAAGAAGGCGCGAAACTCGTCCGGCCGATAGGCGAGCGCAAGAAACACGTTCGGCACGAAGCCAGACTTTTCCTGCACGCCGAGAATTCTCGCGCGGATATCTTCCGGTAGCGAGTTCAACGCAGGAACGAGAAAGCGGCTGATCGGCGGCTGGGTCATGCTTGCGGGTCCGGAATGAGCAGTTATGTGCAGCGACCATAGCCGAAGACATCCGCCACGCAAGACGTCGCGCGCGCGCGGCAGTTCCGCATCGACGATTTAACGCAGCGGCTTTTTCAGCAGCGAGAACCTGTCCGGATCGAGACCGAGCGATGGCTGCAACATTGGTGCCTCGGGGACGCGCTGCACCGGGCGCTCAGTCGCGCGATCGAATATCGGGTCGTTCGGCGTCTCGCGATGCGATGTTGCGCCGCGCCAGCGCTCCAGGACGGAACTGACGAAGCCGATGTCGTGGCCGCTAGTGAGCGAAGGTGTCGTCGCGATCGTGGCTTCGCTGCGCGGCAACTGATGCGCGGGGACTTCCTTGAAACGCAGCCGGGTCGGCAAGGCCACGCCTTCGCCGAAAGCAAGCACTTCGCGCGTTCCAAGAGACGGCACGAAAGACAGAAGATTTGCCGCAGCGTCCGATACAGCGGAGCGGAGTAGCGCCTGATCGCGTTCGTTGGCGAGCCGCATCGTGAACAGCGTGTTGCACTGTGAGATGATGGTAGCGTCAAGTTCGGCGGGGCGCTGCGTGACTAGCGCAAGATATACGCCGTATTTGCGGCCTTCTTTGGCAATGCGCGATACTGCCTTGCGAGTCGGTCCGAACCCGACGTTGCGATCCGCTGACGCATAGCGATGCGCTTCCTCGCAGACAAACAGCAGGGGTGAGGCGCCGTCGCTCCAGAGCCCGAAATCGAACGCCATGCGACAGAGCACCGAGACGACGGAATCCACGACCTCGACGGGAAAGCCGGCGAGTTGCATGATGGTCATTGGCCGGCCGTTTGCCGGCATGCGGAACAGAAGGCTGATAACCTCGGCCATCGTGTCGCCGCCGACGTTGGCGTTCTCGAACATGAAGGCATAGCGTGGGTCGTTCTTCACGGTCTCGATGCGTGAGATCAGCTTGTGGTAAACGATGCGGGAGGAGCGGTTCTCGAGTTTGCCCATGCGCTCGTCGATCAGTGCGATCAGATCGACAAGCCGATAGGGGACAGGTGTATCGGCGGTATAGCCGATGGATTTCACATCGATACGTTTTAGTCCGACACGATCAGCGTTTTGGTATTGCGTATAGGTGGCTTTTGCGACCGGAATCAGTTCGACAAGAACTTCGAGTTCTTCAGGAACGCCGGGCCGGCCGCCAAAGATGACATCGACGAATTCCTCGAAATTGAAAAGCCAGAACGGCAGCTTCAGGTTTCGCGGGTTGAGAACCAGCGATCTTTCACCGAAGCAGCGGCCATATTCGTTGTGCACATCGAGCAAAAAGATGCGCAGGTTTGGCCGCACGCGGAGGATTTCGTTCAGCAATAGCGAAACGCCGCTTGACTTGCCGACGCCGGTTGAGCCGAGAACCGCGAAATGTTTGCTCAGCATTTCCTCGACGTCGACATAAGCGATGACGGAAGGATCCTGTTGCAGGGTGCCGATGTTGATCTGCTCCGATTTCGACGGCGCATAGACGGTGCGTAGTTCCACGTTGGTCAGCACATCGACCGGATCGCCGATGGTTGGATAGCTGGTGACGCCGCGCTGAAAGCGGCCGGATGGACCGGCTGCGATTTCGCCCAGCAGATCGACCGATGCGATCGCGATGTAATTGTCCGTGGCCGGCAGGTTTTCACGGCTCACTTCAGTGATGATTGCGACGAGTGTGGTTGACAGGGTACGGATGCCGAAAAACTGGCCGACAGTGGCGCGCACGTTGGCGCTGGTCACTTGGCTCGTTGCCACGAGTCCGACGCGCGCCTGCGAGCCGCGAACAGAGATCACGCGCCCGAGAGGAGCCGCCTGCGATGAAGTCAACATGAGCGGGTTTCGCCTTGCCTCTGAATTTGTCCCGACTATGCAAGGGCTTGCTGGACAAACTATTAAGCGTTTCGGAGGTGAGTAGGGCTTTTTCTGGTGCCTGCGGGCAGGTCGGATGACTGTTTACCGGGCCGACATGCATAAACCCGCGTTACCAAAGGGGTATTTGGTTATTGCAGACAGGTCATGCGGGAGGGCAGAAACTTCACGTTAACTGATTGTTTACCTTACATAAATGCTCTTGCATGGAGCGGGCAATGCGGCCCGTATGATCGCTCTCCCGCGCGAATGAGATAGGAGTGCAAGGCTGGGGGTAGACCGCGGCGCACGCCCGCTTTATATCCAGCGCGCGATATCGATTTGCTGATTTGGGTAACGATCCGCCACGGTGCCCAGCGCCACGCGCCAAATCAGATCTGCAATCGATTGGGGGATCGTCCAATGGTAGGACTCCAGACTCTGACTCTGGCTATCTAGGTTCGAATCCTAGTCCCCCAGCCA
>JAZKGC010000139.1:0-6729 GCA_040386115.1 Pseudomonadota bacterium
GGCATCGGCGATGCAGCGCCGCTTCGCGACTCATCCGGGTTGTTTGCAAAGCGCTACGATGCGCAGGAAAGTTCGGCCTATCTGTTGCGTCCGGACGGCTATGTCGCGGCACGGTTCAGGCACCCCACGCGCGAGAGCGTGCAGGCCGCCATCGCGCGTGCCAGCGCAAAAGCCGGAGCCGCGCCATGACGCTCTCGACGCAATCCAATTTCGCCGACCCGGACGCCGCCTATCGAATGGTCGTCGAGGCGCATCGCGGTCTGAGCGACACAGACAGCGCTTTGCTCGATACCGCGCTTGTATTGATTCTCGCCAATCACATCGGCAATCCCGAGGTGTTGCGCGAAGCCATCACACTGGCGAAGCGCCGCATCGGAAGCGATGGGGCAGGTGCCGGCGAACAGAACTCAAAAAGGGAAAGCAAATGAACGCCAAGGGTTTCGCGTCCACGACCGATACCGCCGAGAAAAAGATTACGTTCTCCGAAATCGGCCCGGACATTTACGCGTTTACCGCCGAGGGCGACCCCAACACCGCGGTCATTGTCGGCGACGACGGGTGCATCGTGTTCGACGCACAGGCGACGCCCGCGATGGCGAGCAGCGTTATCGAGCGCGTCAGGACCGTCACCGACAAGCCGATCAAGTATGTGGTGCTGTCGCATTATCATGCGGTGCGCGTGCTGGGCGCATCAGCCTATCGCGCGCAGGACATCGTCGCGTCGCAGGAAACCCATCGGCTGATCGAGGAGCGCGGTCAGCAGGATTGGGATTCCGAGTTCGGCCGGTTTCCGCGGCTGTTCCGGGACGCTGAAAGCATTCCGGGACTGACCTGGCCGACATTGACCTTCGAGACCGACATGACGATCTATCTCGGCAAGCGCGAGGTGAAGCTGATGCATCTCGGGGCCGGGCACACGTCCGGCGATATCGTGGCATGGGTGCCGGACGCCGAGGTGATGTGCTCGGGCGACCTGATTGAATTCCATTCGGCATGCTACTGCGGCGACGCGTATTTGCGCGAATGGCCGATGACGCTGAATGAGATTCGCGAGTTTTCTCCGAAGGCCGTCGCACCGGGTCGCGGCGATGCCCTGATGGGCGAGGCGACCGTGAACGAGGCGATTGCGATGACGCGCGATTTCGTCGGCTCGCTGTATGGCGCAGCGGAACTCTCGGTCGCCAAGGGGCGCACCCTGAAGGACACCATGGCCGCCACGCGCGAGGTGATGGACCCGAAATTTTCCAGTTTCGCGATTTATGAACACTGCCTGCCGTTCAATGTCTCGCGCGCATTCGACGAAGCTTCGGGCATCGAAGCTCCGGTGATCTGGACCGACACGCGCGACCGCGAGATGTGGGCCGCCCTGCAAGGAGGATGAGACCATGAATATCAACACCGCTCCTGGCGTCGTGAATCGCAACAGCGTCAATGTGACGCCCGGCTATATGTCCGGTTTCGGCAACAGCTTCGAGACCGAAGCGCTGCCGGGCGCACTGCCGATCGGGCGAAACTCGCCGCAGCGCTGCGCCTATGGACTCTACGCCGAACAGCTTTCGGGGTCGCCGTTCACCGCGCCGCGCGGCAGCAACGAGCGCTCGTGGCTGTATCGCATTCGCCCGTCGGTACTCCATTCCGGGCGCTTCGCCAAAGCCGACAGCAATTATTGGCGCACCGCGCCGTGCGCTGAACACGACATGCCGATCGCACAGCTGCGCTGGGATCCGGAGCCGATCCCGAAAGAAGACCTGACATTCCTTCAAGGCGTGCGGACCATGACGACGGCGGGCGACGCCAATACTCAGGCCGGAATGGCGGCGCATGTTTTCCTGATTACGAAATCGATGGTCGATCAGCATTTCTACAATGCCGACGGCGAGATGATGTTCGTGCCGCAGCAGGGCAGTCTCCGCTTTGTTACCGAGTTCGGCGTGATCGACACCGAGCCCGGCGAAATCGCCGTGATTCCGCGCGGCGTGAAGTTTCGTGTCGAGATACCATCCGGTCCCGCGCGCGGCTATCTGTGCGAGAATTACGGCGGCGCGTTCACGCTGCCGGAGCGCGGACCGATCGGCGCGAATTGCCTCGCCAATTCGCGGGATTTTCTGACGCCGGTTGCGGCCTATGAGGACAAGGATCGTCCGACCGAGTTGTTCGTGAAGTGGGGCGGAGCGCTGTGGGTGACGCAACTGCTGCATTCGCCCATCGATGTTGTGGCGTGGCACGGCAATTACGCGCCTTATAAATATGACCTGCGCACGTTCTCGCCCATCGGCGCGATCGGCTTCGATCATCCCGATCCGTCGATCTTCACCGTGCTGACCTCGCCGTCGGAGACGGCGGGCACGGCCAATATCGACTTCGTGATTTTCCCGGAGCGCTGGGCGGTGGCGGAGAACACCTTCCGTCCGCCGTGGTATCACATGAACATCATGTCCGAATTCATGGGTCTGATTTACGGCGTTTACGACGCCAAGCCGCAGGGCTTCGTGCCCGGCGGCATCAGCCTGCACAACATGATGCTGCCACATGGCCCTGACCTTGAGGCGTTCGACCACGCCAGCAACACCGAGTTGAAGCCGGTGAAGCTGACGGGCACTATGGCCTTCATGTTCGAGACGCGGTTTCCGCAGCGGGTCACAGAATATGCCGCGACCTCCGGCACGTTGCAGGACGATTATGCGGATTGCTGGCAGGGGCTGGATCGGCGTTTCGATCCGTCGAAGCCTTGAAGCGCAGCCGGCATGAGTGACAGCGACGCTATTCCCTATGGTTACTTCCGCTCGACCGCGGCTTATCGCGTGCGCATCTCGCCTAGCTCGCTAGCTTGCGCAGCGGAAGCTTGCGCGTGGTCTTCAGCCGATCCAGCACGATGGACGAGCGGACATGCGCCACGCTGTCGTGCGGCATCAGTACGTTGTTGACGATGTCCGAGAGGCTCTTGAGGTCGCTCAGCACGACCTTCAGCAAATAGTCCGCGTCGCCGGTCAGCGAATACGCCTCTTGAATATCATCCACGCGCCGCATCAGGTCGCGAAAGCGTTTGGCGTTATTGGGCGAGTGGGTGGCCAGCGTGATCTGGATGAAGGCCAGCACGTTGAAGCCGAGCGCCTCGCTGGCAAGGTCCGCGTGATAGCCAGCGATGATCTTCTCGTCCTCAAGGCGCGATCTGCGGCGCGAACACTGCGACGGGGAAAGTCCCACGACATCCGCCAGTTGCTGGTTGGTCAGGCGGCCATCGTCCTGAAGTGCAGCGAGGATTTTGAGGTCGAAACTGTCAAGCGAAGTCATGCGAAAAATGCCTCATTTATGCAAGAATCATGCACGATACTAGCAAACAAAGCAGGATTTTGCATGCCTGTTGCATCGAATATGCCCGATGATTGTCCATCAGATACGGGAGAATCGCCATGGGTCCGTTTCCGCACGATGCGCCGGCCGCCGTCATTTCCGGGCAGAACCCGATGGGGACCGATGGCTTCGAGTTCGTCGAATACGCCCATCCCGAGCCCGAACAGCTTCATGCGCTGTTTCGCCTGATGGGGTTCACAGCGGTCGCCCGGCACAAGACCAAGGCGATCACGGTCTATCGGCAGGGTGACGTAAATTATCTGGTCAACGAGCAGCCGGGCACGCATGGACACGATTTCGTTGCGGCGCACGGACCCTGTGCGCCGTCGATGGCGTTCCGCGTTGTCGATGCCGGGCGCGCGTATGAGCGGGCGCTGTCGCTGGGCGCAGAGGCTGCGGACGAGACATCGTCGCGGAAAACGCTGGACGTTCCGGCCATCAAGGGCATCGGCGGCAGTCTGTTGTATTTCGTCGATCGATACGGCGCCAAAGGATCTGCCTACGACAACGAATTTGAATGGACGGATGCAAAAGATCCGCGTCCCGAAGGCGCAGGCCTGTTCTATCTCGACCATCTCACCCACAACGTGCATCGCGGCCGCATGGACGTCTGGACCGGATTCTACGAGCGGCTGTTTAATTTTCGGCAGATTCGTTTCTTTGACATCGAGGGCAAGGCGTCCGGACTCTTTTCACGGGCTCTCACAAGCCCTGACGGAAAAATTCGTATTCCGATCAATGAGGATGCGGGCGAGGCCGGGCAGATCGAAGAGTATCTCCACGTCTATCGCGGCGAGGGCATCCAGCACATCGCCTGCGGCGTAAAGGACATCTACCAGACCGTCGAGAGCCTGCGTGCGAGCGGGCTGCCATTCATGCCGGCACCGCCGGAAACATATTTCGAGCGGATCGATGGCCGACTGCCGAAGCATGGCGAGGATGTTGTCCGTCTGAAAAAGAACGGCATCCTGATCGACGGCGAGGGTGTGGTGGAAGGCGGTCTCACAAAAGTGTTGCTGCAGATTTTCTCGGCCAACGCCATCGGGCCGATTTTCTTCGAGTTCATCCAGCGCAAGGGTGACGATGGCTTCGGCGAGGGCAACTTCAAGGCGCTGTTCGAATCGATCGAGGAAGATCAGATCAGGCGCGGCGTGCTTTCGGTGGGCAAGAAGAGCGCGGCCTGAGCCGCCGCTTCTCGTGCCCGAAGGGGTTTAAGTTGCTGGTTTAACCTTCGGTGCGGGCGACCGCTTCAGGTTGAGCATGTTGCCCGTCAGGATCAGCACCGCACCGATGATCGTTGCCGCGTCGAGCCGCTCTGAATAGATCAGCCAGCCGACCGCGGCACTGAGCGGAACGCGGAGAAAGTCCATCGGCACCACGACTGTCGCATCGGCATAGCGCATTGCCTGCGTCATGCAGTAATGCGAGTAGGTGCCGCAGAATGCGATCACCAGAATCCACGGCCAGACGTGAGCCGAGGGCCAGCGCCAATAATAAAGTGCCGGAAGCAATCCGATGATGGACTGGATGACCAGCATCCAGAACACGATCGCGACTCCGGAATCGGTGCGGGTGAGTGACTTGACCATCACGATCGACATGCCAAATCCAACGGCGACAATGACCATCAGCAATTGACCGGGGCTGATCTGAGCCGATCCCGGATTCACGATGATGATGACGCCGACGAGGCCAAGGACGATGGCAAGAATCTTCCATGTGTTCAGGCGCTCGCTCAGGAACAGGACTGCGAACACCGCGGTCCAGATCGGCATGGTGAATTCGATGGCGACGACTTGCGCGAGCGGGATCAGCGTCAGCGCAAGAAACCAGCCATATTGAGACGCATAATGGATGATGTTGCGGCCGATGTGCTGGAGCGGACGCGATGTCTTCATGGCTTTGAGACCGCCATAGGCATGTATCATCGGATACAGCATGAAAAGCCCGATGACCGACCGCATTTCCATCAACTGGAATACGTCAAGTTCGCGGGCGATCTCCCGGCCTGCAATCATGAGAATGAGCATCGCGGCAAGCCAGCCGGCCATCCAGGCCGCAGCCTTGGCATTCGAGGGCGGCATTGCGATGACCGATTGCGTCACGGGCGCACCGCTATGGAACAGCAAGAAGCGGAAGGGCGTTTCGGCAAGAGAGCGTTCCACCCGTTGATTGCTGTTGCTTCCCGTCGCGCGGGTTCTTTCTGTCGATGGCCGAACCAGAAAGGATCCAGGCTCCTCCATCTCTGGAAGAGCCTGCTTACGGAAACTGAAGGTTCTCTGCAACCGCCGGAGGCGAGCATTTCCGGCATGTCAGCTGCCGTGTTTGCGCGTATCAGCCGGCCGTGCCGATGCTCCAGAATACCGGCGGGTTCATCGACAACCCGATCATCGCCTTTCGTCAGGCAATGTCATTCGCGCGTCAATCCGGTTTTCATTTTGACAAGGTCGCCGAACCTGCAACGATCAGAAACCGGGCGCTGCGGATCGCTTCGATGCGGTGCAGCAAAATATAGAGGGAGCCTGCCTTGATGAATCCCGCCTTATTGCCGTTTGATGTCGAAACGATGCTGCAAGGTCTGCGCCCCTGGATTGAGTGCGAAAGCCCGACGTGGGACGCGGCGGCCGTGGAACGCATGCTTGATCTGGCCGCGCGCGACATGGCGATCGCGGGAGCATCTATCGAGACCGTCGCAGGCCGTCAGGGATTTGGCGGATGTATCCGCGCGCGGTTTCCGCATCCGCGACAGGGGCAACCGGGCATTCTCATCGCGGGACATATGGACACGGTTCATCCCGTCGGCACGTTGCAGACTCTTCCGTGGCGCAGGGACGGCAGCAAGTGCTACGGGCCGGGCATTCTCGACATGAAGGGCGGCAATTACGCGTCGCTTGAGGCGATCCGGCAATTGGCCAAAGCGGCATTCACCACGCCGCTTCCCGTCACCGTGCTGTTTACCAGCGACGAGGAAGTCGGCACGCCAAGCACGCGGGACATCATCGAGGCGGAAGCCGCGCGCAACAAGTACGTGCTGGTGCCCGAGCCTGCGTTCAAGAATGCGGGCGTCGTGACTGGGCGCTATGCCATCGCCCGCTTCAATCTCGAAGCGAAGGGCAAACCGAGCCATGCGGGCGCGACGCTTGCTTCGGGACGCTCGGCGATCCGCGAAATGGCGCGGCAGATCATCGCCATCGACGGCATGACCGGCGATGACTGCACCTTCAGCGTCGGCATCGTTCATGGCGGGCAATGGGTCAACTGCGTGGCATCGAGTTGCCGGGGAGAAGCGCTCAGCATGGCAAAGCGTCAGGCCGATCTCGATCATGGCGTCGAACGCATGCTCGCACTGTCCGGCACGACGAATGACGTCACCTTCAC
>JAZKGC010000140.1:0-11595 GCA_040386115.1 Pseudomonadota bacterium
ATCTCGGTCGCGGTCACGCCGGGCATGTCTGCGGCGACGACCGGCGCTGATAATTTCGCCAGCAGCAACGCCGCCATTGCAGCCTTGAGCGCGGTTCTCGTGAGCATCGATTCTCTCCCGATTTATTTGCCTGATTCTTGAGGGTGCCCGCGCGCGCTGGACGGGGTCGCTTCCTGTTATCGATATGGTTCTATTTTAGAACTGTCAATCTGTGTTACGCGTTTCAGCATCTAGATACTGCCCTGCAATATCGCCAGTTCACAAGCGCGCGTGCCGGCTGTAAAGTTGATACCGATTTGGAATGAATCGGTATTATTGGCCTTACGGGGGCGCGCCATGAAATGGGATACGCTGGAGGAAGAGCCTTGTTCGGTGGCGCGGACGGTGTCCGTGATCGGAGATCGCTGGAGCCTGCTTATTTTGCGCGATTGTTTCCGTCGCATCCGGCGGTTCGACGAATTTCAGTCGCGCCTCGGCATTACCCGCCATCTGCTGGCGGAGCGGCTGAAAAAGCTGGTTCGTCATGGCGTGCTGCGCCGCGTGCCGTATCAGGATCGGCCGAAGCGCTACGAATACATCCTGACCCAGAAAGGTCTCGATCTGCATCCTGTTCTCATGTCGATCGTGCACTGGGGTGACGTCCACATGGCGGATGAGCGCGGACGGCCGGTGGTTCACCAGCACAAGGCGTGCGGGCACCTGTTCGATCCGGTGATGACCTGTTCGGTGTGCAACGCGCCGTTGTCCGCGAAAGAAGTCCACGTGCATCCGGGTCCGGGTGCCGATGCCTCGAAGGCGGCGCTGCCATCGCCCGCACAGCAGGCGCTGGACTGACTTTTTTCGCGCGGATGCCGTTGACCGATCCCGGGTGATTCTGACCAGGCGGGTCTCGACAGGTATTCAATTGACTGGCACCACTGCGTCGGCCTGCAACGACCGGAGCAAGTGACCGCTATGCTGATCGTTCACCATCTGAACAATTCACGATCCCAGCGCGTGCTATGGCTGCTCGAAGAGCTTGGCGTGCCGTATGAGATCGTCCGCTATCAGCGCCAGCCGTCGATGGTTGCTCCGAAGGAACTGCGTGTGATCCACCCGCTCGGGAAATCGCCGGTCATTACCGACAACGGACATACGATTGCGGAATCGGGTGCCATTGTTGAGTACCTCCTCGAGACCTACGGCAACGGCCGTCTGATCCCGCCACCGCAGACGCCGGAGCGGCTGCGCTACACTTATTGGCTGCATTATGCCGAAGGTTCGGCCATGCCGCTTCTGGTGCAGAAGCTGCTGTTCACCGTGATTCCCAAGCGAGCGCCGTTTTTCATGCGGCCTGTGATGAAAACGGTGTTCGGTCAGCTGTTGGCCAGGGTGGTCAATCCGCAACTGAAACATCATATTTCGTTCTGGGAAGGCGAACTGACCAAAACCGAATGGTTCGCGGGCAACGACCTCACCGCCGCCGATATCCAGATGAGTTTCCCGCTGGAGGCCGCATCCGCCCGCGCGGGGCTCGACGATAGCTTTCCAAAGGCCATGGCTTTCCTGAAACGGATCCACGAGCGTCCGGCCTATATCCGCGCGCTCGAAAAGGGCGGTCCGTATCAGGTCGGGCGGTAATTAAACCGAAGCCACTTTTGCGGAACACGCGTTAGTGCTGCACGGCACCGAGCGACGGCAGCGCCATCACCTTGACCCCCGGCGGCGGCACGTCGCCGTCCGGCACAAAGAAGTCTGACAGCAGCGGCACTGACGGATCGACGCGATAGGGCTCGAAATCGCGCATGCCGGCGTCGTAAAGCACCTTGTCGTCGATGCAGAACTGCCCGGTGAACTCGCGCGACGGCCTGGCGAAAATCACATGCGCGGCGTCGGCCAGGATCTCCGGCTTGCGGCTGCCGCGCACCACCATCTCGCCGCCGAGCAGGTTGCCGACAGCGGCAGTGGCGATCGGCGTGCGCGGCCACAGCGCGTTCACGGCGACGCCCGCGCGGCGCAATTCACCCGACAGGCCGAGTACGCACATGCTCATGCCGAACTTGGCCATGGTGTAGGCGGTCGAATGCTCGAACCACTTCGCTTTCATGTCGAGCGGCGGCGACAGCATCATGATGTGCGGGTTAGCGGCTTTCTTCAGATGCGGGATGCAGTATTTCGACACCATGAAGGTGCCGCGCGTGTTGATGCTCATCATCAGATCGAACCGTTTCATTTCGGTTCGCTGCGAATCCGTCAGGCTGATGGCGCTGGCGTTGTTGATGCAGATATCGATGCCGCCGAATTCGGCGACGGTCTTGTCAATCGCCGCGACGACCTGCGCCTCGTCGCGGATGTCGCAGATCAGCGGCAAGGCCTTGCCGCCCGCGGCCTGAATGGCTTCGGCGGCGGTGTAGATCGTGCCCTCGAGTTTGGGCTGCGGGGTGGTGGTTTTCGCGGCGACGGCGATATTTGCCCCGTCCCGCGCGGCACGCAGCGCAATCGCCAGCCCGATGCCGCGGCTGCCGCCGGTGATGAAAAGCGTCTTGCCCTTGAGCGTGGTCATGGCGTTTCCTCGCGCGTTGTCGCCGGCCGGTTTCGCGGTATTGTCTAAGCAACCGATGCCTCTGTCATCAGGCAAATGCAGGGGCATCTGCGATGACAACTAGTATCCGGCAGCCTCCGAGCCTCGCGTGCGCGGGTCCGGAGCGCCCAGCAATCCATCCGCCGTCACCGCGATGGAATTGGCGGATGTCTGCCCCATCGGCTCGATGACGCGATGGCCCTTCGCGCGCAGTGCCGTGATCGTTGTCTCGGAAAATCCGCGCTCGATGCGAACCTCGTCGGGCAGCCATTGATGATGCAGCCGCGGCGCGGACACCGCCGCCGCGACATTCATGTCGAAGTCGATGGCATTGAGAACGACCTGAATCACCGTGGAGATGATGCGGCTGCCGCCCGGCGAGCCGGTCACCAGAACAGGCTTGCCGTCTTTCAAAACGATGGTGGGCGACATCGAAGATAACGGTCTTTTGCCGGGTCCGGGCAGGTTCGCCTCAAATCCAACGAGGCCATAGACATTCGATGCGCCGGGCGCTGCGGTGAAGTCGTCGAGCTCGTTGTTCAAAAGAACGCCGGTGCCTTCCGCCACAAGCCCGAGCCCGTAGCTGAAGTTCAGCGTATAGGTATTGCTCACCGCGTTGCCGTCCTTGTCCACCACCGAGTAATGCGTGGTGTTGCTGCCTTCGCGCGGCGGCAAGGCGTCGAGCGCGTCGGTCCAGGGCGTCGCCTTGTCCATGTCGATGGAGGCGCGTTGCTTTGCGGCGTAGCTCTTCGAGATCAGTTGCGCGATCGGTGCGTTGACGAAGGCGGGATCGCCGAGATAGCGCGCGCGGTCGGCATAGGCGCGCTTCATCGCCTCGATGGTGACATGCAGCGCGTTGACCGATCCCGCGCCCATCTCGCGCAGCTTGTAACCTTCGAGAATGTTCAGCGTTTCCAGAAGCACCGTTCCGCCCGAGGACGGCAGCGGCATGGAAACAATATCAAAGCCGCGATAGGTGCCGCGCACCGGCGCGCGCATGACGGGCTGGTACGCCTTGAGATCGTCGCGCGTGATGATGCCGCCGGTGTCGCGAATGCCGGCGACGAGTTTTTCGGCAACCGGGCCGTCGTAGAATCCGTTCGGGCCTTGTGCGGCGATGGCTTCCAGCGTTGCGGCAAGATCAGCCTGAACGAGCTTGTCGTCCTGGCGAAGCGGGGTGCCGTCCGTGCGCGCAAATATCTTCAGGCTCGACGGCCATTTGGCCAGCCGCCTGTGCCAGTCGGGCAAGGTGTCGGCGGTGTCGTCGGCCACGGTGAAGCCGTTACGCGCAAGAGCAATCGCCGGCGCAAGAAGCTGCGCGAGCGTGAATTTTCCGGAGCCATATTTTTCCAGCGCCAGCGAAAAGCCCGCCACCGTTCCGGGCACGCCGATGCCGAGCGCCTGATCGCGGGATTTCCTTGTGTCCGGTTTGCCGTCGTTGCCCAGGAACATGTCGCGTGTGGCGGCCGCCGGCGCGCTCTCGCGATAATCGATGGCAATGTTTTCGCCATTTGCCAGATGCACGATCATGAAGCCGCCGCCGCCGATATTGCCGGCGCGGGGATAGGTCACAGCCAGCGCAAATCCGGTGGCGACAGCAGCGTCGACTGCATTGCCGCCGCGCGCCAGAATGTCACGCCCTACGCCCGCGGCGATCCGCTCCTGCGCGACCACCATTCCGCTTTCTGCCATCACCGGCCGGACGGCATCGAGCGCGGGAGGCGTGTAGTATCCATGCCGGGAATCTTGCGCGGAAGCCGGAGCGGATAGCATGCTCATCGCGACAAGAGCGAGCGCACGGCGTTTGGTAAACAGGGACATAAGTTTCTCCGGCAAACCGCGCCTACGGTAAAACGCGATAGCAATTGAACCGTCGCACTATAAGGTTATGCGGCAAGAGGGGACAACGCCGCCGGTGATTCGGCAGGGATTCTGATTTTGACTCAAGTAATTTCAGAGGATGACAGCTCAGCAAGCCCATTGGCGCAGGAATATCCGCCGCGTTCGGCGGTTTTCGGCTGGGTTTTGTTCGATTGGGCCGCGCAGCCCTACTTCAGCCTGATAACGACTTTCGTGTTCGCGCCCTATTTCGCGATGCATGTTGCCGCGACGCCTGCGAGCGGGCAGGCGATGTGGGGATTCGCAACCGCCGCGGCGGGCCTCGTCATAGCTGTCATGTCGCCGGTGCTTGGCGCGATCGCCGATGCCGGCGGACGCCGCAAGCCGTGGATCGCCGGCTTCGGCGCGCTGTTCGTGATCGGCGCGTCGATCATGTGGATCGGAAAGCCGGGCGACGCGTCGGTTATCCTGCCGCTGCTGATTGCGTTCGGCATCGCCACCATCGGCATCGAATTTGCCACCGTCTTCAACAACGCGATGATGCCAACATTGGTGCCGCCGGAGCGGATCGGGCGCTTGTCGGGCACCGGCTGGGCCACGGGTTACGTCGGCGGCATTCTCAGCCTCGTGCTCGTGCTCGGCTTTCTTGCGGCCAGCGGCGCTACCGGGAAGACTCTGTTCGGATTCACGCCGCTGTTCGGGCTCGACCCGATCAAGCATGAAGGCGACCGCATCACAGGGCCGCTGAGTGGCCTCTGGTTCATCGTCTTCGTGTTGCCGATGTTTCTGTTCACCCCTGATCGTGCGGCAAAGGCGCCGGCCCTCGGTGCCGTGCGTGAAGGTCTGCGCGAGTTGCGCGAAACGCTTTCCATGCTGCCGGGCAAGCCGGTGATGCTCACGTTCCTGATCGCCAACATGGTCTATACCGACGCATTGGTGGCGCTGTTTGCCTTTGGCGGCATCTATGCTGCGGGCACGTTCGGCTGGCAAACGCTTCAGATCGGTACGTTCGGAATTCTGCTGGCGGGCTCCGGCGCGGTCGGAGCCTGGCTCGGCGGCAAGCTCGACGATCGGCTGGGGCCGAAGCGCGTGATCGCCGGCAGCCTGTTTATCCTGCTCGCATCGAGCTTCACGATTCTCTCGATCGATCGCGACACGTTGTTCTTCGTGTTCAAGGTCGCGCCGCCGGTGCCGGGCGGCGGTCTGTTCGCGGCCCCGACCGAGCAGGCCTATCTGGCGCTGGGCGTCCTGATCGGCATGGCGGCGGGACCGCTGCAAGCTGCGTCGCGCACGCTCCTGATCCGTCTTGCACCGCCGGATCGCATCACGCAGCATTTCGGGCTGTTTGCACTGTCGGGCAAGGTGACGTCGTTCATGGCACCGCTGGTGGTCAGCATCGTAACCGCGGTGACCATGAGTCAGAAAGCCGGAATGGCGGTGCTGGTGGTGTTCTTTAGCGCTGGGCTCGTGCTGCTGGCGCGGGTGCGCGCGTAGTTTTTAATGCTTGAAGTGCCGGGTGCCGGTGAACACCATGGCGATGCCGTGCGCGTCGGCGGCTTCGATCACCTCGTTGTCGCGCATCGAGCCGCCGGGCTGAATCACCGCCGTGGCACCGGCCTCGACCGCCACCAGCAATCCGTCGGCGAACGGGAAGAACGCATCCGAGGCGACCACCGAACCCTTGGTCATCGGTGCGGCCAGTCCCAATTCTTTTGCGGCGTCTTCGGCCTTGCGCGCGGCGATGCGGGCCGAATCCACGCGGCTCATCTGTCCCGCGCCGATGCCGACGGTGGCGAGATCCTTGGCGTAGATGATGGTATTCGACTTCACGTGCTTGGCGACGCGAAATGCGAACTGAAGATCGCGCATCTCGGCGTCGGTGGGCGCGCGCTTCGTCACCACTTTCAGCGTCATATCATCGACCACGGCATTGTCGCGGGTCTGAACCAGAAGACCGCCGGCCACGGTCTTCGCCGTCAATCCGGCGGCACGCGGATCGGGCAGGCCGCCCGCCAGCAGCAGGCGCAGGTTTTTTCGCTTTGCGATGATGGCGATGGCTTCTTCGGTCGCGTCGGGCGCGATGATGACCTCGGTGAAGATTCCGGCGACGGCGTTTGCAGCCTCGGCATCGAGGATGCGGTTGAACGCAATAATCCCGCCGTAAGCTGATGTGGAATCGCAAGCCAATGCCTTGCGGTAGGCGCTGGCGAGGTCGTCGCCCTCGGCCACGCCGCAAGGGTTGGCATGCTTGACGATGACGCAGGCGGCGGTGCGTTTGGCGTCGAACTCGCCGATGCATTCATAAGCCGCATCGGTGTCGTTGATGTTGTTGTAGGACAATTCCTTGCCCTGAAGCTGCCGTGCTGTGGCAACGCCCGGACGCTGATCCGGGGTCTTGTAGAACGATGCGACCTGATGCGGATTCTCGCCGTAGCGCAGCGCCTGAATCAACTTGCCGCCAACGGCGCGGAAATCCGGCGCCGCGATCGCAAGACGATCCGCGAACCAGTTCGAGATCGCGGCGTCGTAGGCGGCGGTGCGCGCATAGGCCTTCTGTGCAAGCCGCTTGCGCAGTGCGAGCGTGGTCGCGCCCTTGTTGGAGGCAAGCTCATCGAGTACGGCCTGATAATCCGATGGCTCGACGACCACGGCGACGTCATCGTGGTTCTTGGCGGCGGCGCGGATCATCGCCGGTCCGCCGATGTCGATATTCTCGATGCAGTCTTCCTCAGAGGCGCCTTTGTCCACCGTCGCCTCGAACGGATAGAGATTGACCACCAACAGATCGATCGGCGCAATGCCGTGGGTCTTCATGGCGCGCACATGCTCGGCGTTGTCGCGAATGGCCAGCAATCCGCCATGGACGTTGGGATGCAGCGTCTTGACGCGCCCGTCCATCATCTCCGGGAAACCTGTCAGGTCCGAGACGTCCGTGACGTTCAGTCCGGCGGCGGAGATGGCCTTGGCCGTGCCGCCGGTGGAGACGAGATCGATGCCGTGGCCGGTTAGCGCGCGGGCGAATTCGATTAGGCCGGTTTTGTCGGAAACGGATAGGAGAGCGCGCGTGACGCGGCGCGGATGGTTAGCCATGAGGTCGATCCTGGTTTGTAGGTGGCCCGGTAGCATGGTTTGCCGCGCGGCAAAACATCAATTGCCGCCTTTACAGCGGCAATTCCGGTTCGCGCCGGGCATCGCGGCGGGCATTGGTCACGGTGGCCGAGGCCGACGAGCGGGTAAAGCTCCAGCGGATGCTCGGCGCGTCCTTGCGGGTCTGGCGAATCACGATCTGGGCGGTCCGGCGCGGTCCGTCGGAGCCCGCCAGAAAAACGCTGTCCTCGATCTCGACCTTGTCGTCGAGCGCCTCGAACGTCCAGACGTCCCGGTTCGGCAGCACCAGCATCGCGCCGCGGGCGTCGCTGAGGCGGCTCGCCTTCACCGAGGGATGCAGATGAAACCGCAGCACGTAATCGTCGTTCTTGCCGCGCGACGACGATCCCGCCGCATTGAGCAGCGTATCCTCGCCGTCGAGCCGGAGCCCGTCGTTCGACAACATCAGGACGCGCTGGTGAACCACGCCGAACTGACGCGCGTAGCCGTCGTGCGACGTGGTCAGCAGGATTCCATCATTGGCGGCTTCGCGATACGCGCCGACGGTGACCGGGCCGTTGACGATCGGTGCGCCTTGCAGCATCCGCTTCATGGCCGGGAGTTCGACGAACTGGCACGACGACGTTTCGTGATAGGTCAGGGTGGAGTGCGCGGGCGTGCTGCGTGCGAAGGAGCGCCAGTTGTCACGGCCGGTCGCCGGGATGCCGCAGTTGACGACGATGCGGCAGATTCCCGACGACAGTTCGAAAGCAAGACAACCCGCATGGGCGTCGTGGCTAACGGCGGGCGGCGGCGGCGCGCCGGTGTCCATGATGATAGCGGTGGTGCCGGCGTCGAGGCGCTGAAAACCGCTATGGGGCATGTTCGACATCGGAGTGCCGTGGGTGTCGTCGTAAGCGAGCAGCGTCGCCAGCAATCCCGACGGCGCGTTGCTTATGCCGTTGAACAGCGCGAAGCTGCCGTCGCCGTGGCGGAAGAAGCGCAGCATCGGCATCATGCGGTCGATGGCGTTCAGAAGCGCCGGCGGCGGCGCGATATTTCTGGCAGCATAGGTCTGGCGCAGCGGCAGCAGATCCGGCAGCAATTCGATCAGCGCGCCGGGATTGCGCGAGATGTGTCCACCATCGGGAAGCAACTGGCGCTGCAACTCCTCTGAAAGTTTACGCGATGCTGTCCGGATGTGCTTGGCCTGGTTGGCAAGACAGAGCGACGCATAGCACAGCGCGATCAGCACCTGGAGCCGTGGCACGCCATCCGGAATGTCGAGCATCGTGTAGCGCAGATAACGGATTTCGCGGGTCAGGCTGCGCAGGAAGCGACGGTAGAATTTACCGTCAGCGTCGTTCAGCACCAAAGGCGCTTGCGACAGCAGCGAGATCACCCGCCGCGCCAGCACGTCCGCGCGCCAGCCGATGCTGCGCTTGCGGATCGGTTTCGAGATCCAGTCGTCGATCAGCGAGCGCGCGTTGGCGCGGGTGATCGCCGAATCCGCCGCGCGCAGGTGCCGCAGCCAGCCGAACCCGAGCAGGCTCAATTCCCAGTCTTCCGACGGCGGGTCGAGATCGAAAATCGAGCGGCCATGCGAGGTGACAATTTTCCCGGCGAACACGAAGCGCCCAGCATAAATTTCGGACGCGCGGGTGGCATCGACGGTGCGCAGATCGTTCGGCGCGATCAGCAGGCGGTCGGTGCGGCCGGGCCAGAAGCGCGACAGCGCAACGGAATTTCCGCTGGCGCGGGCGAGCACATTGCGTGCTGCGCGGCCAAGCAGGAGTGACGAGATGTGTCTTCGGCGAGCGACCGACACGTGCCCTTTGCCTTCAATTCCATTGAGCCGGAACAGGCTCAATCCCCAACCGGCGATTGTGTACGTTTCCAATAATACGAGATTCGGCCCCGACAGCCGCTTTGCACGGCCTTGCGTCGCGCGCGTTGAGGGAATCTCTGCGCATCCTTGTAGTCCGGAAACGGGCGCGTGACACCCCCAAGGGATTTCAAAGGGATTTCATGGCCCGGCGGCGGGCGAATTGGCGCAGTCGTCGCGCGCGGCGCGAATCACCTCCGAAAAAGAGCGATCAGGATTTGATCAGGCGCGCCGCATAGAAGCCGTCGAGCCCGCCGAGTCGCGGGTCGCTATGGGCAAGGTGCGACGGAAGCGTGCGGATGTCGCCGTCCGGCGTCAGAATCTCGTCCAGTCCCGCCACCTCGTCGCGCCCGACAGGTGCCCGGCGGATGCCCGATTCGCTCTCCAGAAGGGCCGCGACCGCCTGCTCGCCCTCTTCGGGCTCCAGCGAACAGGTGCAATAGACCAGCGTTCCGCCGGGCTTCAGCAGTGTGACGGCTTTTTGCAGCAGACGTTTCTGGAGTGCGGACAAGGCGCCGATATCGGATTCCTGCTTGAGCCACGCCACATCGGGATGCCGCCGGATGGTGCCGGTGGATGCGCATGGCGCGTCCACAAGAATACCGTCGAACAAGTCGCCGCCGGGCCGTCCTTGCCATTCGGTGGCGTCCGCGACCACCGCCTCTGCCTCCAGCGACAGCCGGGAAAGATTATCGCGCAGCCGTGCGACGCGATTGGGCGAGCGGTCCAGCGCCGTCACGGTCGCGCCGGCATGGGCGAGTTGCGCCGTCTTGCCGCCGGGGGCCGCGCACAGATCGGCGATGGTCTTGCCGTTCACGTCGCCGAACAACCGTGCCGGCATCGCAGCGGCGGCGTCCTGCACCCACCACTGGCCGTCGCTGAAGCCGGGCAGCATGGTCACCGGCCCGTGCAGCAGCGTCCGCACCGATCCGGTCGCAAGGGATTCGCCATGCAGCCGCGTCGCCCAGCCGCCGGGGTCCGACTTCACCGTCAGATCCAGCGCCGGCTCGAAGCTGAGCGCGGTCGCCATCGCGCGCGTTGCGTCTTCGCCATAGGCCGCGATCCAGCGTGCGACAAGCCACGGCGGCAGGTCGAGCATCTGGGATTTGACTTCATCGATCAGCGGCTGGCCTTCGCGCGCGCAGCGCCGCAGCACGGCGTTGACCAAACCTGCATACTTCGCGGCCCGTCGATCCGACTGCACCAGCCGCACCGACAGATCGACGGCGGCGTGATCCGGAACATCCATCCAGAGAATTTGCGCAGCGCCTATCAGGAGGGCACTTTGCGCGCGCGGCGCATCGGTGGGCACGCCGCGGTCGAGCAGCCGCGACAGCACATGGCCGAGCGATCCCAGACGCCGCAGGATGGTTGCGACAAGGCGGCGCATCAGCGCGCGGTCGCGATCGGACAGTGTCTTCAATCCGGGATGGGCGCCTGCGCCGTCGAGCTGCTCGTCGAGCATTTGCCGCTTGTGCAGCACGCCATCGAGAATATCGGCCGCGATCCGGCGCGCTGCGAGGCCTGGCACCTCGGTGGGCGGGACGAATCTTGATGGCTTCATGCGGGACAAACATTCGCTGGCGGGGAAAACATGACATGCATCACGGACGAGCGCGTTGAATGGCACGGGAATATGCCAAATGTAAGAATCGTTTGTATATGAATTGCCTTGTACAGGAATCGTCCTGGCGCAGAATAACTGGCTCAAAACACCTGTTTGAGAAATCTGGGCTGCGTCACGTCGAGGCCGTCGGCCGGTGTGGTATAACGCATCGCCCACGGGCCTTGATCGGACGCCTTGCGTATCTAGATCTCGACTTCGGCTCTGACCATGCGGGAGTATCTGCCGGGAGTAACTGCGATGAACGATCATCCGTCTCATTCCGATTCCGCCGATTCCGCCGCTGCAATTTCAGTTGCCACGCGTAAACCGCTTTCGCCGCAAGCCCTGCGCGCGCTCGCGGAAGCGGAGGAACGCCGGGCCAAAGCCGCCCGGGACAATATCCAGCACGGCTCCAAAGAACATCAGGGGCCGAAAGGGCTGGAACCGACCCGCTACGGCGACTGGGAACACAAGGGAATCTGCTCGGATTTCTGAAGTTCGCCGGGCGGGCGGCGGCCGGAACGCCGAAGCAAATGCCCACATTAGGTAGGAATACCGACATCCGGGAAATGCTCTTGCACGATCAGGATAATTTGCCTTAGTCTAGGCATATGTTCC
>JAZKGC010000141.1:0-2417 GCA_040386115.1 Pseudomonadota bacterium
GCTCGTCGAGCAGCAGGTGATAATCGCGGAAATGACGGCCGCTGACGTGCCAGTGGAAATTCTTGGTCTTGAGGTAAAGCGCGAAAGCATCGGCGACCAATGGATTGAGCGCCGCGGAAATCTTGTCGACGGCCTCCTGGGAAAGATCGGTGGGCGTGTCAAGATCGCGTGGAACGGGATTTTTAGGTTTGCTCACGGAGCACCTTCCTGTGATTGCCTTAACAAAACCCGGCTTAAATAAATGCGCCGGTGGTGGACATGATCCGCCGGACCATCTAACGCACCATAACACCGCCGGTTCCACCACCGAAACTCAACTCAAGTCGGACAATACCGATGGACGACTGGATCGACTACTACGATTCAACCCACACGATCTATGTGAGCAAACTGCATCGCGACGTGCATTTCCGCGTGATCGCCAATGACATTCTTGCATACGTCCCCGCGCCGGATGCCGTGGTGCTGGACTATTCCTGTGGCGAGGCGCTCTCAGCCCCGCAGGTCGCGGCGGCATGCGGCCAACTCATTCTGGCGGAGCCCGCGCCCGGCGTTCGCGGGCGGCTTTCCGCCCGCTTCGCGCCCAATCCAAAAATTGTGGTCCGTTCACTCGACGATCTCGCGCAGTTGCCGAACAGTTCCGTCGATCTCGCGGTGATGAATTCGGTAGCACAGTACATGACGCGCGATGAACTCGACCGCGCCTTCGCGCTGATGCGGCGCGTGCTGAAACCGGGCGGCAAACTTGTGCTGGGCGATATCCTGCGCCCTGAAGTCGGTGCCGTCACCGATGTGATCGCACTGCTCAAGCTCGCAGCAGGCAACGGATTTCTCACCGATGCATTGTGGGGACTGGCCCGCACCGCGCTGTCGGATTACTGGCAATTGCGCAAGCGGATCGGGCTCCAGCGCTACGCTGAAGCGGGCATGATCTCCATGCTGAAGACGGCTGGTTTTGCGGCGACCCGCGCGCCCGCCAATATCGGCTATAATCCTGCCCGTATGACATTCGTGGCGACGCGCCGCGATTGACCGTATGGACGACCCCCGCAAGCCGCGAAATCATCCACATGCCGACGGCGAAAGTTAACCCTAAGAGCGACTAATCGTGGCTGAGTACGTAGTCGCGCGGTAACATTTTGATATGGCCCGGTGGCGGAGCGTCGACGCGAAAGCTGTGCAAGGCTTTTTATCCTGGTTCAAATCCAGGCCGGGCCTCCAATTTCCTCGATCCACGATCCCGCAGGCTGCGGGCACGGAAACTGCCTGAAATTGGCAGTTGATCGCGGCTTTTAAGGTCTTTCACCGCTGCGGAATCTGGTCTAAAGACACGGCGCGCGCATGGATAACCCCAAGCGCCGGGTTCAAAGGACGCGCGGATGCGCGCCCTTTTTTTATGCCCAGTTTCCGCTTCGATTCCCTGCCGTGAGACTTAATGCCTAAAAGAACAGACATCTCGACGATCCTCATCATCGGCGCTGGCCCCATCGTGATCGGTCAGGCCTGCGAATTCGACTATTCCGGCACCCAGGCCGTGAAGACGCTGAGGGAAGAGGGCTATCGCATCGTCCTCGTCAATTCCAATCCGGCCACCATCATGACGGACCCGGAACTGGCGGACGCGACCTACATCGAACCCATTACTCCCGAAATCGTTGCCAAGATCATCGAGAAGGAGCGCAACGTCATTCCGGGCGGATTCGCGCTGCTGCCGACCATGGGCGGACAGACCGCGCTGAACTGCGCGCTGTCGCTGCGCAAGCAGGGCACGCTGGATAAATTCGATGTCGAGATGATCGGCGCCACCGCCGACGCCATCGACAAGGCCGAGGACCGGCAGCTTTTCCGCGAGGCCATGACCAAGATCGGCCTCGAGACGCCCAAGTCGCGGCTGGCGAACGCTTCAGCGCTCAAAAAGCAGTATCGCGACAAATATCTGGCCGAGAAGGAAAAGCTGTCCGGCGACGCGCTCACCGAACACGAACGGCAATGGACGCTCGGCGAGAACGACCGCCGCAAGCGCTATCAGGAACACGCATTCGGCGAAGCGTTGATGGCGCTCTCCGAGATCGGCCTGCCCGCGATTATCCGGCCCTCCTTCACCATGGGCGGGACCGGCGGCGGCATTGCCTATAACCGGGAAGAATTCCTCGACATCATCGAGCGCGGTCTCGATGCCTCGCCAACAAACGAGGTGCTGATCGAGGAATCGGTTCTCGGCTGGAAAGAATTCGAGATGGAGGTGGTCCGCGACAAGAAGGACAACTGCATCATCGTCTGCTCGATCGAGAACATCGACCCGATGGGCGTCCATACCGGCGATTCCATCACGGTGGCCCCGGCGCTGACGCTGACCGACAAGGAATACCAGATCATGCGCGACGCCTCGCTGGCGGTGCTGCGCGAGATCGGCGTCG
>JAZKGC010000142.1:0-2298 GCA_040386115.1 Pseudomonadota bacterium
TATACGCTCCGTTTCGCCGCAATGGCCAGCTGGAGCGATTGAGTGCGCGCTGGAATGAAACCGCGATTGAATTTGAGCTTCCGACAAATCCCCATGCCGCATCTTTTTTTCTGACTTCCAGGCAACTCGATTATTGGATGACGCAGCCTTCGTTTGGAATTCACGATACGTCGTGGATCGGACCTCTTGAAAGCGGAGCGACGCTTAGCGTCGGCAAGGTTTTTGATATCTACAAGGCCGTAGTGCCAGATCCGTTTTTTCTCGAGGTACATCATTACGACGTTCGTTTTGCATCAAGGCACGCCCCTGCCGGCCAAACATATGAACCTCCGCGCCTGCTCGCTATCGCGCAAATGGCTTATAGCGAGCTTGCCAGCAAGGGAGACGTGGCAAACGTATCCCTGAATGCGCCAGCGATTGCAGCGCAATCGGCGCGGTTTGCCGACCAGCAAGCGCGTATCAAGGAGTTGGAAGCGAACGAGAATTCAATTTACTGGCTGCAAAAAGCGCTCACCAGGAAGGTGTTGCAACGATTGAAGCTGCAGAAATAGCTGCCCCAGCCGGGTGACTCGATCACGTCGCGCCTTTGAGTCTGCAGGATGTCGTGCAGGTGGTCGTATTGCCGTTCCTGCAGACCTTGCAGGCGTTGACGCATTGTTCGAGATCAGAAGGTTTATACTGGGAAAAATTGTTGGACATGCAGGCCTTCTGCGCCTCGGTCAGGTCGTCCTTTGGGCCGCAGGCGGCGAGAGCGATCGCTGCCAGCAGTGCAAGACAGATGTTTTTCAGCTTGTCCATCATCGGACCAGTCTTGCGGAATTGAAAGTTCAGGCCGCTATCTCGACGCCCGATTGCCAGACTTCACCATCCGCGCGGACGATGCAACCGCAATACCGTGAGCCGCGCAAGTGTTGGACGCGGAAAAACACGCGATGCGCTGTGCAGCGTGCTTTGGCGACACTATCCATATCGCCGAACTCTTCAATTTCAATTCGGGTTTGTATCGCGTTTCGCGACGGATTTCACCCTTTCCGCCTCTCGACATTCGCCTTGATATTCCCCAACCCAACCTTCGCTTCAGCGTCCATGGCGCGATCTGCTCGCCGGTCGGCAGTTTTTTGCGCGCGGGGTTGCGCAGCGTGCGGGTGAACGTGGTGCGGCCGTCTGTCTCCTCGCAGGTGTATTGAACGACGATGGGGCCGATGAAATCGGTTTCGGCCTGCACGATCCAGAGTTTCGGGCTGACCGCCGCGCGCACGATCCAGTTCAGCGAAACCTCACCGGAGCGAATGTGCCATTTCTCGTGAAACACTTCGCCGGTGTCGAGCGGGCGGTTTTCGCTGTCGATATGATGCGACGCCGCCAGCCACTCGGGCCACGATTGCGGATTGGTGACGTAATCGAACACGGCTTTGGCGGGCGCATCGATGACGATGTCGTGGCTGCGCTCGAAGGCAACGGTGGCAGGGGCGTTCATGGCGTTCCTCGTAACATTCTCTATTGTCATCACCAGGCTTGACCCGGTGATCCATGTTTCGACATGCATTTTTGAAGCGAGATGGATACGCGGGTCAAGCCCGCGTATGACGTGCAGTGTTTGTTGGCTATCCCGACCTAATTAATTCTGATCGCACCCGCTTTGATGACATCCGACCACAGCCTGATCTCCGCGTCCATGCGCGCGCGGAGTGCTTCCGGCGAGGATGGCGTCGGTTCGATGAGTTGTGTTTCCAGTTTCATGCGCACGCTTGGCTTTGACAGTGCGTCGCGCACCTCGTCGTTGATCTGCGCCAGGATTTTTGCCGGCGTGCCCGCGGGCGCGATCAGCGCATTCCATGCATCGGATTCCACATCGATGCCGGATTCTTTCAGCGTCGGCACGCCGGGGAGGAAGCGCGAGCGCTGCGCGGTGGCCACCGCAAGGATTTTCACCTGACCGCCAGCCAGTTGCGGCGTCACGGCAATCGCAGGCAGGCACGCGGCCTGCACGTCGCCGCGGATTACCGCCGTGATTGCCTGCGGCGATCCGCCATAGGGGATATGCGTAAGCTTCACGCCCGCGCGCTGCGCGATGGCTTCCATCGTCAGATGCGACAGCGAGCCCGCGCCGATGGAGCCGAACGCGAACTTAACCGGATCGCGCTTCAGTGCTGCGACGAACTCGGCCACCGAGTTGATGTTGAGGCTGGCCGGCACCACCAGCACGCTCGGCAGCGAGGTCAGCATGGTCACCGGCGCAATGTCTTTCGCCGGGTCATAAGGCAGCTTGGAGAACAGCAGCGTGTTGATCGCAAGCGG
>JAZKGC010000142.1:2398-4504 GCA_040386115.1 Pseudomonadota bacterium
CTTTCGCCGGGTCATAAGGCAGCTTGGAGAACAGCAGCGTGTTGATCGCAAGCGGCCCGCCAAGGCTGATGCCCAGCGTAGCGCCGTCCGGCGCGGCCTTGGCGACCGCATCGGTGCCGATGTTGCCGCCGGCCCCCGGCTTGTTCTCGATGATGAAACTCGATCCGGGATGCCGCGCCTGCAGATCGTCGGCGACAATCCGGCCGACGAGGTCCGGCGTGGAGCCGGGTGCGTAAGGCACGATGATTTTCACGATTTTCGGCGGCCAGGTCGCGCCCGGTGACTGGGCGCTGACGGGCGCAGCGAAGGTTATGGCGAGCGCCAGCCCCAGACCGGCAATTGCAAGAGATTTCATGGACTTTCGCGAGGGTTGGCGCAGGGTGGCGATGCGGGAGCGGCATTGCGCGCGGGACCGTAAAAATGATACCCGAACACGGCGTGACCGGACCCTATCAGGACCGGGTGCGCGGTGGAAACGCTTCGAAGGCGACATCCGCGAACGTGCGGGGGAGTGGGCAAATGGGCTTGTTGATCCTCGTTGCCGGATTGGCGCTGTTTATCGGCGTCCATCTGCTGACCACGATGCGTGACACGCGCGCCGCCGTGATCGCGCGGCTGGGCGAGGGCGGTTACAAGATTCTCTACGCGCTGATTTCGTTCGCCGGCATCGCGCTGATCGCGTGGGGCTTCAGCATCTACCGCGCCACCGGCTGGATCAACGTCTGGTATCCGCCGGTCGCCATGCGGCATATTGCGTTGTCGCTGATGCTGCCTGCGGTCGTCCTCATGGTGGCGTCCTACATTCGCGGCAACATTTACCTGAAGCTGAAGCATCCGATGCTGACCGGCGTGAAGCTGTGGGCGCTGTTGCATCTTCTTTCCAACGGCGATCTCGGATCGATCATCCTGTTCGGGTCGATTCTGGCATGGGCGGTGTATGACCGCATTTCGCTCAAGCGCCGCGCGGACCCCGGTGCGCCGCCGATCCCTGTGGGCGGCGTCGGCAACGACGTGATCGCGGTGGCGGTCGGCATCGTGGTCTATGTCGCGCTGGCCTTTGCGTTCCATCCGCTGGTGATCGGCGTTCCTGTGACTGGAGTTTAAGACATGTCCCTACAAGCTGCGATCAAGCGCAAGACCGCGCCCGACATTCTTGCACGCAAGGGCGGTGAGCCGATCGTGATGCTGACTTCGTATCACGCGCATACGGCGGCGCTGGTCGATCAGTATTGCGACGTCATTCTGGTCGGCGACTCGCTCGGCAACGTGATGCACGGCTTCGAGACCACGGTGCCGGTGACGCTCGACATGATGATCCTTCAGGGCCATGCGGTGATGCGCGGATCGAAGCAGTCGCTGGTAGTGGTCGATATGCCGTTCGGCTCCTATGAAGCCTCGAAAGAGCAGGCGTTTCATTCCGCCGTGCGGATCATGAAGGAAACCCACTGCGGTGCCGTGAAGATGGAAGGCGGCGTGCGTATGGCGGAGACCATCGAGTTTCTCACCACGCGCGGCATTCCGGTGATGGGGCATATCGGCCTCACGCCGCAGTCGATCAACACGCTCGGCAGCTTCAGGTCGCAGGGCCGCGACGAGGCCATCAAGATCGCCGCGGGCGAAAACGGCAGCGGTCCCATTCAGGATGACGCCCGCGCGGTCGCTGAAGCCGGCGCATTCTCGATGGTTGTGGAAGCCGTCTCCGAACCGCTGGCGCGGCGCATCACCGAGACGGTGCGGATTCCGACCATCGGCATCGGCGCCAGTGCTGCCTGCGACGGACAGGTGCTGGTGCTGGAAGACATGCTCGGGCTGTCGCCCTGGGTGCCGAAGTTCGTCAAGCGCTTCGGCAATCTCGGGCCGGGCATCGAGGCCGCGATCCAGGATTATGCGCGGGACGTGCGCTCGCGCGCTTTTCCGGGTCCGGAGCATGTCTATGGGCTGAAGCCGAAGAGCTGAATCTCAAGCGAAGCCACCGAAGTTTGGCGCACGATTCGCGAAAGTTCCGTCAAGAATTGACCGAATCACGCGGCGATGCCTTGCTGCACCTTCGCGGATTGAAGGTCAGTGAATGCTTGCGTCAATGAAGCGGCTTTTTGCCGATTTGCG
>JAZKGC010000142.1:4604-5747 GCA_040386115.1 Pseudomonadota bacterium
GGATTGAAGGTCAGTGAATGCTTGCGTCAATGAAGCGGCTTTTTGCCGATTTGCGTATTGTGCGGATGAATGGCCGGCTCTGTCTCATTCGAGACCTCGGGCTCGTCAAAGGCGGTCGTGGCCTTCGGTGTCACGAACGGCTGATCTAGCATTTGATGATGGCGGGTGAAGACCGGCCAAAACCTGTTATGGCCGTGCGCATTGAACAGCACCCATCGGCAAGAGGCCGATGGCCAACACCGCAAGGGTGTAAAGAGAAGATTAGAGCAGGCGGATATCAGGCGCGGACGTCTGCTGGCGTCCGGCTGAGCTGTTCTTCGGTAACGATGCGCTCGACATTGTCGGGCTTGCTCTTGATGCGATACCGCAGGCGTCCGTCTGCTTCGATGGGCATGCGGCCGATCACCGTATAGACATCCGACTGGCTCTTTTCGGCGCGGCCCTGCGGCCCTTGGCGCTGATAGTGAACATCGTCGTTGATTGCAAAGCTGTGAGACATGGATACTCCCGGATCGCAGGCCTTTTAACCGGCCCGCCGCGGTAAATCAACCAATATATCTCGCAAAATCATGTGGTTAGGGTTGAAAATAGCTGAAAAACGCTCGGTTGTCGATGGCTCGAATGGTGCTGCACGTCAAGGTTTTACGGAGGATGTGGAACAACCGGGCGGATGGGCCGTTGTCATCGTTGAGTCAAAGGCCAGCGCGCAGGCTCAATCCTCAAGCATAGCCAGAACGGAAGTCCTGCCATCGGCCCAAAGGCCGACGGCTGTGGGCGGAAGGACCATATGTTTAGAACCGAAAAGCCGGGCTATATTTCCGAGCGTGACGTCGAGCATGTCTTGAAAGCATCCCCGACGCGCTGGGACAAGCAAATCGCAGCCGACATCATCGCGGAGATGGAAGTTCATCTCGCCGAGAATGTCCATTCGATACCCGAAATGCGCATCGCGTTGGCCGTTGCCGGCTATCGCGGCCTGCATCAGCGCATTCTGCAAGCGACAGTGGGAAAGAGCGGCACCGACGCCATTCGCGCGATGGCGTTTGCCATGCGCAGCTATGCGCTGGGCAATCCGGGGCTGGCGGCTGCGTCGTTCAGAAATCCAATGATCGACAGCCAGGAGTGGCAGGAAGCCGGCAATGA
>JAZKGC010000142.1:5847-11229 GCA_040386115.1 Pseudomonadota bacterium
CGCACCCGCTTGCCGTCGCAATCCCCTGATCTTAACCAGAAAAGCAGAACGCGCCGATCCGGCTTGCTTTGCCTTGCGGACGCCATACCGGTACTGTATCCGCGCCGTCATATCGGGGATCGCGCCGGGAGCGCGGTGATGGGCATTTTCCATAAGCATCGGGTGGGACGTTTAAGTGTCTGACGTATTTAATGAAATTGATGAAGACCTGCGCCGCGAAAAGCTGAAGCAGCTTTGGGAGCGCTATTCCGTCCTCATCGTTCTCGGCGCGATTCTGATTGTGGCCACCGTCGGCGGCTGGCGCGGGTATCAATACCTGCAGGCCAAACAGGCAGCGGAGGCAGGATCGGCCTTTGAGGCCGCCGTCGCGCTGTCCGAGCAAGGCAAGCGCGCCGAGGCCGAAGCCGCGTTCACCAAAATTGCAGCCGATGGATCGAAGGGATATCGCGGGCTGGCCCGCCTGCGCGCCGCTGCGGAAGCAGCGACCCGCGATCCACAGGTCGCTGCCAAACTTTACGATGCCATCGCTGCCGACCCGAGCATCTCCACCTCGGAGCAGGATCTCGCGCGCGTGCGCGCCGCGGGATTGCTGATGGAGACCGATCCCTACGACGCCATTCGCGGGCGTCTTGAGCCTGCAACCGGCCCCGATCGCACTTACAGGCACACCGCGCGCGAACTGCTTGCGCTGTCGGCATGGCGCGCGAACGACGCCGTTGCCGCGCGCCAGTGGCTGGACATGATCGGCAACGACGCGCAAACGCCGTCGAGCATGCGCAGCCGGGCCGAGGCGTTGCAGGCTTTGCTGCCGCCCGCCGCGAAAAGCTAAGTCAGAGCCGAGTGAGATATCGATGCGCCGCCCGCAACGCCTGATTGCCGCTACCGTCCTCGCAGCGATTTCAATATCGCTTGCGGGCTGCGCCGGCGGCAATTTCGATCCGACCGACATGATGGATTGGTTCGACACCAAGAAGAAAGCGCCCGGCGATCGCAAGCCGGTGTTCCCTGAAGGTGTTCCCGGCGTTGAGCAGGGTGTGCCGAAGGACATGTACAAGGGATCGCAGAGACAGGAGCCGCCGCCGGTCGCCGCAGCTCCGCCACCCGCACCGGAGCCTGCATCGCGAAAGCCAGAGGCGCGATCCGCTGCCCGCGAAGCCGAGCCGTTTCCGAAGCCGGTGGACGAAGCCAACCCGCCGCCAATCAAGCGCAAACGAACCCGCATCACGGCACCGGAGCCTGAGGCGCAGCCAGCCGCCCAGCAAGCGCAGCCGCCAGCGCGGGCACAGCAGGCCGCACCGGCTCCGCAGCCGTCGTCCTCGCCATTTCCGGCACCAATGCCCAGCGGCGGCTTCGCGCGCTGATTTATCTCGAAGCCTGGCGCGATCAAGCCTCGCTGGCGCGGCTTCGGCTCATGCCTTTATTGACTTGGCGTCCGTAAAGGGCGAACGGATCACTTATGTCCTTCACGATTGCCATTATCGGCCGGCCCAATGTCGGCAAATCGACCCTGTTCAACCGGCTGGTGGGACAGAAACTCGCGCTTGTCGATGACCAGCCCGGCGTGACCCGCGACCGCCGCGAGGGCAATGGCCGCCTCGGCGATCTCGAGTTCACGCTCATCGACACCGCCGGCCTCGACGAGGGCGCCAAAGGCTCGCTGACCGCGCGGATGCAGGAGCAGACCGAAGTTGCGATCGCGTCCGCCGACGCGCTGATGTTCGTCATCGATGCGCGCGCCGGATTGACGCCGAACGATCGCGCCTTCGCCGATTTCGCGCGGCGCGCCAACAAGCCGGTGGTGCTGGTTGCCAACAAGAGCGAGGGCAAGGCCGGCGATGCGGGCGCGATGGAAGCCTATGCGCTCGGGCTTGGCGATCCGATTCCAATTTCCGCCGAACACGGCGAAGGTCTCAGCGATCTCTACGACGCGCTGCGGGTGTTAATGCCTGAGCCTGTCCACGAGGACGACGAGGAGGACGATCCGGAGTCGTTCGAGAACGTGGACGGCGTCGAGGATCTTTCGACGCGGCCCATTCGCGTGGCCGTGCTCGGCCGGCCAAATGCAGGCAAATCGACGCTCATCAATCGGCTGCTCGGCGAGGAGCGTCTGCTGACCAGTCCCGAGGCCGGGACCACGCGCGACTCCATCGCGGTGGATGTCACATGGAAGGGCCGTGAGTTTCGCGTATTCGACACCGCGGGCCTGCGGCGGCGTTCGCGCATCGAGGACAAGCTCGAAAAACTGTCGGTGTCGGACGCATTGCGCGCGGTTCGTTTCGCCGAAGTCGTGGTGCTGATGATGGATTCGCAGAACAAGTTCGAGGAGCAGGATCTGCGCCTCGCGGACCTCGTCGAGCGCGAAGGCCGCGCCATCGTCATCGCGGTCAACAAGTGGGACTTGATGGACCGCGCGCCGAGCCAGATCGCGAAGCTGCGCGAGGATGCCGACCATTTGTTACCGCAGGTGAGGGGCATGCCGGTGGTGGCTGTCTCCGGCATGATGGGCGAGGGCATCGACCGCCTGATGACTGCGATCGAGGACGCCTATGCGGTCTGGAACAGGCGCGCCTCGACGGCAGCACTCAATCGCTGGTTCGAGCAGGCGATCGACAACAATCCGCCGCCTGCGGTGTCGGGGCGGCGGCTGAAACTGAACTACATCACGCAGACCAAGGCGCGTCCGCCGAGCTTCGTGGTATTTTGCTCGCGCGCCGACGCGGTGCCGGAATCCTACCTGCGCTATCTCGTCAACAGCATGCGCGGTTTCTTTGAATTGCCCGGCACGCCCATCCGCATCACGCTGCGCGAGAAGGAAAATCCCTTCGCGCACAAGCGCCGGCGTCCGTCTTAAGGCTATTGCTGCCTTAACCAGATTGTCGGTTTCAACGGCGTTTCGGCGGGCGTGGCGATCTCGCCCATTGCGCCAGCCCGGATATTGCTGATTGTTGAGCGCCGTCCATTTACTCCAGTTTTTGGATGGCGGCCTCCCATTCGGCTGGGGGTCTGGCCGCCAGTTTCTCGCGAGACTGGCGGCTTTGTTTTTTTGACGCGGTGCTGCGCGCCGAATTTATCCCCGTCTCAGTTGGCTTTTGTCCACGTTGTCGATTTGCAGATCATGCCGCCCATGGCGCAGCCCGCCGTGGTGAGCGTGCTTCCCGACAGGGACATCTTGCCGGCATAGGTTTTGCCGTCCTCTGGATTGAACGCGGAGCCTTTCCACGCATCCGTGCCGTCCGGTTTCATGTCATAGAAAATGCGCTGGCCGATTTTGGCAGGTGTTTCGACTCCCGGCTTGAGCCAGACGAGCGAGCCGCAATATGCGCCGCCGCCGCATGGTCCGATCTTGACGCGGGATGCGCCGGTGTCGCGCAGCCACGTTCCGCTTGGATCGCCGGCAAATGCGGGCGAAGCAGCAAGCGCAAAGCTGGCAGCGATGAGGCTGAAAAGAAGTCTGCGTGTCATATGTCCCTCCCGTTGTTCAGCCTCTTTGTGCTGAATCGACAGGAAGTGAATAGTGCCGCGAATGCCGTGTCAATCGGCGGGTGCTGCGTCGGCCGCTAACAGCGCGGTTCAGGCCGAAGGCGGCTGAAAGTTCATCAGGGATTTTGCGGCATAGCTGTAGAGCTTGCCGGTCTCGGTCCATGACGGCGCGCACATCGGCACGATGAACTCGGCGGCCTGTTCGGGCGTGTCGAGGATCATCGGATCTTCACCGGGCATCACGATGGCGCGCATTCGGGTGCGGATCGGGCCGGGGCTGAACAGGTTGACGCGGATCGGCGTGGTCGCAGTTTCATTTGCCCAAACGCGCACCAGCGCATCCAGCGCCGCCTTGGAGGCGGCATACGGACCCATGTAAGCGGGTGCCCTGGTCGCGATGCCGGATGTGATGAACACCGCGCGCCCGGCGTCGGATTTTTGCAGCAACGGCTCCATGCAGCGGATCAGCTGGAAGTTCGCGGTGGCATTGATCGCGAGCATGTTGGTGAATTGCTTCAGCTCGGTATGACCGAGCGGCGAGGACGTCCCCGCGATCCCTGCGTTGCCGACGAGAATGTCGAGCTTGCCGTGGCGTTCGTGCAGTGCCGCGCCGAGGCGCGCGAGACCGTCGAAGTCGGTCATGTCGAGCGGCACCAGCGTGGCGGTGCCGCCATCGGCGCGGATGGCATCGTCAAGTTCTTCGAGGCCGCCTTGCGTTCTTGCGACTGCGACGACATGCGCGCCGGCCCGCGCCAGCGCGCGCGCGGTGGCATGGCCGATGCCGCGCGATGCGCCGGTGACGAGAGCGATGCGGGAGGAGAGGGGTTTGGTCATGAGTACATCCGGATCAACAACAATGCTGTCATACGCGGGCATAGCCGTTCGGAGAACGGCGTAGCTTCCGCTCGCCTATGACAGCGTATCCATCATTCTTCCTTAGGAGCTTTTTTAGAAAATGGATCGCCGGGTCAAGCCCGGTGATGACGATCCCGGCTCAGCTCGCCTCGGCCAGCAGCGACAATTGCCGTGGCTGCGGTTCAACCTGGGTCTGGTCGGTGAGGTGCGTAGGGTAGGCGCCCGTGAAGCAGTGATCCGAGAATTTTGGATTGGCAGGATCGCGGCCCGGCTCGCCCATGGCGCGGTACATGCCGTCCACGGTCAGGAATGCCAGCGAGTCCGCGCCGATGATGTCGCGCATTTCTTCAAGGCTATGGGTGGCGGCCAGCAGTCCGCCGCGATCCGGCAGGTCGATGCCGTAATAATCAGGATGCACGATCGGCGGCGAAGCCAGACGGAAATGCACTTCGCGCGCGCCGGCGTCGCGCATCATGCGCACGATTTTCTTCGAGGTGGTGCCGCGCACGAGTGAATCGTCGATCAGGATGATGCGCTTGCCTTCGATGGCCGCACGGTTCGCCGAATGCTTCATGCGCACGCCGAGTTCGCGCACGCTCTGTGTCGGCTGAATAAAAGTGCGGCCGACATAGTGATTGCGGATGATGCCGAGTTCGAACGGCACGCCCGAATGCTGGCTGTAGCCGATGGCGGCTGGCACGCCGGAATCTGGCACCGGCACCACGACATCCACATCGACGTGGCTCTCGCGCGCCAGTTGCGCGCCGAAGCTCTTGCGGACTTCATAAACCGAGCGGCCGCCGACGATGGAGTCCGGCCGCGCGAAGTAGATGTACTCGAAAATGCAGGGACGAGGCGCCTGCGGCGGGAACGGCTTGTGGCTTTCCTTGCCATGCTCGTCGAACACGATGACTTCGCCGGGCTCGATGTCGCGCAGGTAACGTGCACCGATGATGTCGAGCGCGCAGGTTTCCGAAGCAAGGATCGGACAACCATCGAGTTCGCCGAGCACCAGCGGGCGGATGCCGAGCGGGTCGCGCGCGCCGA
>JAZKGC010000143.1:0-2444 GCA_040386115.1 Pseudomonadota bacterium
GCCGTGCGGATCGACACTCCGGCTTTCCAGGCGGCGCGCTTGATGCCCTCGCCAGTCTCCATGAACCGGCGAAGCGTATCCGCTCGCTCCGCCGCGCGCCGGGCGCCCACGGCGCCGCCGAGCCTCGCGCGCTCTTGCATCGGCATGGCCATCAGCCCGCCGCCAACGAAGTAAGCGCCTTCAACGCGGTTTCAAGCGCCTCGTATCTCGCTTCGACCTTACGGCCTTCCTCGCCGTCCAGCGTCTCAACGAACACCGAGTTGATGCGGAACCACTCGTCCAGATCGGCCTTCGATCCGCATTTTTCGAGCGTATCCATCAGCATTGTGAATTGCTCTGACACTTCGACTGGCGCCAGTTCCGCGCGGCGGCGGGCAATCCATGCCTCGTATCCCTCGAAGTCCTCACCGTCGCCGGTCCACCAGCCATGATTGGCATCGCGGATCGTTTTCAGGTCGTCCTTGTTGGCCTTGACCAGCGCGCTAAATGCGTCCGCATCGGTCAAGGAATTGCCCTCGGTCAGCATCTTGCCGAGCCGTTCCTTGATCTTGGTGATGCCCGGCACCGGCTCGCGTTTGGTTTCTTCGAACTCGGCAGCGACTTCCGCGACATATTTGCTGTCGTCGAATTGCCCCATGTGGATATCCGCCGCCACGCCGATGAACTTGAAGGCGTTGCCGACCGCATCGGTGAACGCTTTCTTGAACGCCTCATCGTCGTTAAAGCCCGACCCCTCTTTGCGCTTGGCCGTTACCTTGTCGCCGCCGACACCGTAGAGCGTGGCCACGCCCTCGCCACCGTTATTGTGCCAGCATTCAACCGTGCAATAGACCATCGTTTCGTCGCCGGCGGGGACAACCTGGAACACGGGTTGCCCCATGCCCCAACCGACGCCGCACGGCCCGAACTGCTCGGTCAGCCGTTTGACGATCCAGATCGGCTTGATAGCCGTGCCGCTGAATCCGCCAGACCGCTTGAAGCCCTTGGTGTGCGCGGGATCGGTTTTCGACAGGGCATCCCAAATAGCGGTATTGCTCGCCGCCCTGACCTTGCTCTCGGCGTTCATAGATTTGCTCCTTCGATATTGCTCCACGAAACGCCGGTTGCGGTTTCGATCATCGCCTTGGCCTCGTCCCTACGAAGCCAGATTGTGTCCTCAAGATGTGCCCAGCGGGCATCTTGGGCGGGCGTGGCCCCTCCGTCCCCAATGGTGCCGTCCAGGCGCTTCAATTCCGCATCCGCGAGCATCAGTTCGGCCAGCACTTGCGCGAGCGATCGGTGCTGCGGGAAAGGCAGAATTTCAGCCATTGTCGTCCTCTTTGCGAAATGCGATTGAAGCGCGGAGCGGCGGAACCGCTTGCGGGTCCGATCCGAAGGACGAAAGCGCGGTGACGCCAGCGGCGGCATTCGCCCTATTATTCAAGGCCATCGCCACCGAATTAGCAGCAACAAAACCCCATAATAGAACCAGTGCGAAACCAGCCCGTTCAAGTGCGCGGGTCATGCGTCACCTTTGAGGGCTTTGCGGTTGTCGGCGGCGACATCTTCAAGCGCGATGCGCCAGACTGCCGCTCCCATTTCCTTGCCGTCCGCTATCCTATTTTCGACGTGCGTAACTTGCTCGCGGATATGCTCCTCCAACTCCCCAACCCTGTTCTGTAGGGTGGTGATGGCGTCGGCAGCTTCGCCAAGCGCGGCGGCAATTTGCTGTGCCGATCGATCGGCGCTTGCCGCACCGATTGCTTGGGCATCACGCAGCCGTTCGATCAGCTTTTCATGAACAGAGGCGGTCATTGCGTGCGGGCCTTGGCGATTGCGGCGCTGGCCTTTTCCGATGCAGCGAGAAGCGGATGTCCTTTTGGAACAGTGACAGTCCCTAGCGCGGAACCCATCGCCTCCAGCGCCTCAAGCAGATCAGGTGCGGCTAAGATCAGGCTGATGTTCGCGGGATTTGGTATTTCCAGCGAGGCGGAATCGCTCGTGTATTCGCTGTAAACGTGGCCGTCCTCGACGTAGAGAATGTCTGCATAGCCATCCTTGCTAGAGATGCCGCAGCCGCTAAATTCCCACGGGCCGGGGGTGTAAATCGCGCTCATGCCCGCACTCCCGCCGACCCATCGGCCTTTCGCGTCACTGGTAAATCAAGGATGGGAGCAAATGCCGCCGCGATCCTCGCATGTGCTTCTTCAAGCGTCATGGTCGAGCGCATGGCGGGCCATTCCTCGGGTTCGCAGAGGCAACGATATTCGCTCAAACCACATTCGTCGCAGTTGGGCGTGATCTGGTCGGCGTCGAAAAACTCACCGGCAACTCGCGCAATGCGGGGATGGGTGGGGCGGATCGGCGCGGGTGCCGCCCCCTTCACCAGGGGGACGACCACGCTTGCCGCCGCGCCAATGTTCGGTGTGTGCCGAGTCATGTTCTATCCCTTTGGCCGTTGAGTG
>JAZKGC010000144.1:0-34098 GCA_040386115.1 Pseudomonadota bacterium
ACGTTGTTCGACTGTTCGCCGGCCTGCATGACGCAGCCCATAATAACGTCTTCGATCTGGGCGGGATCGACGCCGGTGCGATCGACCAGCGAATCCAGCACGGAAGCGGCGAGATCGACCGGATGCCAGCCGCTGAGGCGGCCTCCCTTGCGGCCACCTGCGGTGCGTGCGGCGGCGACAATATAAGCTTCAGCCATCGGCGGTCTCCCTGATTGCCGTTGTTGGTTGGGCGGGATTAAAAGGTGCAGCCAGGATTTAGTCAATCGCTCAATTAACTCTTGAGCGGGTGCGCGCGATCGGGTTAGCTGGCGGTTCCTCACCCATGGATTGCGGATGTCATCGAGCCTGACAACGAAAGCGTCGCGCCGGCCAGTGCCGCCGAAACAGGCTCCTGCAAAGGATGCCGCGCCGATGAATGCGACCGCTGCCAAGCTTCTGGTCGCGGCGGGCGATCTGATGATCGAGCGCAATTCCATCGAGGTGTCGCTCAGCGAGATTGCCCAGAAATCGGGCGTCAACGCTGCGCTTGTGAAATATCATTTCGGCAACAAGGACGGTTTGCTGCTCGCGCTGCTGGCGCGCGATGCCGGCGCGGAAATGGCCAACCTCGCCTTCGTGCTCGATCAGCCGATTTCGCCGACGGAGAAGATGCGGCGGCATATCGCGGGCATCGTCAACGCCTACTACCGCGTTCCGTATCTCAACCGCCTGATCCATCTGCTGCTGCATCAGGGCAGTCCTGCGACGGCGAAGGAAGTGCATCGCTTCTTCGTGGGCCCGCTGTTCGAGTTTGTGCGCCGGCTGCTCGAGGAAGGCGCGGCCGCGGGTGAATTCCGCAAGGTCGATCCGGCGCTGTTCTACATCAGCCTCTATGGCGCATGTGACCATTTGTTTTACAGCCGTCAGATGAATTCGCAGCTGGTGGGATCGCGCGGCATCACCGACGAACTCAGGCGCCAGTACATTGGCCACATGACGATTTTGACTTTGGGCGGGCTGCTGATCGACAAGGCTGGCATGCCGCCTGACATAGAGGGACCGCTCGCCGCCAAGGCGTGATAGACACTGACGATAAAATAAAAAGAACAGGTTTGGGAGAAACGGATGAAGGAGCAATCGGCGGCCACAGGACCGCTTCGCGGCGTGCGCGTCATTGAATTTGCAGGCATCGGGCCGGGTCCGTTCGCCTCGATGCTGCTGTCCGACATGGGCGCGGACGTGGTGTCGATCGCGCGTCCGGGCCTAGGCAAGCGCGATGTGCGGGATTTCGTCAATCGCGGGCGGCGCGTTATCGAACTCGACCTGAAAAACGCGGCTGACATAGCGCAGGCGCTTGATCTGATCGCGGCTGCGGATGTTCTGGTCGAAGGCTTCCGTCCGCAGGTGATGGAGCGCCTTGGCCTCGGGCCGGACGTGGTGCTCAAGCGAAATCCGCGCCTCGTGTACGGTCGCATGACCGGCTGGGGCCAGACCGGCCCGCTGTCGCAGGCCGCCGGCCACGACATCAATTACATCGCGATCACCGGCGCGCTCGATTCATTCCGCGCCGGCAACGGCGATACTGTTTCGCCGCTCAATCTCGTCGGCGATTACGGCGGCGGCGCGCTCTATCTGACCGTGGGCGTGCTGGCGGCGGTGATCGAGGCACGCACCTCCGGCAAGGGTCAGGTGGTGGACGCGGCAATGTGCGACGGCGTTTCAAGCATGCTGACGATGTTTCACAGCATGCGCGCGATGGGCCGCTGGACCGAGCAGCCGCGCACTAACATGCTCGACGGCGGCGCGCATTTTTACCGCACCTATCAATGCAAGGACGGCAAGTACATGGCCATCGGCGCGATTGAGCCGCAGTTCTATGCCGAATTGCGCAAGCTCGCCGGCCTCGGCGAGACATGTTTCGACGAACAGCACAATCGCCCCAGATGGCCTGAATTGCAGGACAAGATGGAGGCGCTGTTCAAGACCAAAACGCAGGCGGAATGGTCGGCAGTTCTTGAGGGCTCCGAGGCCTGTGCGGCCGCTGTCATCGGCCTGTTCGATGCACCGTCGCATCCGCATCTCGCCGCGCGCCAGACATTCGTTAAAATGGAGGGCGGCGTTCAGCCGGCTCCCGCGCCGCGATTTTCGCGCACGCCGTCGGCGATCCAGGGATCGCCCGCTTCGCCGCCGGTCGATGCGGCGGATATCCTGTCGCAGTGGTCCGAGGCCACGTCGCTTCACGTCTCGTAAAATTCATCTCTCGTCAAACCAAAGCAGGACACATCTCATGCAGCTCAAGGATATTTCGGTTCTCATCACCGGCGGCGGCTCCGGTCTCGGCGCGGCAACGGCGCGCGCCATGGCAGCCAAGGGCGCCAAGGTCGCCGTGATCGACATGAACAAGGAAGGCGCTGAAAAGGTTGCTGCCGAAATCAAGGGTCTCGCGCTGGTCGGCGACATTTCGGAAGAAGCGCCGGTCAAGGCCGCCATCGAGAAGGCCGAAGCCGCGCACGGCGTGATCCGCGTGCTGGTGAACTGCGCCGGCATCGGCGGCGCGGTGAAGACCGTCGGCAAGAACGGCGCCTATCCGCTCGATCACTTTACCAGGATCATCAAGGTCAACATGATCGGCACGTTCAACTGCATCCGGCTTGTCGCCGAGCGCATGCAGACCGCTCCGCCGATCGGCGAGGAGCGCGGCGTCTGCATCAACACCGCGAGCGTCGCGGCTTTCGATGGCCAGATCGGCCAGGCGGCATATTCCGCGTCCAAGGGCGGCATCGTCGGCTTGACGCTGCCGGTGGCGCGCGATCTTGCCTCGCTCAACATCCGCGTCATGACCATTGCGCCGGGCCTGTTTCTCACGCCGCTGCTGATGGGTCTTTCGGAAGAAGCGCAGAAGAGTCTCGGCGCGCAGGTGCCGCATCCGGCGCGCCTCGGTGACCCGAGCGAGTACGCCAATCTTGCCGTGCATATCGTCGAGAATCCGATGCTCAACGGCGAAACCATCCGTCTCGACGGGGCCATCCGCATGGCTCCGCGCTAGGGCCGATTGCCGGAGCTGCGCGGAACGCCGCGCGCTGACCGGCCAAGCATCTTCGACCGGCGAGGGGCCATCAGAACAAAAGCCCCCGCCGTTTCTTCCGGGAGGAATGCGATGAGCTCAAGTGTTGCCGATGCAGGCATTGCGGAACGAGATTCATCTGCCGTGTCGCAGAAGCCGCCGTTCCGCAAGGTCGAGTGGCTCGCGCGCGACATCGCGGTCGAGCGGCGGGCGGACGGCGTCATCGTTCTGAAATCCCGCATTCCGCTCGATCCGTTCGAGCCTCATCTTCCGGCGTCGCTCGCGAAGTGGGCGGTCGAGCGTCCCGGCCATACATGGCTGGCGCAGCGCAAGGGCTCCGAGCGGCAGTGGCGCAATGTCTCTTATGGCGAAGCCAAGCGCACGGTGGATGCGCTGACGCAGGCGCTGCTCGACATGAACGTGCCGCCTACGCGTCCGGTGGCGATTCTCAGCAGCAATTCCATCGAACATGCGTTGCTGACGCAGGCCGCGATGCAGGCGCGGATTCCGGCGGCACCGATTTCCCCGGCCTACGCGTTGATGAGCCAGGATCACGCCAAGCTGAAGTACCTGTTCGGTCTGGTGAAGCCGGCCGTGGTGATGGTGCAGGACGGCCCGACCTTCGAGAAGGCGCTGGCGGCGCTCGATCTCGATGGCGTCACGGTGATCCACGTCGATCGCGCGCCTGCAAATGTCAAAAGCGTTGCCTATGCCGATCTCGCGGCGACGCCGGTGACGGCCGCGGTCGATGCATCGATTGCGCAGATCACGCCGGACACCGTCGGCAAGCTGCTGTTCACGTCGGGTTCCACCGGGATGCCCAAGGCTGTCATCAACACGCAGCGGATGATGTGCGCCAATGCCCGCATGATGATGCAGGTGCGGCCGCGCACGTCCGATGGCACGGACACGGTCTATCTCGACTGGATGCCATGGAACCACACCATGGGCGGCAACGCGCTGTTCAACCCGGTGCTGACCGAGGGCGGCACGCTCTATATCGACGAAGGCCGCCCCGTCCCCGGCATGTTCGACGAAACGCTGCGCAACCTGCGCGAGGTGTCGCCGACGTATTATGCCAACGTCCCCGCCGGATATGCCGCGCTGGCGGCGGCGATGGAAAAGGACGACGTGCTGTGCCGCTCGTTCTTCAGGAATCTCGGCCTGATGGCCTATGGCGGCGCGCGGCTGCCGGACGATCTGCATGACCGCATGCAGGCGCTCGCGGTTCGCACCACCGGAGAGCGCATCGTGTTCTACACCGGCTGGGGCTCCACCGAGACCGCGCCGACATCCACCGGCACCTATTGGGACACCGAGCGCGTCGGCCTGATCGGCTTGCCGTTTCCCGGCGTAGAACTGAAGATGGTGCCGAACGGCACCAAGTACGAACTGCGGCTGCGCGGCGTCAATGTCATGCCGGGCTATTTCGGCCGTCCTGATCTCACGGCGGCGGCGTTCGACGACGAAGGTTTTTACTGCATCGGCGATGCGGGCGAGTTCGTCGATCCGAACGATCCGGCGAAGGGGCTGATTTTCTCCGGCCGCGTGGTGGAGGATTTCAAGCTCACCACAGGCACTTTCGTGCTGGTCGGCTCATTGCGGCCCGACGTGATCGCTGCTGCGTCGCCGGTCGTTCAGGACGCGCTCGTGGCGGGGCAGGATCGCCCCTATATCGGTCTTCTGGTGTGGCCCAATCTCGATGCGTGCCGACGTCTTGTCGGCGACATGGCCGCGACGATGGAGACGATCGTGGCGCATCCGGCGGTGCGCGCGCATCTGCGCGATGGTCTCACGGCGCACAATATCTCTGTGCGGAACGTCAGCAGCATGAAGATTGCGCGCGCGATCCTGATGGCCGAGCCGCCGTCCATCGACGGCAATGAGCTTACCGACAAGGGTTACATTAACCAGCGCGCGGGGCTCGATCGCCGCGCCGCGCTGGTGGCGCAGCTTTATACAGATTCACCCGGACCGGACGTCATCGTTCTGGACTGATATTATTTTCACACACCGCGAGTAAAAACCAATGAACTTCGATTTCTCCGACGACCAGAAGCAACTGCGCGACGAGGCGCGGCGTTTCCTTGCCGAACACTCATCCCCAAAGGCGGTGCGCGCGGTGCTGGAAGGCAAGGTGCCCTATGACCGCGAACTGTGGAAAGGTCTCGCGGAGATGGGCTTCCTCGGTGTCGCCATTCCGGAACAGTTCGGCGGCGCGGGCGCGGGCCATCTTGAATTGTGCGTGATCGCCGAGGAAATGGGCCGGGCACTGGCTCCCGTTCCGTTTGCATCGACAATTTATCTGGCGGCGGAAGCGATCATGCTCGCGGGCAGCGACGCGCAGAAAGCCAAGTGGCTTCCCGCGATTGCATCGGGTGCGGCCATCGGCACGCTGGCGCTGTTCGAGGGTGCGGGTAATCCATCGCACAAGGCCATCAAGGTCACGGCGTCGCAAGGCGTGCTCAACGGCACCAAGATGCCGGTAGCGGACGGTGCCATCGCCGATTTCGCCATCGTCGCCGCGCGCACCGGCTCGACCGGCCGCGAGACCGACATCGGGTTGTTTCTCGTGGATCTGTCCGGCGACGGCGTTGTGCGCAAGGCGCTGGCTAATCTCGATCCGTCGCATGGTCAGGCCGAGATCGTGTTCGACACATGCAAGGCAGAGCCGCTGGGAGCCGCCGGCGAGGGCTGGAGCATCCTGACCCGCGTGCTCGATCGCGCGGCGGTGTTGACGGCATTCGAGCAGGTCGGCGGGTCCGACCGCGCGCTTGAAATGGGCCGCGACTACGCGCTGGATCGCGTTGCGTTCGGCCGGCCGATCGGGTCGTTCCAGGCGGTGAAGCACCTGCTCGCCGACATGTACGTGTCGGCGACGCTGGCGCGTTCGAACTGCTATTACGGCGCGTGGGCGCTCTCCACCGATGCGGCGGAGTTGCCGGAAGCGGCGGCCACTGCGCGTATCAGCGCGACGCAGGCGTTCCAGCATTGTTCGAAGAACAACATTCAGGTGCATGGCGGCATGGGTTTCACCTGGGAGTTCGATTGTCACCTTTACTACCGGCGCGCCAATGCGCTCGCGCTGTCGCTCGGCAGTCTGTCTTACTGGGAGAACCAGTTGATCGACCGCATGCGCTTCCGCAACGCTGTTTAAAAGGACCACGCTCATGAATTTCGATGACACCCCGCAGGAAGCCGCATTTCGCGCTCAGGCCCGCGCCTGGATCAACGCCCACGCTCCGAAGGAACTGGAAGCCGAGTTGTCGCAGCCGACCGTCGGCCGCATCCGGTTCAAGGACAGGGACATTCTCGAGGAATCGAAGAAGTGGCAGAAGAAGAAGGCCGAAGCCGGCTGGGCCTGTCTGCACTGGCCGAAGGAGTTTGGCGGCCGCGGCGCGACACCGATCGAGCGCGTAATCTGGCAGCAGGAAGAAGGTTTCTACGGCAAGCTCGAAGGCGTGTTCCTGATCGGGCAGGGCATGTGCGGCCCCACCGTGATGGCCTTCGGCAGCGATACCGACAAGGCGAAGTATCTGCCGAAAATCGCTTCCGGCGAAAACATCTGGTGCCAGTTGTTCTCCGAGCCGTCGGCAGGCTCCGATGTCGCCGGCCTGCGCACGCGCGCGGAAAAAAAGGGCGACGACTGGATCGTCAACGGCCAGAAGGTCTGGACCACCGGCGCGCATTTTTCCGACTACGGCATCGTCATCACGCGCACCGATCCCGGCCAGCCCAAGCACAAGGGACTGACGATGTTCTGGCTCGACATGAAGAGTCCGGGGGTCGAGGTCAAGCCGATCAAGCAGGCCAATGGCCAATCGGAATTCAACGAGGTCTATTTCACCGACGTGAAAATTCCGGATTCGCAGCGCCTCGGACGTGTCAATGACGGCTGGAATGTCTCGCTGACCACGCTGATGAACGAGCGTATGTCGATCGGCGCGCGCCAATCCACCGGACTTCCGGAATTGTTCGCGTTTTGCAGCAACCTGATGCTGGAGGACGGCCTTGCCATCGACGACAAGAATGTCCGCTCCAAGATTGCGAGTTGGGCGGTCAAGGCGAGCGGCCTGAAATACACCAGCTATCGCTCGATTTCCGCGCTGTCGCGCGGCGACCGTCCGGGTCCGGAGAACTCCATCGGCAAGCTTGTGGCCGGCACCATGCTTCAGGATATCGCGATGTTCGCGATGGATCTTCAGGGCGCGGGTGGTGTCCTCACCGATGCCGACAGCGTCGGCGCGGCAGGCCAGTTCCAGGCGATTTTGCTGCGCTCGCCGTCGGACCGCATTGCCGGCGGCACCGACGAGATCCTGCGCAACATCATCGCCGAGCGCGTCCTCGGATTGCCGGGCGATATTCGCGTTGACAAGGATGTCGCCTTCAACGCTATTCCGACCAAGGGACGCTGATCCTGATGAGCACAAAAAATGGAAGCGGCGACATCGAGGTCGTCGAGCGCTTGCTTGCCGCGCGGTACTCATGCCGCGCGTTCAAGCCCGATCCAGTTCCGCGCGCGACCATCGAACGCATGTTGAGCGTCGCGCAGAAGACGGCGTCGTGGTGCAACAGCCAGCCGTGGCAGGTCGCAATCTTCAGCGGCAATGCTGCCCGCGCGTTCGGCGAGGACATGTACAAGGCCGCGAGCGAGCGCGCGCCGCCGGTGACGGATTTTCCGTTTCCGCGCGAATATCACGGCGTGTATCTCGATCGCCGTCGCGAGAGCGGATATCAGCTCTACAACGCGCTCGGCATCCAGCGTGGCGACAAGGCGGCATACAACAAGCAGATGCTGGAGAATTTCCGCTTCTTCGGCGCGCCGCATGTGGCGATCATCACCACGGACGATGCGCTCGGCGTTTATGGCGCGATCGATTGCGGCGCCTATGTCGGAAATTTCATGACGGCGGCGCAGTCGCTGGGTATCGCGACCATTCCGCAGGCGGCGCTGGCGGGACACGCGGACGTGGTGCGCAAGCATCTCGGCGTCGGCGATGACCGCCGGATGGTGTGCGGCATTTCGTTCGGTTTTCCGGACGAGGAACATCTGGCCAACAGTTACCGCACCAACCGCGCGGCTTTGCCCGAGGCGGCGATTTTTATCGGCGACTGACAAGCTTAACAACAAGGCGGCATTCGTGACGGATACAACAGTGACCGGGGATGAAGCCGCCGCCACCGAGTGCGTCCGGCAGGCGCTTGCGATCTATACGACGGCTTGGGCTGCGGGCGACTTCACGGCTTTGCGCGCCTGCTATCACGAGCGGTTCACGCTGCATTATTTCGGAAGCAACTCGCTGGCGGGTGTGCACACGGGCAAGGCCGCATCGCTTGCGGTGCTGGCGGAAGTGACCCGGCGTACCAACCGCAAGCTGCTCGGCATCGACGCCGTGATGGCCGGCCCGCAGCGTGGCGCAGTGCTGGTGCGTGAAACATTCAGCCGGGATGGCAAGACCGCGGAATTGCAGCGCTTGCTGGTCTATACCATTCTCGAAGACAAGCTTCACGAATGCTGGGTCTATGACCAGGACCAGACGCTGATCGATCAATTCCTTCGTGAGGTTTCATCATGACTGAACAGCCGCTGGCAAAGCAGACCGTCGAGGTGCTGGGCCGCCGCATGGCCTATCACGCGCGCGGCGAGGGCGCGCCGATCCTGTTCCTGCACGGCAATCCGACGTCGTCTTACCTCTGGCGCGACGTCATTCCGGAGCTTGAGGGAATGGGCCGCCTGATCGCACCCGATCTGATCGGCATGGGCGATTCGGAAAAGCTGCCCGACGTGACGCCGGAGACTTACCGCTTCACGACGCATCGCGATCATCTTTGGGCCTTCATCGATGCCGTGATCGATCCGAGGGAAAAAGTGCTGCTGGTGATTCACGACTGGGGCTCTGCGCTGGGTTTCGATTGGGCCAACCAGCATCGCGACCGGGTGCGCGGCATTGCCTATATGGAGGGAATCGTGCGGCCCGTCGCTGGCTGGCACGAGTGGAATGCAGCGGCGGTGCCGGTGTTTCAAGGATTCCGCTCCGACAAGGGCGAACAGATGATTCTTGAGCGCAACCTGTTCATCGAGCGCGTGCTGCCGGGCTCGGTGGTGCGCAAACTGTCAGACGCCGAGATGGCAGAATATCGCAAGCCGTTTCTGAAGCCTGAAGACCGATGGCCGACGCTGACATGGCCGCGCCAGATTCCCATCGGCGGCGAGCCTGCCGGCGTGGTGGCACTTGTCGCGAGCTACGCGGCCTGGATGGCTGAGAACGATCTTCCAAAACTGTTCGTGAATGCAGAGCCCGGCGCCATCCTGACCGGCGCGCTGCGGGAGTTCTGCCGGCGCTGGAGCAACCAGAGCGAGGTCACCGTTACCGGCAGTCATTTCATTCAGGAAGATTCTGGCCCAGCCATCGGCCGCGCCATCGCGGGATGGATCAGGGACAAGGGCGTCTAGCTCCGCTGAGTTTGTCACGCGAACTCCGCTCATCCCCGCGCAAGCGGGAATCCAGTCTCTTCCTCTGGATCCCCGCTTTCGCGGGGACGAACGGAAATTGAAATCCGGTTGAGTGACCAGCATCAAACCTCCGTTCCGCTTGGCGCTCGTCGGGCTGCGATCTCCGAATCACCACTCCATCCGCGCTGCGCGAGTTCCCTCTATATAAAATGAACGCAGGTGGTGACATCTCCGCTTGGTTAACCCTGCGTTAGGATATTGCATTGCATCTTTCCCTTCGAGCGTGACCGCAAAGAATTTGGCGGGTCTTGCGCAGGGAGATATCCAATGTGGTCCAGCCGTGTCGCCTTTGAGAACGATGTCTGCCCCGTGGGCGACGAAATGCTCGGAAGCTTGTATCGCGCCAGCGAACATGGACTTCCCATGCTTGTGGAATCGGTATCGTCGGATGTGCGCGCGATGCTCGCGCTGTTCTGCTACAAACGCGCTCATCTGAACGGAATGAGCCTCGCCATCGCAGCGACCTGCACCGAGCGCGATCTGGTGGAGCAGGGCGGCATTGTCGGCTCAACGCTTTACGCGATGTCCCGCGAAGCCCCGTCGGCGGCTCCGTCTCCGTCGGCTTACGGCAACCGCCGCTCGATCACGCTGTCCACCAAGCCGCTCAGCACCTTCGTCCATGCCATCGATGACATCGATGCGGACGACGAACCCGCCCAGATGACGGCATAAGCCGCACGTCCTTATTGCTTGATTGATGCGCTAGCCGACGCTGATCTCGGCAAGCCCGAACCTGCGCCGCGCCATCTGGCATTCCGGATCGCCCGGCATGCATGTGCGGCAAACCTCCGGCCGCACGTCGTAAATCCCGCACGACGTTGACGTTCCGATTTTCCCCGACAGTGCCGAGCAGCGGTCGCCATCGCATCGCATGCCCGACTGCCGCGCGTTGACGAACTTTTCGGGGATCATATCCAGCGCGGCATCGTCTTCCACCGTAAAGCGCGGCCAGTTGCTCGAATAGGAGCAGCAGGCGCCGCAGCTCTGGCAGGGGCTCACAATAGCATTCACAAGAAGCGGCTTTCACATCGGGAGATCCCGAGGTTTAAGCACGTCCTGCGTCGGTCTGCGAGAGGCGCTCCTGCAGTTGTGCGAGTTCCGCCTTCAGAGCGGCGATGCGCTCGTCGCGCTCCGCGATGGCAACGGCCACGTCGGCGGCATCAAATTTCAGCGGAATGTGCTGCGGGCAGTTGGTGTCCCATGCTGCGATCTTGAAAAGGATCGCCTGCTCGGGCTTGGCCTTGTAGTCCTTCGGCATCAGCGATGCGGTCAGCGCCGGGTCGTCCTCGACCACGCGGGCTTCGCCCCAGATCTTGATGCGGCGGCGATTGACGTAGTCGATCAGGAAAATATACGCCTTGGGATTCTCGGCGAGATTTCCCTGCGTGATGTATTGCCGGTTGCCGCGAAAGTCCGCGAAGGCCAGCGTGGTCTGGTCGAGAATCTTGATGAAGCCGGGCGGTCCGCCGCGGTGCTGGATGTAAGGCTGGCCCTCGGCATTCGCGGTCGCGAGGAAGAAGCTGGTTTGCGCGCCGATGAAGGCGGCGAGCGGGTCGTCGATCTCGGTGCGCCAGCCGCCATTGTCCTCGACGCGCGCATAGGATTCACGCGAGCCCTTGCGCGACTGGATGGCTTTGACCGTGGGCGTAAATGCGACATCGCTCGAATGGGTGCGGTCGATTGTCATGTGCCGGTCCTCTGGGCCGATCCCTGAAAATTGTGTGGAATCCGGATCTGTCCCTGCCCCGCCACGTAATCAGACCTGCCGGGTGACGCAATTCCAGCACTTGACACTTCATTGTTGCGTAATATGAAATAATGCATGGATCGTATCGACGCCATGCAGGCTTTTGTTGCGGTTGCCGATCTTGAGGGTTTCGCGCCGGCTGCCCGCAAACTTGGCCTCTCGCCCTCGGCCGTCACGCGGATGATCGCGGGCCTCGAGGAGCGCCTCGGCGCGCGGCTGCTCCAGCGCACCACGCGGTCGGTCACGCTCACGGATGTCGGCACGCGCTATCTGGAGCGCGCGCGGCGGATTCTCAACGACGTCGAGGAGGCGGAAGCCTCCGCGCAGGCCGAGCGCACGCAGCCGTCGGGAAAGCTCGTGGTGTCGGCGCCCCTGATGTTCGGGCGGCTGCATGTGGGGCCGGTGATATCGGCCTATCTGAAGCAGTACCCCGACGTGAGCGGTGAACTCAGGTTGTCCGACCGCATGATCAATCTGGTGGAGGAGGGGGTCGATCTCGCGGTACGGATCGGCCATCTCGCGGATTCCAGCGTGGTCGCGCGCACAGTCGGCGACATGCGCCGTGTCGTGGTGGCATCGCCGCGCTACCTCAAGACACGCGGCCGGCCGTTGAAGCCATCTGATCTCGCCGGGCATGACATCATTCAGTTCACCGGCAACAGTTCGCTTTCAGAATGGCGTTTCACGGAAAACGGCCGGGAGGTTCGCGTGTCCCATGCCTCGCGCTACGCCACCAACAGCACCGACGCGGCGGTGCTGCATGCCGAGCAGGGCGGCGGCCTGACCAGCGTACTGGCCTATCAGGTCGCGGACCAGCTCAAGGCCGGCCGGCTCAAGATCGTGCTGGCGGATTACGAGCCGCCGCCGATGCCGATTCATCTCGTCTATCCCACGTCGCGGCTGCTGTCGGCGAAGGTCCGCGCCTTTATCGATCTCGTTGTCGCAAACGCCGACTGGAATTTCGGCGTCAGGTCTTCGGCCTCAAAATCTTGAACGTCGCATTCGCCCGCGCGCAGGGCTCGCCGTCGGCGGTTATCAGCCCTTGTGCGAAGCAGATCGAGCCGCCCAGCTTGACGAAGTTGGTGTCGATTTGCAGCCATTGGCCGATACTTGCCGCGCTGAGAAAATCAACATTGAGGCTGATGGTGACGAGGCCTTGGAGGTTCTTCGCCTGTACGCTGCAACTCAACCCCATGGCGTTGTCCGCAAGCGCTGCGATCAATCCGCCGTGGACGAGGCCGCGCGAATTGGTGTGCGGCTTGGCGAGGCGAAGCCCGATGATGAGCGCCTCCGGTGTCTGTCGCGAATAAATCGGCTCCCACGGCTCGGTCAGCGGGCTGCTGCGCGGATGCCGCTGAAAGCCGGATGGAATGGATTCGGTGTCCATGGTTGTTTCTCTTTCTTCGCAAGCGCCGATGCCGCGCATGGTTTTGGTTCGAATGTCCATAGCGGGTTCGAGATCGGCGTTCACTTGGAATGTTCGTTTGAAACGTGCGGCCCTGCACGTTTGAAACACAGGGCGCTTTTACGGGCCGATGCAGGCATTGCGGCTGCGGTCCCCCGATCGCCGGACGTATGGCGGATGGTTGTTCAAGCCCCCATGAATAGGGTTTTGCAGGTTCGCGCATATTGATTATAACAAATAACCATATTCCCGAGCGGGCCGGGCGCATGGGTGCTTGCCGCGTCATACCCATGACGGCGCGGCGGGCATTGCAAATGGCCGATAACTTCTGTCTGAATGGCAGGCTTTTTGAGCGCGATTGTGCACTGCAAGGCGCTGGATTTGTTACCGTTCAACGACTTGTTCAAGAACGTGATGACCGCTGAACGACACGTAAAACTTAAAAAGAGAGTTGTGAGGGAGGACTGAATGAAGAAGCTAACCTTGACCGCCGTGGCGTTCGCGGCCTCCGTGGCGCTGCCGGGCGTTTTGACGCAGGCCTCAACACAGGCCATGGCGCAGGACGTCACCATCGGCATCAGCATTAGCACGACGGGACCGGCGGCTGCCCTTGGCATCCCCGAGAAGAACGCGCTCGAATTCGTGCCCACGGAAATCGGCGGCGCGAAGATCAAGTCCATCGTGCTCGACGACGGCGGCGATCCGACCGCTGCGACCACCAATGCGCGCCGGTTCGTCACCGAGTCCAATGCCGACATCATCATCGGCTCATCGACCACGCCGCCGTCGATTGCGATTTCCACAGTCGCCAACGAAGTCGGCGTTCCGCAGTTCAGCCTCGCGCCGCTGCCGATCACGCCCGCGCGTGAAAAGTGGACGGCCGTGATGCCGCAGCCGGTGCCGATCATGGGCAAGGTGCTTTACGAGCACATGAAGAAGAACAACATCAAGACCGTCGGCTATATCGGCTTCTCGGATTCCTATGGCGATCTGTGGCTGAATGACCTGAAGACGCAAACCGGCGCGATGGGCGGCATCGGTGTGGTTGCGGAAGAGCGCTATGCCCGTCCCGATACGTCGGTGGCAGGTCAGGTGCTGAAGCTGGTGGCGGCGAATCCCGACGCCATCCTGATCGGCGCGTCGGGCACGGGTGCAGCGCTGCCGCAGGCGGCGCTGCGCGAGCGCGGCTACAAGGGTCTGATCTACCAGACCCACGGTGCGGCTGCGATGGACTTCATTCGCATCGCAGGCCCATCAGCGGAAGGCGTCATCATGGCGGCGGGTCCGGTGATGGCTCCGGAGGGCCAGCCTGACAACGCACTGACCAAGAAGCCGGGCATGGCATTGAATGAGGCGTATGAAAAGAAGTACGGCGCGAACACCCGCAGTCAGTTCGCGGGCCACATGTACGATACGTTCGAAGTGCTCAAGCGCATCATTCCGGTGGCGCTGAAGAAGGCCAAGCCGGGCACGCCGGAATTCCGCGAGGCTATCCGGCAAGCCTTGCTCTCGGAAAAGGAAATCCCGGCGAGCCAGGGTGTCTATAACTTCACCGAAAAGGATCGCTTCGGAACCGACGACCGTTCGCGCATCATCTTGACGGTCAAAGGCGGCAAGTACGAGGTCGTGAAGTAAACAGTCACGAAATTCGCCAAGACGTCATGGCCGGGCTTGTCCCGGCCATTTTCGTTTGTGCGAGACGTTGTGTGATGAGCTAAAGCCTGCTGGTCTCGGCGTGCTGAAATCCGAGATAGCTCGCCACCACGCGCTGGTCGCCGCTGATGTCTTTCGCCGATCCGCTCATGATGAACTCGCCGAGCTCCATGACATAAGCCCGGTCCGCGATTTCCAGCGCTGCGCGTGCGTTCTGCTCGACCAGCAGCACCGAGACGCCCGCCTGCCGCAACTCGCCGATGGTGCGAAAAATATCCGCTACGATCAGCGGCGCGAGGCCCAGACTCGGCTCGTCCAGCATCAGCAGCCTCGGCTGGCTCATCAGCGCGCGGCCCATCGCCAGCATCTGCTGCTCGCCGCCGGACAGGGTGCCGGCCAGTTGCGTGCGCCGCTCCTTCAGACGCGGGAACAATGTATAGACGCGTTCATGCTCGATGGCCGCTTTGGCGCGCGGCACGCGAAACGCGCCGAGTTGCAGATTCTCCTCGACCGTCATGGTGCCGAACAATTCGCGATGCTCGGGCACGATGCAAAGCCCGGCGGCGACGCGATCCTCGATGTCCAGGCGTGACACCTGCTTGCCGGCGAAGGTGACGCTGCCCGTCAGCGGCAGGATGCCCATGATCGCGTTCAGAAGCGTGGTCTTGCCCGCACCGTTGGCGCCGATGATGGTGACGATCTCGTTGTCGTTGACGTCGAGCGTGGCCCCGCGCACGGCCTCGACCTTGCCGTAGGCGATGTGCGCGTTGGCGACAGCCAGCAAAGGCGAACTCATGACACCCCTCCGAGATAGGCCTTGATGACGTCGGGGTTGGCGCGGATCGCGGCCGGGGTGCCTTCGGCGATCTTGGTGCCGAATTCGAGCACGACGATGCGATCGGCAATATCCATCACGAAGCCCATGTCGTGCTCGACAAGCAGCACCGACATGCCCTCGCTGCGCAACTGGCGCAGCAGTGCAGAGAGCTTCTGCTTTTCCATGTGCCGCAATCCGGCGGCAGGCTCGTCGAGTAGCAGCAGGATCGGATCGACGCACAGGGCGCGTGCGATCTCGACGATGCGCTGCTGCCCGAGCGAGAGACTTCCGGCGAGCTGATGCATCTGTTCGCCGAGGCCGACGCGCTCGATCTGGCGCGCGGCTTCCGCCAGCAATTTTGCCTCGTCGGCGCGGTCGAGCCGCAGCATGCTTGCAATCGCGCCCGCATGGCCGCGCAGATGCGCGCCGATGGCGACGTTCTCCAGCACGCTCATGTCGGGCACGAGCTTGACGTGCTGGAAGGTGCGGGCGACGCCAAGCTGCGCGATCTTCTGCGGAGGCGCGTTATCGACGTTCCTGCCGAGAATGGAAATCGTTCCTCCCGATGCCCGCAGCACGCCTGTAACGAGATTGAAAGTGGTGCTTTTGCCCGCGCCGTTTGGCCCGATGAGCGCGACGATCTCGCGCGCCTGCACATCGAAGCTGACATTGTTCACGGCGATGACGCCGCCGAACTGTTTGCGTGCACCCGCGATGTCGAGCAGCGTGCCCGCGTTGTCTGCCGGCCTGTCACGCGGCGCAAGATGGGCCGCCGCCAGCGGGGCACGGTGCCTCGCATTTATCGGAAACAGCGCCGCGAGGCGCGGCCACATGCCGCCCGGTGCGATCTGCAGCAGGATCACCAGCAGGATTCCGAATATCACGATCTCGAGCTGTGCATTGCCGTGAAACACCAGCGGGAGGTAGCTCTGCAGGGCTTCCTTCAGGATCACAACGATGCCCGCGCCCAGCACCGCACCCCAGACATATCCTGCGCCGCCGACCACGGCGATGAACAGGTATTCGATGCTGGCGTTAAGTCCGAACGGCGTCGGGTTCACCGCGCGCTGGAAATGTGCGTACAGCCAGCCGGACAGTCCGGCGAGTACGGCGGCATAAATAAAGACCAAAAGCTTTGCGCGGGCGGTCTGCACGCCGAAGGCTTCGGCGGCGATGTGGCCGCGGCGCAGCGCGCGAATGGCGCGGCCGGTTCGCGAGTCCAGCAGGTTCACAGTGAGGATCGCGCAGACGATGACTGCGAACCAGATCGCGTAGTAGATCGTGCCGGGATCGTTGAGTTGCAGCGCGCCGATGGACAGCGGCGGAATGCCGGAAATGCCGTCATTGCGGCCGAGGAATTCCAGCTTGCTGAACAGGTAAAAGAGACTGAGACCCCAGGCGATGGTGCCGAGCGGCAGATAATGGCCCGACAGGCGAACCGTCATCAGCCCGAGGATAACTGCCGCTGCGCCGCTAACGATCAGCGCGATCGGCAGCGTCAGCCACGGCGATATTCCGTAGGATGTGGTCAGCACCGCTGTGGCGTAACCGCCGAAGCCGCAGAACGCCGCCTGTCCGAACGAGGTGAGGCCGCCGACGCCGGTGAGCAGGACAAGCCCCATCGCCACCAGTGCTGCGAGGCCGATATTGTCCAGCAGCACGATCCAGAACGGCGGCATGCCCGGAATGAAGGGGATCGCCGCCATCACCAGCGCGAATATCGAGATGATCCATCGCTGTGTCATTCCGCGCTCAATCCTTTTCTTCTTCGACTTGCGGCGAAGCCAGCGAGCGAAGGACGAGGACCGGGAGCAGCAGCGTGAAGACGATGACTTCCTTGAAGTTGCTGGCGTAGAACGACGAGAACGCCTCGACCACGCCGACGACGATCGCGGCCACGGCGGTGAGCGGATAGCTCACCAGCCCGCCGATGATGGCGGCGACGAAGCCTTTCAGGCCGATCAGGAATCCGGTGTCGTAGTAGATCGTCGTGATCGGCACGATCAGGATTCCGGAGATGGCACCGATCACCGCGGCCAGCAGGAATGCGATCTGTCCCGACAGCGAGGTGCGGATGCCGACGATGCGCGCGCCGAGGCGGTTGACGGCGGTGGCGCGCAGCGCCTTGCCGTACAGCGTAAAGCCGAACAGCAGCCAGAGGCCCACGATCAGCATGATGGTGATGGCATAGACGCCGATGCTCTGTCCGGTGACCCGCAGCGGCCCGAGCGTGAATGCGGCGGTGGACATGGCCGGCGCGCGAAGGCCTTCAGGACCGAAGAACACCAGACCCAGTCCCTGCAACGCGAGATGCATGCCGACCGAGGCGATCAGCAGCACCAGCACCGAGGCATGCGCGATGGGCTGATAGGCGATGCGATAAAGATAAAGTCCGATCGGGGCGACGATGACGACCGCGAGCGCGAAATTGACGGTGACGCTGTTCTGCCGTCCGCTCAGCACAAGCGCCACGGCGTAGATCGCCAGCGGCAGCAGGATGTTGACCGCCAGCGATTTCACGAACAGCCGCGCATGCATGGTGTTGCGGGCGGCGACCATGTCGAAGCCGAATGCGATGACGCCCATGCCGAGTGCAAGAAGCGCGGTGCCGGGCATCTTGCCGGCGGCAAGCGTCGCGTAGGTCAGCGCGCCGAAGGTGATGAACTCGCCTTGCGGGATCAGGATGACGCGGGTGACGGCGAACACCAGCACAAGCGCGAGGCCGAGCAGCGCATAGATCGCGCCACTCGTGATTCCGTCCTGCAGCAGGAACAGAAGGATCGTGCTATCCAAGGCGCTCCCCCACGCGTCGGGCACATGCGGAGACTTTGAGACCCGTCCGTGCCCGAAATTGGCGGTTGAACTCCGCCTTTGCTATTCGATATGATTCATAACAATTATCAGATATAATCACAAGGCCCGGCTGTCCGGGCCTTATAGCAGATCAAGCGCGAGAAACGCACGATGGCTGTTTCCAGAAATGCGAGTACCGGCGCGGCGGCAAAGGGAAGGCGGCCGACCCGCTTACCATCGCGCCCCGCGGAGGCCGAGACGCCGCTTCACATGGACCAGTTGGCCCAGTATCTGGGCTATTCGCTCAAGCGCGCGCAGCTGCGGATCTTCGACGACGTCATCCGCTGCGTCGCACCACTCCAGCTGATGCCTGCGCAGTTCTCTGTGCTGTTGCTGCTGGAAAAGAATCCCGGACGCAACCAGAGCGAGATCGCTAATGCGCTCGGGATTCTGCAGCCGAACTTCGTTGTCATGCTCGACGAGATGGAGAGCCGCGACCTGTGCCAGCGGGTGCGCTCGGACAACGATCGCCGCTCGCACATCCTCACCTTGACGGAGAAGGGCCGCGCGGTTCTGGTGCGCGCCAAAAAGCTCATCGGCACCAAGCACGAAGCGCGGCTCAGCGAACTGCTCGGCAAAGACAACCGCGACCACCTGCTGTCGATGCTCGACAAGATCGCGCGGGAGTTCTAGGGAGCCAAATCAAGCCTTCATTCCGGATCCACCAGAATGACGCGGACGTCGTTGACGTTCGTTAAGGTCGGTCCGGTGTGGAGCAGGTCGCCGGTGGCGGTGAAGAACGCCGTGGCGTCGTTGTTGTCGAGATACGCCTTCGGATCGAGCTTGAGGTCGCGTATCTTGGCAAACGTGCGCTGGTCGAGCAGCGCGCCGGCGGGATCGGTCGCCGATCCCGCGCCGCCATCCGCGCCGTCGGTGTCGCCGGCCAGCACTGAAATGCCGGTGGTCCCGCCCAGAAGACCCGCGAGCGCCAGCACGTATTCCTGATTGGGGCCGCCGCGGCCGTTGCCGCGCACGGTGACCGTGAGTTCGCCGCCCGAGAGGATGGCGAGCTTCTTTCCCTCCGCGCGCGCTTTCAAGGCCAGTTGCGTGTGCGCGGCGGCGACCGTGCGCGCCTCGCCTTCCAGATCGGCCCCGAGATTGACAATCCGATATCCCGCCTGCCGCGCAACATCGGCGGCGGCGTCGAGCGATTCCTTCGGCCGCGCAATGACGTCGAAGCGCGCGTGCTGGAATGCGGCGTCCCCCGGCTTGCAGCTTTCATTGCGCGGATCGTCAAGCGCGACGCGTATTGCATCGTCCGCCTCGATCCTGTAGCGGGCGACGATCTGGCGCGCATCCGCCAGCGTCGTGGTATCGGGCACCGTCGGCCCTGAGGCAATCGTCGCCGGATCGTCGTGCGGAACGTCGGAGATCGCCAGCGTCACAAGTTGCGCGGGCATGGCGGCGCGGGCGAGGCGGCCGCCCTTGATGCGCGACAGATGCTTGCGAACAGTGTTCATCTCGCCAATGGGCGCGCCGGAGCGCAGCAGGCTCTTGTTCATCTGCTGCTTCTGCGCAAAAGATACGCCATCCGCCGGTGCGATCCAGTTGGCCGAGCCGCCGCCCGACAGCAGCACCAGCACCAGATCGTCGGCAGTGGCGCTTTGCGCAAGGTCCAGCGTGCGGGCCGCGGCCTTCAACCCGGCTTCATCGGGCACCGGATGACCCGCCTCGACGATCTCGATGCGCCGGGTCGGCATGCCGTGCCCGTGACGCGTGGTTGCGAGGCCAAACAGCCGCGCGGGATCGAGCTTGATCTCGTCGAGATAACAACGCTCCGCGGCAAGGGCCAGCGCACCGGCGCCCTTGCCGGCGGCGAGGCAGATGATGCGCCCGCGTGGTGGCGGCGGCAGATGAGCAGCAAGAATACGGTCGGGATGGGCTGCGGCGACCGCGGCGTCGAAGATGGCGCGAAGCAGAGGGCGTCTGTCGGTCATTGCGAACTCGTTGCGGTCTTGCCTGTCGCGGCCACAGACATCGCACGATCGCTGCGCCAATAAAAGAGCCCTTCGCAGGGGTACTGCGGAGGGCTCATGATCTGGCTGGCCGCACTTGCGTGCGGTGAGCGGAAAGTTCAGCCGCCGATTTCGCCGCTGATGATCGGTCCGAACAGCTCCCAGCGCTCGCCCTTGAACCTCATCATCTGCAACTGTTCGATCGGTGCGAAATCGGTTGCGCTGGTGTTCATCTTGATGCCGGGCAAGCCCATCTCCTGCTGCAGATTCTTGATGCTCGCGGCCTGCTTCATGACGTTCTCGCGGGTGAGATTGTCGCCGCAGGCCTTGAGGACGTGCACCATCGTCTGTGCGGAGCTGTATCCGTAGGCGACCGAGCTGTCGGCGCGGTTGGCTTCGGGGAAGTACTTGGCGAGGAAGGCGTCGAAGTTCTTGACGCCGGCATCGTCCTTCCATTGCGGGTCGGTCGGATCCTTGCCGTAAGTCGCGGAGATGACGCCCTGCGCGTTGTCGAAGCCGGCCGGCTTGATGACCGAACCCGTCGATGACGCCACGTTGTTGAGGATGAACACCGGCTTCCAGCCGAGTTCAGCCACCTTCTTGATGGACTGCGCGCCGAACTTCGGCGTGGTGATGCTGACGAAAACATCCGCACCCTTCGACTTCAGCGCAACAATCTGCGACTCGACGGTGGGCACCGACGTTTCATAGGGTTCTTCCGCGATAATCATCGAGGCGGCTTTCGCGCCGAGGCCATCTTTCAATCCCTTGAGCACGTCTTTCCCGAAGTCGTCGTTCTGATAGAGAATGCCGATCTTCCCGGCGGGCTTTTCCTTCATCAGGTACTTCGCGTAGATGACGCCTTCGCTCTGGTAGTTGGGCTGCCAGCCCATGGTCCACGGGAAGTTCTTGGGGTCATTCCACTTTGTCGCGCCGGTGGCGACGAACAGCTGCGGCACCTTCTTGGTGTTCATGTATTTCTGGATCGCCGAATTCGACGGCGTGCCGAGCGAGTTGAAGATGAGCAAAACCTCGTCGCTCTCGACCAGCTTGCGGGCCTGCTCGACGGCCTTCGGTGGGCTGTAGCCGTCGTCATAGGAAATGAAATTGATCTTGCGGCCGTTGATGCCGCCCTCGGCATTGATCTTGTTGAAGTAGGCGGCCTGGGTCTTGCCGATGATGCCGTAAGCCGACGCGGGGCCGCTATATGGCATAATGCTGCCGATCTTGATTTCGGTGTCGGTCGCGCCGGTGTCGTATTTCTTTTGCGCGACCGCGCTGGTGGTTGCCGCGAAAGCCGCGACAGTGGCGAGAAAAAGGATACTTCCGATTTTTTTGACGGACATTCTTTTGTTTCCTGACCTTGTTTTTGTACGGTTGTTTTATGCTCTTGCTTTGGAGGCTTTTTCGCCTCGCGGGCATTCAATACCGTTTGCGGCGGCTGTTCAAATAAAATTGCCATCAAAAAGCCCCCTGCGAACGTGTCGCAGAGGGCCGTTTTCGGTAGCCACGAGCCAGAAGGAAACTAGCCGCCGACATCACCGTTGATGATTTCGCCGAAGCGAACCCACGTCTCGCCCTTGAACTTCATCAGCTGCATCTGGCTGATCGGGGCGAAATCGGTGGCGCTGGTGTTGATCTTGATGCCGGGGAGCAGACCGCCGAGTTCAAGATTCTTGATGTTCGCGGCCTGCTTCATGACGTTCTCACGTGTGAGATTGTCGCCGCACGCCTTGAGAACGTGAACCAGAGTCTGGGCCGAATTGTAGCCGTAGATCACCGAGCCGTCGCTCCGGTTCGCTTCGGGGAAGTATTTCAGCAGGAAGGCGTCGAAGTCCTTCATTCCCTTGTCGTCCTTCCACTGCGGATCGGTCGGATCCTTGGCATAGGACGCCGAGATGATGTCCTGCGAATTCTCGAATCCGGCTGGCTTGATGACCGAACCCACCGAGGCCGAGACGTTGTTCAGGATGAACATCGGTTTCCACTGGAGTTCGCCGACTTTCTTGATCGATTGGGCGGCAAACTTCGGCGTGGTGAGGCTGATGAAGATATCGGCACCCTTTGATTTCAGCGCCACCACCTGCGAGTCGATGGTTGGAACGCTGGTCTCATAGGGCTCCTCCGCGACGATCATCGTTGCGGCTTTTGCGCCGAGACCGTCTTTGATGCCTTTGAGGTAGTCTTTGCCGTAATCGTCGTTCTGATACAGGATGCCGATTTTACCGTTCGGCTTTTCCTTCATCATGTAGGCTGCATAGATCCGGCCTTCGCTCTGGTAGTTGGGCTGCCAGCCCATCGTCCACGGGAATTCCTTGGGGTCGTTCCATTTGGTGGCGCCGGTGGCGACGAACAGTTGAGGAACCTTCTTCGCGTTCAAATACTTCTGGATGGCCGAATTCGACGGCGTGCCAAGCGGGCCGTAAACGAACAGCACTTCGTCGCTCTCAACGAGCTTGCGAGCCTGTTCGACAGCCTTTGGCGGGCTGTAGCCGTCGTCGTAGGAAATGAAATTAATCTTGCGGCCGTTGATGCCGCCTTCGGCATTGATCTTGTTAAAGTACGCAGCTTCGGACTTGCCGATCACGCCGTATGCGGAGGCTGGTCCGCTGTAGGGCATGATGTTGCCGATCTTGATTTCGGTGTCGCTTGCGCCGGTGTCGTATTTTTTCTGGGCGAATGCCCCGGTGCCTGTCGTGGCCAGCACGGCGATGGCAGCCGAAAAGATCGCCATGCGGGATTGAAGTGAAAGCATCGTATTCTCCTTGGTGTTGTTTGCGTCCTCTTTCTTTTTCTTGTTTGAAAGCTCTTTGCGGCTTCCCCGTATTGAATACCTTTCGCGTGCGGCATTCAATGAAAAGCCCTCTGCGACGGGGTCGCAGAGGGCTTGGTATTTCATCAGGCGAAACAAAAGGCGGGCTTGTTAACGAATAAGGCCCGTCTTTTGCAGTGCGGTGGCTTTAGCCGCCGACCTCACCGCTGATCACGTCGCCGAACATCTCCCAGCGATCACCCTTGAACTTCATGAGCTGAAGCTGCTCGATCGGGGCGAAATCTGTTGCGCTGGTGTTTATCTGGATGCCGGGCAGCGCCATCTCGAGTTGCAGCTTTTTGATGCTCGCCGCCTGCTTCATGACATTCTCGCGCGTGAGATTGTTACCGCAGGCCTTGAGGACATGCACCAGCGTCTGAGCCGAACTGTAGCCATAAACCACGAAGGTGTCCGAGCGATTGGCTTCAGGGAAGTCTTTAGTGAGGAATGCATCAAAATTTTTCAGCCCGGCATCGCTCTTCCATTGCGGGTCGGACGGATCCTTGAGGTACGTCGCAGAGATCACGTCTTGCGCATTCTCGAAGCCGGCGGGTTTGATGACGCTTCCGGTAGATGACGCGACGTTGTTGAGAATGAACAGGGGCTTCCATCCCAGTTCAGCCGCTTTCTTGATCGACTGAGCCGCGAATTTCGGCGTGGTGAAGCTGACGAAAACATCCGCGCCCTTCGACTTCAGTGCAACGACCTGCGAATCGATGGTGGGAACCGATGTTTCATAGGCTTCTTCTGCGATGATCATCGAAGCGCCCTTGGCTCCGAGGCCGTCCTTGAGGCCTTTGAGCATATCCTTGCCGTAGTCGTCGTTCTGATAGAGGATGCCGATCTTGCCGGCAGGCTTTTCCTTCATCAGGTATTTCGCGTAGATGCGGCCTTCACTCTGGTAGTTGGGCTGCCAGCCCATGGTCCATGGAAATTCCTTGGGGTCATTCCACTTGGTGGCACCTGTAGCAAGGAAGAGATGGGGCACTTTTTTGCTATTCATATATTTCTGAATGGCCGAGTTTGGCGGTGTCCCCAGCGGAGAATAGACTAGGAGAACGTCATCGCTCTCCACGAGCTTCCGCGCCTGTTCGACGGCCTTTGGCGGCGAATAGCCATCGTCATAGGAAATGAAATTAATCTTGCGGCCGTTGATGCCGCCTTCGGCATTGATCTTGTTGAAGTAGGCTGCCTGCGTTTTGCCGATAATGCCGTAGGCGGAGGCGGGCCCGCTGTAGGGCATGATGTTGCCGATCTTGATTTCGGTATCGGATGCGCCGGTGTCGTATTTTTTCTGGGCCAGCGCATTGCTGCTTGTCGCAGCAACAATCGCGATGGCAGCCGAAAAGATCGCCAAGCGGGATTGAAGTGTAAGCATCGTATTCTCCTTGGTGTTGTTTGCGTCCTCTTTCTTTTTTTCTAGTTTGAAAGCTCTTTGCGGCTTCCTCGTATTGAATACCTTTCGCGTGCGGCATTCAATGAAAAGCCCTCTGCGACGGGATCGCAGAAGGCTCATTTAGAAGGCAGTTTGGTTCCGCAGGCCAAAAGATTAATCTCCGACGTTGCCGTTGATAATCGGGCCAAACAGATCCCACTTCTCGCCCTTGAACTTCATGATCTTGAGCTGGTCGATCGGATAGAAGTCCGTCGCGCTGGTGTTGATCTTGATGCCCGGCAGCAACGTGTCGGGGCTGAATTCCTTCAGGCTCGCGGCCTGCTTCATCACATTCTCGCGGGTGAGGTTGTCGCCGGCCTGCTTCAGAACCTGAACCAGGGTCTGGGCCTGACCGTAGCCGTACAGCACCGCTCCGTCGGCCTTGTTCATATCGGGGGCGTACTTGGCGAGGAAGGCGTAGAATTTCATCATGCCCTCATCGGTGTCCCACTGCGAGTCCGCGCCGTCCTTGGCATAGCCCGCCGAAAAGATACCCTGAGCGTTCTCGTAGCCCGCGGGCTTGATGACGGTGCCGACCGACGCTCCGACATTGCTTTGGAAATAGACCGGCTTCCAGCCGATTTCAGCCACCTTCCTGAGGCTCTGGGCGGCGAATTTCGGCGTCGTGAAACTGAAGTAGGTGTCAGCGCCGCTCGCTTTCAGCTTGATGATGTGCGAGTCGATGGTCGGCTCGGACACTTCATAGCTTTCTTCGGCGACGATCTGCGACGCCTTTGCGCCGAGGCCGTCCTTCAGCCCCTTGAGCATGTCCCTGCCGAAATCGTCGTTCTGGTACATGACGGCGATCTTCGCGTCAGGCTTGATCGACAGCAGATATTTTGCATAGACGCGGCTTTCGCTCTGGTAGGGCGGCTGCCAGCCCATGGTCCAGGGGAATTCCTTGTGGTCGCCGAACCTGGTCGCGCCCGTCGCCACGAACAGCTGCGGGATTTTCTTCGCGTTCAGATATTTCTGGATCGCGGAGTTCGAGGCCGTGCCGAGCGGTCCGAACATCAGCAGGACTTCGTCGCTCTCGACCAGCTTGCGGGCCTGCTCGACGGCTTTCGGCGGGCTGTAGCCGTCGTCATAGGTGATGAACTTGATCTTGCGGCCGTTGATGCCGCCCTGATCGTTGATCATCTTGAAGTAGGCTTCTTCCATCTTGCCGATGACGCCATAAACGGATGCAGGTCCGCTATAGGGCATGATGTTGCCGATCTTGATCTCAGTATCGGATGCGCCAGTGTCGTATTTCTTTTGCGCAAGCGCGCCGCCGCTCGTCACGGCGAGGGCGGCGACAGCCGACAACACCGCGACGTTGAGCTTGGTAGAAAGCACTGAGTTCCTCAGGCTTTTCTTAGTTTTTTGAGCATGTACTCCAGATAGTACGCGATCTGCCTTGCGCCATGCGGAAGCAGGAAGATGACGGCGAACAGGAACACGCCGAACACCGCGCCGGAAAGACCCTTCGAGATGTGCTCGGCGACGTTGGGCACGAACACGATGAAGGCCGAACCGACCAGCGAACCCGGCAGCCAGCCGACTCCGCCGACCACCATGCCCACGAAGATCGAGATTGCGAGTAAGAGGGTGAAGCTGTCGGGAGCCACGAACTGCACGACGATGGCACCGAGCGCGCCGGCGATGCCGGTGAAGCCGGCGCTGATGCCGAACGCCAGGGTCTTGTAGAGCGGCAGGTTCACGCCCATGGCGGATGCGGCGATCTGGTTGTCGCGAATGGCCATCATGGCGCGGCCGGACCGGCTGCGCAGCAGGTTGACGGCCAGGATGTAGATTGCCGTCGAAATGAACAGGGTGAAATAATACAGCCACATGTCCTGCGACATCTTCAGGCCGAACGGCGCGTCCGGCTTGGTGATGACGAGACCCTGCACGCCGCCGGTCCAATGCTCGAAGACTCCAAGCTTGAGAATCTGCGGCATGGCAACAGCGAGCGAGAAGGTCGCTATCCCCAGAAACACGCCCGAGAGCCGCAGCGCCGGGAAGCCGAACAGGAAGCCGAAGATGAAGCAAACGATGCCCGCGGCCGGAATCGTCAGCACGTAATTGACGTGCATGTGCTCCATCATGATCGCCGCCGTATAGGCACCCACCGCATAGAACGCGCTTTGTCCCAGCGAGAACTGGCCGCTGCCGCCGGTCAGCAGGTTGAGAGAGAGAATGGCGATGGCGTAGATCAGCACCATCGTCATCTGGAAGATGATGAAATTCTTCACGAACAGAGGGGTGATTACCAGCAGTGCCAACACCACAAGCGTGGCGGTGGTGCCGACCGTCATCGACTTCTTCGATGGTACGGCAACCGCCGCTGGCTGGGAGACTGAATCCTGAACTGTGCTCATGATTAAACTCGCTGAACGATTGAGCGGCCGAACAAGCCGGACGGTTTGATGACAAGCACGACGATGATCAGTGCCAGTGCGATCGGCAGTTTCAACTCGTTGCCGATGCCTGGAATGTAGGTGCCGACAAGATTCTCGAAGACGCCGACAAGGAAGCCGCCGATCACCGCGCCGAGCGGGCTGGTGAGGCCGCCGAGCACTGCTGCAGCAAAGCCGTAAAGCAGCACGCCGCCCATCATGTTCGGTTCGAGGAACACCACCGGAGCAATCAGCATGCCGCCGATGGCACCGATGGCGCTGGCCATGCCCCAGCCCAGCGCGATCATCCAGCTTGTGTTGATGCCGACCAGACGAGCGGACTCAGGCAGCGATGCCGCGGCCCGCATCGCGAGGCCGGTGCGTGTAAAGCGGAAGAATGCGAAAAGCAGCACCAGCAAGACCAGCACCACACCGATCATGCCCGCCTGATGAGTCGAGATCAGCTGGCTGCCAAGGAAGCCGGACGAGCCGAACGGTGACGGGAATTGCTTGATGGTGAAGTCCCAGGTCAGGCCAGCGACGCTGTTGAGGATCGCGAACAGTGCAATGAAGCCGGCGATTTCCACGAGTACCGTCGTATTGGCCAGCGGCTTGAACAGCGCGCGTTCGATGATGATGCCGCCGGCGAACGAGATGGCCAGTGTCAGCAGGAAGGCGGGCCAGAAACCCAGTCCCCACTGCATCAATTGCCAGGCGATGAAGGTAGAGAACATCGCCATTTCACCCTGGGCAAAGTTCAGGTGATCGATGGCCTGGTAGATCATCACAACGGCCAGCGCCATGCAGGCGTAGATCGCGCCTGTGGCAATGCCAGCCAGGACTTGGTTGGTAAAAAGTTCCATGGCTGTGTCCTCAGTAACCGAGATAGGATTTGCGGATGTCTTCGTTGTCCGCGATTTCTTTCGCGGTCCCCGACATCACGATGCGACCGGTTTCGATCACGTAAGCCTTTTCCGCGAGTTCGAGCGCGAGCTGCGCGTTCTGCTCGACCACCAGGATCGTCACCTTGTCCTCGCGGTTGATCTTGTTCAGAATCCCGAACAGGTCGCGCACGACCAGCGGCGCGAGGCCGAACGACGGCTCGTCGAGCAGCATCAGCCGCGGGCGAAGCATCAGCGCGCGGGCGACCGCGAGCATCTGCTGTTCGCCGCCGGAGAGCGTTCCTGCCTGCTGCGTATAACGCTGCTTGAGCACCGGGAAGTGCGCGTACATGCGCTCGATGTCGCCATCGATGTTCTTGGTGTCGCTGCGCGAGATCGCGCCAAGCTGCAGGTTTTCCTCCACCGTCATGTTGGTGAAGGTACCGCGTCCCTGGGGAACGTGGGCGATGCCGAGGCGGACGATGTTCTCCGTGGACATGCCGGTCAGCGGCTTGCCTTCGAACTCGATATTGCCGGTGGAGCGGATCATGTTGCAGATCGAGCGTAGCGTCGTGGTCTTGCCGGCGCCGTTGGCACCGAGCAGCGTCGTGACGCTGCCCTCGTTGAGCGAGAACTCGAGTCCATGCAGCGCCTGCACCTGGCCGTAATAGGCCCGTAAATCCTTGATTGCCAGCATCGGTGTCATGAGTCCTTGCTCCCCAGATAGGCCTTGATGACATCCGGGTCGGACTGCACCTGAGACGGAGTGCCTTCAGCGAGTTTCTTGCCGAAATTCAGTGCGACCACATGATCGGCGATCTTCATCACCAGTCCCATATGATGCTCGACGAGAAGCACCGTGATGTGGCGCTGATCGCGAATGCGGCAGATCAGATCGCCGAGGACATAGACCTCCTCGTGGTTGAGGCCGCCCGCGGGCTCGTCCAGCAGCAGGATCTTCGGCTCGGCGGCGAGTGCGCGGCCAAGCTCGACGCGCTTCTGCGTGCCGAAGGGAAGGCCCGCGACCTGGCGGTCGGCGACGTCGTGCAGATCGAGATAATCGAGGATTTCATGAACCTTCGCGTTGAGCTTGCGCTCCTGTTCGCGAACCCATGGCAGTTTCAGCGCGTCGCTGACGAAATCGCTCCTGGTGCGGCAGTGACCGCCGATGCGGATGTTGTCGCGCACTGTCAGCTGCGGGAACAGCGCAACGTTCTGGAACGTGCGGCCGATGCCGGCTTCGGCAATCTTCGACGGCTTATGATGAAGGATGCTTTCGCCCTCCAACAGAATCTCGCCCTGGCTCGGCTGATAAAGCCTGCTTAGACAGTTGAAGAGCGTTGTCTTGCCGGCACCGTTCGGACCGATCAAGCCCAGAATCTGGCCCTGCTTCATGTCGAACGACACGCCATTCAACGCGATGATACCGCCGAACACGACGCTGACGTCGCGAACTGCAAGCAAGGGGTGTTGCCCCTGCGCGAGCTGAGCCTGCATCATACGTTGATGTCCTTGCATGGCCTGGACAGGTCCGTGGCCTGCATGAATCCGCAACGACGGCGGCTATCTGATCCCTTCAACAACACGAGCAACTTCCCCTCCTGGTGATTTCATTTTCTTGATGCCGGCAGTTTCTTTGTTTTGTGACCCGCGCGCAACGTCATCGGCCGGCGCGGCCTCAATGTCCCTTACCATCGTAAAGCGGCGAGGTCCAATATAGTTCTTTTATAGAACTATAGATGGATCTTGCGCAAGCAGTTCTGCGGCGTCGAACGGAGAGCGTGCCTCTGCATGCGAACCGCTGTGCTACCTGATCCCCTCCGCGATGCGTGTCATTTTCCCCCCGTTTGACTTAACTTTCTTGATACCCGGCTCTTTGCCCTGCGAGGCGCGCCCAATGGTGCCTGTCATGGCGACTTCGATATTTCTCACCATCGCCAAGAGGCGAGGACCGATATCATTCTCTAATAGAACTTCACTGAATTTGAAGGCCGGAGCGCCGCAGTTGAATGCGTAAGGCCCGGTGCCGTCGTTCAACTTCAGCGCGACGCCGACGGCGTGAATGTCGCTGTGCCATTCGCCTGCGGACATTGCGAAGCCGTGCTTCGCAATGCACTCACCGGCGCGTTCGATGCCTTCGCGCACCTTCGGCCAGTTGGGGCCGGTGTTTTCCTTGATCTCGCGCAGAAGTGCTGCGCGCTCTTCGTCCGGCAATGCCCACAGATAGGCGCGGCCCATGGCCGATGTCGCGATCGGCACGCGCGATCCGACGTCGAGCAGCACGCCGACGGTGAGTTCGCTGCGGCTCTGTCCGAAATAGATCATGCTGAGGCGATCACGCGCGCCGATTGCAACTGCGCCTCCGGTTTCGCGCATCAGTTGATCGCGATACGGATCGGACACATGACGCACGCCCATGTTCGCGAGTGCAGCATACCCCAGCGCCATCGCCGCCGGGGCGAGTTGATACTTCTCGAACCTCGGAACGGGTGTAAGGTAGCCGAGCTTTGTAAGTGTGTATGTCAGCCGGGAAATGGTTGGCTTCGGCAAATTCGTGCGGGCAGCAATCTCCTGATTGCCGAGAAGTCCGTCATTGGGACGAAATGCGCGCAAAACATCCAGACCGCGCGAAAGCGCAACGACGAAGCTGCGATCAGTCGCAGGTTTCTTGGCTGGCCGTTTCATTGCTCTCGCCGCATGGGTGGTCTCTCGTTGACAACGGACGTGCTTCAAAATATCCCTCCGTGTCAAGATGTGGAATTAAATTCCGCACTGCGAAATAATCAAAACAATCGTTCTAAAAGGAGTTTCGGGTGAGCGAAGTGGTCAAGGTGGAACGTCGTGATGCAATAGCAATCGTGACTGTGGATAGCCCTCCGGTGAATGCGCTGAGTGCTGCGGTGCGAAAGGGCATTCTTGACGGTGTCCAGAGTGCCGCGGCCGATCCTCAGGTGCAGGCCATCGTCATTGCATGCGCGGGCCGCACCTTCATTGCCGGTGCCGACATCACGGAATTCGGCAAGCCGCCGCAGTCGCCAAGCCTTCACGACGTGATCGACGGAATCGAAAATTGTCCAAAGCCGGTCGTGGCCGCGATTCACGGAACGGCGCTCGGCGGCGGGCTTGAACTCACGCTCGGCTGCCATTTTCGCGTCGCTACCAAGGACGCAAAACTCGGTCTCCCGGAAGTGAAACTCGGCCTGCTGCCAGGTGCTGGCGGCACACAGCGCTTGCCGCGCGCGGTCGGCCCCGAACTCGCGGTGAAGATGATTGTCACGGGCGAATTCATCAGCGCGCAGGACGCATTGAAGAATGGATTGATCGAGGAAATCATCGACGGCACGCCGGCGGTGGGCGGTGAAGCCTTCGCGCGCAAGGTGCTCGCCGAAAAGCGTCCGCTGCGAAAACTGCGCGACGACGATTCCAAGCTCGCGGCGGCCAAGGCCGATCGCTCGATCTTCACCAATGCAGCGGCTGCGGCAAATAAGCGCAATCGCGGACTGGAAGCGCCGCTCGCCGCCGCAGAGGCTGTAAGCTATTCGCTCGATACGCCATTCGATGCTGCGCTCATCAAAGAGCGCGACCTGTTTCTGAAGCTGATGAATGGCGATCAGTCGAAGGCGCAGCGTTACGCCTTCTTCGCCGAGCGCGAAGCGGCCAAGGTATCTGGCGTGCCAGAGGGCACCAAGCCGCGCGACGTCAAAAGTGTTGCGATCATCGGCGCCGGCACCATGGGTGGCGGCATTGCGATGTCCTTCGCCAATGCCGGCATTCCGGTCACGCTGATCGAGACCGGCGAGGAGCAGCTCAAGCGCGGCCTCGGCATTATGCAGAAAAATTATGAAGCGACGGCCGCACGCGGCGGCATTCCCGCCGATGCACCGGCCAAGCGCATGGGTCTCATCACGGGTGTGGTCGGACTTGAGAACGTCAAGGATGCTGACCTTATCATTGAGGCCGTGTTCGAAACCATGGCGATCAAGAAAGAGGTCTTCACCAAGCTCGACCAGTTCGCCAAGCCAGGTGCTGTCCTCGCCAGCAACACGTCGTACCTCGACATCAACCAGATCGCGGCGATGACCAAGCGTCCGCAGGACGTGCTGGGCATGCACTTCTTCAGCCCGGCCAACGTGATGAAGCTGTGCGAAATCGTTCGTGCGGAAAAGACCGCGCCGGATGCGCTGATGACAGCGGTTGCCGTTGCGCGCCGCATCGCCAAGGTGCCAGCGGTGGTGGGCGTGTGCGACGGCTTCGTGGGCAACCGCATGCTGGGCGCCCGCGGCAAGCAGGCCGACCAGTTGTTGTATGAAGGCGCGCTGCCGCAGCAGGTTGACGGCGTCGTCACCAAGTTCGGCATCCCGATGGGTCCATTCGCCATGGGTGATCTCGCGGGCCTCGATATCGGCTGGCGCTCGCGTCAGGATCGCGGCATCAAGTCCGAGATCGCCGATGCGATCTGCGAGGCGGGCCGCTTCGGTCAGAAGACCGGCAAGGGCTACTACAAGTACGAGCAGGGTTCGCGCGCGCCGCTGCCCGATCCGGAAATCGAGACGCTGATCAGCAAGACTCTCGCCAAGCTCGGCAAGAAGACCCGCACGGTCAGCGATGACGAGATCCTCGAGCGCATGGTGTATCCGATGATCAACGAGGGTGCGCGCATCCTTGAGGAGAAGATTGCTTCGCGTCCGAGCGACATCGATGTGGTCTGGCTGTATGGCTACGGCTGGCCGATCTATCGCGGCGGCCCGATGTTCTATGCCGATCAGGTCGGCCTCAAGCACGTCGCGGATCGTCTGTCGTACTACGCCAAGCAGACCAATGATCCGTCACTGGAGCCGTCGCCGCTGTTGAAGCGGCTCGCGGACGAAGGCAAGACATTCGCATCGCTCGCCAAAGGCGGCTGATCGCATGGCGCACCCTGGAGAGCAATTTTATCCAGAGGGCGTCCGTTGGGATGCGACGATCCCGTGCGGCACGTTGCCGGATTTGCTGTCGAAGGCGGCCGCCGACTTCGGATCGCGTCCTGCGATCGAATTCCGCGACCGTCCCGTCTCCTTCGACGCGCTGAAGGGCATGGCCGATGTTGCAGCGGCGGGCTTTCTGCGCGCCGGCTACGGCAAGGGGGCGTCGATCGCGCTGTTTCTCGGAAATTCACCGGACCATCCGGTGAATTTCTTCGGGGCGCTGAAAGCCGGGGCGCGGCTGGTGCATCTCAGCCCGCTCGACGGCGAGATCGCGCTGACCCACAAGCTGAAAGATTCCGGCGCACGCATTCTCGTCACCAGCAATCTGGCGACGCTGTTGCCGACCGCGCTGAAGTTTTTCGAAAAAGGCTTGCTCGACAAACTGATCGTCTGCGAGGACGAGACTTGGGGCGATGTCGGCAATCCGCAAGCGGCGATCCCGGCGAATCCCGCCATTGTCACCTTCAAGGATTTCGTGAAGGACGCGCAGCCATCCGCCGCGTGGCCTTCTATCGATCCCGGCGAGATCGCGCTGCTGCAATATACCGGCGGCACGACCGGATTGCCCAAGGGCGCGATGCTGACCCACAGCAATCTCACCTCGGCGGTCTCCATCTATGACGTGTGGAGCGCGAAGCAGAAGGCCGAGCGCAACGCCATCGAGCGCGTCATTCTGGTGCTGCCGCTGTTTCATATCTATGCGCTCACCGTGGTGCTGCTGCGCACCCTGAAGAACGGCGACCTGATCTCGCTGCATCAGCGTTTCGATCTCGACGCGGTGATGCGCGACATCGAGATCAAGCGCGCCACCGCGTTTCCCGGCGTGCCGACCATGTGGATCGCCATTGCCAGCCTGCCCGATCTCGACAGCCGCGACCTGTCGTCGCTGGCCTTTTGCGGGTCGGGCGGCGCGCCATTGCCGGTGGAAGTCGCAAAGGTGTTTCATCGCAAGACCAACCTCACATTAAAGAGCGGTTGGGGCATGACCGAGACCTGCTCGCCGGGTACGGGCCATCCGCCCGAAGGTCCGGAGAAGCCGGGCTCGATCGGTCTGATGCTGCCGAGCATCGAGATGGACGTGGTGTCGCTGGACGATCCCAAAATTGTCATGCCGGTGGGCGAGACCGGCGAAATCCGCATCCGCGGGCCGAACGTCACCCGCGGCTACTGGAATCGCGAGAAGGAAACCGCCGAAGCGTTCGTCGGCGACCGTTTCCTCACCGGCGACATCGGCTACATGGACAGCGACGGCTATTTTTATCTGGTCGATCGCAAGAAGGACATGATTATCTCCGGCGGCTTCAACGTCTATCCGCAGATGATCGAGCAGGCGATCTACACCTATCCCGCCGTGCAGGAAGTCATCGTGATCGGGATTCCCGACGACTATCGCGGCGAGGCCGCCAAGGCTTTCGTCACGTTGCGCGCGGACGCCAAGCCGTTCACCATCGAAGACCTGCGCGGATTTCTCACCGGCAAACTCGGCAAGCACGAGTTGCCGGTGGCCGTCGAATTCGTCAGGGAGTTGCCGCGCACCAGCGTCGGCAAGCTCTCGCGCCATGAGCTGAGAGCCCAGCAACGTCAACACACATCCCAACCGCAACACCCACAACTCGCAACAGGAGGTCGCTCATGACC
>JAZKGC010000145.1:0-2711 GCA_040386115.1 Pseudomonadota bacterium
GTGCCCCACACGGTGGTCGCACTCACGCCGAAATCGAGCGTGGGATAGCCGACGACCCTCATGAAGTCGGTCTGCATCGATGCTGACCCTGTCAGCACGACCTTCGAACCTGCCGTTGAGCTATTGGTATAGGCCGCCGCAATCGCTACGTTCTGGGCCTCGGGATGTTGCTTGTAGAGCGCGGTGAAATAGTCGGTCGCCTTTTTATTGATGTCCGCAGCGTTCATGCCGTCGGCATCCTTCGAAATCATCAAGGCTGCCGTATCGAGCGCTGACTGCATGGCGGTGCGGGCGTTATTGACGCGCGAATAGTCGATCGCGGCACCGACGAATCCCAGGATCGGGAGGATCGTGAAGGCGAATAATACGGCGACGTTGCCGCTGTCGGCACGGCGGAATTGTTTGGCCGAACGCCGGACCCGGCTGAAAATCGATGGTTTGTTTATCATGACGTCACCAGAAATATGAGGCTCTGGGATGCGGGATAGGCCGGATGCGTGAAGAGGTAGTAAAATGCTGCGCAGAATAACGGGTACACCCGAGAATGAGGCCGCCGGCGGTGTTCCCAACGCTGTTCTATCGTGAATGCCGTGTTGACCGGTTCGCTCGAATTTTATCGATCCGTCCGCCGAATGGGCACCGATGGAAGGTCGAGAACGCTTGAAAATCGATGCAATGGTCATGGCAGTCTCCTGAAATGAGGACTTGCCATGTCGTAGGCCGGTGCGATGAAGGCGCGGTAAAAGTTGCCGCTAATCTAGGTAAAATGCCGCATGAAACGGCTCATTCGTGCCCCTAATCGACGCATATCCTCAACAGCCGCTCAACGCTCTTTGACCGAATCACGGCCATATCGGGGGACTTGCGTTAACCAGAGCGAGCATCCCGGCGCTGTCTGGCGCTCCGTCTTGCGCTTTTTTAGCCCGTATCGACGCGCTTGCGGGCGAGCGAATGGCGACCCATATTGTTAATGTGAACGAACGGGGTTCCGCCGTCGGCGGAACGTCTTTTTTGGGGATTTCAAACTCTTAAGCCATGCTGCAGTCGCCTTCATATCCGGCCCCGGTCGCGCCGCCTAAGGTTAGCGAACGGAGAACCGATGCCGCCCTTCGAATGAGCAAGGACGACGGCAGCAACAGCGGACGCGGTGGTCCCGGCACGTCGGTCATCACCAAAGTGAAGCCGAAAACCAAACGCCCGAACCTCTACCGCGTATTGATATTGAACGACGACTACACGCCGATGGAATTCGTCGTTCATGTTCTGGAGAAGTTCTTCCAAAAGGACATTGATGCCGCGACGAAGATCATGTTGCATGTTCATCATCACGGGATCGGGGAATGCGGCGTTTTTACATATGAAATCGCCGAAACCAAAGTGACGCAGGTGATGGACTTTGCGCGGAAACATCAGCATCCTTTGCAATGTGTGATGGAAAAGAAGTAGCATTTGAGTCTGGTCCGGCGTCGGAACCGGATCAGGAACGAAACGGCGAACTGGATCGAATACCGAGTCGAATATCGAATGAAGTGGCGGGGGCCATAAGGGACGCGAATGCCGACTTTCTCTCAGAGCCTTGAACAATCCCTGCACCGCGCGCTGGCAATCGCAAACGAGCGGCATCATCAATATGCGACGCTCGAGCATCTGCTTTTGTCGCTGATCGACGACTCAGACGCTGCCGCGGTGATGCGCGCTTGCAGCGTCGATCTCGACAAGCTGCGCGGCAGTCTCGTCAATTATCTTGAAACCGAATTCGAGAACCTGGTTGCGGACGGGGCCGACGATGCGAAGCCCACTGCCGGATTCCAGCGCGTCGTGCAACGTGCCGTGATTCACGTTCAATCCTCGGGGCGCGAGGAAGTCACCGGTGCCAATGTGCTGATTGCGATCTTCGCGGAGCGCGAGAGCCATGCGGCGTACTTCCTGCAGGAGCAGGACATGACCCGCTATGACGCGGTGAACTACATCAGCCACGGCATCGCGAAGAGACCCGGCGTATCCGAGGCGCGGCCTGTGCGCGGCGTCGATGAGGAAGCCGACGCCAAGGGCGGCGAGGATTCGAAGAAGAAGGGCGAGGCGCTCGATACCTATTGCGTCAATCTCAACAAGAAGGCGCGCGACGGCAAGATCGATCCGGTCATTGGCCGCAATGCCGAGATCAATCGCGCCATCCAGGTGCTGTGCCGCCGCCAGAAGAACAACCCGCTGTTCGTCGGCGAAGCCGGCGTTGGCAAGACTGCAATCGCGGAAGGGCTTGCCAAGCGCATCGTCGATAGCGAAGTACCGGAGGTGCTGGCCGCAGCGACCGTGTTCTCGCTCGACATGGGCACGTTGCTCGCCGGCACGCGTTATCGCGGCGATTTCGAGGAGCGCCTGAAGCAGGTCATCAAGGAACTGGAAGCGCACCCCAATGCGATCCTGTTCATCGATGAGATCCATACGGTGATCGGCGCGGGTGCTACATCCGGCGGCGCAATGGACGCATCTAACCTTCTGAAGCCGGCGCTGGCTTCGGGTGGCATCCGCTGCATGGGTTCAACCACGTACAAGGAATATCGCCAGCACTTCGAGAAGGATCGGGCATTGGTGCGCCGGTTCCAGAAGATCGACGTCAATGAGCCATCTGTCGATGACGCCATCGGCATCCTGAAAGGCCTCAAGCCGTATTTCGAGGACTATCACAAGCTGAAATACACCAACGAGGCCAT
>JAZKGC010000145.1:2811-9492 GCA_040386115.1 Pseudomonadota bacterium
GGCTTGCTCACCGACGGCGTCGATCAGCATCCGCATTGCGTCGTGCTGCTCGATGAGATCGAGAAGGCACATCCGGATCTCTACAATGTGCTGTTGCAGATCATGGATCACGGCAAGCTGACCGATCACAATGGCAAGGCGGTCAATTTCCGCAACGTCATCCTGATTATGACGACGAACGCCGGCGCCGCCGATATGGCGAAGTCCGCGTTCGGCTTCACGCGCAGCAAGCGGGAAGGCGACGACCACGAGGCGATCAACCGGCAGTTCGCGCCGGAATTCCGCAACCGGCTCGATGCCATCGTATCGTTCGCACATCTCAATCCTGATGTGATCGGCATGGTGGTCGAGAAGTTCGTGTTGCAGCTCGAGGCTCAATTGGCTGACCGTGATGTGACCATCGAACTGTCCGAGCCGGCCAAGGCGTGGCTGGTGAAGGAAGGTTACGACGAGCAGATGGGCGCGCGGCCGATGGCGCGCGTGATCCAGGAGCACATCAAGAAGCCGCTTGCCGATGAAGTGCTGTTCGGCAAGCTGAAGGGCGGCGGGCATGTCCGCGTCGTTCTCGTCAAGGACGAGACGAGCGAAACAGGCGCGGAAAAGATCGGCTTTGAGTTCGTCGAAGGTCCGGTGACACCGAAGCCTGAAAAGCTCCCAGGCACGCGCAAGCGCGCTGCATCGCGCAAGCCAAAAGGCGGAGATGGGTCGAAAGGCCCGGCCAAGCCCCCATTGATGAAGGTGTGACGCTCCCACATCGATGCTCATTCAAAAACCCGGCGATCGCAAGATCGCCGGGTTTGTCTTGAGCAGGTTGCGCCAAGCTCAGAACCGCCTCAGCGCGAGCATGATCGAATCGAACTTCGCATTGATGGCTTCCGCCGCCTCGTAGGCGACCGCGACCGCTGCGAGACCGACCAATGCGGTGACGAGGATAGGTTGCGAGGCCGCCATGGCAATCAGCGACTTTACCAGAGCGCTGCTTCCTCGCCGGAAACTGTCATCTGGGCGCACCTGCGAAGCGGGTTGAACCAGAATATCATCGGAGCAGGCGTCGGAAGCACCGGCGGCAGACCCGTTCTCGCTGTGACGGACATCCGGCGCGCTGATATCGCGCGGCTCTGCGGGTGCCGCGCCACCGATCACGCCGTCCGCCAATTCGGTGAATGCAGCCAACTCACTTGATCCCTGAGCTTTCATTGTTGCTAACCTTAGGCAGGCCGTCGGGTCGGGCCAATGACACGTCTCGGAAAGACTTCGTTAAGGTAAACATGTGCCGCAGAAAGACAGCGGCATCGCCCGGTGCGTTCGATCGACATATCAAGAAAATCTAATAAGGGTCTCCAGCGTTGATATTTTCCAGAACGCTGTACACATCCAAAGCGGCTTGACCTGCTTTTCGACACGCTCACCTGACAGATACGTCGCATGGAACACCCGAATTCGAAGAAGTGGCTGACGTATCTTTTTATCGCATTGGTGATTGTGGCTGCCACGCAGGCGGCGCGCGGCGGCGATCCCGTTCCCCCGGTTACGACAGCTCCGATCGTGACATCGGAAAAATCCGAACCCGAACCCGAATCCGAAAAGAAGCCTGCGGCCGAAGCTTCGGCGGCTCCCGCGGTGGCAAAGGACGCCGACGCGCGCGAGGCGATGTGCCTGATGATCGAGTCCGCAGCGACCGCGCATGGATTGCCGCTGGAGTTTTTCGCGCGCGTCATCTGGCAGGAGAGCCGGTTTCAACCGAACGCGGTGGGGCCGGTGACGCGCAACGGCCAGCGCGCGCAGGGCGTCGCACAGTTCATGCCCGGCACGGCAACCGAGCGCCGTCTGCTCGATCCGTTCGATCCGGTACAGGCGCTGCCGAAATCTGCGGAATTCCTGCTGGAACTGCGCGCTCAATTCGGCAATCTCGGTCTCGCCGCTGCGGCGTACAACGCCGGGCCACGGCGCGTGCAGGAATGGATTTCCGGCACTGGCCCCATGCCTTCAGAGACGCGCAATTATGTCTATGCGATCACCGGCACGTCGATTGATGACTGGGCCGCAGCAGGCAAGAACGGCGCGGCGATCAAGGAGCGCGCGCCACCGTCAGGCTGCCGCGAATTGATGGCGCTGTTGAAGCGGGCGCCAAATCCGTTCATCGCCGAGCTTGAACAGCGGGTGAAACTCGGCGCCGCAACGCCGTGGGGCGTGCAGCTTGCCGCCGGATTCTCTCGCGACCGGGCGCTTGCGATGTATGCGCGTTCCATGAAGCGCCTGAGCGCGGTGATTGGTGACCGCGATCCAACTCTTCTGCGTTCGATCTTTCGCAGCCGTGGCACGCGCGCATTTTATCAGGCCCGCGTGGGAGCCGATACACGCGAAGTCGCCGATGAATTGTGCGGCCGTATCAGGCGGGCAGGGCAGGCTTGCATCGTTTTGCGGAGTACGACCGGGAGAGGATGACGAAAGAGTTGTCAGAGGAACCCGGCATCCCCACATGATTGGTCGATTGTATCAAATTCGTTCTCTCGGGAAGGCATTGATCCGTGGATAGCGCAAGCCGCGAGGCTCATTGGCAGAATGTTTACACTACAAAGGGCGAAAACGAGGTCAGCTGGTTTCAGGAGAACCCCGCGCCATCGCTTGAGCTTCTGACGTTCGTAAAGGCCACACCTAAGTCTGTGGTCATCGACATCGGCGGCGGCGCATCCCGTCTTGTCGATGTACTCGTCAGCCAAGGCTACGACGATGTAACCGTACTTGATCTCTCCGAGGCGGCGCTTGCGACTGCCCGCATGCGCCTTGCTTCCAAGGGCGAGCATGTCAAATGGGTGGCGGCTGACGTGACGGCATGGGAACCAGCCCAGCTCTCCGACGTCTGGCATGACCGGGCCGCTTTTCATTTTCTCACCGAGCCGGACGAGCAGCGACATTATGCAGACCGGATTCAACGCGGGCTGCGTCCCGGCGGCCATCTCATCATCGGCACGTTCGCGCTGGACGGACCTGAAAAATGCAGCGGATTGCCGGTGGCGCGGCATGACGCGAAGAGCCTTGCCGTCGTGTTTGGCGATGCTTTCGTATTGCTCGATACGCGTCGCCACGAGCATGCGACTCCGTGGGATGCCTCGCAGCGTTTTCAGTTCAGCACGTTCCAGTTCCGTCCCTGAGGTCGCACGCCGTGCATCTTCGGTCTTAGCTACTGCTTCGTCACGCGCGCAAGGAATTGCACCAATGCCTTGCGGTCCTCTTGCGAGCCGATGAGCTGTTCGGGCATCTTTGTTCCGGGGGTATAAGCTGCGGGGCCGATCTCGAAAAGTTTCGACACGGTTTCCGGCGTCCAGACGATATCGAGCTTCTTCAGCGGCTCGGAAAAATTGTAACCCGGCAAGCTCGCGATCCTCCGCCCGAAAATTCCCGACAAGGTTGGACCGGCCTTGTTGCCTTGGTCTGGCGTCAACGTGTGACAGGCCACGCACGCCCGAAAAATCGCCGCGCCACGATCGCCCGCATAGGCGGCGAGCGGGTCGTTCGGACTTTCCAGAATGGTCGCTCCGAGCGGTTCGCCGGTGAGCGCATTCCAGCGCCGGATCATGCTGTCGGCACCGCCGGTAAGAAGCGTCCCGTTGTCTAGCATGAATGCAACCGACCACACCGGAAGCCCCGGTCCCACCAGCCGGCGAGCGAGGGTGCGCGCCTTGCGGTCGATGATCGCAACCGAGCCTCGAATATCCGCTGCCGCAAGCAGCGCGCCATCATTTGACATGGCCAACGCGATTACCGGAATTGGTCCGGCCGCGACCTCGCCGACGGGCTTGCCCGCGCTGGTGAGGAAATAGATTTTGCCATCCGCGCCAGAGGCTGCGATTTCTCCGTCAGTGGACACGATCACTGAATTGAGCGGCGCGGGCAGAGTGATGATGGACGGCGCAGAAATACCGTCGAGCGGCCAGATGCGGACGGTCAGATCGTAGCTGACGCTGATGAGAGTTTTGCCGTCAGGACTGAACGCGACGCCGTTGACGTTCTGCGTATGGCCTTCGAGTACGCGCGGTGCGCCGCCGGCGAGGGGCCAGAGCCGCACGGTATGATCCCACGCCGCCGTGGCCAGCGTTCCGCCGTCGGGCGACAGCGCAAGCGCCGCGATCGGCGCGGTGTGGCCTTCGAGCACGGCGTCGGGCTGCTGTTTGCCGGAGCTCCAGATTGCGATGCGGCCGTCGGCGCCTGCGGTCGCGGCGCGGCCGTCCTTGAGCAGGGCAGCTGCGTTGACGGCGTCGGCATGAAATCGCAGAACTTGTTCGGCTGCGTCGCGCCCAAGCGACCAGCGGATTGCGCTGCCGTCGAAGCTTCCTGACAGCAGCGTCTGACCATCGGATGAAATTGCCAGCGCCCGAACCGGACCACCGTGGCCGCGCAGTTGCGCGAAGGCGGATGTTGCGCCGAGCGAAGCGATGAGCGCGCCGATCACCAGCGGCAGGCGGCGACGATGATTTCTGCTGCGACGGTTAACGTGCCCCACCGGCGAATCCTTCTCGAAAACCCAATAAATCCGCATACAAATGGTATCGAAGCACGAAAATCATGCTCAATAAAGTGATAACGGCGCAACAGCAATTTGCGTTTCATTTTGGCTTAAGTTTTGTGAAACCGTTTTCCAATCATCTGGTCTGACGCCCGGGAACCTTTCCGGGGCAACTGTACCAGGAGGCAGTCGTGCTCACTTTCGGAATCATCGGTCTGGCGTTTGCAGCGTTGTGCGTCCTCGGTTCGCTGACCTCATCCCAGCGCGAGCCCTCGATCTAGATGACCCGCCAGATTGCTGGCCCTGACAAGGTCGGCCGTGGCGGGCAGCCCGATTCTCGATGACGTATCGCAATTTCGCGCTGCTGCATCCTGAAAATATCAGGCACACTCACTTGACGAGGGAGCCTTTCATCCGCGTGATGAACCAAACGATTCATCCGGTATTCCGACCCCTTGGCACTTCCTCCTCTCGATTCTCCGAAATGGCACAGCGCCTCCATGGCGTTCGCGCTTGGCGTGAAATCCGCGCTGTCGTCGATCCTTGCCTTGGTGTTGTTCGGCACCTTTATCGGCGTCGGCGCCTTCGCGCATGACTCGGGATTTACGCTGGGATGGGCGCTGGCCAGCACGCTGCTGATCTGGGCTGGACCTGCGCAAATCATTCTGATTTCGACATCGCATGCAGGTGCGACGCTGCTGGAATCGGCGCTGGCTGTGACCATCAGCGCGATCCGCCTGCTGCCGATGGTGGTGGCGGTGCTGCCGATGATGCGCACGCCGGATACGAAAATGCGCCAGCTTGCTCTGCCGGCGCATCTGGTCGCAGTCACTGTTTGGGTTGAAAGCTTTCGCCTGCTGCCGCATGTGCCGCGCGAGCGGCGGATCGCATTTGTGAACGGCCTTGGCGGCGGTCTGGTGTTCCTGAGCAGCATTGCGACCGCCATCGGGTATGGACTTGCCGCGAGTTTGCCGCCGCTTCTCGCGGCGGGAATTCTGGCGCTGACGCCACTGACGTTCCTGCTATCGACGGCGCGCAATGCGCACCGTCTTGTCGATAAGCTGGCGCTGGCGCTTGGGTTGGCGCTTTATCCGCTTGTGTCGCTGCTGCACACCGGCGTGGATATCCTGATCTGCGGTGTCACCGCGGGCACGATTGCCTACGGCGTCCATCGGTGGCGAAGGCGCATCGCATGAGCGGACTTTTTGGTGACGGACAAGCCATCGCATTGCTGCTGTTTGCGGGCTTCCTGTCCAACGAGGTATGGCGAGTCCTCGGCCTCGCAGTCGGCGGCGGCATCGATGAAAATTCGGAAATCCTGGTCTGGGTGAGGGCGGTCGCGGCCGCTATTCTCGCCGGGGTCATTGCGCAGATTCTGATCTCGCCGCCCGGCGCGCTGGCGACGGTGCCGGGCGCGGTACGCTACGGCGCCGTCGCGGTCGGCTTCGTTGCCTTTCTTGTCACACGCCGATCCGTGTTCGCGGGCGTCATTGCGGGTGAGATCGTTGTCCTCACCGGCAAGTGGTGGCTTGGCTAACCATTGAGCGCTGCGATCAGCCGCGTGGCGTGATCTTCCAGAACCTTGATGTCTTCCTTGCGGCTTGCAGGTGGCAGCAGCGCAACGCCCTCCATGCGGGGCATCACATGCACATGCAAGTGAAAGACGACCTGACCGCCGGCTTGCTCGCTGAACTGCTGAAGCGTGATGCCGTCGGCCTTAAATGCTGTTTTTGCAGCGACCGCAATTTTCTTCGCCGTGCGTGCAACGTGTGCAAAACTCTCAGGCGAAATGTCGAGGATATTGCGCGCCGGCGCCTTCGGAATCACCAGTGCATGTCCGGGGCAGCGCGGCATGATGTCCATGAAGGCGAAGGTGTGATCGTCCTCATAAATCTTGTGGCAGGGAATCTCGCCGCGCAGGATTTTCGCAAAGATATTATTGGTGTCATAGGCGGTCATGAGCACTCTCTGAATTATTTGAAACGACAATCGCCGCGAAGGGCGTTTGGGTCAAGGTATGGAAATCCAAAAGGCCTGAAAATCTAACTGTCAGTGTCCGTCTTGCGGAACGGGCCGGCGTTGGTGAGTTCTCGCACGGCCTCTTGCACATAACCGCGCTCGTGCTTGAGATAGTCGCGCACGGCACGGCGCAGCGACGGATCGGCGATATAGTGCGC
>JAZKGC010000145.1:9592-23553 GCA_040386115.1 Pseudomonadota bacterium
GCTTGAGATAGTCGCGCACGGCACGGCGCAGCGACGGATCGGCGATATAGTGCGCGGAGTAGGTGGTCTGGGGCAGGTAGCCGCGCGCGATCTTGTGTTCGCCTTGTGCGCCGGCCTCGACGCGCTTCAAACCGCGCTGGATTGCGAAGTCGATAGCCTGATAGTAGCAGACCTCGAAGTGGAGGAACGGGTGATGCTCGACCGCACCCCAGTTGCGGCCGAACAGCGTGTCCGATCCGACAAAATTGATTGCGCCCGCGATCCATTTTTCGTCGCGCTTTGCCATCACCAGCAGCACGTCGTCGGCCATGGTATCGCCGATCTGCGTAAAGAACTCGCGCGTGAGGTAAGGTCGCCCCCATTTGCGCGAGCCGGTCTCCATATAGAATTCAAAGAAAGCATCCCACGCATCTGGCGTGATGTCGGAGCCAGTGAGTGCATAAATAGCAATACCATTCGCCAGCGCATCACGGCGCTCGCGACGGATCGCCTTGCGATGGCGTGAGGCGAGCGTGGCAAGAAAATCCTCGAACGTGCCGTAGCCTTCGTTGCGCCAGTGGAATTGCTGGTCGGTGCGCTGAAGAAATCCCCTGTCTGCAAGGAACGTCCATTCGTCCTCGCGCGCGAAGGTCACATGCACCGACGACGCATGCGTCGCCTCGCAGAGTGCGATCAGCCCGCCTGCCAGTGCCTCGCGGACGCGCGCTGTATCAACGCCGTCACGCACCAGCAAGCGAGACCCGGTGGCTGGCGTGAACGGCACGCCGGCCTGCAATTTCGGATAGTAACTGCCGCCCGCGCGCGCGTAGGCTTCGGCCCAGCCGTGGTCGAAGACGTATTCACCCTGCGAATGATTTTTCAGATAGCACGGCACGACGCCGACGGTCTGGCCAGCCATTCGCGCCACGAGATGACGCGGCCCCCATCCGGTGCGCGCGACGGCTGAGCCGGAGGCTTCGAGCGCGGCGAAAAATGCATGTGAAATGAAAGGGTTATATGCGGCGGTGGAATCGACAGGCGAATCCCCTGCGACGCTCGTTGAAATGAGTGTGCGATGGGGGGGATTGGCGCACGCATCCCATTCAGCCGCTGTGACCTGGCTGATCGAGGAGACTGCTTCAAGGGTGATGTCGGAGGAATCCGTCAAAGGCGAGTGGTCCGATTCTAACATTCACATCCCGTTTTAGCAGCGACCTTTGCGAATGTTAGAATCAAAGGGCCACTCAAATCCACTCCACGAGCGGCACCGTGGCCGTGAAAACCGAAACTGGTCAGCAGTATAGATCGGTCTTTGGGCGGATGACTTCAAGTATCCGGCATCGCATCACGCGTCCGGAACGAAACCCTCGAAGGTCATCTGGTCGGCATAACGTGTCGTGCGCGCGCGCTGCTCCGGTGTCCGCACGGTCCAGGTCAGAAGCGCGCAGCCGAAGACATGGCGCGCAATCCACGGCGCGGGTGCGGGCAGATCATCGACCCGATAGCTGACGAAATGCGGCCGGGTGCGGAACGCGTGCCGCAGGCCTGTCATCTCGCGGATTTTCTCCGGCGGAAGCCGCTTCCATTCGCTATCGTTGTAGTGGCGCTCCGCCACGATTCCGCGCGGCAGATGAGGCATCAGTTCGCGGATCGCCAGTACCTGATCGGGGTCAAACGACATCGCTGATACCGGCCCGCGGTACGACGCGAGCACTTGCGCCATTCGCGCCACCAGTTTGCGATCACCGTTGAAACGGCTTTTGATTTCCAGCACCAGCGGCACCCTTCCGCCGACACGCGCGCAAAGATCGCCGAGCGTCATCATGCGGTCAGCAGTGTCCTTGAACGCAACCTGCTTCAGTTGCGCTGCGGTCATCGCAAGCAGCTCGCCGCTGCCCTCCGTCAGGCGACCCAGTTCGTAGTCGTGATGCACCATCGCCTCATGATCCGAGGTGAGCTGGAGATCGACTTCGATTCCGAAATTACCGGCGATAGCAGCATCGATCGCCGCCGGCATATTCTCGATGACCCCGCGCGCGCGATCGTGCAGACCGCGATGGGCGATTGGCCGGGCTGTCAGCCAGTCTGGCGCGCGGGACATCATGAGACCAATTTTTGGAGCATGATCTTGTCCGAAAACCGACGCCCACTTTTAGGGATCATGCTCTACGCGACCTCGAAAATGCCTTCGACTTCGACTGCGGCATCGGAGGGCAGGGCGGCGACGCCGACTGTGGTGCGTGCGTGGCGGCCCTTGTCGCCGAACGCCGCGACCATCAGGTCCGAGGCTCCGTTGAGAACCTTCGGCCCGTCGAGAAAATCAGGCATCGCGTTGACGAAACCGCCGAGGCGGACCACGCGCACCACCTTGTCGAGATCGCCGAGCGCCATTTTGACTTGCGCCAAAAGATTGATAGCGCAGCCGCGCGCTGCCGCCGCACCTTGCTCGATGGTGACACCTGCACCAAGCTTACCTTTGGCAATCAGTTTGCCGTCCGGGGTGTTGCAGACCTGGCCGGAGACGAACAGCAGATTGCCGGTGCGAACAAAGCCGACGTAATTCGCCACCGGCGGGTTGGGCTCGTGTAATTCGATGCCCAGCGCGCTCAATTTCTGCTCGACCGTTCCCGCCATGTTCGTCCTCGACCTTTTGTGAGATATTCGCCCGCGTTAAAGTTCGGCAATCTCGCGCCGATGTGGCCGGGCGCGCCATATTTCGCCCATCGTGCTGGCACATGCAAGCGGGCAGAGTTGGCGATTTCGTCCTGTCAATTCCGGCGATTCGACAGGTTTGCCCCGGTTGCGGCGCAATGTTGCGGCTACTATTGTTTCGATTCTCGCATTCCAAGGAGACGCCATGCGTCGCGCGCACCGGACTTCAGGTTGTGGTTCATTCGCTTTGTCTTTGTTGCTGTCCACAGCCCTTTTTGCGCCCGGTCTCGGCCTGGCTGAAGCCGCGCCCGCTGTGTCTTTTGCCCCGCATCAGGCTGTGTACGATCTGAGTTTGAAATCTTCGCGCGGTAACGCCAGCGTCAACAGCGCGCGTGGGCGCATCCTGTACAATTTCGCCGGCAGCGCGTGCGAAGGCTACACCACCGAATTCCGGCAAGTGTCGCAACTCGACACGGGTGAGAACAAGACGACAATGAGCGACCTGCGATCGACCAGTTGGGAAGACGGCGAGGGCAAGACCTATCGCTTCAAGATCGAAACCCGCATGAACGAGGCTAACACGTCATCCGTCGATGGCGTCGCAGAGCGCGACGGCAAGACCATCACGGTCAAGCTGAAGCAACCCGCAGTCAAGACCTTCACTATTGAAGGCGCAGTGTTCCCGACCGAGCAGGTGAAGCTGATTATCGAAGCTGCGCGCGAGGGCAAGTCGCTGCTTGAGCTTGTGGTCTATGATGGTTCTGACGACGGGGAAAAAATCTACAACACGCTCACCGTGATCGGACAGCCGATCGCAGGCACCAAGGCAACCGCTATGCCGGATGCTGCGACCAGCAGCGATAAGTTCAAATCCCTGACGCGGTGGCCTGTGACTGTGAGCTATTACGACAAAGCCGTGCAGTCCAAAACCGGAGAGCAGACGCCGGTTTATGCGATGTCGTTCGAACTCTACGAGGACGGCGTTTCCCGTGCATTGGTGCTGGACTACAACGATTTTGTCATTGCCGGTGCAATGGGCAAGATCGACGTCAAGGAAACCAAACCCTGCAAGTGAAAACTTGTAAGTAGCGCGTCCCGCCGTCACTCCGGTTTCGGCGGTCCTTCATAGGCAATGCCGCGCATGACGGCGGCAGCGCCGAATTTCTTGCGGACACTGTCCATGGCACGTTCGGCGTGTGCCGCCCGCCGATCCAGTAAATCCTGATCGTCGGCCTCGGCACCGGGCTTCAGAGCGCTGACGCCGGCTCCAATCAACCTGAACGCAGTGCCGTCGATCTCGCGGCTCAGCATTTCGCGTACCGTCGCAAAAATCCGCGCGGCCAGTTGCGTCGGTATCTGAATCGACTGCGACCGCGTGCGCTGCCTGAAATCGGCCGTCTTGAGCTTCAGCGTGATGGTCGATCCCGACAGGTCACCGCTTTTCAGCCGCGACGACACTTTTTCGCAGAGCCGCCACAGGATTTTCTCCAGCGTCGCGAAATCGCGGATATCCTGGTCCAGCGTCGTCTCGTTCGAGATGGTTTTGGCGCCACGATCGGGCACCACCTTGCGGTCGTCGATGCCGCGTGCGAGCCGCCACAGCCGCCGGCCTTCGGGGCCGAATTGCCTCATCAATTCGATCTCGTCTGCGCGCTGAATATCCTTGATAAGACGAAAGCCCCGTTGCGACAGCTTTTCCTGCGAGGCCGGGCCGACGCCATAGATGAATCCGACAGGGCGTTCCGCGAGCATCGCAACAGCTTCCTCCTGATCGATGGCTGCGAAGCCACGCGGCTTGTCGAGGTCCGATGCGATCTTGGCAAGAAACTTGTTCACCGACAGTCCAACGGACACCGTGATGCCGATCTCGCGCTCCACCTGCGTGGCAAATCGCGCCAGGACTTTCGCCGGCATCATGCCGTGCAAGAGTTCGGTGCCTCCGAGGTCGAGAAACGCTTCGTCGATCGAAAGAGGCTCGACCAGTGGCGTCAACGCCATCATCGCATGACGAACCTCGCGGCCCACGCGGACGTATTTCGCCATATCCGGACGGACCACGACCGCGGGCGGGCAGAGCGCCAGCGCCTTGAACATCGGCATTGCCGAGCGCACGCCGTAGGTGCGCGCAATGTAGCATGCGGCCGAGACCACGCCGCGCTTGCCGCCGCCGATGACGACGGGCTTGTCGGCGATATCGGGATTGTCGCGCTTTTCGACGGTCGCATAGAAAGCGTCACAATCGATGTGGGCGAGCGTCAACGCCGCAAGCGCGCGATGCCGGACGAGGCGTGGGGAGCCGCATTCCGCGCAGCGCGCGGCCTTGCCTGCAACGTCGGACAGGCAATCACGGCAGAAGCCGGTCCGTTCATCTGGCGCGTGGTCGCTCAATCCGTTTCACTCCCAGCGCGGGTCCAGTACCTCGCGTGCGTTTGTGACAGCCTCCGGCGTCAGTTGCGATGCGTCGGCGAACGCTTTCACGGTTTCGTCATCGCGGACAATGAAATCCAGCACTCCGGCGAGGAACTTCGGGTCGGTGGCCGCGGTGCGAAGGGTCTGCGGACCAATACCGCTCTCGGTCAGGAATGACCCTAACCGCTCCGGGTCGGATGCCAGAAAGGTGAGCGCCTGAATCGCAACAAATTCAGCAACTTCTTGAGGGGTTGAAGAGCCTTTTGTCATTGATCGTGTTTGCCTTTCCGTAACCTATCGTCTCTATTTTGGGCCATCATGCCCGAGTCATCACGGCGTGGCGAATTCAATGGTTTCAGCCGGCGCGGGTATTTTTTCGGGATTGGAGGGGCAGGGTGGCGAAAACCGTCCTGATCGTGGAAGACAACGAGCTCAATATGAAGCTCTTCCGCGATTTGCTGGAGGCTCACGGGTATCAGACAGTCGGCACGCGCAGCGGGGTTGAAGCCCTCGACCTTGCGCGAAAGCATCGGCCCGATCTCATCCTCATGGACATTCAGCTTCCGGAAGTCTCCGGGCTCGACGTCACGCGCTGGATCAAGGCGGATGCGGACTTGCGTGCAATCCCTGTGGTTGCGGTCACGGCGTTCGCGATGAAGGGCGACGAGGAACGTATTCGCGAAGGCGGCTGCGAGGCGTATTTGTCAAAACCGATCTCGGTCGGGAAGTTTATCGAGACCGTTCGACGTTTTGTCGGTTAGGAGATTTTATGTCCGCCCGCGTTTTGGTCGTCGATGACGTTCTGGCTAACGTCAAGTTGCTCGAGGCCCGTTTGTCGGCTGAGTATTTCGACGTCGTGACGGCGAACTGCGGCACGCAGGCGCTGGAAATCTGCGAGCGCGCCGAATGCGACATTGTCCTGCTCGACGTGATGATGCCCGACATCGACGGTTTTGAAGTTTGCCGCCGCCTGAAATCCAATCCGCGAACCCATTTCATTCCAGTCGTTATGGTCACGGCGCTCGACAGTCCTTCGGATCGTGTGCGCGGACTGGACGCGGGGGCCGACGACTTTCTGACCAAGCCGGTGTCCGACGTCGTGATGATTGCGCGGGTGCGGTCGCTGACGCGGTTGAAGATGATGACGGATGAGTTGCGCATGCGCGCGATCACGTCGCTCGAAATCGGCGTCAATGCTCCGGAACGCAATGCGGTCGCCGATACGGGTCGGGGCGGGCGCATCTTGCTGGTCGATGACCGGCCATCGTCTTATGAGCGGCTGGCTCCCGTGCTGGCAGCCGAACACACCGTCGATGTTGAGCCGAATCCTGCCGATGCGGTGTTTCACGCGGCGGAAGGCAATTACGATCTGCTGATTGTATCGCTGGGTCTCGCGAATTTCGACGGCCTGCGGCTGTGCAGCCAGGCGCGCTCGCTGGAGCGGACGCGCAGCGTACCCATTCTCGCAATTGCCGATGCCGACAACAACGCGCGGCTGTTGCGCGGGCTTGAGATCGGCGTGAACGATTATCTGCTGCGTCCGGTGGACAAGAACGAATTGCTGGCGCGCGCGCGAACCCAGATTCGCAAGCGCCGCTACACGGATCATCTGCGCGACAACGTGCAGAATTCCATCGAAATGGCGATCACCGATCCGCTGACCGGGCTGCACAACCGCCGCTACATGGAAAGCCATCTCGCCACGCTGGCCGAGCAGGCGGCGACGCGGGCGAAACCGCTAGCGCTGATGATGCTCGATATCGACTACTTCAAGTCCATCAACGACAATCACGGCCACGATGCCGGCGACGACGTGCTGCGCGAATTCGCGGTGCGAATCCGCAAGTCGATTCGCGGCATCGATCTCGCCTGCCGTTACGGCGGCGAGGAATTCGTCATTGTCATGCCGGAGACCGACCTGCATGTGGCGGGCATGGTGGCCGAGCGGTTGCGCCGGTCCATCGCGGGAGAGGGCTTCACCATAGAGAAGGGTGCCAGGCGCATCGAGGTCACCATTTCCATCGGCATCGCCACCCTGGAAACCAAGGGGGAGGCCATCGGTGACGTTCTCAAGCGCGCTGACCAGGCATTGTACCGGGCCAAGCATGACGGCCGGAATCGGGTCGTTGCGGCTGCGGCCTGAGGGGGCAGCGGTGTTTTTCAATTTGGCAAGCTGAAACGAAAAACGGAGCCAAGAGGCTCCGTTTTCTTATCTAATATATTGAAATTGTTACTTGATCTTGGCTTCGCGGAACTCGACGTGCTTCTTCGCGACCGGATCGTACTTCTTCTTCACGAGCTTGTCGGTCATCGTGCGCGAGTTCTTCTTGGCGACGTAATAGAAGCCTGTGTCCGCGCTGGAAACGAGCTTGACCTTGATGGTGACCGCTTTGGCCATGTTCAGAACCTCGAATGTCTGGAATCGGTAGCAGATCCGACATTGCCGGCCCGCATTTGGGCGGCAACCTAGCTCCGAACGCCCCAAAGTCAAGGTTCCAACGCCGATTATTCGGCTCTTTTGGATTGCTCACGGTTGCTGCACTGGTGACAAAGGTTCCGGCTATCCACCCTTGAAATCCTTGGGTGAGAAGCTGAGGTCCAGCATCTTCCATTGGTCGTATTTGTCGGCCGGCAGCATGGCGTAGGGCTGGCAGGTTTCCAGAGCTTTCATCGCACTTAGCATCAGCGCCGGACCCTTCTCGGAGGCGCTCGCTTGAATGAGAAGGGGTTCTGCCGCAAGCCTGCCGTTTGGCAGGAACTTCGCACGCAGCACGATCTTGATATTGTCGCTCGGCGAGATCGTTTGCGGCAGGATCGAGCAGGTCTTCAGGTGAGCCCGAAGTGCTGCGGCGTCATTGAGCGTGATGTTAGCGGCGCTTGAGGCCACTGCGTCGAATTCGCCCCTGGATTGATCCGGCAGGCTGAACATCATGCCGAATCTTTGGGTGATGTCCGGCTGGGCGACGGGCACTGCAGGTTGTGGCTGCGGCGCGGGTGGTTCGACCGGCTGCGTCTGGGCCGCCGCCTGTTGCAAATTTGGTTGCGAGGGCGGTGAGGCAGGTTTTGCGGCTGGCGGGGGCTCTGGCGGGGGTGCCTGTTGAGAATTTTTCTGCGTTGATTGCTCAGGCTGTTTTTCGGCGACCTCGGAGGTTTCGGACGGCTTCGGCGTCTCTGGTATCTGGACGGTCGATTCAGGTTCCTTTGGAATCGGCGGCGCATCTTCTGGCGTCACGATATCGACGTTGATCGCCTCTGTGATCGCCGGATCGAATGGCCGCACGCCTGCAAGAACGAGGCACGCTGTCAGCGCCGCGACATGGGCAAAAACCGATATTGCGGCACCGCTACGCATGAACTGCCGTACTTCGATTATCCTTGGCCGGCGTTCGCCGCGGCCATCGCGCCACCAGCATAACGAACGGCGCGGTCATATGGTTGAAAATTTGACTCGTGCGTTACTCGATATCCAGCAAGCAACTAGATGACGTCCCGCTGCATCTTGCCGCCATAGAAGTGAAAGAACGGCACCTCGGCTGTGTGCGACAGGGGGCCGGCGGCAAGGCGCTTGTCGAGTTCACGCAAAACCATTTTCGTCATGCCGTGAAGATCCGCCAAGGATTCCGACCCGAGTTCGACCCAGACCAGTTCGACCAGTTCAGCATCGGCGTGAACGACACCCTCGACCTGATGGGCGATGGACGATGCGTCGGCGGTAAAAAACCGGGTGTCGAAACGGCGCACGCGGCCGGGCGGCGTGATCGCGCGCGCAATCAGAAAAAGACCTGACGGATCGGGCAGCAATCCGGCATCGGCGAACGGTTTCCATTCGCCGATAAGCTTTGCCGCAGCACCGTTCATCCGCGCGACCTTCCGGCCCAGACACAAGCCGGTTTCTTCGCAGGCTTCGCGGATAGCTGCGACGGCAAGTGCGCGGGCACGAGATGCGGCGATCTTCGGGCTGCCGCCGATCAGTTTCTTCTCAAGACCCTTCGGAATGTCCGCCGCGACCGGGATGCGGTTGTCGGTGGCATCGACGCGGCCGCCGGGGAACACGAATTTGCCTGGCATGAAAATGACCTTGTCATGCCGCTTGCCGACGAGAACCTTCGGGATGCTTCCGCTGCGATCGACAAGGATCAGCGTCGCTGCATCTTTCGGGCGGCGGTAGGGATGACTGTCGTCTTCCTTTTCTTCTTTCTCCGGCTCGCTCATTTTGGGGCGGTGATTTTCATTTTTTCGATCGCGCCTTCCTCGACGCCCTCTGGACGGTTCTCGTCAAAACCGTGCATGCGGAAAGCCCACTGCAATCCGACGACCGCGCCCTTCACCGGCTGAAGCAGCAGCAGTGACGCGCCGAGCGTGAAGGGAAGATAGAAGGCCAGTTGCAGCAGCATGGATGGCGCGTAGTTGGTCTCAATCCACAGCGCAATCGGTACAACAATGTGTCCGACAATGACGATCACGAGATAGGCGGGCAGGTCGTCCGCACGGTGATGGCTCAGATCCTGGCCACAGGCGGAGCAATTGTCGGCGACCTTGAGAAACGCGCGAAAGATTTTGCCTTCACCGCAGTTCGGGCAGCGGCAGCGCAGTCCGCGTGCCATGGCTTGCCAAACATCGCGCTTCGGCAACGAGCCGAGGTCGGCGGTCCATGTTCTTGCTGGCAGCATCGTCCGGCTTTCCATGACTTCTCCTGAAGGGTCATCCCTTCTTCTATTTATTCTGTTTGCGCGCCTTGCGGGAGGGCTTGCGCGATTTCTTTCGCTTTTTCGTGTCTCGTCCCGGTCGTGCCTTGCTGCCGGGGTTTGGCTTGGCGGCGCGGCCATCGCGAATGCGGCCTCCGCGCGGGGCTGTCTTCCCCTCTGACAGCAGTTCGAACCGCAGCGCGCCGGCCACTGGTGCAGCTTCTACCAGACGAACCTCGACCACGTCACCCAATCGATGCATGGCACCGCTGCGCGATCCGATCAGCGCATGACGGGTCTCGTCGTAATTAAAGTATTCGGTTCCAAGCGTGCGAACGGGAATGAGGCCGTCTGCTCCCGTTCCAGTCAATTTTACAAACAATCCGGCCCGGGTGACGCCGGAAATGCGCCCCGTGAATGTTGCGCCGATCCGATCCGCGAGAAAATGCGCGATCAGGCGATCGGCGGTCTCGCGCTCGGCCTTCATCGCGCGGCGTTCGGTGAGCGAAATAGCCGCAGCCACTTCACTTAGCGTTTCAAACGTCTCCGTATCGGGCAGCGCGCCTTCACCCAGACCGAGCGCACGGATCAGTGCGCGATGTACGATCAGATCCGCGTATCGCCGGATCGGCGACGTGAAATGTGCGTAACGCCGAAGGTTCAGGCCGAAGTGGCCATAATTCTCGGCCGAGTATTCGGCCTGCGCCTGCGAACGCAGGACGACTTCGTTCACTAACGGTTCTGAGTCATGGCCTTTGACCTGCGCCAGCACGCGGTTGAAAAGCGCGGGTCGCAATGCGCCTGCCTTGGCGAACGGAATGTCGAGGGTCTTCAGAAACTCCTGCAAGTTGTGAACCTTCTCGACGGTCGGTTCATCATGCACCCGATAGATCAGCGGCAGCGTCTTCTTTTCAAGCGTTTCCGCTGCCGCGACGTTGGCAAGGATCATGAATTCCTCGATCAGCTTGTGCGCATCAAGCCGCTCCGGCGTCACCACGCGATCGACCGTGCCGTCGGGCTTCAGCAGGATTTTGCGCTCGGGCAAATCCAGATCGAGTGGGTCGCGTTCGTTACGTGCGCGCTTCACCAGCGCATAGGCGTCGTAAAGCGGCGTGAGGATCGGATCGAGCAGGGGGCCGGTGGTGTCATCCGGGTGCCCGTCGATGGCCGCCTGCGCCTGCGCGTAGTTCAGTTTCGCGGCCGAGCGCATCAGCACGCGGTGAAAGGTGTGCGAACGCTTGCGGCCGTCGGGACCGATCACCATGCGCACCGCCAGCGCGCCGCGCGGCTCGCCGGGTTTCAGCGAACACAGATCGTTGGAAATGCGCTCAGGCAGCATCGGCACGACGCGGTCGGGGAAATAGACCGAGTTACCGCGCTTCAGCGCCTCGCGATCGAGCGCTGATTGCGAACGCACGTAGAACGCCACGTCCGCGATGGCGACATTGACGATGTAGCCACCCTTGTTCTGGGGATCGCTGTCGAGTTCGGCGTGGACGGCGTCGTCGTGATCCTTTGCGTCAGGAGGATCGATGGTGACGAGCGGCACGTCGCGCCAGTCTTCGCGGCCGGCCAGCGCTGCGGGTTTGGCGTCTTCCGACTCGCGCAACGTATCGGCGGGGAATTCCTGAGGAATTTCGTGGGCGTGAATTGCGATCAGGCTCACGGCCTTTTCGGTCTTAAGCGAACCGAGGCGTTCCTTGACGCGGCCGGCCGGCAATCCGAAACCTCGCGAGCGCATCAGCTCGACGCTGACGAGATCGCCGTCTTGCGCGCCGCCGGAGTCGGCGGATGCGATGGCGAGTTCGCGGCCCACTTGCTTCTTGTCGATGGGGATCAGGCGGCCGTCGCCGTTCGGCAGCGCGCGGAAAATTCCAAGTACGCGATGTTTGGTTTTTTCGAGCAGCTTGATGACGCGCCCGCGATAGGCTTTTTCATGTTTGCTGTCCGGCTTCTCGACGCGCAGCAGCGCGCGGTCGCCGATGCCAACAACAGTCCCCGGTTGCGGGCGGCGGGGGACATGGATGCGGATGGTCGGCGGCGGACCGTCGGTTTCCTCGAGCCATTCGGCAGGGGTTGCGATCAGTTCGCCGTCCTTGTCGCGGCCGGTGATGTCCGCTACGATCGTTGGTGGCAGCGATTTCGGCTCGGCAACCTTTTTGCCGCGCTTTTCGATCACGCCTTCATCGGCGAGCTCGGCCAGAATTCTCCGAAGGGCCGCACGGGATTCGTTTTTCAATCCGAAATGACGCGCCAGTTCGCGCGTCCCGGCCTCAGTGGGGTGGGCCCTGACGAACGCGACGATGCTCTCCCGGTCGGGAAAGGCATTCGTCGCGTCGGGTTTCTTCTTCATTATCCGCGTGCTTTGCCGGCGGTCTTCTTGGCGGCGACCTTGGTGACCTTGGCCGCGACTTTCGGTGCTGCGGCTTTCTTGGCCTTCACCGGAGCGCGTGCCTTGGCTGGTGACGTGATCGGCGTGATATCGGTAGTGCCCGCATTCGCCTCGGGAGCAGGCGCCGTGGCCTTCTTTGCCGCAGCTTTCTTCGCCGGCTTTTTCTCCGAGGGTTTGGCGGACTTTGCCTTCGTTGTCGTTTTCTTCGCGCCACGCTTCGGCTTGCCGCCGCCCTTCGCCGCGCGCTCCTCGATCAGCGCGATGGCTTCCGGCAGCGTGATGGTCTCGGGCGTCTTGTCGCTCGGGATCGTCGCGTTGATGCCATCGATGGTCACGTAAGCGCCGTAGCGTCCGGTTTTCACCATGATGGTGCCGCCGCGTGCCGGATAATCGCCAACCGGCTTGCCGGGGTCTGCGCCGAAACGGCGGCTTGGTCCCTTCAGCAGCTTCTCGGCGATCAACGTCACTGCGCGGTTGAGGCCGACCGTATAGACTTCGTCGCCGGCTTCGAGACTAGCGTAAGTCTTTTCGTGCCGCACGAACGGGCCAAAGCGTCCAATGCCCGCCGTGATTGGCTCGCCGGTCTCGGGATGTTTGCCGATTTCGCGCGGCAGCGACAGCAGCTTCAGCGCAAGTTCGAGTTCGACATCGGCGGGTGACATATTCTTTGGAATGCCCGCGCGCTTCGGCTTTTCGTCTTCGCCATAGTCTTTGGCGTCGCCAAGCTGGATGTAGGGACCGAAGCGTCCGGCCTTGACCGCGACTTCAAGTCCCGACACGGGATCTTTGCCGAGTGCACGGTCGCTGGAGCCGCTGCTGGCGGCGAGGGGGCGCGTGTAGCGGCATTCGGGGTAGTTCGAGCAGCCGACGAAGGCACCGAATTTGCCAGCCTTGAGGTTGAGCTTGCCGTTGCCGCAGCTCGGGCACTGGCGCGGATCGCCGCCATCGGCGCGGGGCTCGTAGATGTGTTCGCCGAGCATGGTATCGAGCACGTCGAGCACTTCAGTGACGCGCACATCCTTGATGTCGTTAACGGCGCCGATGAAATCCTTCCAGAAGTCTTTCAAGACCTGCTGCCAGGAGATTTCGTTGTTCGAGATGCGGTCGAGTTGTTCCTCCAGCGCCGCCGTGAAATCGAATTCGACGTAGCGCGCAAAGTAATTCTCTAGAAATGCCACGACGACGCGGCCCTTGTCCTCGCCGTGCAGGCGCTTCTTCTCAAGCTTCACATAGCCGCGGTCCTTCAGCACTTGCAGGATCGAAGCATAGGTTGAAGGCCGGCCGATGCCGAGTTCTTCCATCCGCTTGACCAGGGAGGCTTCGGAGAATCGCGGTGGTGGCTCGGTGAAATGCTGGGTGACGACGAGGTTCTCGCGCTTCAGCGCCTCGCTTTGATTGATGACGGGCAGGCGCTTGCTGTCATCGTCCTCGGGATCGTCGTCGCGGCCTTCCTGATAGACCGCTAGGAAGCCGTCGAACTTGACCACCTGGCCGGTTGCGCGGAGCTCAAGCACGCGCGCGCCAGCTTTCGCAGTGATATCGACGGTGGTGCGCTCCATCTCGGCGGATTCCATCTGGCTTGCGACGGTGCGCATCCAGATCAGATCGTAAAGCCGCGCCTGATCGTTATCGAGCCTTGCCTTCAGCGACGAAGGACGGCGCGAGAGATCGGTGGGGCGAATGGCTTCATGCGCTTCCTGCGCGTTTTTGGCTTTTGACGTGTACTGGCGCGGGGCATCCGGCACGTAGGCCTTGCCGTAGTCCTCGCCGATCACCTTGCGCACCTGTGTAATGGCCGAAGGATCGATCTGCACGCCATCGGTACGCATGTAAGTAATGAGGCC
>JAZKGC010000146.1:0-1525 GCA_040386115.1 Pseudomonadota bacterium
ACCACCGCATAATATGTGACGGCATGAGCCGCGCCCTCATCGCCATGCGCCGCGACGCGCATGATGGAATCGTCCTCGCTCTCGTCTTTCGCGAGATAAGTCGAGATGCGCCCCTGCTTCGGCTTCGGCACGCCCGCCACCAATGCCCAGTAAATTTTACGCGCCGAGCGGTGGCGGAACGATCCCGTCAAGGCGGTGGCGGCGAAGCGCGTCTTGGCGATCAGCAAACAACCCGCGGTCTCGCGATCGAGACGATGCACGAGGCGCGGCTTCTGGCCTTTGGAATCGCGCATGACCTCCAGCATCTGATCGACATGGTTGGAGAGACCGGAGCCGCCCTGCACCGCGAGGCCCGCCGGCTTGTTTAGCACCATCACATCGGCATCTTCGAAAATAATCATCGCGCGCAGCGCTTCGAGCGTCTTGTTGGCCGCCTCGGACAGCGAGCCGCCGACTTTCGGCGTATCGAGTTGCAGCGGCGGAATGCGGACGCTCTGGCCTTCCTCAATGCGATCCTTGCTGTCGGCACGCTTGCCGTTCACGCGCAGCTCGCCTTTACGAACGATGCGCTGGATGTGCGAGAAAGACAGACCCGGAAACCGATGCTCGAGAAACCGATCGACGCGCATATTGTTTTCGTCGGCGGTGACCACAACCGTCTGCACCCTGGTAGGCAATGGCGGCGGCGCGGGCTTCTCTTCCCTCACCGGCTCCGGACGCTGCTCGCGCACCGGCTTTGCCGAACGCGAAAACTCCGCCGCAGGACGGCGCGGCGGAAACTTGCCGGCGGTTGACCGGACCGGACCCCGCTCGCCGTCACGCTTGTCGAACGCCGGCTTGTCCGAGGCGCGCTTCGCGTGGGTGCGCTTGGGGGCCGCACGCTTGTTGGCGTCGCGGACCGATTTCTTCGCAAGAGGTTTTCTGACGCGTCGGCTCATGATGATTTGTCTTTTCTCAACTTCGCCCAGTAATCCAGCCGCTTGCGAATCTCGCGCTCGAAGCCGCGATCCGGAGGATCGTAGAACGTCTGGCGGCCAAGCGCCTCCGGAAAGTAGTCCTGCCCGGAAAAAGCCTCCGGGGTATCGTGGTCGTATTCATAGCCGCCGCCGTAGCCTTCGGACTTCATCAGCTTGGTCGGCGAATTGAGGATGTGCTTGGGCGGCAGCAGCGAGCCGCCCTCCTTTGCCGCACGCATGGCCGACTTGTAAGCGACATAGCCCGCATTGGATTTCGGCGCGGTGGCGATGTAAATGACAGCCTGCGCAATCGCCAGTTCACCTTCGGGCGACCCCAGAAAATCATACGCGTCCTTGGCGGCATTGCAGATCACCAGCGCTTGTGGGTCCGCAAGCCCGATGTCTTCCACCGCCATCCGCACCACGCGACGCGCCAGAAACAGCGGATCTTCGCCGGCGTCGAGCATCCGCGCCAGATAATAGAGTGCGGCATCCGGATCGGAGCCGCGCACGGATTTATGCAGCGCCGAGATCAGATTGTAATGGCCATCGGCGGACTTGTCGTAGAT
>JAZKGC010000147.1:0-7226 GCA_040386115.1 Pseudomonadota bacterium
TTCCGGGCGCGATCAACCTGCCCCACGGCAAGATGACCGCAACAAAAATGGCGGAATGGCCGGAAGACATGTTGTTCGTGGTGTACTGCGCAGGTCCGCATTGCAACGGAACGGATCGCGCGGCGCTGCGGCTCAGCCGTCTTCGAAAGCGCGTCAAGGTCATGATCGGCGGCATCACGGGCTGGGCCGATGAAGGCTTCACCTACGCACACGGGAAAGACTCCGGGAGCGTTTGATGGACGCGGCGTATTCCCTGTTCGCTATTATGCTTGCGATTCTGCTCGGGGCGATGAGCCCCGGGCCGAGTTTTCTGCTGGTCTGCCACACCTCTGTTTCAAGAACGCGGCGCGACGGCTTGATGGCTGCGGCAGGGCTGGCAACGGGAAGCGTTGTCATTGCCGCGCTCACATTGCTCGGCTTGAAAACAGTTCTCGGTCATGCGGCGCGGCTGGATTTGCTCCTGCAATTGCTCGGCGGCGCTTATCTCGTGTTTCTCGGCGGCAGGCTGTGGATCACGGCAACTGAGCCGGTGACCGGACTGGAATCCGGCGCAACTGCCGCGCAGACGCCCTTTCTCGCCGGCCTGATGACGCAGATCACCAATCCGAAAACGGCCCTGACCTATGCAGGCGTGTTCGGCGCATTGCTGCCGCTGGACCCGCCGCTCTGGCTTTCGATTGTTCTTCTGCCGTCGCTCTTCGCCGTCGAGACAGGCTGGTATTGTTTTGTCGCGCTCGGCTTTTCCACCGACCATTCTCGGCAGTTTTATCTGGGCCGCAAAAAATGGCTGGATCGCTTCGCAGGAATGGCGATCGCAGCCCTTGGACTTCGCTTGCTGTATGGCGCGCCCTATCGGCTCTGAACCGCGCAGCCTGCGACACGCCCCGCAATCCGGCACCTTCACTCCAGCAGCTGCACCTCAGGCATCGCCTGCGTCGGCCACAGTTGCGGCGTGGATGGCTGCGGCGCCGGAGGTTTCGCCACTCCCGCTGTTGCAGCCACAGACTTGTTCTCCGCCGCTTGCTGCACGGGAGCTGCCGCCTGAGCGGGTGCTCCTGCGACAGGTTTGGCCGCGGCGGGGATCGGCGCGGATGCCGGCCCCCGGTTCGCCACCTTCGGCCCATTGCGTTGCGCCGTATTCGGCACGGCCACGGCTGGACGCGGAGAACGCCGCAAGTCCAGCAGCGAGCCGCGCCGCGTCTCATAACGAACGTCCTGCGGCGGCGGGCCGGGAGGCCCATAGGCCATGGCCATGCTCTCGTTCAGCCGTTCATCGACGGCCATCGCCGGGATGAACCGCATGATCTGTCCGTTGCGCGCGTCGATAATGAGGCGGCCGTCGTCGCCGTTGGGGTTAAGCACCGCGACGGTATAGACCCAGCCACGCCGCGTGACCGGGCCGAGCGGCGAATAGCCAGTGGAGCGCAGAACCGTGACGATCTGATACGGCGGCAGCACCGGCCGCGAATCCAGCGCGGGCTGCTGATAACGGACGGGCGGCGGCGGCGCGTAGGGGCTCTGTTCGTAGGGTCTCTGCATATACGGCCCATCGGTGTATGGCCTCGGCGGCGGCGGCTCAACCGCCAGCGGTGGCGGCCCGGGCATGCCGATATCGTCCTCCAGCGGCAGGTCGTCTGCAGCAAGCGCCGAAGGCATCGCCGCAACGGAGGCCGCCAGCAGCGCGCCCGCTGCCAGCGCCCGACCGATCAACTGCTTTCTCGAAACCAACGTCATTGCACCGCTCCCCTGTTGGTCCGGAACATCTGGGTGAAGCTTTCCCGGACCCTCCAAAGGTGGTTTTCGATTCCGGCAGAGCTTGGACCGGACGGCGGCGGCATTGTCCCCATCGTGGGGCGGACGCCGCGGCGGAGCAGAGCCGTTTGAGCATGCTGGCGAGGACTCTCACGCGCTTGTGTGATAGAAAAAAGTTTGGCATTCTCGGGGTTAGGACAGTATCGCTGTCCCAATTTCCGGCAAAGTCCGGCACAGTGTTTGCAGCGGATTTGCAGACCTGAGGAACAGGCAGGCCGCTGTCAGCCGGGAACGGCACGAGCGGACTGCAATTTCTAAAGCGAGGCTCGTGAAGCGCGAGCGGTGGCCTGAAGGGTGCCGCGAACGCCGAACCTGCGGCCAAAATGGGTTCAGACTAGACTGCCTCCAAGGAGGCGTGAGGACGAGAATGAGCGGGTCAGAGTTCGGGCGTGACGAAATCGAGGTGGATGCGCTGATGGCGGACCCGGCCTTGGAACCACGCGAACACAACTGGCGTCCTGCTGCCGAGGGTTTGTACGATCCATCGCTCGAAAAGGATTCGTGCGGCGTCGGTTTCATCGCCAACATCAAGGGCAAGAAATCGCACCAGATCGTGTCCGACGCGATCAGCATTCTGTGCAATCTTGAACATCGCGGCGCGGTCGGCGCCGATCCGCGCGCCGGCGACGGCGCGGGCATTCTCGTGCAGATTCCGCACGCGTTCTTTGCGCGCAAGACCAAGGAACTCGGCTTTACGCTGCCGGCACCCGGTCAATATGCCATCGGCGCGCTGTTCATGCCGCGCGAAAAGCCCTGGCGCGAAGTCATCAAGAGCATCGTCGCCGACAAGATCAAATCCGAAGGCCTCAAGCTGTTCGGCTGGCGCGACGTGCCGACCGACAATTCCTCCCTCGGCGAGACCGTCAAGCCGACCGAACCGAACTGCATGCAGGTGTTCATCGGCTGCGGCGACTGCGCGGACGAGGACGATTTCGAGCGCCGGCTTTATATTCTGCGCAAGGCGATCTCGAACGCGATCTATCAGCGTCGCGAGCGCGCGCTGGCGGGCTATTATCCGGTGTCGATGTCCTGCCGCACTCTGGTTTACAAGGGCATGTTCCTCGCCGACCAGCTCGGCAAGTATTATCCCGACCTGCACGAGCCGGATTTCGAATCTGCGCTGGCGCTGGTGCATCAGCGCTTCTCCACAAACACCTTCCCGGCCTGGTCGCTGGCCCATCCCTACCGCATGGTCGCGCATAACGGCGAAATCAACACGCTGCGCGGCAACGTCAACTGGATGGCGGCGCGTCAGGCCTCGGTCAGTTCCGAACTTTACGGCGACGACATCCAGAAGCTGTGGCCGATTTCCTACGAGGGACAATCGGACACCGCCTGCTTCGACAACGCGCTCGAATTCCTCGTGCAGGGCGGCTATTCGCTGTCGCACGCGATGATGATGCTGGTGCCGGAAGCGTGGTCCGGCAATCCTTTGATGGATGAAGAGCGCCGCGCGTTCTACGAATATCACGCCGCGCTGATGGAGCCGTGGGACGGCCCCGCCGCCATTGCCTTCACCGACGGCCGCCAGATCGGCGCGACGCTGGACCGCAACGGGCTGCGTCCCGCGCGCTATCTCGTCACCAAGGACGACCGCATCCTGATGGCGTCCGAGATGGGCGTGCTTCCCATTCCCGAAGACCAGATCATCACCAAGTGGCGTCTTCAGCCCGGCAAGATGCTGCTGGTCGATCTTGAGGAAGGCCGGCTCATTCCGGACGACGAAATCAAGGCGTCGCTGGCCAAGAGCCATCCTTACCGCGAGTGGCTGGACCGCACCCAGATCGTGCTCGAGGACATGAAGGATACGCCCGGCAAGGGTTTGCGTTCGAATCTCTCGCTGCTCGATCGTCAGCAGGCCTTCGGCTACACCCAGGAAGACATCGGAATCCTGATGACGCCGATGGCGTCCACCGGCGAGGAAGCCAACGGCTCGATGGGCACCGACACACCGCTCTCCGCACTGTCGAGCAAGCCGAAGTCGCTGTTCACCTATTTCAAGCAGAACTTCGCGCAGGTGACCAACCCGCCGATCGACCCGATTCGCGAAGAACTGGTGATGAGCCTGGTCTCGATCATCGGCCCTCGCCCGAACCTGTTCGACATCGAAGGCCTGTCAAAGACCAAGCGGCTCGAAGTGCGCCAGCCGATCCTGACCGACGCAGACCTCGAGAAGATCCGCTCGATTTCGGAGGTCGCCGACAATCACTTCAAGTCGCGCGCGCTCGACACCACCTTCCACGCCGGGCTCGGTGCTTCAGGCATGGAGCAGGTGCTCGACGAATTGTGCGGACGCGCCGAAGCCGCCGTGCGCGAAGGCGTCAACATCATCATCCTGTCGGACCGCGCCGCGGGCTCCGACCGGATTCCAATTCCGTCGCTGCTGGCCTGCGCCGCCGTGCATCATCACCTGATCCGCGTCGGCCTGCGCACGTCGGTCGGCCTCGTGGTCGAATCCGGCGAACCGCGCGAAGTTCATCACTTCGCCTGTCTCGCAGGCTATGGCGCGGAAGCGATCAATCCGTATCTTGCGTTTGAGTCCATCATCGCGATGAAGGACCAGTTGCCTGCCAAGCTCGACGACAAGGAAATCGTCAAGCGCTACATCAAGTCCATCGGCAAGGGTCTGCTCAAGGTGATGTCGAAGATGGGCATCTCGACCTACCAGTCCTATTGCGGCGCGCAGATCTTCGACGCTATCGGCCTGCGGGCGGAATTCGTCGCGAAGTATTTCGCCGGCACCCATACGCGCGTCGAGGGCGTGGGACTGGCCGAAATCGCGGAAGAAACCGTGCGCCGCCATTCCGAAGCCTTCGGCGACTCGCTGGTCTACAAGACCGCGCTCGATGTGGGCGGCGAATATAACTTCCGTTCGCGCGGCGAGGACCATGCGTGGACCGCCGAATCCGTGTCACTGCTCCAGCACGCCGCGCGCGGCAACTCGCAGGAGCGCTACCGGACGTTCGCGAAAATTCTCAACGAGCAATCCGAGCGGCTTCTGACCTTGCGTGGTCTGTTCCGCGTCAAGACCGCCGAGGACGAGAAGCGCAAGCCAGTTCCGCTCGATCAGGTCGAGCCGGCAGCGGACATCGTCAAGCGTTTCGCCACCGGCGCCATGTCGTTCGGCTCGATCTCGCGCGAAGCCCACACCACGCTGGCGATTGCGATGAACCGCATCGGCGGCAAGTCCAACACCGGCGAGGGCGGCGAAGAATCCGACCGCTTCAAGCCGATGCCGAACGGCGATTCCATGCGCTCGGCCATCAAGCAGGTGGCCTCCGGCCGTTTCGGCGTGACGACGGAATATCTCGTCAACTCAGACATGATGCAGATCAAGATGGCGCAGGGTGCCAAGCCCGGCGAAGGCGGCCAGTTGCCCGGCCACAAGGTCGATGCCACGATCGCCAAGGTGCGGCACTCGACGCCGGGCGTCGGCCTGATTTCGCCGCCGCCGCATCACGACATCTATTCCATCGAGGATCTCGCGCAGCTCATCTACGACCTGAAGAACGTCAATCCGGACGGCGCGGTCTCGGTCAAGCTGGTCTCCGAAATCGGCGTCGGCACGGTTGCGGCAGGCGTTGCGAAAGCGCGCGCCGACCATGTCACCATCGCAGGCTTCGAAGGCGGCACGGGCGCGAGCCCCCTCACCTCGATCAAACATGCTGGTTCGCCTTGGGAAATCGGCCTCGCCGAGACCCACCAGACCCTTGTGCGTGAACGGCTGCGCAGCCGCATCGTGGTCCAGGTCGATGGCGGTTTCCGCACCGGCCGCGACGTTGTGATCGGCGCGCTGCTGGGTGCCGATGAATTCGGTTTCGCCACCGCGCCCTTGATTGCCGCCGGCTGCATCATGATGCGCAAGTGTCATCTGAACACCTGCCCCGTCGGCGTCGCCACGCAAGATCCGGTGCTGCGCAAGCGCTTCACGGGCCAGCCTGAACACGTCATCAACTATTTCTTCTTCGTCGCCGAAGAAGTGCGCGAGATCATGGCCTCGCTCGGCTATCGCACGTTCCAGGAGATGATCGGCCAGAGCCAGATGCTCGACCAATCGACGCTGGTGGCGCACTGGAAAGCCAAGGGTCTGGATTTCTCGAAGCTGTTCTTCAAGCAGAAGGCGTTGCCCGGCCAGAAAATCTATCACGCTGAGAGCCAGAACCATCATCTGGAAGCCGTACTCGACCGCACGCTCATCAAGGAAGCACAGGCGGCGATCGATCGCGGCGCGCCGGTCAGGATCGAGGCCGAGATTCACAACACCGACCGCAGCGCCGGCGCAATGCTGTCCGGGCTGGTGGCCAAGACTTACGGCCACACCGGCCTGCCGCATGACACAATCCATGTCAGCCTCAAGGGCACCGCGGGTCAGGCCTTCGGCGCGTGGCTGGCGCGTGGCGTCACCCTGGATCTCGAAGGCGAAGGCAACGACTATGTCGGCAAGGGTCTGTCGGGCGGGCGCATCATCGTGCGGCCTCCGAAGATTTCCAGCATCGTGCCGGAAGAATCCATCATCGTCGGCAACACGGTGCTTTACGGTGCTATCGAAGGCGAGGCCTATCTGCAGGGCGTGGCGGGCGAGCGGTTCGCCGTGCGCAACTCCGGCGCGGTCGCCGTGGTCGAGGGCGCGGGCGATCATTGCTGCGAATACATGACCGGCGGCATCGTCGTCGTGCTCGGACGGACGGGACGCAACTTCGCGGCCGGCATGTCGGGCGGCGTGGCTTACGTCATCGACGAGGACGGCACGTTTGCGAAACGCTGCAACATGGCGATGGTCGAACTGGAGCCGGTTCTGTCGGAAGAACTGATCAACGCGAACGCCTTCCACCAGTCCGGCGATCTCGAAGCCCATGGCCGCGTGGACGTGTTCTCGAATCTGCTCGGCGAGGACGTCGAGCGGCTGCACATCCTGATCTCGCGTCACGCCCGGCTGACCGGCTCGGCACGGGCCACGCATATTCTTGCAAACTGGAAGAGGTACCTTCCGATGTTCCGCAAGGTCATGCCGGTCGAATATCGTCGCGCGCTGAAGGAATTGAAATCGCGCGAGCCGGAAGAGCCGAAGATCGCAATCGGCGCTTAAGCAAGTCAGTTCTGGTTTCTAGTTTTGAGGCGTTGGGGTTCATGGGCAAGGCTACAGGTTTTCTTGAGATCGAACGTCACGACCGCAAGTATGCGCCGGTCGCGGAGCGGGTGAAGGATTTCAGGGAATTCGTCATTCCGCTGAGCGAGAAGGACACGCGCGATCAGGCCGCGCGCTGCATGAATTGCGGCATCCCCTATTGCCACGGCACCGGCTCGGTTCAGCCCGGCACACCCGGCTGCCCGGTCAACAACCAGATTCCGGACTTCAACGACCTCGTCTATAACGGCAACTGGGAAGAAGCCTCGCGCAACCTGCACTCCACCAA
>JAZKGC010000148.1:0-37424 GCA_040386115.1 Pseudomonadota bacterium
GCTCGGCGTCGATGGCATCGCCAGCGTGCGGCAGGGCAAGGTGTTCGACATCGAACTCGCCGGCGCGGACAAGGTGAAAGCCGAAGCCGCGCTGAAAGCCGCCGCCGACAAGTTGCTGGCCAATACGGTGATCGAGAATTATCGCGTCGAGGTTTTGGGCTAGGCGACCGATGAAATCAGCCGTTCTCGTCTTTCCCGGCATCAATCGCGAGCGCGACATGGCGCGCGCGCTCAAGCTCGCATCGGGCGTTGAGCCTGCGATGGTGTGGCACGCCGAAACATCTCTGCCGAAGGGCACGGATATCGTTGTGGTGCCGGGTGGGTTTTCCTATGGCGACTATCTGCGCTGCGGGGCGATCGCCGCGCGTGCGCCGGTGATGGATGCCGTGCGCGCCCACGCTGCCGCCGGTGGTCTGGTGATGGGGGTCTGCAACGGTTTCCAGATCCTCTGCGAGTCGGGCTTGCTGCCCGGCGTGCTGATGCGCAATGCGCAGCTCAAATTCATCTGCCGCGACGTGCATCTGCGCGTCGAGCGTTCCGACACGCCGTTCACGCGCGGATATAACGCCGGGCAAGTAATCCGCGTCCCGGTGGCGCACGGTGAAGGTAACTATGCCGCCGACGAGGACACCATCCGGCGTCTCGAAGGCGAGGGCCGGGTGCTCTATCGCTATTGTTCGCCGGAGGGCGAAGTCGGCGACACGCACAACATCAACGGCGCTGCTGCTGCCATTGCCGGTATCGTTAGCGAGGCGGGCAACGTGCTCGGCATGATGCCGCATCCGGAAAATCACGTCGAAGACATCATGGGCTGCACCGATGGCCGCGGCCTGTTCGCGGGTCTGGTGGAGCATCTGGGGCGCGCGGCTTAGGGCATGATCCCGAAGTGCATGCCGGAAGAGACTCTGATGCGACTCACGCCTTCTTCCTGATCCGCTTTATCGTGCCGGAAAACGTGAACAACGGCTTGTCGTCGGTGTGCATGATCCCGCGCAGGAAGATCAGCGATCCGGCAGCGCGCGTCACCCCTCCGGTCGCCACCACAAGATCGCCTTCATGGGCAGCCGCGAGGAATTCGCATCCGAACGAGACCGTCACTGCCGGAGCCTCAAGCTCGCGGGCGGCGAAGGCGAACAGGCAGTAGTCCGCGAACGTCATGTAACAGCCGCCGTGGACGTTGCGCATGCCGTTGAGATGTTTTCTCTCGACGCGGAACGCGCAGCGGATGCTGCCGTCCTCCTCGAAGCGGTGCCAGAACGGGCCGTTGTTGGATTCGAAACTGTCGCGGCTCCAGGTCCGCCACCCGGCGAATTCCCCTTCGGTCGCGATCAGGAGATCGGGACGGAAGCGGGGCGTCTTCTGCGGAGCGTCATCCACGTGGGCCGTGTCCTTGAGCCAGAGAGGCCGGTTTTGGCCAGCTGGCGCCTGTCTTAGAGCCTCCCGGGCGGCCGACGCAACCGGGCTTTTTTGTACGGGATTTCTGCCTATCTGAAGCTTGCCGCAGCACGGGCCGCCGTGCACAAAGAAGCTCGGAATCAAGTCTATTCTGTCCATTCCGCCTTGTCCGACCCTCCGGCCCGCCGGGGGACGTGTCTGCATTTGAGCCCGGAGCGACGTCGCCTTGACGATCAGGAACGAACCCCAGATCACCCCCGAACTCGTCGCCAGTCACGGTCTCAAGCCGGATGAGTATGAGCGCATTCTGAAACTGATTGGCCGGGTGCCGAGCTTCACCGAGTTGGGCATTTTCTCGGCGATGTGGAACGAGCACTGCTCGTACAAGTCCTCGCGGCTGCATCTGCGCGGCCTGCCGACCAAGGCACCGTGGGTCATTCAGGGGCCGGGCGAGAACGCCGGCGTCATCGACATCGGCGACGGGCTGGCGGTGGTCTTCAAGATGGAGAGCCACAACCACCCGAGCTACATCGAACCCTATCAGGGCGCGACCACCGGCGTCGGCGGCATTTTGCGCGACGTATTCACCATGGGCGCGCGCCCGATCGCCTGTCTCAACGCGATTTCGTTCGGCGCGCCGGAACATCCGCGCACGCGCCATCTGGTATCGGGCGTGGTCGCGGGCATCGGCGGCTACGGCAATTCGTTCGGCGTGCCGACAGTGGGCGGCCAGATGCGCTTCCACACCCGCTACGACGGCAACATCCTCGTCAACGCGATGGCGGTCGGCCTCGCGGAAACCGACAAGATTTTCTACGCGGCTGCCTCCGGCGTGAACATGCCGATCGTCTATCTCGGCTCCAAGACGGGACGCGACGGCATCCACGGCGCGACCATGGCGTCCGCTGAGTTCGACGACGACTCAGCCGAAAAGCGCCCGACCGTTCAGGTCGGCGATCCGTTCGCGGAAAAGCTGCTGCTGGAAGCGTGCCTCGAAATCATGGAAGCGGATTGCGTCATTGCGATCCAGGACATGGGTGCTGCGGGTCTCACATGCTCTGCCGTCGAGATGGGCGCGAAGGGCGATCTCGGCGTCGAACTGGATCTCGACAGCGTGCCGACACGGGAGACCGGCATGAGCGCCTATGAGATGATGCTCTCGGAGTCTCAGGAGCGCATGCTGATGGTGCTGAAGCCCGAGAAAGAAAAGCAGGCTGAAGCGATCTTCAGGAAGTGGGGGCTGGATTTCGCCATCGTCGGCTACACCACGCCGTCGCAGCGTTTCGTCGTCAGACATGGCGGTGACGTGATGGTGGATCTGCCGATCAAGGAACTGGAATCCGAAGCCCCGCTGTACGACCGGCCACATGTGCCGTCGCCGCAGCTTCCCGTGATCCGCGCGCAGGACGTCAAGCCGCCGCTCGGAATCATGCCCGCGCTGGAAAAACTCATTGCCACGCCCGAGCTTTGCTCGAAGCGCTGGGTGTGGGAGCAGTACGACCACGTCATCGGCGGCAATACCATGCAGCGCCCCGGCGGCGATGCGGCGGTGGTGCGCGTGCAGGATGGCCCCAAGGGACTGGCACTGACCTGCGATGTGACGCCGCGCTACTGTGAGGCGGACCCGTTCGAGGGCGGCAAGCAGGCGGTGGCGGAAGCCTGGCGCAACATCACGGCGGTGGGCGGGCGTCCACTCGCGATCACAGATAATCTGAACTTCGGCAATCCCGAACGTCCCGAGATCATGGGCCAGTTCGTCGGCTGCCTGAAGGGCATTGCGGCGGCCTGTATTGCGCTGGATTTCCCGGTCGTGTCCGGCAACGTCTCGCTCTACAACGAGACCAACGGTCGCGGCATCCTGCCGACGCCTTCCATCGGCGGCGTGGGGTTGCTGGACGATTTCACCAAATCAGCGACGCTGGCGTTCAAGGCTGAGGATGAAGCGATCCTTCTCGTCGGCGACACCCACGGCTGGCTCGGCCAGTCGGTCTATCTGCGCGACATCTGCGGCAAGGAAGAGGGCGCGCCGCCGCCGGTCGATCTCGCCACCGAAAAGCGCAACGGCGACGTGGTGCGCGGCATGATCCATGCCGGCACGGCGACCGCCGTGCACGATGTGTCCGATGGCGGATTGCTGGTGGCGCTGACCGAAATGGCAATGGCGAGCGGCATCGGCGCGCAGTTGCTCGCGGCGCCGACGTCGATCGTGCCGCATGCGTACTGGTTCGGCGAGGATCAGGCGCGCTACATCGTGACGGTGCCTGTAGCCGAGGCCGGTCTGGTGCTGGCCAAGATGAAGGGCTGCGGTGTGCCGTGCGCTCGTATCGGCACCACCGGCGGCGATGCCATTGCCGTGGCAGGCGAGACGTCGGCCACAATCGCCGCGCTCAGGACCGGCTTCGAGGGCTGGCTGCCGGCCTATATGGCGGGGAAGGGCTGAAGTTAAAAAACCGCAGGATGAACCTGCGGTTTTCTCGAATTCTGCCTGCGATTTTCAGGATTACCAGCGGTCGCGCCCGACACCTATGCCGATGCCCACGCCCGGCGCATATACGCCAACACCCGGACCATCATTGTAGTAGCCGCGCTCTCTGTATTGGCGTCGCGGAGCGTAAGCATACGAGTCGTCCTCAACAATCACGCGGCGCGCGCCGCGAGACCGATAGCATCGGCCATTTTCATCACACACCGTGCGCACCTGCTCGATGTCCGATCCGGTGTTCGCACCGGAAATGCCGTTCGTGATTGGCCCGGCAATCGCACTGCCAGCAAAAAGAGCGCCGGCACCTGCTAAAAGCGCTATCGTGAAATGTCTCATTGTAAGTCTCCTGTGCGGCAAAGATATCGTTATGGAGGTAACAGGAGCGGCAGACCGTCGTTCCATGTGATTTTGCGTTCTCAGAAGCCAGAAATGGGCCCCTACGCATAGCGGCAGTAAGGGCGGTGGTTACAGCTCCTCAATCGTCACCTTGCTCGGATAAAACGCCAGGTACCCGGCGATCTCTTTCACCGATTCATAGGGCGTCTCGTAGGTCCAGATGGCGTTTTCCAGCGTCCGGCCGCCTGACACGATGCTGAAGTAGCTCGCATCGCCCTTGTACGGGCAATAGCTCGCGTGCCCGGTGCGTGTCAGTTTCGCAGGATCGGCGTCCTCGCGCGGAACATACTGCACCGCCGGATAGCTTGCCTCTTTCAGGGTCAGTGCACGCGCCGTTTCGGCAATAATCTCACCTTCGACGCTGATGCGGACCCGCTTCGGGTTCGGGGAGATGGTGATTGGGTGGTCGGGGCCGGGGATTTTCGCGCGCGCATTCATGGCAAGTCTCCAGTTCTGGCCATAATATAGGGACGATCCGGCGCAATGCTCGCGTGACGTCGAAGGTTGCGCGCGCTAGAATCTGGCATACTTGCTGCATTGCCTTGCAGGCACACGGATAGCGGAGATCGACAGAATGCCAATGGATGCGCGGGACATCGAAACGATGATCAAGGCCGCCTTGCCCGACGCGCAGGTAACGATCCGCGATCTCGCGGGGGATGGCGATCACTACGCGGCCACCGTTATCTCGGAGTCCTTTCGCGGAAAGTCGCGCGTGCAGCAGCATCAGATCGTCTATCAGTCACTGAAGGGCCAGATGGGCGGCGTGCTTCACGCCCTGGCGTTGCAGACCGGCGTGCCTGACTCTTAGCCGCCAATGACTGGATCATCGGTATCGAATCCAAACACGCTGTTGCGGGGGCGCTCGCCGCACCAGCATCACCGGGTAACCTACGTCGAACTGTTCTTCGATCTGGTTTTCGTTTTCGCGATCACGCAAATCTCCCACACCCTGCTGGCGCATTTCACGCCGCTGGGCGTATTGCAGACAACCATCCTGTTCCTGGCGGTATGGTGGGTCTGGATCTACACCTCCTGGATTACCAATTGGCTCGATCCGGAACGCACGCCGGTTCGCACGATGTTGTTCGGGCTGATGATTGCCGGACTGTTGCTTTCCACGTCAATTCCCAAGGCGTTCGAAGGCAGGGGTCTGGTCTTTGCGCTTGCCTTTGTCGCCATGCAGGTCGGGCGGTCGGCATTTACGTTCTTGTCGATACCGCGATCCGAACCCGGCTTGCGCATGAGTCTTTTGCGCATCACGCTTTGGCTCGCATGCAGCGGCGTATTCTGGATCGCGGGCGGGCTCGCAGAGGGACAGACGCGGCTTGTTTTGTGGATCTTTGCGGTGGCGATCGAGTATTGCGGCCCGCTGATGCGCTTCCGGTTTCCCGGGCTCGGCGCGACGCCGCTTGAGGACTGGGACGTCGAAGGCGGCCATATGGCGGAACGCTGTGCGCTGTTCATCATTATCGCGCTCGGCGAGTCCATCGTGGTGACAGGAGCGACGTTCGCAGGAACGGAATGGACCGCGCCGACGATCACGGGCTTCGTTGTCGCGCTGATTGGCAGCTTTGCAATGTGGTGGGTGTATTTTCATATCGGCGCGGAGGCGGGCGCGGAACACATCTCCCATTCGGAAGACACGGGCAAGTTAGCGCGCCTCGCCTACACTTATCTGCATCTGCCGATTGTCGCCGGAATCGTGGTGACGGCGGTGGGGGACGAACTGCTGCTGGCGCATCCGAGCGGTCAAGCAGACGTCAAGACGGCTATTAGCATGATCGGCGGACCGCTGTTGTTTCTTGTCGGGACCATTCTGTTCAAGCGCAGTATCCGCGGCATCTACCAGCTCTCGCATCTCGCGGGCATCGGGTTGCTGCTGATCCTCGCGCCGTTCGCGCATCTGCTGTCACCGCTTGCGCTGTCAGCGATCACGACGGTTATCATGCTGATCGTCGCAGCCTGGGAGGCGATCTCGCTCGGGTCGGCCGCGAAATCGTCCGAGGATTAGGTTTTGTCCGACACCAGCGCGTGAACCGAGAACATCGTATCGAGATCGGTCCACGACGCGTGCGGTGTCCATCCCGAGCCCTGCGCCAGCGCCGTGAAGCGCCCGATGCTGTATTTATAGCTGCTTTCGGTGTGAATGGTCTCCCCGGCACGAAATGACAAGGCATGTCCGAGCACCCGGACGGTCTGCGCCTTGCGGCTGATAAGATGCATTTCGATGCGGTGGCGCTCGCGATTGTAGATCGCGCGATGGGCAAAGCCAGACAGGTCGAAATTGCCGCCCAGTTCGCGGTTGATCCGTGCCAGCACGTTGAGGTTGAACTGTCCGGTGACGCCGGCCGCGTCGTTATAGGCGGCGTGCAGCACGCGCTCATCCTTTTCCAGATCGACGCCCACGATCAACGTCGCGCCTTCTCCCAGGATCGCGCGCGCGCTGCGCAGGAAAGCGCACGCCTCGTGCGGATCGAAATTGCCGATGGTCGATCCCGGAAAGAACCCGACCTTCGGCATGTCTTTCACTTCGTCCGGCAGCACAAATGGCGTCGTGAAATCTGCCGTCACAGGATAGATGGCGAGATCCGGGAAGTCGTTGCCCAGTTCGCGAGCCTGTCCGTTGAGAAAATCACCCGAAATATCGACGGGCACGTAAGCGCCGAATGCGGATTGCTTCAACAACAGGCGTACTTTGGTGGTCGCGCCCGCGCCGAATTCCACCAGCGCTGCGCCTTTCGGAATGGCGGCTGCGATCTCGGTCCCACGATCGCGGAGGATGCCAAGCTCGGTGCGCGTCGGATAGTATTCCGGCAGCAGCGTGATCTGTTCGAACAGCTTCGATCCCGCCTCATCGTAAAAGTACTTCGGCGGCAGCCGCTTGGGCATTTGCGTCAGCCCCGCGATGACGTCGGCCGCGAAGGCTGTGTCTTTCTGGTCGGACAGCGCTTTGGCCCGCACGCTCACATGCACGTTCATAAAAAATCTCCCGCGCATGATATCTCATGCGCAATCGGTGAGGACGCGCCTGCGCCCGTGGTCAAGAGTCAGGCGGCGTAGTCGGCAAGGCGAAGCCCGGTGAATTGCCAGCGATGATGGGGATAGAAGAAGTTCCTGTAAGTGATACGGCTGTGCCCGTCCGGAGTTGCAAGCGACGAGCCGCGCAGCACCATCTGGTTGACCATGAACTTGCCGTTGTATTCGCCGAGCGCGCCTTCGATGGCGCGATAGCCGGGATAGGGCGCATACGAACTGCGGGTCCACTGCCAGACAATGCCGAACGCGTCATTCAGATATCCGGCGCGGGCGGCGACTTCCCATTCCATCTCGGTCGGCAGGTGCTTTCCGCTCCACCGCGCGAACGCGTCGGCCTCGTAGTAGCTCACATGCGACACGGGCACCGCCGGATCGACCGGCTGCAAGCCGCCGAGGGTCATGATCTGCCAACTCTCTTCGGAATTTGCGTTATCAATGTTGCGCCAGTGGCCGGGGGCTTGCCAGTCCTCGTTGGTCGCGGCTGCGAAGCCGTCCATCAGCCACAGCGACGGCGTCGCATAGCCGCCATCCTTCATGAAGGCCAGCCACTCTCCGTTGGTGACGAGATTGCGGGCGAGTTTCACCGGGCCGACCAGCGCGCGATGCGCGGGCTTCTCGTTGTCGAAGTGGAATGTCTCTGCCGGATGCCCGATGGTGTGGATGCCCTCGGTCAAAGTCACCCATTCGTCGCCGCCCCGATTCGCTGCCGGAAACGTCCATGCAGGATCGTAAGCTGGCGGGATCGGGTTTTGCGCGAAGGCGTGCAGGATGTCGGTGAGCATCAATTCCTGATGCTGCTGCTCGTGGTTGAGGCCGACCTCGATCAGGGGCTCCAGTTTGGCGAGGGTGACTGCATCGGTGGAATTTAAAAATGCCGCGACGGCGGCATCGACGTACTTGCGGTAGGCCGTCACCTCATCCGCGCCGGGGCGGGTGAGGTGGCCGCGCTGGGCGCGGGCGTGTCGAGGTCCGGCGCTGACGTAATAGGAATTGAACAGGTAGGCGTAGTCCGGGTGGCAGGGCACATAGCCGGAGCTGTGGTCGCCGAGCAGGAACTGCTCCCAGAACCAGGTGACGTGGGCACGGTGCCATTTGGCCGGGCTGGCATCCGGCATGGACTGGACCAGCTGATCCTCAGGCGAAAGCGGGGCTGCCCGGCGTTCGGTCTCGTCCCGCACCGTGCGGTAGGCCGCCAGCAGCCTCGTCGCCAAATCCGTAGTGGAATCGGGCAAAACCGAGGGGGAGATCGCAACGCGTGGGGTCTGCGCGATGGCTGGTTTCGTCACGAAAATCTCCGGTTCGGGAGAGAACGATGTTTCCACGGATCGGTTCCGGAGAATGGATGCCTCTAGATAGGTCGTGGGGCCGAATAAAAAAGGCATGACGGGTCATGAAATGGATACGGGCTGGCTGTCGCGTTGTTACGGAAGTCCCGGCAGGCAGGGCCGCTTTGGAGGCCCGGTCAGTGAGCCGGCATGGCACCCCCTCGGCAATTTAATTGGGCTAGGGAACCGTTTCAGGCTACATATATAAGGGTAACAGCGGGCCGGTGAGAAAATCCCGGCCTTGCCGCAAGGGCATAACCACTAAGGAAGCGATTATGAGCATCGACCAATTCATTGAGAACGAAGTGAAGGCCAACGACGTCGTGCTGTTCATGAAGGGCACGCCGCAGTTTCCGCAGTGCGGGTTCTCTGGCCAGGTTGTCCAGATTCTCGATCACGTCGGTGTCGCCTACAAGGGTCTGAACGTGCTGGAATCGTCCGAGTTGCGCGACGGCATCAAGACCTATTCGAACTGGCCGACCATTCCGCAGCTTTACGTGAAGGGCGAGTTCGTCGGCGGCTGCGATATCATCCGCGAGATGTTCCAGGCCGGAGAGTTGCAGCAATTGCTCGCCGACAAGGGCGTTCCGGTTCAGCAGCCGGTCAACTGATCTTTCAGTTTTTCGGGACGGCCTTTCTTAGTATGGCCGTCTCGCTTGCCTCGGCTTGTCTGACCGATACACTTCCTCCCAAGCCCGGACGCGCATGATCCGGGCGCTAGTCTGATAAGACTTGGGAGGAATTTTTATGTTCGTGTCTCGCTGCACCAAAGCTTCGCTGTTTGCTGCACTGACGTTATTTGCCGCGAGTGGAGCGCTGGCCGACAGCGTCGTCCAGACCCGTCCTGCGGAAGCCGGGTTATCGCCCGCGGGGCTCGCGCGGATCAGCGCTTATCTCAAAAACGAAATCGCGACCAACAAGATTCCGGGCGCTGCAATGATGATCCAGCGGCGGGGCAAGATCGCGTATTACGAAACCTTCGGCGTGCGCGATCCGGCGACCAAAGCGCCGATGACGGCGAACACGATTTTCCGCATCTATTCCATGTCGAAGCCGATCACCACGGTTGCCGCGATGATGCTGGTCGAGGAAGGCAAGTTGCAGCTCGATGAGCCCGTGGCGAAATACATCCCCGCGTTCAAGGAGGTGAAAGTCGGCGTCGAGAAGAAGGGTGACGATGGCAGTCTGACGCTCGATCTCGTTGCACCGCGACGTCCAATGACGATTCAGGATCTGATGCGTCACACTTCGGGGATCACTTACGGCTTCTTCGGCGAGGGTCTCGTGAAGAAAGCCTACATCAATGCAAGGATTTTTTCCGAAGACGCGGACAATGCCGGCTTCGCCGACCGTATCGCCAAACTACCGCTGGCCTACCAGCCAGGCTCGACGTGGGATTACAGCCACTCGACCGATATTCTCGGGCGCGTGGTTGAGGTTGCGTCTGGCAAGCCGCTTTACCAGTTCGGGAAAGAGCGGCTGCTCGATCCGCTGGGAATGAAGGACACGACTTTCTACGTCACCGACAAGGCCAAGCAGCCGTTTATCGCAGAGCCGTTTCCGACCGACCGTAAAATAGGAAACGACGCCGAGATGAATGATCCGCGCATCGCGCGCAAATGGGAATCCGGTGGCGGCGGCATGGTCTCGACCATCGGTGATTACGCGCGCTTCACGAAAATGCTGCTCAATGGCGGCGCGCTCGACGGCAAGCGTTACCTCAGCCCGAAAACGATCGCCTATATGGGATCGAATCACAGCGGCCCGGCTGCCGGCGTGGTGAACGGTCCCTATTATCTGCCGGGTCCGGGCTTCGGCTTCGGGCTGGGCTTTGCAGTGCGAACCGAAGCGGGCGTCAGCGTGATGGAAGGTTCCGTCGGCGAGATGAACTGGTCGGGCGTCGGCGGGACGACATTCTGGGTCGATCCCAAGGAGGACATGTTCGTGGTCTTCATGTCTCAGACGGTCAAGGAGCGCGGACGCATGCGCGTGGCGCTGAAGAATCTTGTCTATGGTGCGTTCGAGAAGTAACGGCGCATAAATTGTGCCACTGTACGCCAGAGGCGCCTGACGCACTCGCGTCGGCGATGTCTTGTCATGATCCAGTCGTTGGTTCGAGCGGCGCACCGGGATAGCAGTCTGATGACGTTGCGACAGATTTCCGGCCCGCTGTTTGTCGTACTCGGCCTGCTTGCATCAGGGCCGGCTTTCGGGGAGGGCGCGATGCGCGCCTTACCGGCGAATGCCGCGCTTTCGCCGCAGCGGCTCGAGCGCATCACCGATTATTTTAACGCCGAAGTTGTGAACGAAAAGATCTCCGGCGCGGTCGTTCTGGTCCAGCGCCATGGCAAGCCGGTCTATTTGAGGTCTTTCGGCGAGATTGACACGGTCACGGGCGAGCCGATGACGCCGCAAGCAATCTTCCGCATCCATTCGATGACGAAGCCGGTCACCAGCTTGGCTGCGATGATGCTGGTCGATGACGGCAAGCTGAAACTCGATGATCCTGTTTCCAGATACATTCCGTCCTTCGCGACGGTCAAGGTCGGCGTCGAGACCAAGGCCGAGAACGGCTATGCCGTACTTAAACTCGTGCCGGTTGATCGCCCGATCACAATCGAAGACCTGCTGCGGCACTCGTCGGGGATTACTTACGGCTTTTACGGCGAAGGTCTTGTCCGGAAGGCCTTTGGCAATGCCGATTTGTTTGCGGACGGCCTCGACAACGCGGCAGTCGCGGAAAAGATTGCGCGCCTGCCGTTGGCCGAACAGCCCGGCACGCTATGGAACTACGGTCATTCGACCGATATTCTCGGTCGCGTGATCGAGGTGGTGTCCGGAGAATCACTCTACGAATTCGAGAAGAAGAGATTGTTCATCCCGCTCGGCATGACCGATACGTCTTACCATGTCGCCGATCCTGCACAGCATCACCGCGTCGTCGAGCCGTTGCCAAAAGATAATGTATTCAGGACGGGGAGCGCGCGAAATCCGCGCGTATTCACGAAGTGGGAATCCGGCGGCGGCGGGCTGCTGAGTACCGTGGGCGATTTCAGCCGCTTCGCACAGATGGTGCTGAATGGCGGAATGCTCGATGGCAGGCGTTATCTGAAGCCCGACACTTTCGCGGCGATGACGTCCAACCGCAGCGCGCCTGTTACAGGCGTCAAGCGCGGCGCATATTATTTTCCCGGAGATGGATTCGGATTCGGGCTCGGCTTCGGCGTGCGCACCGAGCCCGGCAACGCGACACCGCCGCAACCCGGCTCATTGGGTGAATTGAAGTGGGATGGAGCCGGCGGCACCTATTTCTGGATCGACCGCGCGCAGGATATGTTCGTGATCCTGATGATCCAGTCGCCGTCGGAGCGAGGGCGGATTCAGCCTGCACTTAAAGCCTTGGTCTATGACGCCTTCGAGCGTTAGTTTCTAGGCACCTGCGGTGATCTCTCGAATAGCAGAGAGAGTGTCATCGATCATCGCAGCCGTCACGTCCAGATGGGTGCAGGCACGAATGCGATGGTCCAGCGCGCCCGTCAGGATGCCGCGTGTCCGTAACTCTGAAATCATCCGCCCTGTGGCGATGCCAGTGCCCTGAGGATCGAAAAACACCAGATTTGTCTGCGGTCGATTGACGTCGATGCCCGGAATTTGCGCCATTCCTCGCGCCAACATGCGAGCATTGGCATGGTCATCGGCGAGCCGGTCGATGTGATGATCGAGCGCATAGATGCATGCCGCCGCACAGATGCCGCTCTGGCGCATCGCGCCGCCAAGACGTTGTTTCCAGCGCCACGCCTCGTCGATGAATTCGACCGATCCTGAGATGACTGCACCCACCGGGGCTCCGAGACCTTTGCTGAAATCGATCCATGCCGAATCCCAGCCCTCGGTCATCTCGCGCGCGGAAATGCCGGTGGCGACGCAGGCATTCATCAACCGCGCACCGTCCATGTGGGTGACAAGCGCGTGATCTTTCGCGATCGCTGCGATCCCGTCGAGGTCCGCTTTTGCCCAGATCGTTCCGCCGCCGATGTTCGCCGTCTGCTCGACCGTCACCACGCGCTGCGGCGCGGAGTAGCGGGATGGTTGCTGAATCGCCGCGCGGAAAGTTTCAGGCGTGAACAGGCCTTCGTTTCCCGGCAACGGCGTGATCTGGAAACCACCCAATGCGGCGTGTGCGCCGCCCTCGCGGGTCAGCACATGAGCCGAAGGATGCGCGAGGATTTCATCGCCGGGGCGGCAGTGCACCAGCGTTGCCGCGATATTACACATGGTTCCGGAGGGCATGAACACCGCTGCCTCCTTGCCAAGAAGTTCGGCCACGCGTTCGCATAAAGCAATCGTTGTCGGATCGTCACCAATCTGCTCGTCGCCGACGTCTGCTCGCGCCATCGCCTCTCGCATCGCTGGCGTCGGACGGGTTTGTGTATCCGACATCAGGTTGATGCGGATCGGCGGCAGGGTCTTGTCGGGCGGAGGAGGGGTCATATTCATTAGACATGTCCTTGGCGTCTTTTTGGCACCGACGTTACACTTCGGTTTATTGAAAAATCAGCGCCGGTCAAATCGGTATATCGGGATTTTTACCGTATCCGAAGCGCGCGCGGACGAGGGGAGTGCTTGCGCCGGCAGGGCGGATCGCTAGACTCGGAGCAGAAAGCTTCGTCATCCTTTTCAGCATGGGATTGCTATTTTGTGTTTCTTTGATTTACGGCGAGCCGCCGGGCGCATTTTTGTTGCTCTCGTCCCAATTGTCGCGACATTGCTGTTTTCGCCGCCAGTATCGGCGGAAAGTCTGGCGCGCACGCGTCCCGATGAAGCGGGATTTTCGCGTGAGCGGCTCGCGCGCATGACGGACTATTTCAAGAACGAGGTCGCCAACAGAAAGATCCCGGGCGCGATCGTGCTCATCAAGCGACGTGGCCAGATCGCATACTATGAAGCGTTCGGCGTGCGCAGCGAGGAGACCAAGGCGCCGATGACGCCGGACACCATCTTCACGCTGTTCTCGATGACCAAGCCGATCACCTCGGTGGCGGCGCTGATGCTGGTCGAGCAGGGCAAGCTCGCCCTCGACGACGAAGTCGGCAATTACATTCCGGGCTTCTACAAGATCAAGGTCGGGGCGGAGAAAGCCGGACCGGATGGCAAGCCCGAACTCGATCTCGTCGCTCCTCAGCGCCCGATCCTGATTCACGATCTGCTGCGGCAGTCCGCCGGAATTCCGTATGCCTCGCTGGCCTATGGCGTGGTGAAAAAACCCTATGACGACGCGCGATTGACCTCCGGCGATTTCACCAACGCCGAAGTCGCCGATCGCATTGCGGCGCTGCCATTAATCAGCCAGCCCGGCGAGTACTGGGTCTATGGGCACGCCACCGACGTGCTTGGGCGCGTGATCGAGGTGGTCTCCGGCAAATCGCTGTATCAGTTCGAGAAAGAAAACCTGCTAGATCCGCTGCGGATGGCCAGCACCAGTTTCTTTGTCACCGATCCAGCGAAGCAGGTGCTGCTTGCCGATCCGTTTCCACGAGACCCGATGAGTCGCAATCCGCGTATCGCGACCAAATGGGAATCCGGTGGGGGCGGCATGGTGTCGTCGATCGCGGACTACGCGCGATTTCTACAGATGCTCCTCAATGGCGGCGAGTTCGATGGCAAGCGCATCCTCGCGCGGAAGACCGTGGACCTGATGACGTCGAATCATATCGGTGCGGCGGCGGGGGTGAAGCCGTGGATCTATTATTTTCCGGGCGGGGGATATGGCTTCGGATTAGGGGTCGCCGTGCGCACCGAAGCGGGCGTCAGCAACTGGCCAGGCTCGGTCGGTGCTTACGAATGGAGCGGAGGGGGCGGCACGTTTTTCCTCGTCGATCCGAAGGAAGACATGTTTGCAATTCTGATGATCCAGACACCGACGCAACGCGGGCGTATTCAATCCGCGTTCAGAAGCCTGGTTTACGGCGCGCTAAAGTAACGCGATCGTCTATCACAGCCTGTCGCGAGCGGGCGTTGATGCTCGACTTCGCTCCACCGAAACGATGTCATTGAGCGACGGGCTTCTTCCACGAAAGGATCGGCGGGAAAGAAGTCTTTCTCCGCGTATATCTGAAGCCAGGCCACCGACCAGTCGTTGAAGAAGAATCGGTGCGCGCGTTGCTCCCTGAGGCCGTCCCATGCGCCACAGGCCGAGGCGCTGAATCCGTAGCCGCGTATGAGCGTGCGGAAACCTTCAATAAGCGGGTTCAGATCGGACGTCGTATTGCAGTGGTCCACAAATTCCAGTGGGAAAGAGAATGGGATGTCATTATCAATCAGCCCCAAAAATATCCGCCTAGTTTAAGCTGGATGCCTGACCGGGCAAGTCTCCGGCACAGGCAATGCGGTTAACAAAAAAGCCGCCCGATGGGGCGGCCTTCTTGTTTCCGTGATCCGGCTGAAAAAATCAGCGCGAATAGAATTCGATGATGAGATGCGGTTCCATCTGAACCGGGAACGGCACTTCCGAAAGGTTCGGAATGCGCGAAACCTTTGCGCTCTGCTTGCCGTGATCGACTTCAAGGAAATCGGGCACGTCGCGCTCGCCGAGCTGATTGGCTTCGAGCACGAAAGTGAGCTGCCTGGAGGATTCCTTGATCTCGATGACGTCGCCGACCTTCACCTTATAGCTGGCGATGTTGACGCGCTTGCCGTTCACCTTGATGTGGCCGTGGTTGATGAACTGGCGGGCGGCGAACATGGTGGCGACAAACTTCGCGCGATACACCACGGTGTCGAGACGGCGCTCAAGCAGGCCGATCAGGTTTTCGCCCGAGTCACCCTTGAGACGGCTGGCTTCCACGTAAATTGAGTGAAACTGCCGCTCGGAGATGTTGGCGTAATAACCCTTGAGCTTCTGCTTGGCGCGCAGCTGCACGCCGAAGTCGGAGAGCTTGCCCTTGCGGCGCTGGCCGTGCTGGCCGGGGCCGTATTCGCGCTTGTTGACGGGGCTCTTTGGGCGGCCCCAGATGTTCTGGCCCATACGGCGATCGATCTTGTATTTCGCCTCACTACGCTTAGTCATCGCGTCCTCTTTCATAAGTTTAAGTTTGAGGAAACGCGCCCTCCTGTGCAGCAGGGAAAGTCCCCGCTGCCGACAGGTCCGCCTCATAAGCTTGACGAGGAAGACCGCGGGTCGCGAAACGCAACGCGGGCCGAAAACGGCCCGCGAGCAAGGGGGTTCTATGAAAAAAACCCCATAATGTCAAACAGATCGAGCTACTTTGCTGGTGCCGGGGACGCCAGCGGCTTGGTTTTGTCCACTACGTAAACCCCCAGTACTTTCATGGGTTTATCGCCGTGAACGGCTGCGTCGTGAGCCACGCCGGCCGGAATTTGGTAGGATTCGCCGGCTTTCAGTGTCTTGTCGGACTGCCCGTCGATTGAAAGGATCAACTCGCCCTCGAGAACATAGCCCGTCTCGACGCCTGGATGGGTGTGGCGGCCCGCCTTCACGCCGGGGGCCAGTTCGGCGATTCCCACGACGGTGTTGTAGCCCTCCGGGAATGCCACCGTCTGCAACGGTGTGCGTTTGATGCCGGCGGGCGGCTGCTGGGCTGACGCCGCACCGATCCCGGCGAGCGCGATGACGGAAACGCAAAGCGTTATTGTCTTGAGCATGTGATCCTCCACGCTGTTCTCTTTGCGGAACAGCCTGCGAGGAAGCTAGCAGCAGTAACGCCCGCGCGGAAGGCCGCTAAGGCATGATCCCGAAAGCATGCCCTCGGGCTTGACCCGTGGGTGGAAACCTGTTTTCGGAAAAGTTCGTGTCCATAAACTCACGCCGCGAAGCTGGCACCGAAGAATGGCCTGAGTGCTTTCGTCAAAGCCGGGGACGGGGTCTGCCCCGATGTGAAGACGATCTGTGCCGGAAGCGCATCCGCGTTGCCATTCATGGGGCCGAGAAGATCACTGACGCGACGTGCGATGGCCGGCGCGGGATCGATCCAGTCCACCGGCCACGGAGCCAGCGCCGTCAGTTGTTCGATCAGTAATGGATAATGCGTGCACGCAAGCACCACGGTGTCTGTTCGCGTGTCACCATCGATGAAACACGGCGCGATCTCTGCGGCGATGGCTTCATTGTTGACCCGCTCGCCCTTCAATGCGGCCTCGGCAAGGCTGGCGAGATTTTCCGCGCCAACCAGCGTCACGTCGCAGCCCTGCGCAAAGTCGCGAATCAGCGCTTTTGTGTATTCCCGCTTCACGGTGCCGCGCGTGCCGAGTACCGAGACACGTTTGGTTTTCGACGACGCGCAGGCCGGCTTGATGGCGGGCACGGTGCCGACGAACGGCACGCTGTATGTCTCCCGCAACTGCGTCATCACCAACGTCGATGCTGTGTTGCAGGCGATTACGGCGAGCTCCGGCCGATGTGTGTCGATGAGGTCGCCGATCAGCGGAACGACCCGGGCGATGATCTCGGCCTCGGTATGCTGGCCGTAGGGGAAGAAAGCGTCGTCCGCGACATAGATATAACGCGCGCCGGGCCGCAGCTTGACGATCTCGCGCAGCACGGTGTTGCCGCCGAGACCGGAGTCGAAGACAAGGATGGTTGGCGCTTGTGACACGGGCATCAGCATAACAGGTCCGCGGTTACCATTCGGTTGTCACGGGTGCCCCGATCACACCGGCTGCAAGGCCCGGTGGATGCTATCGGGCAACTCGACCCGGATGGCGTCGCCCGGGCGCACGTCGCCGTCGGCCAGCACCACGCTCATGATTCCGGCCTTGCGGATCAGGTTTCCGCCCGCGTCCTTGTCCAGCGTCGCGGCCATCAGGCCTTTCTGAAAGCGATCGATCTGGATGCAGGGATTGCGCAGGCCGGTAATCTCTACCACGGCGTTGTCGCCGAGATGCAGTCGCGCTCCCGTTGGCAGTGCCAAAAGGTCAATTCCGCGCGTTGTGACATTCTCGCCCATGTCGCCGGGCCGGACGATGAAATTCTTGCACGCCAGTTCGTCGAACAGCTCTTCATGCAACAGATGGACTTGGCGAAGGTTCGGCTGATTTGGATTTTTTGCCACGCGCGAGCGGTGCTTCACCGTCTTGCCCATGTGCGCGTCCCCGGCAACGCCAAGGCCTGTGAGCAGGCGAATGCTTAAGGAGTTGGTCTTGCTGAAATGATGACCCTTGCGCAGGCTTACCGCGGTGACGACGCTCATAAATTCATGAGGCTCCGAATACGCGTTGGAAGATCGTATCGACATGCTTGAAGTGATACGCGAGATCAAATTGCTCCTCGATCTCCTTGTCGGACAGGTATTTTTTTACGTCTGTATCTTTCTTCAACAACGACAGGAAGTCGCCTTCGCCGCGCCACACCGGCATGGCGTTACGCTGTACCAGCTTGTAGGCGTCCTCGCGCGAAGCGCCTTTCTGCGTCAGCGCGATCAGCAAGCGCTGCGAGTGGACCAGACCGCCGAGGCGGTCGAGATTCTTCTGCATGTTGGCGGGATACACCAGCAGCTTCTCGATCACGCCCGCGAGGCGATTGAGCGCGAAGTCGAGCGTCACGGTGGCATCCGGCCCCATCATGCGCTCGGCAGAGGAATGCGAGATATCGCGCTCGTGCCAGAGTACGACGTTCTCCAGTGCCGGCGTCACATAGGCGCGCACCATGCGAGAGAGGCCGGTGAGATTTTCCGTCAGCACCGGATTGCGCTTGTGCGGCATTGCCGACGAGCCTTTTTGGCCTTCGGAGAAGAACTCCTCGGCTTCCAGCACTTCGGTGCGCTGCATGTGGCGGATTTCGGTGGCGAGGCGCTCGACCGACGATGCGATCACGCCAAGCGTTGCGAAGAACATCGCGTGGCGATCGCGCGGGATCACCTGCGTCGAGATCGGCTCGACCGCGAGGCCCATGGCTTTCGCGACATGTTCTTCGACGCGCGGATCGATCTGCGCGAAGGTGCCGACCGCACCGGAGATGGCGCAGGTGGCAATGTCCTTGCGCGCGATGACAAGCCGCTCGCGGGCGCGGGTGAATTCGGCGTAGGCGTAGGCGAGCTTGAGGCCGAACGTCACCGGCTCGGCATGGATGCCGTGGGAGCGCCCGATGGTCGGCGTCATCTTGTGCTCGAACGCGCGCGTTTTCAGCGCAGCAAGAACCTTGTCGATATCCGCAATCAGCAGATCCGCTGCGCGCGAGAGTTGCACGTTGAGGCAGGTGTCGAGCACGTCTGACGACGTCATGCCCTGATGCACGAAACGCGCTTCCGGTCCGACGATCTCGGCCAGATGTGTCAGAAACGCGATGACGTCGTGCTTGGTCTCGCGTTCAATCTCGTCGATGCGTTCGACGTTGAAGGTGACGCCTTTGGCCTTGGCCCAGATTGTTTTGGCGGCGTCCTTCGGGATCGTCCCCAGTTCGGCGAGCGCGTCGGCGGCATGCGCCTCAATCTCGAACCAGATCTTGAAACGCGTCTGCGGCTCCCAAATGGAGACCATTTCGGGGCGGGAATAACGTGGAATCATAAAGAACTCGCCGCGTGAGGGATTACGCCGCGCTTTACCAGATCGGGTCGAACGAGGCCACCCTTGGGGGGGAGATTTGGCATGGAAAATCAGGCGTTTTTCGCCTCGGACAAAGGACGGGCCGGTGCGGGTTGATGTCAGCGTGAAAGGCTAGATCGCCTCGCCGCGCGCCGACGCGGCCGCGTTGCGGATCGCGGAAATGTTCGCCTTGTAGCTGTCCATCGTGCCGCCCTTGAACACGGCCGATCCCGCGACCAGCGCGTTGGCACCTGCTGCGGCGATCTTCGCGGCATTGTCCGCAGTCACGCCGCCATCGACTTCGATGTCGATGGGCCGCCCGGCGCACATCGCGCGGACCTGAGAAATCTTCTCCAGCGCGGAGGGAACGAACGATTGCCCGCCGAAGCCGGGGTTCACCGACATCACCAGCACGAGATCGACCATGTCGATCACGTACTCGATGGCGCTGGCGGGGGTCGCGGGATTGAGCGAGACGCCGGCCTTCTTGCCGAGCGCGCGGATCGCCTGCAGCGAGCGGTGCAAGTGAGGGCCGGCTTCGGCGTGAACGGTAATGTGGTCGCAGCCGGCCTTGGCGAAGGCTTCAAGATACGGATCGCACGGCGCGATCATGAGATGCGCGTCGAAGATTTTATTCGAGTGCGGACGCATCGCCTTGATGACATCCGGGCCGTAGGAAATGTTCGGCACGAAATGGCCGTCCATCACGTCGAGGTGCATCCAGTCGGCACCGGCCTGATCGACCGCGCGGACTTCCTCACCAAGCTTTGCAAAATCCGACGCGAGGATCGATGGTGCGATGATCAAAGGGCGTGACGCAAACGGTGAGGACATGGCGGCTTCCGGTGTTCGCCCGGCGCGAATTGCCAGCGGTGACGGCTGGCTTCGCCTAACACGCCGTCGGCGCACGGGCAATGTAAGGCGCGCACCGTTCACAGGTGGCTGGCACCGGGACGCATGGCAAGTTCTGCCTCCGCGGCAGAAATTGCCGCGTCAAGCGGCGCTCAAGGATTGTAGATATCCCTGTTTTTATTGGGTTTCCGCAGCGGCACGGCATTTGCTGGGTATTATCCGGGATAATTTGAGGCCGTGCGCTGCGCGGCATCAGGGGAATATCGCGATGTATTTTGCCTTGGGAGCCGCTGCCAGCACTGCACTGGATCTGGTGTCGTCGCTGGTTCCGGCGAAGAGCACGGCCAAGACCGGCGTGAGCCAGAACGGCTCAAGCCTGTTCGATATTGCCGGGGCGAGCAAAACCGCTTCGAGTTCGACGGCCAGTCTCGCATCATCGACCGTCAGCACTGGCAGAGCCCTTTCGCCGGCGACGTTCAACGCGCTGCTCGCAGCGCAGGATCCGGCCAAGCCAGATTCCACCGGCGCATCGGCCGCGCTGAAAAGCCTTTTCGCGCAGATCGATGGCAATGGCGACGGCAAGATCACCAAAGCGGAATTCGAGGACAAGCTTGGCGCCGGCGGCACCAACATTCAGGCCGCCAACAACGTGTTCAACAAAATGGACGCCGATGCCGACGGATCGGTCAGCCTTGACGAGATGGCATCCGCGCTGAAAGGCAACGGTGCCCATCATTACGCGCATCATTCCGGCGGTGGTGGCGGCGGCGGTGCGGACGCGCTGATGGAGGCGCTTCAGGCCGCGTCCAGCACATCGACCGTCAACAGCGACGGTTCCGTCACCACGACGATGACATATGCCGACGGCACGACGCTCACATTGAGCCAGGCCGCGCCGTCCACGCCGGCGAGCAATGCATCGACGAAGTACAATCTCGTCGAACAAATGATGCAGCGTCAGGCAGATGCACTCGCGACGGCGGCGAAGCAGTCAGTGTCGGTCAAGGTCTGACCGACCCGTTTCTGACGGTTATCTACAATCATCCGAACCGCATCTTCCACGACGGCAGCGCTCCGGTAAACGGCAAAGCGTTCGCCTCGTAAACGCCGCGCGCGATCGCGCGCGCAACGACGTTGGCGGCAACCGCACCAAGCTCCGTCAGGCCGATCAGCGGTTCGATATTTTTTTCGCATGTCGCCGCTGCAAAGACCACGTCGCCATCGAGCGGGGCGTGGACCGGGTAGATCGCACGCGCAAAGCCGGTCTGCGCAATCACCGCTAATCGCTTCGCCTGAGGCTTGGTGAGGGTGGCGTTGGTGACGACGATCGCAAGCGTCGTGTTCTCGATAGCGGTCGTTGCAGGAGCGCCTTTCAGCCGGACTGCCAGCATATCGGGAGTAAAGGCGGGCGGCAGGCCGCGCCCGCCGAATTCATTTCCGATCTCAAACGGCGCGGCCCAGAACCACGGTCCGTCGCCGACAGTGACACTTCCGACAGCGTTGACCGACGCGATGGCCGCGACGCGAACGCCGTTCGGCAGCACAGCCGAGGCGGAGCCGACGCCGCCCTTGAAATTCACCGTTGTAGCTCCAAGCCCAGCGCCGACACTACCAAGTGCGAAGACGCCATCCGTGGCGGCCGCTGCGGCTGTGTGACCAAGATCGCGGTAGGGCGGGAAGCGGCCCCATGTCTTGTTACCGCCGTTGAGCATGTCGAACATCACCGCGCCGGGCACAATGGGGATCAATGCATCGCCTACCGGGAAGCCCCGGCCATGTTCGGCAAGCCACGCCTGAACTCCGCCGCCTGCCTCCAGCCCAAAGGCCGAGCCGCCTGACAGCGCGATCGCGTCAATGCGCTCGACGGTGTTGGCCGGGTCCAGCAGCGAGCAGTCGCGCGTTCCGGGACCGCCGCCGCGGATGTCTATGGCCGCCACGGCCGGCCGGTCGAAGATGATTGCTGTCACGCCGGACGCGAGTGCAGCATCGTCGGCATGGCCGACGCGAACGCCGGCAATATCGGTGAGCAGGTTCTTCATCGTGAGGCCTCATCACCCTTTGCGGCGCGTTCGCGAAAACAGGCTCCAGCTTTGGCAGTTACGCTCATCACAGTCCGATCACAACACGCGGAAGCACCGCAGCCGCGCTTGCATAGCACACCCGCCCCAGTGCAATAAGCGGCATGATCCAGGATGTCTCGATCCCCGCTGCGCTGCTCGCCGGCCTCATCAGTTTTCTGTCGCCGTGCGTGTTGCCGCTGGTGCCGCCGTATCTGATCTATCTCACCGGCGCGACCATCGAGCACGTCGTCAATGATGAGGAGCGCAAGGCCTCGAAGCGTGCAGTGATGATTTCGGCGCTGGTTTTCGTGCTGGGATTTTCCACCGTGTTCATCGCCCTCGGCGCCAGCGCGAGCCTGATCGGCGGCGTCATCCGCGCATGGTCGGCACAACTGTCGATCCTTGCGGGCGTGGCGATCATTCTGATGGGCCTGCACTTCCTCGGCCTCACACGCATCGGCTTCCTGATGCGCGAAGGACGGCTGCCGATCCCGAAGCCTGTCGGGTTGTGGGGTGCCTACGTGATGGGGCTCGCGTTCGCATTCGGTTGGACGCCGTGTATCGGTCCTATTCTGGCCGCGATCCTGTCGGTCGCGGCATCAGAGGCAACAGTGACAAATGGGGCGGGGCTTCTTGCGGTTTATTCCGCCGGGCTCGGAATTCCGTTCCTGATCGCGGCCTTCATGGTGGAGCGGTTCTCATCGGTATTTGCGCGGATGAAGCGGCATCTTGCCGTGGTTGAACGCGTCATGGGCGCGCTGCTTGTACTGGTCGGAATCGGATTTCTCACCGGCGCTGTGTCGAGCGTCAGCATCTGGCTGCTGGAGACGTTTCCGGCGTTGCAGAATTTCGGGTAGCTTGCAATCAATCAAGAAAATGGCCGGGACTTAGCCCGGCCATCTCTACATTGATCGGCATTCGTGTGGGGTGAAGCGCTTACGACCCCTTGCCGAGTTCGGCGTAGTTGCCCTTGGCGTCCCACTTGTAAACGACGTAGTCGAGCAGCTTGATGTCGCCCTTGGCGTCGAACGACAGCTTGCCCAGCACGGTGTCCCATTCGCCGGCCTTGATAGCTTCGACGAGCTTCTTGGGATCGGTGCTGTTGATCTTCTTGGCCGCCTGCGACCAGACCTGGAACGAGGCGTAGGTGTAGAGCGTGTAGCCTTCTGGATCGATGCCCTTCGCCTTGAACTTCTCGACGATGGCCTTCGCGGTCGGCTTGTTGCGCGGGTCGGGTCCGAAGGTGAACAGCGTGCCTTCCGCGGCGGCCCCCGTGATCGATGCAAATTCCTTGTCGTTCATCGCGTCGCCGGCCATCAGGAGGGTCTTGAGACCCTGATCGCGCATCTGGCGCAAGATTAGTCCTGCCTCCTGATGATAGCCGCCGACATAGACCAGATCGATATTGTCGCGCTTCAGCCGCGAGACGATGGAGTTGAAGTCCTTGTCGCCCTTGTTGTAGGACTCAAACAGCTTCTCCTTGAAACCGGCTGCGTTCAGCGCCTTCTTGGTTTCGTCCGCCAGACCCTTCCCGTAGGTGGTCTTGTCATTGAGGATGGCGACGTTCTTGCCCGCGAACGCTTTCATAATGTACTGCGCGGCGACGAGACCCTGCTGGTCGTCACGGCCGCAGACGCGCAGCACGTTCCAGAGCTTGCGTTCGGTGAAAGTGGGGTTGGTCGAGGCGGGCGTGATCTGGAGCACATTGCCTTCGGCGTAAGCTTCGGAAGCCGGGATCGACGACGACGAACAGAAATGACCGGCCACGAAGGTGACCTTCGCGCTTGCGAGCTTCTCGGCAATCGAGCGGGCCTGTTTGGGATCGCAGGCATCGTCGCCGACTTGCAGCGCGAGCTTCTTGCCGTTCACGCCGCCCGCGGCGTTCAGATCGGCGACAGCCATGTCGGCACCATTTTTCATCTGACGACCGAATGCGGATTCGCTGCCCGTCATCGGACCGGCGACCGCGACGGGAATATCTTGCGCAAACGCTGCTGTCGAAAAGGCAATCGACGCGCTGAATGCGAGGCCAATGATGCGGATTGGTTTCATAGGATAGTCCTCATGAAGATCGTGAAGGAGCGCGGCCAAACGGCACAGCGGGCGAACAAATCGAACGCATTGTCCGCTGAATTCGCCCGTAAGTCATGGGCAATTTTAAGCCGTGGTCAGGAGTTGGCTGGCGCATCTTGCCGCAGCCGCCAGCTGAGGGGGCCGCTCGGTTCATAGAGCCAGTAATACTGCCTGACCATTTGCCGGGCGCGGGTGCGCTGGAACGACAGGCAGGCGACGATCAGGAGAACAACTGTCTCAAGAACGTAGGTTTTCGGGGCCAGCAGGGTTTCGTTGAACAGTGCGAAATGAACAAATCTCACCGCCATCCCCATCGGGATCATCGCCGCGGCCACCACCCAGATGCTGCGCCATGTCAGTGCGATGGCACGCCCCGCCAGCAGCGCGCAGCCGGCACCGAGCACGAGGGTGACGAACAGCACCTGAAAGATGGATTCGTTCGAGTAGAGGGACATTAATGCCTCCCTCCTTCGAGGTAGGCGGCGCGGATTTCCGGCCGCGCCAGCAGTTCCGCACCAGTGCCGCTCAGCGTAATCAGCCCGTTGACCATGACGTAGCCGCGATGCGCAAGTTTCAGCGCGTGATTGGCGTTTTGCTCGACGATCAGAACCGTAAGGCCATCCTGCTTGTTGAGTTGCCGAATGGCGTTGAAAATCTGTCGCGCGATCAGCGGCGCGAGCCCCAGAGAAGGTTCATCCAGCATCAGCAGGCGAGGGCGGCTCATCAGCGCGCGGCCGATAGCCAGCATTTGCTGCTCGCCGCCGGACAGCGTCCCGCCACGTTGGGCGATGCGTTCCTTGAGGCGTGGAAACAGCGCGAACACCCGCTCAAGACTGGCGTTGCGCTCGGATTCCCCAGTCTCGACGGCGGCATCCGCGCCCATGCGCAGATTTTCCGCCACTGTCATGCGCGGAAAAATTCGGCGACCCTCGGGAGACTGTGCGATGCGCAGTCGCGCGACGTGATGGGTCGGCACGCCGGTGATGTCCTGACCGTCAAACTCAATACGTCCCGCGCGGGCGCGCGGCCTGCCGAACACCGACATCATGAGGGTGGATTTCCCGGCACCGTTGGCTCCGATCAGCGCGACGATCTCGCCCGGATTGATGTCGAGATCGACGCCCTTCAGCGCTTCGATATTGCCATAAGCCGCGACCAGTCCGCGGATCGCGAGCAGTGGGGGCGTGGAAGCCGCGCTCATGTGCCGCCCTCCATCACCGCGATGGCGTCATCCTCATCCGAACCGAGATAGGCGGCGATGACTTTTGGATCGTCGCGAATCTGTTTTGGCGTGCCCGCTGCAATCTTGATGCCGTGGTCCAGCACGAAGATGCAGTCGGAGATTTCCATGACCACCGACATGTCGTGTTCGATCAACAAGATTGAGGTGCCATGATCCTTGCGGATCGCGAGCAGCAGCTTGCTCAATTCGTCGCTTTCGCGCGCGTTCAGCCCGGCGGCGGGCTCATCCAGGCACAGCAGCGCCGGTTCGGAACACATGGCCCGCGCAATCTCCAGACGGCGCTGATCGCCATAGGGAAGATTACCGGCGGCGTCGTCAGCGCGTGACATGAGGCCGATGCGGTCGAGCCAGTAGCGCGCAAGCTCGATCGCGCGCTGTTCCGCGCGGCGAAATCCGGGCGCACCGATCAGGCCCAGAAACGAATAGCCCGAGGCAAGCATCAGAGGATTGTGCTGGGCCACCAGAAGGTTTTCCAGCGCGGTCATGCCCGCGAACAGCCGGATGTTCTGAAACGTGCGTGCAACCTTCGCGACCTTGGAAATGCGGTAGTCGAACAATCGCTCCAGCAGGAATTCGCGGCCGTCCTCGTGGGCGAGGCGCATCATGCCAGTGGTGGGTTTGTAGAATCCCGTGATGCAGTTGAACACGGTGGTCTTGCCGGCACCATTAGGGCCGATCAGCGCGGTGATGTCACCGCGTTTGGCGGTGAATGACAGATCGTTGACGGCGATGATGCCGCCAAAGCGCATCGACAGATGTTCGACGTCGAGAATGTCGCGGGGGTCTTGGCGTATCATCCCCGAACTTCCTTGACCATTGTGGATGAAATCTCCGCCGGCTTTTCGAGAAAGATCGATGGATCGCGATGACCGATCAGGCCGCGCGGACGCCAGATCATCAGCAGCACCATCGCCGCGCCGAAGACCAGCATGCGGAATTGCTCAAGCCCTCTGAACAGCTCGAAGCCGCCAATCATCGCGAGCGCCGCCAGTGCCACGCCGAGTTGCGAGCCCATGCCGCCCAGCACCACAATGGCCAGCACCAGCGCAGACTCGTGAAAGGTAAACGACTCAGGACTGATAAATCCCTGTCGTGTGGCGAAGAATGCGCCGGCCAATCCGCCGAACATGGCCCCGATCGCAAAGGCTGTAAGCTTCGTGGTCGTGGTGTTGATGCCGAGCGCGCGGCAGGCGACCTCGTCTTCGCGCAGCGCTTCCCATGCGCGCCCAATGGGCAAGCGGCGCAAGCGAATGGTCACCCAGTTGGTCAGGAGCGCCAGCGCAAGGATCAGATAGAACAGGAACACGATACGGTGCGTGGTGGAGAACTCGATGCCGAGCCGGGCGGCGAGGCCGTCCTCGGTGTTGGTCAGCGGGATGCCGAAAAAGCTCGGGCGTGCAATGCCGGTGATGCCGTTCGGGCCGCCGGTGACGTGTTGCCAGTTGAGCAGGATGAGGCGGATGATTTCGCCGAATGCCAGCGTGACGATGGCGAGATAATCGCCGCGCAGCCGCAGCACCGGGAATCCCAGCAGCACTCCCCAGAACGCGGCGAGGATTCCGGCCAGCGGCAGGCAGACCCAGAACGACAAATCGAATGTGGTCGCCAGCAGCGCATAGGAATAAGCACCGACAGCGTAGAACGCCACGTACCCCAGATCGAGCAGTCCCGCGAGGCCGACGACGACGTTCAGCCCCCATCCGAGCATCACATAAGTCAGAACGAGAATCCCGAGATCGAGAATATAGCGCTGCTCGTAGAAAATCACCGGCACCAGAAGCGTGAATATGAGAAGGGCCGGGGCGAGAAGATTTTGCAAAGTTTTGAGCGTGCCGGTTGCGGCCGCAGGCAGGAGGAAAACGCCTGTGGAAGGCCCGATCCATTTCCGCAGCAGTTCGACGATGATGCTTCCTGCGAACACGGCTGCGACGATCGCTGCCAGATCTCCAAAACGAGTCCAGTAGATCAACTGGCCCTCGGGACCGGCTTCGGTGCGGATTCCGATCATCAGTGAAAACAGCAACAGCGCCACGAAGGCGCTGATGAAGGATTTCTTGAGGATGAAAGCGATGCCGTGCGCCGGCGCGGCGGGGGACATGCGCGCAGCGGGATCGGTTGGACGCGCCACGCTGCCTCTCAGACTTTCTCGACTTCCGGGCGGCCGAGAAGGCCGGTCGGAAGAAAGATCAGGACGACGATCAAGATCGAGAACGCGGCGACATCCTTGTACTCGGATGTGAAATAGGCGGACCAGAAGGTTTCGATCAGCCCGATCAGAAGTCCACCGAGCATGGCGCCGGGAAGCGAGCCTATGCCGCCGAGCACGGCAGCGGTAAAGGCCTTGATGCCGGCGACGAAGCCCATGAAAAAATCGACGACGCCATAATAGAGCAGGTACATCATGCCGGCGACGGCGGCGAGCGCTGCGCCGATCACGAACGTCATCGAAATTGTGCGATCGACATCGACGCCGAGGAGGGCGGCCATGGTCTGGTCCTGTTCGCAGGCGCGCATGTCGCGACCGAGCCGCGTGCGCGCCACCAGCCACGAGAAGATTGCCAGCAGGATGACTGTGGTGATGACGACGATGATCTGGATGTTGGACAGCCGAACCACGAACCCGTCATTCTCGAACAGCGTGTAGCCTCCGGTGATGACCGGCGGCACCGGCTTGACCCGCGCGCCCTGCGACACCTGAGCGAAATTCGTCAGCACGAACGACATGCCGATGGCGGAGAGCATGGGCGCGAGGCGAAACGACTGGCGCAGCGGGCGGTACGCGATGCGCTCCACGGTCCAGCCGTAAAGCGCTGTGACCGCCATTGCGACCAGCAGAACCAGCAGCAGGATCACGGGGACCATCGTGAGGCCGATCGAGACCAGAATGAGAAACGTGATGAGCGCGATGAATCCGCCGATCATGAAAATGTCGCCGTGGGCGAAATTGATCATCCCGACGATGCCATAGACCATGGTGTAGCCGATCGCGATCAGGCCGTAGATCGAGCCGAGCACCAGTCCGTTGATCAATTGCTGGGCGAAATAATCCAAAGTGATCCCGCGTGCTGCCGTTCTTGAACAAATCCGGCAAAAGGGACGCCGGTTGCGTCCGAATTTGCTGCACCAATCATAATACGTCGAGGGCTCCGGCAGCCGGATCGTCGCATTGTTTCATTTTCTAACAGCGGGAACCGGGTGCGGCAACCGGGTCGGCTGCGGCATGAGGCCGTGGTACAGGCCAAGTTTGCGGTGCCACGAAAACATCATCGAGGAACCTGAGGTTCCAGTGAAACCAAGGGTACGGCAGTCAGTTGGTTCGGTGTTCAACAAAGGAGATGCCATCATGGGCAACCAGAACAATCGGAACCAGAAGCCGGGCCAGCAGAGCCAGAAGCCAGGTCAGCAGCCGGGTCAGCAGCAGGGCGGTGGCCAGAAGCCTGGCCAGCAGCAGCAGGATCCAAGTCATAAACCGGGCCAGCAGGACCAGCAGGGTCAGCAGAGCCAAAAGGGCGGCCACTGAGCATCTGGTTTGGAGCAGTTGAGGAAGTTCCGCCGAAAGGCGGGATTTTCTTTTGCGGATTTTTCCCGCAGCCGGTTATCCACAGCCTGGGCCGCCGTATTAAGGTTAAAAAAGGGTTTAAATTGCCGCTCCCACTTGAGCGGAGTTAGCTCCGGCCAATCTCATTGCAGCGCCCGTAATGCTGCTTTGGCCGGAGCACGACGGCATGTCCAAAGACTGGCGGATCAGCACATTCAACGGCGCGCTTCTCGCGGCCTACTTCATTCCGTCGTGGAGCATGTCCGCGATGAAGGTCTGGATTTCGCCGATCCGCGGCCTCTACGATCGCACCAATATCGCACCTGCATTATACGCCAGTGATTTCCTCAGCCTTCCGCCGATCGGCACCATACGTCTCGCCTGGCTGCTGGCACTCGGCAAGGTAACCGTAGCGGCGTTCTTTCTGGTGTTCCTGTTGCTGATTATCCGTGCCGCCATTCGCAAGAAAGGCAGTTGCGACGAGGCGCTGGCATTCGCGCTGGGTCTTGGTGCATTCATCAGCATGGCAAGTCTGATCGCCGCCTCGAAAGTCGGTGAACTTGCGGCGCTCCGCCTTCATGCCAGTGAATCGCTGCTGCTGATCGGCGCGGCAATTCTGTTGGTGATCGACACCGAGCCTGCTGCAATCGCCTCCCGCAGCGAAGAAACGACGTCAACTGCGCCGCAGCAAGGCTACTTGTCGAGCAGCCCCAGTTCCTGAAGCACGGCTGCCGCTTCCTTGATGGCGTGATTGGCGGCGGGAACGCCGCAATAAATCGCCTGCTGCAACAGGATTTCCTTGATGTCATCCGGCGTGAAGCCGCCCTCGGTGAGTGCGGCGCGCACGTGCAGCCGGAATTCATCCCATTGGCCGAGCGCCATCAGGGTGCCGATTACCAGCACGCGGCGGGTGCGCGCGTCGAACTGCGGCCGCGTCCAGATTTCGCCCCACGCATAGCGGGTGATGAGATCGAGAAAATCCGCGTTGAAGTCATTCTTGCCAGCGGCCGACTTATCGACCCAGGCATTGCCGAGCACATCGCGCCGTCGCGCAGTGCCCTGATCGCGGCGCTCTTTGTCGTCCATCTCGTTGCTCTCAGCGTTGAGTCAGGAAGCCGACCACGGCCTCGGTGAAGTTATGCGATTGCTCGACGTTCGAGATGTGAGCCGCATCGAGCAGCGTCATGCTTGCCCCGGGAATCCGGCTGCGGATGAGTTCGCCGGCCTCCACGGTCGTTGCGACGTCCTGTCGGCCTGCGATCACCAGCGTCGGCGCTTCGATGCGCGGCAGCAACTCGCGCTGGTCGAGCGTACTCAGGGCTTCGCAGCAGGCGAGATATCCCTGCACGGGCGTGGCGACCAGCATCGCCTTGAGATTTGCTGCGATCTGCGGCTCACGTTCGCGGAAATCCGCCGTCAGCCACGCGGCGATCACGGCGTCGGCGATGGCGGCCACGCCGCCTTCCTTCACCGCCTTGATGCGGTTCAGCCAGTTGGTCGGATCGGGATAGTAACACGAGGTGTTGGCGAGGATCAGTTTGTCGATCCGCTGCGGCGCGTTGGCGCCCAGCCACTGGCCGACCATGCCGCCCATCGACAGTCCGCACCAATGCACTTTATCGATGTTGAGATCGTCGAGGATCGCCAGCACGTCCTTGCCGAAACGCTCCATCGAATAGGGGCCGGGCGGCGCGCCTGACTTGCCGTGGCCGCGTCGGTCATAACGGACCACGCGAAACAATTTGGTGAGCGCTGCCATCTGCGGTTCCCACATTTGCATCGTCGTGCCAAGCGAGTTCGACAGCATGACGGTTGGGCCGCCGTCGCGTCCATCCACCGATACGTTAAGAAGGCAGCCATCGGCGTCGATCATCGGCATGGAGCGTGTCCTTATATCCAAGTCTTCTTATATCCAAGTCTTCTTGTATCCAGGTCGTCATGCGCGGGCTTGACCGCGCATCCATCTGAAAAAATCTTTCAAGAAGATGGATTGCCGGGTCAAGCCCGGCAATGGCACTTCTGGCACTTACTAAAAGTCGTCTGTCTCATTCGTGGTCGAGCGGCGCAAGCAGCCGGTCGATCAGCGCTTGCGACATGCCTTGATACTTCATCGGGTCGAACAGGCCTTCGAGTTTGTCGGCGCTGATGTGAGCGGTCACGCGCGCATCAGCCAAAAGTATGTCGCGAAGATGTTGCCTGGTCTCGATTGCCTTGCGGCTTGCGGCCTCGACGATATGATGCGCGTCGTTTTTGCCGACGTTCTCCGCCAATGCCATCGACACGGCTTCCGCCATGACAAGCCCTCGCGTTGAGTCGAGATTGGCGCGCATCCGTGCAGCATCTACCTCGAGTCCTTCAGCGATCTCCACAATGGCCGCCAGCGCGCCGGAGGTGACGAGCAGCAATGTCGGCAGCGTCGGCCATTCGGCGTGCCACGGTCCCGCGCTGCGCTCATGGTCTTGCACTTGTGCCGCAAAAATCGTCGCGGCGAGATTGGGTGCCATGGTGGCTGCGGCCAGCGCGGATGCTGCGGCGACCGGATTGCGTTTGTGCGGCAATGTGGACGAACCGCCGCGGCCTTCACCGGCGGGCTCGAAGGCTTCGGCAACATCGGTCTGCATCATCAATGAGACGTCACGCGCGATCTTGCCGCATGTGCCTGCGAGAATGGCGAACACCGAGGCTGCTTCGGCGATGCGGTCGCGATGGGTATGCCACGGCGCATCTGGCAGCGGCAGCGACAACTCCCTGGCGAGTTGCTCGGCGACCTTGAGGCCTCTGTCGCCGAGAGCGGCAAGCGTGCCCGCAGCACCGCCGAACTGCAGCACCAACGCCTCGGCGCGCAGACGCTTCAAACGCATACGAGAGCGATGGAGGGCTGATGCATACTCCGCGAGTTTCAAGCCGAAGGGCATCGGCAGCGCATGCTGCAACCATGTGCGGGCGACAACAGCTGTTTCGCGGTGTTGCTGCGCAAGTTTCGCGAATCCGGCAATGGCCCGGTCGAGATCGCCTAGCAGTGCGTCGATCGCCGCGCGCAATTGCAACACAGTTGCCGTGTCGATGACGTCCTGGCTCGTTGCGCCCCAATGAACGTACCGTGCGGCGTCAGTATCGACCTTCGCGACGTGGGAGGTGAGCATTTTAACGAGCGGAATGGCCAGATTACCGGCCACGGCTCCGGCGTTCGCCAAAGCTGGGATATCGAAGTGTTCAGCGACGCAGGCTTTGGAAATGACGGGCGCGGCCGGTCCCGGAATTACTGCGGTCGCAGCTTCCGCGCGCGCCAGTGCGCTCTCGAAATCCAGCATGTGCTGCACATACGCTGCATCGTCGCAAACCGCTCGCATGGCGGCGCTCGACAGCAGGGGTGCAAGCAGGGGGGAAAGAAACGTGCTCATGGTGCGCGGACCCTAGCCAACGGCCGATGGCATGCCAATAGATTCGCTGCGCCCGGGACCATTTTGCAACGCACCCGCCCGCACGATCCTCTTTCAATTGCGTTGTCTGTGGCTTACTTGAAGTTCATACGGTCGCCGCATGCGGCCGACGACGGCGGAGACAAGACCATGGCAATGACGATGACCGGCGAAGTCCAACTCCCTGCTTCGAGAGAAGTGGTCTGGGAAAAGCTCAACAACCCCGCCGTTCTGAAATCCTGCATTCCGGGCTGCGAGGAATTGAATGTCTCGGGCGAGAACCAGTTCGAGGCTGTCGCCAAGATGAAGGTCGGTCCGGTATCCGCCCGCTTCAAGGGCAAGGTGACGCTTAGCGATTTCGACCCTCCGAGCAGCTACAGGATTTCCGGCGAGGGTGAGGGCGGGGTCGCCGGATTTGCCAAAGGCGGAGCCACGGTGGCGCTGGCGGAGAAAGACGGCGGCACGCTGCTGACATATAATGTCGAAGCCCAGATCGGCGGCAAGCTCGCCCAATTGGGCCAGCGGCTCATCAACGGTTCTGCCAAGAAGCTCGCCGATGAGTTTTTCGCGAAATTCGCCGAAGCCGTGAAAGCGGGCTGAAGGGCCGTTGTTTCAGCATATCTGGCCCTCACCAACTTCAAGCCTTCTTGTTCAGAACCGTCGCGGCATGAGGTTGCTCATTGCCGCGATGCCCCATATTATGAGTTTGGAACGATTTTAAATGTGTTCGTGCCGCGCCATGCGGCGCTGCGAATACCGAACGCCAAGCCGAAAAATACAAGAGAGTGTCGATGGCCAAGATTTCACTGATCGTGAACGGCAATCCCGTGACAGGCAATATCGATTCGCGCACGCTGCTGGTGCAATTCCTGCGCGAGAATCTCAAACTGACGGGGACGCATGTGGGCTGCGACACCTCGCAGTGCGGCGCCTGCGTTGTGCACCTCGACGGCAAGGCCGTGAAGTCCTGTACCACGCTGGCCGTGATGGCGGACGGACATGAGGTCAAAACGATTGAGGGTCTCGCAGCCGATGGCGCACCGCTGCATCCGATGCAGGAGGCCTTTCGCGAGCATCACGGGCTGCAATGTGGTTTCTGCACCCCCGGCATGATCATGACCGCCGTGGATCTGGTGCATCGCAAGGGGCACGATCTCAGCGATCACGTCATCCGCGAAGAACTCGAAGGCAATCTGTGCCGCTGCACCGGATACCAGAATATCGTGCTGTCCATTGCAGCCGGCGCGAAGGCCATGTCCAAATCCGATCTCGCATAACGACGAGCGCCCAAGGACCGATTATGTACGAATTCAAATATCATCGTCCGGGGACTGTGCGGCAGGCCGCCAATCTTCTCCTCAAGAACGAAGACGCCAAGCTGGTCGCCGGCGGCCATACGCTGGTGCCGGTGATGAAGCAGCGGCTCGCCAGCCCGCCGCATCTTGTGGACCTCTCTCACATCGAAGGCCTCAACGGCATCGAGATGAAGGGCCGCAATCTGGTGATCGGCGCGACCGCGACACATGCGTCGGTGGCGACGTCTGCCATTGTCGGCGAAGCTATCCCCGCATTGGCCGAACTCGCCGGCCTGATCGGCGATCCGGCCGTGCGCCACAAGGGCACCATCGGCGGCTCGCTGGCCAACAACGACCCGACTGCGGATTATCCTGCGGCAGTGATGGCGCTTGGTGCCACCATCGTCACCAACAAGCGCCGGTTGAAGCCGGAAGAATTCTTTCAGGGCTTGTTTACGACAGCTTTGGAGCCGGACGAGATCATCACCCGGGTGATGTTTCCGGTCCCCAAGAAGGCTGCCTACCAGAAGTTTCGCAACCAGGCCTCGCGTTATGCGCTGGTCGGCGTGTTCGTCGCAAAGCGGCCGTCGGACGCGCGCGTGGCCGTTACGGGCGCAGGCGGCGACGGCGTGTTCCGGGTTTCTGCCTTCGAGGACGCGCTGAAGAAGCGTTTTTCGCCGAAGGCGCTCGATGGCCTTTCGGTTTCGGCGGAGGGTCTCAACAGCGATCTTCATGGCAGCGCGGAGTATCGCGCGCATCTGATTCAAGTGCTTGCGCGCAGGGCCGTCGAAGCGGCGGTTGCGAAGACCTGAGTTCTGGAGTCTGCGCTGTATGAGTAAGACGATCCGATGAACAAGGCTGCGGCGATTCCCGCGTCCGTCGATGCAACGCTCGATCTGCTCACGAGGCGGGGCTATCTTGCCGAGCGTTCGTTGGCGACGGTGGTGTTTCTGTCGTTGCGGATGGGCCGGCCGTTGTTTCTTGAAGGCGAGGCAGGCGTCGGCAAGACCGAGATCGCGAAGGTTCTCGCAGCCGCGCTTGGTCGCAAACTGATTCGTCTGCAATGCTATGAGGGTCTCGACGTAGCGTCTGCGGTCTATGAGTGGAACAGCGCGGCACAGATGATCGCTATTCGTCTGGCCGAAGCCAGCGGCGAGACCGACCGAGAACAGCTTTCTTCCGATATCTTTGCGGAAAAATATCTCATCAAGCGACCGCTGCTTCAGGCGCTGGAGCCGGATGTGGGCGGGCCGCCGGTGCTGCTGATCGACGAGCTCGACCGTGCGGACGAGGCGTTCGAGGCATATTTGCTGGAAATTCTCAGCGATTTTCAGGTGTCGATCCCGGAGTTTGGCACGGTGAAAGCACCGCAAGCGCCCATCGTGATTGTCACCTCGAACCGCACCCGCGAAATTCATGACGCGCTGAAGCGCCGCTGCCTCTACCATTGGGTCGATTATCCATCCGCCGAGCGCGAACTGGCCATCGTCAAGTCGCGCGTGCCGAATATCGGCGCAAAGCTGTCGCAGCAGGTGGTCGGATTCGTGCAGGCGCTGCGCGAGCAAGACCTGTTCAAGGTGCCGGGCGTCGCTGAAACCATCGACTGGGCGACGGCGCTGACCGAACTCGACGCGCGCTCGCTGACACCGCAGGTGGTGGGCGATACCCTTGGCGCGCTCCTGAAGTATCAGGACGATATCGGGCGCATGCAGGGGCCGGCGCTCGACAAAGTCATCAAGGAAGCCGTCAGCGATCCTGCTGCTTGAGCCAAGCCATCCGGGAATTGTCATGCCGAACGGCGTCGAGACCCAAAAAACTGGATTGATCGCCGACAACGTCATCGGCTTTGCGCGGGCGCTGCGCGTGGCGGGACTGCCCATCGGTCCCGGTGCGGTGATCGACGCGCTGAACGCGATGCGCCTGATCGATATCGGCAATCGCGCCGATCTGTTCACCACGCTCGAATCGATTTTCGTCAAGCGCCACGAGCACGCGCTGGTATTTGCGCAGGCCTTCAATCTGTTCTTCCGCCGCGCGGAAGGCACTGAACACATGCTGGATTCGGTGCCACTGCCGCCCGAAGCGCAGAAGCCACCACCGCCTGCGTCGCGCCGCGTTCAGGAAGCATTCGCCCAGAGCCGGAATATCGAGGCGCCTGAGATCGAAGAGGAGAATGTTCAACTGTCGGTCTCCGACCGCGAGGTGTTGCAGCGCAAGGACTTCGCGCAGATGAGCGCTGCCGAGATCGCCGAGGTCGCCCGCGCGATTGCACAAATGAAGCTTCCGCAAGCAGAATTGCGCACGCGCCGTTTCAAGCCAGATATTCGCGGCCAGCGGATCGATCTCCGGCGCACGCTGCGCGGCAGCCTTCGCACTGGCGGCGAAATCGTCAAGCTCCATCGCCTTGGCCGGATCGACAAGCCCGCACCAATCGTGGCACTGCTCGATATTTCTGGATCGATGGCCGACTATACGCGGTTATTTTTGCAGTTCCTGCACGCGATCACCGATGCCCGCAAGCGAGTTTCGGTGTTCCTGTTCGGCACGCGGCTCACGAACGTGACGCGGGCCTTGCGCGCGCGCGATCCCGATGAGGCGCTGGCGGCCTGTTCGTCGGGGGTCGAGGATTGGGCTGGCGGCACGCGGATCGCGACGTCGCTGCACAATTTCAACAATCTATGGGGCCGCCGGGTGCTCGGGCAAGGCGCGATCGTGCTGCTGATCTCGGACGGGCTGGAGCGCGAGGCGGATTCCAGGTTGGAATTCGAGATGGACCGGCTGCATCGGTCTTGCCGCCGCCTGATCTGGCTCAATCCGTTGTTGCGGTTCGAGGGGTTCGAGGCCAAGGCGCAGGGCATCAAAATGATGCTGCCGCATGTTGATGAATTCCGTCCGGTACATAACTTGAAGTCCATGGAAGGGCTGATCGCCGCATTGTCGTCGGAGCACATGCGCCGGCGGATCGATGCGCGCTCCGCAGCTTGAGGAATCAAACGATGCTCAACCGCGACGAAGACATCCTGAAAGCCGCCGAGACCTGGATCAAATCCGGTCACGGCGTGGCGCTGGCCACCGTGGTCGAGACTTGGGGCTCCGCGCCCCGTCCTGCCGGGTCGAGCCTTGTCATCAACGATGACGGGACGTTTCTGGGTTCGGTGTCCGGTGGCTGTGTCGAAGGCGCGGTCGTCACCGAAGCGCTCGACGTGATTGCCAGCGGCAAGCCGAAGATGCTGGAGTTCGGCGTCGCCGACGAGACCGCGTGGAATGTAGGGTTATCCTGCGGCGGCACCATCCGCGTGTTCGTCGAGAAGGTTGGCAACTCTTGAAACAGAATACACTCGCCGAACTGAATACCGAGCGCGCCGCGCGCCGCGCCGTCGTGGTCGTGACCGATGTGGGGAGCGGCGATCAGCGCCTCATCAAAGCTGGCAACATCGCCGCTGACCCGTTGCATGCCGAACTCGACAAGCATCTGCGCATGGGCAAGAGCGGCATGATCGAGGTGGACGGCAAGAAGCTGTTCCTGAATGTCTATGCGCCGACCGCGCGCCTCATCATCATCGGTGCGGTCCACATCAGCCAGGCGCTGGCACCGCTGGCGCAATCTCTGGATTACGACGTGTTCGTGGTCGATCCGCGCACGGCGTTCGCGTCGCCGGAGCGGTTTCCGGACGTGCCGTTGTTCGCCGATTGGCCAGATGTTGCTCTGCCGCCGCTCAATATCGACCGCTACACGGCGTTCGTTGCGCTGACCCACGATCCCAAGATCGA
>JAZKGC010000149.1:0-17351 GCA_040386115.1 Pseudomonadota bacterium
TCGATCCGCTGATCGACAAGGCGCTCGAAAGCGGCTGGCCGCTGAAGCGCATCGATGCGATCCTGCGCGCGACGTTGCGGGCAGGTGCATATGAGTTGGAGCATCGCAAGGACATTCCGGCGCGTGTGGTGGTGTCGGAATACGTCGATGTCGCGCATGCCTTCGTCGATAAAGAAGAAACAGGAATGGTGAATGCCGTGCTCGATCAGATCGCGCGGCAGTTTCGTGCCGGTGAATTCGTGCGGGCGGGTGGCTAGTCATGGCCGGGCGCGACAGGGGCGTGTCTGGTGAAGACAGTCTGATCGCGCGCTACTTTCGTCCGCTCGCCACCGATCCCGGCGCATTCGGCCTCATCGACGACGCCGCGATCCTCAAATCCACCGGGCATGATCTGGTGGTGACGACGGATGCCATCGTCGAAGGCGTTCATTTTTTGCCTGACGACCCGCCGGATACAATTGCACGCAAGGCGTTGCGGGTGAACCTGTCTGATTTGGCGGCCAAAGGAGCAGAGCCCGCGGGTTTCGTGCTGACGCTGGCGCTGCGCGAGGCAAGCGACGAATGGCTGGCACCTTTCGCGCGCTCTCTCGGTGAAGATGCTGCGGCGTTCAACTGTCCGGTGCTCGGCGGCGATACGGTCTCCACGCCCGGTCCGTTGATGATTTCGGTCACGGCATTCGGTCGCGTTGCTGCGGGCAAGATGATCCGCCGTGACGGTGCGAGGGCAGGCGACATGATCGCGGTCACAGGCACTATTGGCGATGCGGCGCTGGGCCTGGGATTGCTCAAAGGCGCAATCGCACGCGAAGGGATCGGCGCGTCGTCCCGCAATTTTCTCATTCAGCGCTACCGTGTGCCGCAGCCGCGCAACGCGATTGCCGCCGCGGTTCGCGAGTTCGCCAGCGCGGCGATGGATGTGTCGGATGGCCTTGCGGGCGATCTCGCAAAACTGTGTGCGGCGTCGGGATTATCTGCGGACATCTTCATTGGCGCTGTTCCGCTTTCTGAACCAGCGCAGCGTTTGCTCGCTGAGGCGCAATCCAGCATCGATTCCCTCGTCGCGGGCGGTGACGATTATGAGGTGCTTTGCACGATTCCCGAGAATCGGTGGGACGACTTCGCCGCCGCCGCGCGGATGGCGAACGTCAAGGTAACGAGCATTGGCAGGGTGACGGCGAGCGCGGATCCACCCCGGTTTCTTGACGCCGCGGGTGGGGCGATTACGCTGAAGCGACTGTCCTACAGTCATTTTTGACGTTTTTGCGCAGCGCACATAGCCCAAATAGGACATTCGTTGAATTGCCGGAAAAAGGGCCGTGAAAGCCTTTGGCAGCGTTGCGTCAAGGGGATGATTTTGGCATTGTCCGCGCCGAATTGAGGCAGCTTTCGCCCATTGGCGAGGCATGCCTCCTTTTTTGCGCCCCATCCGCTTCGCGGTCCACAGGGGCGTTTGGGGAAACCATCGGGATCTGAGGCAAATTAAATGACAGCATTGTGGTTGATCGTGCTCGCTGGAGCGCTTTCCATCGTTTACGCCATTTGGGCAACGTCGTCGGTTCTCAAAGCCGACGCGGGCAACGCGCGGATGCAGGAAATTGCTGCAGCCGTCGCGGAAGGCGCGCAAGCCTATCTCAAGCGTCAATACATGACGATCGGGATCGTCGGCATCGTGATCTTCGCGCTGCTGGCTTACTTCCTCGGCATACTCGTCGCCGTCGGCTTCCTGATCGGCGCCGTGCTGTCGGGTGCGGCCGGCTTTATCGGCATGAACGTCTCGGTGCGCGCCAACGTGCGAACCGCGCAGGCGGCGACCAAGTCGCTCGCTGGCGGACTTGAACTGGCCTTCAAAGCGGGTGCCATCACCGGCATGCTCGTGGCCGGTCTCGCGCTGCTCGGCGTGACGCTTTACTTCATGTACCTTACTCAGGGCCGCGGGCTCGCCGTGAATGACCGCGTCGTGGTCGATTCGCTGGTGGCGCTCGGCTTCGGCGCTTCGCTGATCTCGATCTTCGCCCGTCTCGGCGGCGGCATCTTCACCAAGGGTGCGGACGTCGGCGGCGATCTCGTCGGCAAGGTTGAAGCCGGTATTCCGGAAGACGATCCGCGCAATCCGGCGACCATCGCCGACAACGTCGGCGACAACGTCGGCGACTGCGCCGGCATGGCGGCCGATTTGTTCGAGACCTACGCGGTCACGGCTGTCGCCACCATGGTTCTCGCTGCGATCTTCTTCGCCGGTGCACCTGCGCTGCTGCCGAACATGATGATCCTGCCGCTCGCCATCGGCGGCGTCTGCATCCTGACCTCGATTGCCGGCACCTTCTTCGTCAAGCTCGGTGCCAGCCAGTCGATCATGGGCGCGCTCTACAAGGGTCTGATCGCCACCGGCGTTCTGTCGTTGTTCGGTGTCGCCCTCGTGATCCACCAGTTGATCGGCTTCGGTCCGCTCGCGGGCGTGAAGTATACGGGTCTGGCATTGTTCGAATGCGGCGTTGTCGGTCTGATCGTGACGGGTCTCATTATCTGGATCACCGAATACTATACCGGCACGGACTATCGCCCGGTGAAGTCGATCGCGGCTTCTTCCGTTACCGGCCACGGTACCAACGTGATCCAGGGTCTCGCGATCTCGATGGAGTCCACCGCTGGTCCGGCGCTGGTCATCATCGCCGGCATCCTCGTCACCTACAGCCTCGCCGGCCTGTTCGGCATCGCGATTGCGACTACCACGATGCTGGCGCTGGCCGGCATGATCGTGGCGCTCGATGCGTTCGGTCCCGTAACCGACAATGCCGGCGGCATTGCCGAAATGGCTGGTCTGCCGAAGGAAGTCCGCAAGGCAACCGACGCGCTCGACGCGGTCGGCAATACCACCAAGGCGGTCACCAAGGGCTATGCGATTGGTTCGGCGGGTCTTGGCGCGCTGGTGCTGTTCGCGGCCTACAATGAAGACCTCAAGTTCTTCATCGCAAACGCGGCGAAGTATCCGTACTTCAAGGGCGTTGTTCCTGACTTCTCGCTGACCAATCCTTACGTCGTGGTGGGTCTGCTGTTCGGCGGTCTGCTGCCGTACCTGTTCGGCGCGATGGGGATGACGGCCGTGGGCCGTGCTGCCAGTGCGATCGTCGAGGAAGTGCGTCGTCAGTTCCGCGAAAAGCCGGGCATCATGAAGGGTACGGAGAAGCCGGACTATGGCCGCGCCGTCGATCTTCTGACCAAGGCCGCGATCAAGGAAATGATTATTCCGTCGCTGCTGCCGGTGCTGTCGCCAGTCGTCGTCTTCTTCGTGATCTACTTCATTGCGGGCGGCGACGCGGCGGGCAAATCGGCTGCGTTCTCGGCGGTCGGCGCGATGCTGCTGGGCGTGATCGTGACGGGCCTGTTCGTTGCGATCTCGATGACCTCGGGTGGCGGCGCGTGGGACAACGCCAAGAAGTACATCGAGGATGGCCACTACGGCGGCAAGGGTTCGGATGCGCACAAGGCAGCCGTGACCGGTGACACCGTCGGCGACCCGTACAAGGATACGGCGGGTCCAGCCGTGAATCCGATGATCAAGATCACCAACATTGTGGCATTGCTGCTGCTGGCGATCCTCGCACACTGATCGTCGCGCATATCGAGAGAAAAACCTCGTAGCGGAAGCTGCGGGGTTTTTTCGTATCGAGGGTTCGCGTTTTCTGTGGAATTGATTCGTTTTTTACCGGCCGGTCAAAAAATCGTCCCGAAGTGGCAACCAACTCCTCGTGCTCGCGTTGTTCAGTGGCGAAACCCAATGGGGAGAGTTCCATGGCGGCAGATGACGGCGATCCGTTCGAACAGGGGAAACTCGCGCGGTTTAACAACGAGCCTCACGACAATCCGTATCCGGAAAACTCCGAACAGCACCAGCGCTGGGAGGCTGGTTACAAATTTGTCGAACACGGATTGATGTCCGTCTGACATCCGAACACTGAATACGAAACGGCCGCCCGATGGGCGGCCGTTTTTATTGATGCAGCGTCATGAAAGTCTGCGGGTGGCGTCAGTTGACGTCCATCTTCAGACCTTCCTTGTCGATGATGCCAGCGAACTTCTTGATCTCGGCATTGATGAAGCCGGTAAACTGTTCGGGTGTGCCGTAGTCCGAGACGGCGCCCATCGCCTCGATGTTCTTTTTGATGTTGTCGCGCTCCAGCAAATTCTTGATTTCGCTGTTGAGCGCATCGACGGCAGGTCGTGGCGTGCCGGCGGGCAGGAATACGCCGAACCATGATGAGACATCGAAGTTCGCAAGCTCCGGCGCACTCTCCCGCAAGGTCGGAATGTTGGGCGCCTTAAAGCTTCGTTCAGGTGTCGTCACCGCCAGCGCGACGAGCTTGCCGTCCTGGGCCTGAGGCAGGGACGGGTAGAGATTATCGAACAGGATTGAAACGTCGCCGCCAAGCGCGCCCGTCAATGCTGGGCCTGCGCCCCTGAAAGGAATGTGGGTCATCTTCAGGCCGGTCAATTGCAGAAACCAGACTGCTGTGAGATGCGGGCTTTGGCCGACTCCGGACGTGCCGTAGTTCAGCTTGTCGGGATTGGCCTTGAGGTAGGCGATCAGTTCCGGGATCGACTTGATGCCGCTTGAAGGATGCGCGCACACGATGTTCGGAATCCGGATCGCGTTGCTGACGGGCAGAAGCTGTTCGGGCTTGTAGGGCAGGGTGCGGAAGATGCTGTAGGCGACGGCATTCGGGCCTGGGTTGCCGACGAGGATGGTGTGCCCGTCCGCTTTCTGACGCACGAAGTCGGTCGTACCGATGGTCCCGCCGCCGCCCGACTTGTTTTCGACGACTGCGTTCTGGCCCCACGCCGCCTGGAGATGCTGCGCCAGAAGCCGACCGATGACGTCGGTGCTGCCGCCGGGTGCAGCCGGCACGACGATCCTGATGGTCTCGGTGGGGCGCCAGCTGGCGGCTTTCACTGATCGAGGCCACAACGACGTCATGGAGAGTGCGGCAGCACCGGACAGTACAGTCCGGCGAGATAGCGAGCGCGTCATCAACATCCTCCCTGATTGATCTCTTTGGCGAGATCTATTGTGGCGAAGCGTAGCGGGCACATTCGCCAGCGGCAAGTGTCGCGGCGCTGCGGACGCAATGCAAAAAGCCCCGCAGTTGGGCTGCGGGGCTTCACGACGCGTTAGCTGGCGGAATCAGCGCGGGCTGAGTAGTTTGAAGATCGGGGTGAGGTAGCTCATCTCCTGGCCGCTCGTCGGCGTAGTGCGGCTGATGAAGTCGAAGATCTTGCCGTCCTGCAATCCGTAATTGGCGATGCGCTGGACCGTGCGATTTTTGTCGAAATAGATTGCAATCACACGCTGATCGATGACGCTTTGCTGCATGAACGCTACTTTGCGTTCGGAGCGTTGCGAGATGTAATAAAATACTTCGCCGCTCAGGGTGGCGACGGTCGATGGTGTTCCCATCACGATCAGAACCTGATCCTGGCTGGCGCCGATCGGAACTTGCTCGAGCGCGCCATCCGGCAGAATGTAGCCCTTCTGGAACTGCTCTCCGGTGCAGGCACCTAGAGCAGCACATACAAGCGCCATCGCCGCGACCGCGCGCAATCGCGCGGCAATGCCCCGCCTGCCGCCGGCCTGAAGACCGATCTGTCTGGAAACAGTCATACCCCGGAGTGACCTTCCTCTTGCATCGGGCAACGCGTTGACGTACCGGGCAGGACTGCCGATTTCAACACACCGGTAGCCGTCAAGGCGATCCGCAGGATCCCCTTCGGCTTCGATGCGGAACCGAAAATGCTCTGGCCGTTCAATCGTTTCAGGAATCCCACCGCCCCACCGCGCGGCACCATTGAAGCCATCTATGGCATGATCGTGGCGCAAGCGCGAGAACCGGTGTTTTACAGCCGGCTCAACGTGCAGGACACGGTTAACGGCCGTCTTGACATGCTGATCCTGCACCTGTGGCTGGTGCTGCGCCAATTGCGTGCGGTGGAGGGCGGAAATCGTCTGTCCCAGGCGCTGTTCGATCGCTTTTGCGCCGACATGGACGACAACCTCCGTGAGATGGGGGTCGGCGACCTGACCGTGCCCAAACGCATGCAGGCGTTCGGCGAGGCGTTCTACGGTCGTTCCTGCGCCTACGATCTGTCTTTTGAAGCGGGCGAGGACGAGCTTGCGCAGGCGCTGTCGCGCAACGTCCTCAATGGCGGCTTCCCCGAGAGCGCAAAGGCGCTGGCGGCCTATGTGCTGGAAACCGCCGCAAGGCTTTCCACGACGGACCTTGCCGCGATCTTTGCGGGATTGTGGACTTTCCCAAAGCCCGTGCCCGGACCAGAGCGAGTCACATCATGATCAAGTCAGGCCAGATGGTGGACAAGGATCATCCCTGGAGCTTTCTGCTTGCTGTCGCTCAATTGCCCGATGCGGGGCTGCAGCAGACTTTGGAGCCAACGCCTGCGCAGCGCGATCTGATTGCGGCTGCGGTGGGCGTAAATGCGGTCACGCATGTGAAAGCCACGATCGAGGTGGTTCCTTCAGTCGGTGGCCGCATCAACGTGATCGGCCGGGTGCAGGCCCGTGTCGGGCAGACGTGTGTGGTAACGCTCGATCCCATTGAGAGCGATGTGGACGAAGCCATCGACGCGGTGTTCGCGCCGCCGTCACAGATTCCGGTCAGCGCAAAGTCCATTCAAAAAGACGAGGGCGAGACGTTTGAGATTCCCAACCAACCGGAACCCATCGTCAACGGCGTCATCGACCTCGGACAGCTCGCTCTGGAATTTCTGGTGTTGGGAATAGATCCCTATCCGCGGAAGGCCGGTGTAGCGTTTGCCCCACCGCAGGTTCCCGTGGACCCCGACGAACACCCCTTTGCGGCCCTGAAGGCGCTCAAGGAGCAGCCCAATCCGGCGCAGGGCAAAAAACCCAAGGGGGACTGACGGCCCACTAAGCCACTTGCGGGAGCGGGTTGACCGAACCGGCCGATCGGGTCAAGCCGTTGTGTCGCACAACGAAAACGCTATTGTCGTAGCCCGGTCGGGGCTTTGCGCCGTATTTAGACGATACCTCTGCCAAACGCCGCGATGACTACGGCCCGCACGCGCGGCCAGTCGTTTCGAGGCCGCAACAATCAGGTTTCCGGAACGCCTATGCCAAAAAAGGTTCGAATCGCGCTTGACGCCATGGGGGGCGATTTCGGTGTCTCAGTTGTCATTCCGGGCGCCGCGCGCACGCTGGTGCGTCACAACGATATCGAATTCCTGCTGGTTGGCGACAGCGCCCTGATCGGCGCGCAACTGGATTTGCATCCGGCGCTGAAGGCCGTGTCGCGCGTGATTCATGCCGATATTGCCATCAGCATGGAAGAGAAGCCTAGCCAGGCGCTGCGCCGGGGCCGCAAGACGTCGTCGATGTGGCTCGCCATCGATGCCGTGAAAAAAGGCGAGGCGGATGTCGCGGTTTCCGCCGGCAACACCGGCGCGCTGATGGCGATGGCACGGCTTAACCTACGGATGCTGGAGGGGGTCGAGCGCCCGGCGATCGCATGCGTCTGGCCAACCGTCCGCGGCGAATCTGTCGTGCTCGATGTCGGTGCCTCGATTGGTGGCGACGCCCGCCATCTCGCATCGCTCGCGATCATGGGCAGCGCGATGGCGCGGGTGCTGTTCGACCTGGAGCGCCCGACCGTCGGTCTGCTCAATATCGGCGTTGAGGAAGTAAAGGGGGTCGAGGAAGTGCGCGGTGCAGCAGAACTGCTGCGCGCCATGAACCCGCCGCAGCTAGACTTCATCGGTTTCGTCGAGGGCGACGGTATCGGCAAGGGTGCTGCCGACGTCATTGTCACCGAGGGTTTCAGCGGCAACATCGCGCTGAAAACCGCCGAGGGGACCGCGCGGCAGATCGCCGAGTATCTGCGCAGCGCCATGAGCCGGACCTGGCGCTCCAAGCTCGGATACATTTTCGCGCGGGGGGCTTTCAATGCCTTGCGTGACAAGATGGACCCCCGCAAGGTCAACGGCGGCGTGTTCCTCGGCCTTAACGGAGTGGTCATCAAGAGCCACGGCGGCACCGATGCCGAGGGCTTTGCGTCGGCAATCGATGTTGGCTATGACATGGTCCGCTACGATCTCCTGCCAAAGATCAATCAATCACTCAACCGCGACGGTCACGCCTTTTCGTTGGCGCCGAACGCGCAGGAGGCTGTCTCGTGACTGTGATGCGTTCGGTTGTGCTCGGCTATGGCGCTTATTTGCCGGAGCGTATCCTGACCAATGCCGAACTGGCGAAGCAAGTCGATACGTCGGACGAGTGGATCGTTCAGCGTACCGGCATCAAGCAACGCCACATCGCGGCGGAGGGCGAGTTTACCTCGCATCTGGGTCTTGCGGCAGCGCGGGCGGCCATCGCCAATGCCGGGATCGACACGCAGTCCATCGATCTCATCGTGCTGGCGACCTCGACGCCCGACAACACGTTTCCCGCCACTGCGGTCGCGATCCAGAACGGCCTCGGCATCAACCATGGCGCGGCGTTCGATCTTCAGGCGGTTTGCTCCGGCTTCATCTTTGGCCTCGCGACCGCCGACAATTTCCTGAAAAGCGGCGCGTTCAAGCGTGCGCTGGTGATCGGCGCGGAGACATTTTCCCGCATCCTCGACTGGAACGATCGCGGCACTTGCGTACTTTTCGGCGACGGAGCGGGCGCGGTGGTACTGGAAGCACAGCCGCAGGCCGGAACGTCTGCGGATCGCGGCATCCTGACGACACATCTGCGGTCCGACGGGCGGCACAAGGACAAGCTGTTCGTGGACGGCGGACCATCCACGACGCAGACGGTGGGTCATCTGCGCATGGAAGGCCGAGAAGTCTTCAAGCATGCCGTCGGCATGATCACCGACGTCATTGTGGATGCATTCCAGGCAACCGGCACGACGGCGGATGACATTGACTGGCTGGTTCCGCACCAGGCCAACAAGCGCATCATCGACGCATCCGCCAAGAAGCTTCATATTGCATCGCAGAAGGTGGTGCTGACGGTCGATCGGCATGGCAACACGTCCGCGGCATCGATTCCGCTCGCGCTGGCGGCGGCGGCGGATGACGGACGCATCAAGAAGAACGATCTGGTGATGTTGGAAGCGATGGGCGGTGGCTTCACCTGGGGCTCAGCGCTGTTGCGGTGGTAGGCATTTTGCTAAAAACTGACGAAACTTTAAAACAACTTCATGCTGTTGCATTGATGAGCACGGTTGACCCTCGGTCGCTAAGCTCATAATTTCAGAAATGATTTTTTCGCCGTTTGTGGGGCAGGCGATGACCGGAACCGGAAAGACAGTAACACGCGTGGATCTATGCGAGGCCGTCTACCAAAAGGTGGGACTGTCACGCACGGAGTCGTCTGCGTTCGTCGAACTGGTGCTGAAAGAGATCACCGATTGTCTGGAGAAGGGCGAGACAGTGAAGCTGTCATCGTTCGGCTCCTTCATGGTACGCAAGAAGGGCCAGCGTATCGGCCGCAATCCAAAAACCGGAACCGAAGTGCCGATCTCTCCGCGCCGCGTCATGGTGTTCAAGCCTTCAGCAATTCTGAAGCAGCGCATCAACGGCAACGGCCAGAGCAATGGCAGCGGTCACGGCGGCGACGATACCGACGACTGACTGATTTAGGACAGCGGCAATGGGGAGCGTGCATTTGGACAAGGCGCCGGATGCATTTCGGACGATCAGCGAAGTTGCTGACGACCTGGACGTGCCGCAGCACGTTCTAAGGTTCTGGGAAACGCGCTTCAACCAGATCAAGCCCATGAAGCGGAGCGGCGGTCGCCGCTACTATCGCCCCGACGACGTCAACCTTCTGCGCGGTATCCGCCGGCTGTTATACGGCGAAGGCTATACCATCCGCGGCGTGCAGCGCATCCTGCGCGAGCATGGAATTAAATCGGTCCAGAGCCTGACTGATCTGGCGGCGGATCACGCCACCCCGCTGTTTGACGGCCCGGCGGCGGAACTCGACGATCAGGCGTCCGACGCCACAGATGCCGATGCTGAAGGTTTGGACGACGAAGAGTTCGCAGTGGATGAACGGCGAGCTCTTGACCTTCCATCGCCATTGTCGCTGAAGGATCTGGGACCGCCGCTGCGCGACCCTGTGCCCACTCCTGTCATGCCGAGGCCGGTGGTGTCCAAACCGGTTGAGTCCGCTCCGGTGAATGGTGGGTCCGGTGCCGAAGCCTATGCGCCGCCGAACGTCCGCAAGAGTGCGCGACCGACTGATCGTGGCAAGCTTCAGGCCGCGCTGGACGATCTGATCGGCGCGAGGGCGCTGATCGACAAGGTTTTGAAGGACAATTAGGGCCGAAGACGGCGATGCCGCTTTTGCGGCAAATTGGTCGGAGCGAGAGGATTTGAACCTCCGACCCCTAGTCCCCCAGACTAGTGCGCTAACCGGGCTGCGCCACGCTCCGAACCGTGCCAAGAGGCACCGATGCTGTAGCCTCGTTCCAGTCGTCGCGCAAGAAGGGGCAAGTCTGCGATTTATGACCGCGACGACCCTTTTTCGCTTCCATGCAGGTTCCTGCGGCGCGCCTCGTACCGCATGCCGCCATTCGTGGCGCGCGGGCGGATGGGCTAAAATTCCAGCGATTCGTCAGGAGTTTTCATGAACGAGAATTTGGTTTCAGTCTGTCAGATGTTTCTCATTCCCGCGACCATCCTGTTTGCGGCGGTGGGGGTTGCCAACACGCAAGGCCTGAAGCTCCTCGTTTGCTTTTTGGGCGTCGCGACGACGGGATTGTGGATTTACCGCGTGTGGTACTGGGCGGGTTTGTCGGTCATGGATCGCCGGACGGCGCTGGGGCTTGCAGGTCTCTATACGCTCGCGTGGGTCTTCACGTTTCTGATGCAGCTCAAGAACGCGGCCGCGCCGGGATACAATCGGCGTTGAACCAAATTCACGACAGCACGACAAGACTAGAGATCAGCTCAACGCTCGAGCTTGACTGTCTTGTCCATATCCCAACCCACATGCGGCGCGCGACGCTCTAGAGCCATGCGGACCAGCGACAGCGCTCCTATGATGTAGCCGTTGAGGTTGTTTTCGTAATACGCGATGTAGCGGCGAAGCATATCCGCGTCGAACTCCTGATTTGCCGCCATTCGGCGCAGCCGCCGTATCCACTCGCGCTGGGTATAGGCGTAGTCGCGCGGTGTCGATTCCAGCCGAACGACGTGGAAGAGCCCATCTGCCGCAGCGACGACCTCCGGGATTCTCGGCAGGCAAGTTTCGGGGAAGAATTCCTTCACGAAACCTGCTTCGTATTGTTTCTCCCGGTCCTGATCGACGTTGTGCCATGTCGTCATCTGGAGCGACAGGCGCCCGCCCGGCGCCAGATGACGCCCGCAGAACTCGAAGAACTCGCGGTAGGCTTGCACGCGGGCCGGCCCCACGATGTCAAATCTGGCAAAATGCTCGATCGCCTCGATGTTGACGATGCAATCGTAACGCCCCTTCGGCGCGAACTTTTGCCAGAGCGTCGGCTCGATACGCATGCGGTCGCCGAAATGCTGTTGCAGATAGACGGTCTGTGCGTCGCTGATCGTGAGGCCGGTAACCTCTGCCTGAGCATTTCTCGCAGCAAGACGTCCAACAAAGCTTCCCCAGCCCACACCGACATCCAGAACCTTGCGCGCGAATGCCGCACCGGACCAATCGACGTGCCAGTCGAGCTTTCGGTTTTGCGCATCGTCATAAGTGTCGCGGTTTGCGGGTTCGTTCCACAGGCCGGAGGAATAACCCATCGTAGGTCCAAGCAACTTCTCGAAAAACGTGTTGCTGGCGTCATATTGCGACTGGATCGCGGCCTTGGATGCGCCGCGGTTTTCGTAGTTGGTCGTGATGTTCTCGGACATTTCGGTCGGCAATTTCTCAAAGGACAAAGTTGAGCGGTCACAATAGCAAAGGCAATCCATCTCTGGAAGCGATGCTGAAGGCAAACATGGTGTTTCGGCGAATTAACGGAGCTTTCCGCGCGCGGCAACGGCAAGTGTTCCAATGATCTCTTCGTCGCGAACCAGCACAACCTCGTCGGCCATATTCACGACCACGCAGACATGGTTCGGCACGATGCGAACGACATCGCCGACAACCGGCCTCGTGTTGCTTTTGGATAGATCCAGAAAGCCGTGCTCTTCCGCGAAGCGAGCGATTTTCACTTCAGGATGTTCCAGGATCAATCCGTATCCGTCGAGGCCGCCGGTGTCCGCCGTTAAAACTTTTGAGCCGGCATCGAGAATGCCGCGATCCGGTGCGGCACGGCTGACCACTGTTGCGTAAACGTGAAGGGCACAGTCGTCCCAGGTCGCTACACCCGCGGCGACCTGCATCCTGTCATTGTAGATATAGGTGCCGGGCCGGTGTTCCGTGGCGCCCTTGAGCTTCCCGACGTGTTTGAGGTTCGGTGAGCCGCCGGTGGAGATGATCGCGGCGTCGAGTCCCATTTGCCGCACGCCCAGCATTGCTTCGTCGTAGAACCGCTGCGCTTCGGCCCAGCCGGTTTCAGTAGGGTACATGAGGAATCCCGCAAAAGTCAGTCCGGGCGCGGCTGCGATTTGGCGCGCGAGAGCGACAGCTTCGGCCGGTGTCTCAACGCCTGCGCGCTTGCGGCCGGTGTCGCATTCGACAACGACCGAGAGTGAGCGCCCCGCGGAAGCTGCTGCATCCGGCAGACTGGCGACGACCGTGGAATTGTCTGCTGAGACCGTCACTTTGGTCTTCGCCAGCAACGCGCCGAGGCGGGCGATCTTTTCCGCACCGATCAGATTGTAGCTGATCATAATGTCGTCGAGACCGGCTTCAGCCATGACCTCGGCCTCGCCGAGTTTCTGGCATGTGATGCCCCGCGCTCCGGCCTTGACCTGAAGCTGCGCAAGAAATGGGCTCTTGTGGGTTTTGATATGCGGCCGGTTGGCGACCCCTGCCGCATCGCAGATTTTCTGAGCGCGGGCGATATTGCGATCGACGCGGTTCATATCGACCACGAGCGCCGGTGTTCCGTATTCGCGGGCAATTTTTGCGGCAAGCGCGGTGGTCATTGGAAACTCCGCCTGTTGCGCGCCGCCCCGTCGCCGCTTACGTCAGGTCGATGCCGTCTGCGTTGAAGCTGTCCTAAATTTACCTTCATTCGACAGTGTTTATGTGCCGGAACTTTGCAGGCACGGCAAGGTTAGCAGGCGGTTCTTTGAATATCTTCGGCCCGTCGTGTGCTTGGGCTCATCTGAATTGGAGGTCTCATGTTTCGTATTGGGTCGATTGAAAAGGGCATGCTTGCAGCCGCTGTATTCGGATCTCTGTTTTTTACGAGCGCCTCTTTCGCTCAATCCGGATCGCAGCCGTTCGCCGGAATGGCTGGGGTCTGGTCGGGGAAGGGCTCGATCTTGCTGGCCGGCGGCGGGCAGGAGGCGATTCGTTGCCGGGCGACCTACTCAGTCCGCGGCGACGGCGTTGCCTTGCAGCAGACCCTGCGTTGTGCCAGCGACAGCTATAAATTCGAACTCTCCAGCAATGTGGTCGCGAACGGCGGCAAGCTGACCGGAACGTGGAGCGAGGCCACGCGCAATGTAAGCGGCGACGTCGAAGGTACGACAGCCGGGGGACGATTTCAGGTTGTCGTCAGTGCCGGAACGTTCAAGGCCGATCTGGTGCTGACAACGCGCGGCAATTCGCAGTCAGTCGTCATTCGTTCCGAAGGCAGCGATTTCAAAGGTGTCAACATAACCATGTCGCGGTCATAGCAACACAAGCGCGTTCCACTCTGCTAGCCGCCACGGCGAATCGCGAGGGAATGCCTCGCGAGGTCTTTGTTTTGCGTTGAGTTTTGAAGTATGCAATATAATTTAAATGGATAAGGCCTGATCCTGTTGCGCAAGGCCGACGCAGCTTCCCCAAGCAAACTTCGCAAAATACGCGTGTTTGTGAGCGAGAGCAGCTATTGTTTCACGAGTCCAAGTTAAGCACCTGCAACTTGTCCGGGAGCCAATGAGCGCGATCGACACCTATATCGTTCGAACGACACTGATGTCGTTTCTGATTATCCTTGTCTCATTGACGGGCGTGATCTGGATGACGCAGGCACTGCGCGGGATCGACCTCATGACGGGGCAAGGCCAGTCCATACTGGTTTTCCTTGGCATCACGGGTCTGGCGATTCCACTTCTTGCTATGATTATTGCGCCGCTTGCTCTGCTGATCGCGGTGATGCATGGGCTCAACAGGCTCGCGGCCGATTCCGAAATCATCGTGATGAATTCGGCGGGGATGTCTCCGTGGCGATTTCTGCATCCATTTCTGATCGCGACCCTGGCGGTGAGCCTGCTGGTGTCATCTCTCTCGATTTACTTTGCGCCGGAATGTCTGCGGTCACTGCGGCGATGGCAAGCCGAGATCGGTGCCGATGTCCTGACCAACATTTTGCGTCCCGGCGAATTCAGCAAGCTTTCAGCTTTGACGATTCGAATTCAGGGCCGACAGCCGGGCGGGTTGCTCACCGGAATTTTTATCGACGATCAGCGAAACCCTGCGGAGCGTATCGACATCATCGCCGATCGCGGTACGATTCAAAAAAATGAGAGAGGTTCGTTTCTTGTTCTTGAAGACGGCAATCTTCAGCGCTTTGAGACCGGCAAGCGCGACCCTGCGCTGGTCGCGTTTAAAAGCTATGCGTTCGACTTGTCGCAGTTTGCGAATGTCGTGTCCAATATCTCCTACAACGCACGCGAACGCTTTATCGGCGATCTGATCTCCCCGCCGGCCGAAGATCCTGCGTATAAAAGGGCGCCCGGTGAATTCCGGTCAGAGTTACATGACCGGCTTTTTGCGCCGATCTATCCGTTCGTGTTTGTACTCATGGCCTTTGCCGCTCTCGGCCAGCCCCGCACCACGCGGCAGAACCGAACCTCTGCCATTGTACTTTTGATCGCATGCATCATTGCAGTCCGTATCGCGGGATTTGGCCTGTCGACGTTAGCGACCTCGGTTCCGTCTGCGATCGTCGCTCAATATGGGTTGCTGGCAGCCGTTAGTGCGTTAAGCATCTGGATGATCGTGCGTGGGATTATCATCGATATCCCAATCGATCTGGCCGGGATGGCCGGCAATCTGTTTAGCCGGCTGCGCCCGCTGCGGTCGAAGTGAGATCGTCGCACGTCTCCGATATTTGAACTGCGCCCATAGCGGCTTCGCCGCCCACTGTTTTTCCAATCCTGCTCCATCATCCGGATGCCCCGCCGATCCGGGCGCTGCCGGATCGCGCCCGCGCCTGCCGCTGCGCGATTTGGGTTCGTAATCTCTGTCGCGTTTTCGTCAAAGTTCAAAAATCGAATGCGAGACGATGTTCGCGTGCCTTAGCAGGTTCGCATCGTGATTCGCGGTTGCATGATATCTCTGAAATGTAGCTATTTTTTTGTGTTTTTGGCCACGCGCGGCTTTTCGTGTTGGATCATCCTACAGCACTTGACTAGTTCTAAAAAAGAACTGTAACGTGCGGCTAACGATAGCCAGATGAAATGGCCGCGAACCGTCATGAGCGCCTGAGCCCGTTGAAGGACGGGGCAAAGGGCGTACACCCATAGAGGAGGAATAACGATGTTCAAGAAATTCAAACTCGCGTCGGCGTTGGTGCTGGCGTTGTCCGGGCCGGCGTTCGCCGCCGATCCGCCGGGCGTCACAGCCACTGAGATCAAGGTTGGCGGCGTATTTCCATTCAGCGGGCCGGCTTCTTCAATCGGTCTTGTTGGAAGGGGCGTGCTGGCCTACGTGCAGTCCGTTAATGATCGCGGCGGCGTCAATGGCCGGAAGATCAACTACATCGCCTACGATGACGCCTACAGCCCGCCAAAGGCGGTCGAGCATGTGCGCAAACTCGTCGAGAGCGATGAAGTCGCCTTTATGTTCGGCCAGTTGGGCACGCCCGGCAACTCAGCTACGGCAAAATATCTGACGAGTAAAAAAGTTCCAGCGTTGGGTATTGTCAGCGGTTCGAACAAGTTTACCAACGTGCAGGACTTTCCGATCACAACGACGAGTCTCGTCAGCTTCGATACGGAAGGAAAAATCTACGCAAAGTACTTGAACAAGACTTTGCCGAACAAGAAGTACGCGATCCTCTATCAGAACGACGATCTCGGCAAAGATTACGTCAATGCCTTCAAGACACTGATGCAGGACGAATTCAACAAGCGTGTCGTCACCGCTGCCTACGAGATTTCCGATCCCACGGTCGATTCTCAAATCGTCAATCTGAAGAGTTCCGGTGCCGAAGCCTTGCTTGTTGCAGGAACGCCGAAGTTTGCCGCGCAGGCCATTCGCAAGGCGTCGGAAATCGGATGGAAGCCACTCTTGTTGCTTAATTATCCGTCGAGTTCAGTCGGTGCCACGCTGAAGCCTGCGGGCCTCGACAAGTCGATCGGTGTTGTCGCTGGAACCATGACCAAGGATCCGACGGATTCGAAGTGGGATAAGGACCAGGGCATGAAAGATTATCGTGCTTTCGTCGATAAATACATGCCGGGTATCGACATCTCCGACACAAATTACATTTTTGGCTATACCCAGGGAATGATCCTGGAGCAGATCATCAAGCAGTGCGGCAATGATTTGTCCCGTGAAAATATCCTCAAGCAGGCTAAAAATCTAAAAAATATTGTACTTCCGTCCGCGTTGCCAGGTGTCTTGGTCAATACGAGCGAGAGTGTAAATCAGGACTTTACACAGATGCGCCTGCAGCGCTGGACCGGTGAGAACTGGGATCAGTTCAGCGACGTGCTTGACGCCAAGTCCGAGTAACGCCGCGCATCTGCTGATGATTGCGGCCGGCGCTCCATCGAGGACGCCGGCCGCTTTTACATTCCAAGGGGGAGAAGCCATGAAGGGCTTGATGCAGAACCAGCCGTTGCTGCTGTCCACGCTTTTGCGACACGCGGACCGGTTTCATGCCGACACCGAGATCGTATCGCGCACGGTCGAAGGACCGATCCATCGCTACGCCTATCGAGATGCGGCGCGGCGGGCGCGCCAGCTTGCCAGCGCCCTTGAGTGTTGGGGCGTCAGGCATAGCGACCGTGTTGCGACGCTGGCCTGGAACAACTATCGCCATTTCGAGATCGAGCATGGCGTCACCGGCATGGGCGCTATCTGGCACGCGATCAATCCACGGCTGATTCCGGCGCAGCTCATCTACATCGCCAATCACGCCGAGGACAAAGTCCTTTTTTTCGAGAGTTCGTTTTTACCGCTGGTGGAGAAGCTCGCGCCTGAACTGAGCGGCGTTAACTTGTTCGTTCTGATGGCCGGCCGTGAGTCGATGCCC
>JAZKGC010000150.1:0-10094 GCA_040386115.1 Pseudomonadota bacterium
TTTTTCGCGACCGCACGATCAATCGCTTTGTCTTTTGACAAACGCCGCTGTCTTGGAAACTGCAATTCTCAATCCCTTGGATCGAAGTTCACCGAAAAAGCGACGAATGAGAATTGCGAACAGAGGCATATTGTAAAAGCCGGCCAGTTTCCGGGCTTCTATCCTTTGCTTCAAAAATCGGCGCGGCAACCTGAAATCCAGACCTGTATGGAAATTCGCAATCGTCTCGTCGCTGGACGGGATCTGTTCGGAATTCAACGTCATGACTGTCGAGCGAAGCATCATCTGGCTTGCCGCTTCTGCAACCAACTCTGGCGGCGAAAAATTACGGCAGTAAGAACCTCCGAACATAGGGCACCTCGCTACGCCGGAGCATGGACAACACGGCATTCCATTATCGAGGGCAACATAGTCTGCGACATCTGGCGCGCGCGCATGTTCCTGTCGCGTGCTGCTAAACAGACAGATTGACCGCTTGCCCGCCACGAATGTAGCCCAGTGAACCGGGAATGAGTCCATTCCAATAACAAGATCGTGCGATCGTATGAGCGTGGATATCTGATCCAGATTCTCAAAAACATGCACTTTGCAGTTTTTCAGTTCTGAGCCATCGCCGGACAGAACATCAACCGAAAAACCCCTGCCAACCAGAAGATCGACAAGTTCCTGCTGCCTGGCCTTCGGATAAACCTTCAGAGCCCAACCGGCATCGAAGTGGAGAAGAACTTTGGGTCGAGTGCTGTCGCTCCGCGCCTGCCGGGCTGCAGCCCGCAAATTCCGGACAAGCAGACTGTCTTCGTTCGCAAAGTGCCGGCCCAAGGCGAACGCGAAATGGTCGATAAAGTGGAAGGACGAGCGGCTTAAACTTCGCGAAGGCCTCAGATAAAGCAGGATAGGCTCCGTCGGCAGATCATCCTTGATGCGATCCACATATCGTCCTTCCATGCGCGATTCCACCGGATTGCCGGGATCGCGCAAGAACGGCGGACCGATGATGGCGTGAACGGAAACATCCGGCACAACAGCGCTTACAATGGGAGCATATGCCTCGTTGACAGCGATTTTATCGAACGAATAGTTCGTCCATTTCATAGCCAGCGACAGAAAAAGTGCATCCCCCGCATGATGGGGCATCACCGCCATGACGGGCGGAAAGACGTTACCTGCGGATTGCCGAAGGCGGGCGACGGTTCGGCGCGCCATCCAATCGTATGTTCCTCGAAGATGAGGATCGAAGCCGTTGCATTTATCCCGACCTATCTGGACATGGGCCGAAACCTCGACCGATGCTTCGCAACCGAACAGCAACGACAGCATCTCCGCATCGACATAGCCATCTGCGGTGGAGAGAAAACGAAGATGCTTCCACTTTTCCTCGCCGACATCCGTCGGGAAGAAGTAACCTATCGGAGTCCCCTTGCGATCAACAAAAACCGTTATCGTGGAGGGATTTGTCGTCTCAAGCCAGTCCAGGACCACGGCAATGTTTAATTTATCGAACTGCGAGAAGGGATTGAAAATGAACTTCGCCGAAGTCGCCTGACCATTATCCAGTTGCGAGAGGCGATAAAACACTTCAGCGACGTATCGCGCCGGATTTGCAAAGCCGGATTCAAAAATCTCTGAGAAAGAAACGCTCCCTTCAGAAAAAATAAAACCGTACAGCGTTGCATCAAAGGGCAACGCCTTCTGAAACGAAGGACTGGATTCTGATAAAATCCCAACTCGAAGCATAAAAACCGATAATCAATGAAAATTGCTGAATAAAAGCCTGAACAAATAAATCGACCTCGCGCTTCCTACCCGAGCTTCTTAAGTCCCGCCTTGAAGCGCTTGCCGTTGGAGACGTAGTGCGGTGCGCCGTAGGTCAGCGCGGCAACCTGCTCGGGCGTCAGCGCGCGTATGACGCGCGCGGGCGCGCCGACGACCAGCGAGCGGGCTTCGAACTGCTTGCCTTCGGTGATGATCGCGCCGGCACCGACAATACAGCCAGCTCCGATGCGCGCACCGTTCATCACAACCGCACCCATTCCGATCAGCGCGCCATCCTCGATGGTACAACCGTGCAGAATGACGTTGTGACCGATGGTGCAGTTCTTGCCGATGGTCAGCGGGAAACCCGGATCGGTGTGAAATGTGCAGTTGTCCTGCACGTTGGAGCCTTCGCCAATCTCGATCAGTTCGTTGTCACCGCGCAGCACCGAGCCGAACCACACGCTGGCGCCGGTTTTGAGCCGCACGTTGCCGATCACAGTCGCGGTATCCGCGATGAAATATTGTCCGTCGGCAGGAAGTTCGGGAGCTTTCCCGTCAAGTTCGTAGATGGCCATTCCAGATCTATCCTCGGTCAGCGCGTTCTCAAGCGAAGCGGTATCCGGTTAGCGTGAGGAAAACGCGGAATGCCGGAAGACCATCTCACGCTGAACAGGCTCTGGCGAGACTTATGCGATCAGGCCAGTGGCCTCCAGCAGCATGATCACGAACGTCCCGGACATCATGCTCCAGAATCCCGCGAGGATCGTCGCCATCGCGACGAACTGAACCCGCCGGCCTTCGATTGTCCGCCCGCGCACCGTATTGCGCATGATGATGAAGGGGGCTGCGAACACCAGAAACGGCACCGCCGCGAATGCCGTCGGCGTCGTCCCCTGCGTCAGCAATCCAAATCCTGCGGGCCGATGCACGAAGGCCTGGAAGCCGCTGGTCAGCGCGCCCGCGAGAGCAAACCCCACCACGATGGCAAAAAACGAATTCAACGCTTCAGGCGACATGTTCGACTTTCAACGCACGGAAACAACTGCGGGTAGGCTTCGCAAAATGCCGCCGGGGCCGCCACTTCATCCTTAAAGAAAGGTTAACGCAGCGGCATCGCCCCTCCGTCGGTGCATGGCTCGCGCAGGTCACCGTCATGTGGAACTTCCGGCAAACCGGATCGGGCATGGCATAATCGCCACCGATTCGACCCCGGAAAGTCTGTTCCGGCCCATAGCTCTGTGTCTGGCTCTGTAAATGGCTCTGTATTCTTCAACGTCACCGCAAAAGTCGGGTGCGCGAAAGCCGAAGCACAGCCACCTCGTGCCGCTTCTGGTCACCGCCGCTGTCGGCGCGCTCGCCATCGGGATTGTCGCCTATCTGCTGTGGCCGACATGGGGACTGGAGAAGGCTGACGATCCGTCGCGCCTTCCGGTCAGTATCGGCAACACCCTGTTCAATGTGCCGACCAAGGCTGTCCGCGTAAAACTGCAAAAGCGCACGGGACCGCAAGAGCGCGTCGATCTCAGTTTCGTTTACCCGTCGCTGAATCCGCCTGGAGCGCCGCGCCACGTCACTGCGGAAACAGTCGAGGAGAATGCTCCCGCCATCGATCGTATTTTCCTGTCGATCGCAGCCCATCACGACGTGCTGGCACCTGATGAGCGGGTACGGACCATCTACCCGCGCTATCTCGATCCAGGTTCAGGACGCGTCACGGATGGATTGAGCGCGAGTGCGTTTCGCGACAACACGCCTTATGCCAACGAGGATCTTGTGTACGCGAGCGCGCCGCAAATCATCGCACGCTGCACGCGCGACGCCGCAACGCCAGGCATGTGCCTCAGCGAGCGCCGTATCGAGGGCGCGGATTTGACCTTCAGATTCCCGCGCAGCTGGCTCGCGCAATGGCGCGACGTCGCGGGCGCGATGGAGCAGATCGTCAGCCGGATGCGAAAGCCGAAGGGTTAAGTCGCGGACTGCTCGAAAGGATCAGGCCTCTTCCTCGATGTCGGCTTCGAGAATCGCCATCTGGAACTGATAGGATCGGTCATCGTCCTCATCGTCCACGAACAGCACGCCGATGAATTCCTCACCGATATAAACTTCAGCCGAGTCGTCCTTCTTGGGACGCGGCACGACGCGGATTTTTTGATTCCCGAACAGACGCTTGAGATAGGCGTCGAGCTTCCTGACTTCCTGAACGTCCACGGGCGGTCTCCCAGACTGATTGGCGTTTGCGATAGCTTTAATGCGGGATCACGCCGCGCGCCAGAGCCTGCGACATGACGATTGCGATAAATCGCGTGCTATCGGATGGCTTCAAATACCGACGGCGTTGAGCATCTGGTTCATGGTGCGCGACGGTTCGGCACATCCCGCCTCGCCGACGATCTTTGCCGGCACGCCCGCCACCGTGACGTTGTTCGGCACTGATTTGACAACAACCGAACCTGCGGCAATGCGGGCGCAATGCCCGATTTCGATATTGCCGAGAATTTTTGCGCCAGCGCCGATCAGGACGCCGTGACGGATTTTCGGGTGGCGGTCCTCGTTTTCCTTGCCGGTGCCGCCGAGTGTCACGCCGTGGAGAATTGAGACATTATCTTCGATCACCGCGGTCTCGCCAACCACCAGCCCGGTGGCGTGATCGAGGAAGATGCCACGGCCGATTTTCGCAGCGGGATTGATGTCGGTCTGGAATTCCGCGGACGAACGGCTCTGGATGTAGAAGGCGAAATCCTTGCGGCCCTTGTTGAACAGCCAGTGCGCCAAACGATGCGCCTGAATGGCATGGAAGCCTTTGAAGTACAGCAGCGGATCGATAAAGCGCGCGGTCGCGGGATCGCGGTCGAAAACGGCGATCAGATCGGCGCGGAAAGCGTTGCCGAAATCCGGGTCTTCACGCACCGCCTCGTTGTAGGCCTGACGGATCAGATCGCCCGACAACGCCGAGTGATCGAGCCGCTCCGCGATGCGGTGAATGACGGCGGCCTCGAGCCGGTCGTGATGCAGCACGGTCGAATAGATGAAGGTCGCGAGTTCCGGCTCGCGCTTGACGATGTCCTCGGCCTCGTCCCGGATTCGGGTCCAGACGGGATCGACAGTGGAGAGCGCCGTCTTTGGGTCGAGATGATGCTTGGCCATGATACAGGTCCGCCGGTCTGTGTTGAGGAGATATTACCACATAATGGGGAGAAGGAAGGCCGCAACGCCTGCCAGGGTTGATGACGGCATAATAATTTCGTTATCGAGAGAATAATTCTCTCTTCCGTCAAGGTCGCTTGGAAAGAAAATCCAGCACGCCCTCTTTATAGACGCGGTCGCCCACCGCGCGCATGTGGTCGCGGTTCGGAATATCGAGCACCTGCGACCCCGATATGACCTCGGAAAGCCGTTGAGCCGAGCCTGCCACGTCGTCGGTGGTTCCCACTGCGATCAGGACGGGGACAGATATTGCCGCCGCTTCTTGGCGGGTCATCAGACGGCGGGAGCCGCGCAGACATGCCGCCAGCGCCCTGCGATCGGAGCGGGTCTGGTCTGCGAAAGCACGAAACGTGCGCCCGACCGGATCGGTGACGTCGTCGAGCGACTTTGCTTCCAGCGCGGTGGCGACATTCTCGCCCGGGCCGCCGCCTTCGATCAGGCCGATGCCGATACCGCCGAGAATCGCCGAGCGCAGCCGTTGCGGATCGCGCTGGCCGAGATACGCGGTGATGCGTCCGCCCATCGAATAGCCCATCATGTCGGCGCGGACGATGTCGAGGTGATCCATCAGCGCGCGCACGTCGCCTGCCATGGTGCCGATGTGATAACTCTCGGGATCGTAGAATTTCGTCGACTCGCCGTGGCCGCGATTGTCCAGCGCAATGACACGCCGACCCGCCTTGGTCAGGGTCGATACCCATGCGGGATAAGACCAGTTCACATTCTTGCTGGAGGCGAAACCGTGCACCAATACGATTGGATCGCCCTCACCTTCATCGAGATATGCAATTTCAACGGAGCCGTTGTGAAAACTCGGCATCGCACATTCCATTTTCCTTTTGGGGAGTGTTGTCGTGGGAGTGATTTTGAACCGGACGCGGGAGTCTATCCGGACATGAAGGGTCTTGCCAGCTGCCTCAAGCCGCTTGAAGCTGGTTTTGCGCTTGCGCCAACGCAAGAGCGCGCCGCGCGCGCTTGAGTTTGGAGCGTTGAAGTGAGGAATAAGTGAGGCGCTCGGTGGCCGACTTGATCGACGACAGAAAACCGAGCAACGCGAGACACGCGGCGAACACCCACCACGCCAGATTGAACGCGCCGGCGGTCAGCAGCAGCGCGCCACGACCGAGAATTTTGACGATGGCGCGGGTCTGGCTGCCCTTGGATTCCGCAAGACGCGCCGCGCGCGCAACATCCGCCGGACCATCGGCGATGCGCAGCACGTCGAGTGCGCCCTTGGTGCCGGCTTTGTCTCCGATGCGGCCGACATCCTTGGCGAGCCGAACAAGTGCGCCCGCTTTTTCGGCTTTGAACGCGGCCTTCACCGCGCTGATGGTCTGGCCGGGACGCGCGATCGAGGCGGTGGCAACCGCCTGCTGCAACATCGGCGCATCGACCACGCCGCGCGCCGAGCGACCGGCCCATTCGGTCAGGCCCGCACCCAGCCGGCCGACCTTGCGGGCGTCCTTCACCATCGAAAGTCCGGCGCGAACCGGCACGGTCCCTCCGACCGAGACATAGGTTACCGCCGTCACCGCAAGGCCAAGACTGGCGAGACCGAGGATCAGCCGGTCGGCGTCCTCGCCCATCACCAGCCGCTTGCCCTCGCGCACGATGTCGCGGATGTCGCCGAAGACAAAAAGATCACCCGCGACGGTCCCCGACAGGCTGGCCACATCATCGGCTTCGCCAGTGACAAGCCCGATGGCAAACCGCCGGGCAACGCTCGCGGTCGAATTTTCCTCGGCAACGGCCGCATTGACCCTGCTCGCCGTCTCTGGCGAGACCGACATGCCCTGCGCCTCCGCAAGCTCCGTAAAGCTCTTGGCCAAATCGGCATCCTTGGCCTCAAGCGCCTGCGTCGCATTCTGTTCGAGGGTACCGCCGTTGTTTCGCAGGGCAGAACCGATCTGGAGGTCCGACAGTTGCGCCGGATCATCCTGGACCATCAGGATTGAGGCCGCGTCCCGCGCATGGGGCAGCACCAAGGCGAAAGCCACCGCTGAAACAGCGACGCCCGCAAGTGCCCAACCCGTGCGCCCGAATGCTTTCATATCAAAATCACAAACCCGCTTGCCTGCGGCCATACCTTTGTAGTCTCAGTTGACATGGTGTGCCGCTTTTCCGACACAACCTGCCCGACGAAAGAAGGGCTTTCCCAAAGCGGCAGGATTGTGTCGAGTCCACACGTCGATTTTGTCGCGGGCTCAACGAATTCAACGCCGCAAGCTATGATTTCGTTGCGTCGCTCAGTATGGTGCAAGGCAACGGCGCTTCGCACTGCGCTTTAAATGCTCACAATTGTTCAGGTTTTGGACCAAGGCAGGATACCTATGGCGGATCACGTCGTCCCTCACTTTCAAAACGATGCCGGCGTGGCCATCATCGAAATCGGATCGCGCGAGTTCATGTGCGTGGGCGCCAATCCGCCCTTCGATCATCCGCATGTGTTCCTCGACCTCGGCGACGACAACGAGATCATCTGCCCCTATTGCTCGACGCTGTATCGCTATGCAGCCGATCTGAAAGCCGGCGAAGCGCGCCCTCCGGAATGCCTGCTGAAGGACAAGGTAGCCTGAAACCTCAGTGGCAGACTCGCGCACCATCGTTGTCGCTGGTGCGGGAATCGGAGGGCTGACGGCCGCGCTTGCGCTCGCCGCGCGCGGCTTCCGCGTCATCGTTCTCGAACGTACCCAGCGGCTTGAAGAAGCCGGCGCAGGCCTGCAACTCTCGCCCAATGCCAGCCGTCTCCTGATCGGCCTCGGCCTCGCGCAAGACCTCGGCCGTCACGTGATCGCGCCCGACGCGATCAGCATTATGACCGCCCGCACCGGCAAGGAAATCGGCCGCATTCCGCTCGGCGAAGCCGCCGCGTTCCGCTACGGCGCGCCGTACTGGATCATCCGCCGCGCCGATTTGCAGTCGGTACTGGTGACCCATGTGAGAAACCATCCCGATATCGATTTGCGGCTCGGTGCGCAGTTCGAGGACGTCGCGATCTACCCCAAAGGCGTCACGGTGGTTCAGCGCGCGGGCACGGCGCGGCAACAGGAACCGGCGCTGGCGCTGATCGGCGCAGACGGCGTCTGGTCCACGGTGCGGCAACATGTTTTTCCCGAAGCCCAGCCGCAATTCACCGGCCGCATCGCATGGCGCGGCATCATCGATGCGAATCAACTGCCGCGCGAATTCAACTCCCGCCGCGTGCAGCTCTGGATGGGGCCGAACGCGCATGTGGTCGCCTATCCGATGTCGGACGGCAGCCGCATCAACATGGTCGCGATCGTGTCGGGCAAATGGAACAGGCCGGGCTGGAGCGAGTCAGGTGACGTCGTCGAGATCGCCAATCATTTTTCAGCGCCGCAATGGCCGATTGCGCTGCGCATGATGATCGGCGCCGTGGACGGATGGCGTAAATGGGCGCTGTTCGCGATGCCCGACGGCGGCGCGTGGGCCAAAGGCAACATCGCACTGCTCGGCGATGCCTCCCACGCGATGCTGCCGTTCGTCGCCCAGGGCGCCGGCATGGCGATCGAGGACGCCGTGGTTGTCGCGGCATGTTTGCAGAACTCTCACGGCAATGCGGCTGCGGCGTTCGCCCAATATGCCGGCCTGCGCGCGCAGCGCGTGGGCCGCGCGCAGCGCACTGCGCGCACGATTGGACAAACCTATCATCTCAGCGGCCCGGTCGGGTTCGCACGCGACCAGGTCATCAGGGTGCTTGGCGGATCACGGCTGCTGTCGCGGCAGGACTGGATTTACGACTGGCGCATGTCCTGACTTGACTGGCCGCGACGCCGACGGCGCAAAGAACCGCAGCCCGAACGATCAGCGCCTTTGTTTTTTACCCACCGGTGACGCCGGCGCGGCGGGCGCCGCAAGCTCGGCGCTGCAATTGCTGGCGGCAAACTTCTCGTCGATCAGGTCGCGTTGCGCCCGCGCCGAAAGGTAATCCGTCTGATAGGCAAGGCCAGAGACGAGCCCTCCGGCGACGCCGGTTTCCGCCTTCGCCATCAATCCTTCGAGTTCGATCACGCGCGAATTCGACGCCGCCCGTGCGGTTGCAAGCTGCCTGCAATCGTAAAGATCGTATTTCGAAGGATCGACAAACGCACTCGACGAAGCGCCCGACGCGCAACCGCCAAGGATAGCCGCGAGCGCAGCAAAGACGGCAAGGCGAGCGGCCACGGCAAATCGCCCGCGCGGATACAATTGCTTTTTGCTTGGATTGCCGTCCCGACATTCAGCCATTCAGCGGCATTCCATCATCTTGATGTTGAATTTGTGGTGGTGCGGGCTGCTGGGGAAAGCACTGAACAACGCCGAAAATGAGCAAAAACCTGCGTTTCTGCCGGTTGATTGGCGGGCCTTGTACACCGGATCGGTATCGAAGGGAATCCCCTCGGAACCGCTTTCAAACTCATCCGTTGTCGCTCCATGAAACGCTTCCTGGAATGGCTCAGATTGGTCTGGCGTGGCGAGGGTCCGGTGAAGCAGGACGACCGGGGATAAACCAGCCATGCCAGCACCGCCCAATGCCCGACGTTTCGAAAAATGGCGGACGCCGAAACGTCGAAATTCGATGCTGCTGCTTGTTGCCGCGCTGGCAATGCTCGTTGCGGCGTTCGCGTTCGACAACGCAGGTGTATCCAAGCCGCGAGAAGAGCCGACGAAAGGGGACGTCAATGAAAGTGCTAAGTGATTTGTTTCATTCTCTCGTGACGAAGCGCGAGGCCCGACAAAAGAATGCACTTGGCCCGGCAGATTTCCCGTTGACCGCCGACGGCGTAACGCTGTCGAAGCCGGGCGGCAAACCTATTGCCATCGTGAAGGATGCGGCCACCGCTGCTGAAATTGCGGAACGGCTTAATGCCGACGAGCACAGGAAAGAAGAAGACAAGTGGTCGGCATAAGTCCGAAGGAAATGACGACGATGAACGATCCCAAAAAGCCCAAGCCAGACGTCGAGGACGGCGAAGAGAAACAAGAAGGCTTGCCGTGGGATCACCCCGATCAAGATCCGGATGCCAAGCCTGACCTTGAGGATCTGAAAAAATCGGCGGAATAGCGTACAGCGCTTGAATTGGTGCGGACGGCGGGAATCGAACCCGCACGACGTTGCCATCGAGGGATTTTAA
>JAZKGC010000151.1:0-22435 GCA_040386115.1 Pseudomonadota bacterium
GAATTTTCAGCTTGCCGGCGGCGTGCAGCCCGAAAAACGGCGTCTCGGGTTCGATAGTGAGCTGATAGAGCGACAGATGCTCGGCGGCTTCCGAGATGGCGAGCTTCAGTTCGTCCGCCCACATCTGCGGCGTCTGGTCCGGGCGCGCATAGATCAGGTCGAATGAATAGCGATCGAAAGCCGAGCGCGCGATGGCGACCGCATTGAGTGCTTCGCGTGCGGTGTGCAATCGCCCGAGCGCTTTCAGCGAGGCATCGTCCAGCGCCTGTACGCCAAGTGAAACCCGGTTCACGCCCGCGGTACGATAACCCTTGAAGCGCGTGGCTTCGACGCTGGTGGGATTGGCCTCCAGCGTCACCTCGACATCGCTTGCGACGTGCCAGTGCTTGCCGATGGCATTGAGAATCGCGCCGACTGTTTGCGGCTGCATCAGCGATGGGGTGCCGCCGCCGAGAAAGATTGAAGTGACCTCACGGTCCGGCGCGCGCGCGGCGGTGGTTGCGATCTCGCGCTCGAAGGCGCGGGCGAACCGAAACTCGTCGATCGGCGCATGACGCACGTGGCTGTTGAAATCGCAGTACGGGCACTTCGACAGGCAAAACGGCCAGTGAACGTAAACGCCGAACGCGGTTTTTGTGTCAGTGCTCATCGAGACACATCTCCGCCAGCTTCACGAACGCCTTGGCGCGATGGGACAGTCCCATGCCGTGCGGCGGCAGGCCATGCTTCTCGAGGCTGGTCATCTCGCCGAAGGTACGCCGATGACCGTCCGGTAAAAAGGTTGGATCGTAGCCAAATCCGGCCGTGCCGCGCGGCGGCCACACCAGCGTGCCGTCGGCGCGGGCCTCGACTTCCTCGATGTGACCGTCCGGCCACGCCACGCACAGCGCGGATACGAAATGCGCCGTGCGCCGTGCCGGCTCTTTAGCGTCGCGTTCTTGCAGCAGGCGTTCGATCCGCGTCATGGCGGCGACAAAATCCTTGGTCTCGCCCGCCCAGCGCGCCGAATGGATTCCGGGCTGGCCATCGAGTGCATCCACCACGAGTCCGGAATCGTCCGCAAAGGCTGGCAGCTTCGTCGCGGTCGCGGCCGCAACCGCTTTGATACGCGCGTTGGCCTGAAAGGTCGTGCCGGTCTCCTCCGGTTCATCGAGACGAAGTTCGGCCGCCGACACCACGTCCACGCCGTAGGGCGCAAGCAGTTCACGCATCTCGGCGAGCTTGCCGGGATTGTGGGTCGCGATCACAAGGCGGCCGGTGATTCGGCGATGATCACTCATAGGCAATGGTTATCCGAGACAGCGATGCATGAAAACGCGAAATTATGCCACCGCCAGTTTTTGCAAATCCACCAGCCGGCCGATGCCCTTTTGCGCCAGTGCCATCAGCTTCAGAAACTCGTCCTGGCTGAACGGCGTCTTCTCGGCGGTGCCCTGCACCTCGATGATGCGGCCGTCGCCAGTCATGACGAAATTCGCATCGGTGTCGGCCTCCGAGTCTTCCGCGTAATCGAGATCCAGCACCGGCGTGCCGTTGTAGATTCCGCACGAGATCGCGGCGACGTTGTCGCGCAGAACATTTTCGTTCTTGAGCATGTTGCGCGCCTTCATCCATTGCAGACAATCGGCCAGCGCAACCCACGCGCCGGTGATTGACGCGGTGCGCGTGCCGCCGTCGGCCTGGATGACGTCGCAGTCCACCGTGATCTGGCGTTCGCCCAAAGCAACCAGATCGACGGTGGTGCGCAGCGAGCGGCCGATCAGCCGCTGGATTTCGACGGTGCGGCCGCTTTGCTTGCCGGCGGAGGCTTCGCGACGCATGCGCTCGTGGGTGGCGCGGGGCAGCATGCCATATTCGGCGGTGACCCAGCCGCGGCCCTGACCCTTGAGCCAGGGCGGCAGCCGCTCCTCGAGCGTGGCGGTCACGAGCACATGGGTGTCACCGAACTTCACCATGCAGGAACCCTCGGCATATTTCACGACTCCGCGTTCCAGCGTGACGGGACGCAGTTCGTCGGGCGCACGACGGCTTGGCCGCATGGGGTATCCTCCAGAAGCTTGGGAAAAGTCGATCTGGCGGTGCTTTTAGGGGCGGCGGACCGCAGCGGCAAGGGCTGCCATGAATGTTCATGGATGTTCGCAGAATGCCGCTTGTCATGCCGCCGCCTGATGGACAATTGTAGGTCTAACCACTGAATTGGAGCCTGATTTGGCCCACCACGACCCGATCAGTCACCTGATTTCGCCGAACGCCGGGCTGGCGCAGCTCAACGAGCGGTCCCGGGATATTTTCCGTCAAATCGTCGAGAATTATCTGGCGACCGGCGAGCCGGTGGGATCGCGCAATATCTCGCGCCTGATTACGATGCCGCTGTCGCCGGCCTCCGTGCGCAACGTGATGTCGGATCTCGAACAACTCGGATTGATCTACGCGCCACACACATCCGCGGGGCGGCTGCCGACCGAACTGGGTTTGCGGTTTTTCGTCGATGCGTTGATGCAGGTTGGCGATTTGACTGAACCCGAGCGGCATTCGATCGAAACTCAACTCAAGTCTGTTGGCGGGCAGTCCGTCGAAGCAGCGCTGAGCGATGCGCTCACGAGGCTGTCGGGCCTGACGCGGGCCGCGGCCGTGGTGCTGACGGCAAAATCCAACGTGCGACTGAAGCACATCGAGTTCGTGCGGCTGGAGCCGGAACAGGCGCTGGTGGTGCTGGTCGCGGAAGACGGTCAGGTCGAGAACCGCGTGCTGCCATTGCCGCCGGGCGTGCCAAGCTCGGCGCTGACCGAGGCTTCGAATTTTCTCAACGCGCGGATTCGCGGCCGCACGCTTGCCGAGGCGCGCAGCGAACTCGAAGCGGTTTTGACCCAAAGCCGCAGCGACCTCGATCAGTTGACGCAGAAGGTCATCACGGCCGGCATCGCGAGCTGGTCCGGCGGCGTCAGCGACGAACGGCAACTGATCGTGCGCGGCCACGCCAATCTGCTGGAAGATCTCCACGCGATGGAAGATCTCGAGCGCGTGCGGCTGCTGTTCGACGATCTCGAAGCCAAGAAAGGCGTGATCGATCTGCTGGGCCGCGCCGAACGCGCGGACGGCGTGCGCATTTTCATCGGTTCCGAAAACAAGCTGTTCTCGCTGTCGGGTTCCTCCACCATCATCGCGCCTTATCGCGATGGCGCGGGACAGATCGTCGGCGTTCTGGGCGTCATCGGCCCGACCCGGCTGAATTATGCGCGGGTGATCCCGATGGTGGATTATGCCGCCCGGATCGTCAGCCAGCTGATCGGCAAATAGCTGGTCGCGCTCTCGCAATAGAAACGCTTGATTTTCCGCGCCTAAACCACGATATGCGGCATAACAATTCCCACATTCATCGATGACGATTGCTGAGGTAACGTGATGGCCAATTCCAACGGGCACAAGGAACAACCGGAGACCTCCGCGCAGGAGTCCGTGAGTGCGTCCGCGAATCCTTCCGTGAAGGACAAGGAACCTGTGGTCTCAAAGCCTTACGTGATGCCGGACGATCCGGAAGAAGGATCGGTCGAGGCGCTGGCCAAGGAAGTGGCAGAGGCGCGCGACAAGATGCTGCGGACGCTGGCCGAGATGGAAAACCTGCGCAAGCGGACCCAGCGCGAGGTCGCCGATGCCCGCACCTATGGCATTGCCGCGTTCGCGCGCGACGTGCTGGACATCGCCGACAATCTTCAGCGCGCGCTCGATGCCGTGCCGGTTGAAGCCAGGGAAGCGGCCGATCCGGGCCTCAAGGCGCTGATCGAGGGCGTCGAACTGACCGAGCGCTCGCTGCACAACACGATGGAAAAAAACGGCGTGCAGAAATTCGATCCGATCGGCGAGAAGTTCGATCCGAACCTGCAACAGGCGATGTACGAGGTGCCGGATTCATCCGTCGCGCCGGGCACCGTGGTGCAGGTGGTGCAGGCCGGCTACATGATCGGCGAACGGATCCTGCGTCCGGCGCTGGTGGCGGTCTCCAAGGGCGGCGCGAAAACCGCGCCATCGCCGGCCGCGCAGGATTCTGCGAAGGACTGATAAATTCTAGCGCGGATCGATGCCGTCGCGCACCGCGCGAAATCGCGGAAATGCTTTCGGCCATTCGTCGCGCGTCGCGCTTGCGATAATGCGCAGCGAGGAGCCTCCGCCGAATCGCAGCCATTGAACAACGGTGACGGGCGTGTCGTTCTTGCCGGTCACCGCGTCGATCCGGGTCTCAAAGCCGGGCGTGCCTTCAATTCGCATCGGCTCGTTCGCGGTAATGCGCGCGTTGCGCAGGCCGGGAATCGTGGCGGCGGCCTGCTGTGCGAAACGTCCACGATCGTCGGGCTTTTCCGGACCCGTTCCAATTAACCCGATCACCATGTAAGGCGCTCCATCGAGCGTGGTGTCTTCATTTCCGTCGGTCAGCAAGATCGACGACCGCGGCGCCAGCGTGCGGACCGTCTTGAAGTCGCCGAGATCTCCGATCTTGAACGGAAGCAGGTCGAGCTGTTCGGCGACGGGAACTGCGGTGCGAAGCGTTGTGGTTGCGAGCATCTTGCGCATCGCCTCGTCGGAGATGGTGTTTGCAGCATCCTCGCGCATTTGCGCGATCACATAGCCCGAGAACTTGTCGCCGCCGGACACGATCAGCGAATACATCCGCACCCCGGTGGTGCCGTCCTTGCCGGTGTCGGCCGTGATGTAGGCCTTGCCCGCCGTAGTCTCGAACTGTTGCGGCCTGGCGCCTGCGCCGGTGGTCGTTGTGCCTTCCTTGTGCGCGGTCTCGACGGCCACATAGGCGGCAGCGGGAATTTCGGCGAGCCCGATTTTTATCTTTTGATCCCCGGATTCAAAGCCCAGAAAATCCTTGGCGACAGCCAGGCCTTCCGCAGGTACCAGTCCCAGCCGCGCGCCCGGCGGGAACACCGGATCGGCGGCAAGGGAGGGTCCGCTTGCGGCAACAAGGCAAACAACGGCGAGAGCGCGGGCGATCGTTTTCATGAAACCTGACTGATATCGTATTGAGGCCGTTCGATGGTCGGATATGTCCTGACTCCATGTCCGGCAGGGGCGGGGCTGACTGTTTCCGCGCCCGATCAACAGATCAAGCCCCTAATCGTTGCAAATTGCCGCATTGACCGCCTCAAGACCCGCTGCATCCTGTCGTTGCGGTCTCGAATGATGTCCGTCGAAAGTTCATTTTCCCTGTGGTTTGCAGGGCCGGTCCTTGCAGGGCCATGCCCCCCTCCTATATGAGGCGGAGCGTCGCAACTCGCGAAGTTTTGATATCTGGGGGTTTGGATTGGTGCGCCGTCAGGGCCCAGCCAACCTGCCGCAAAAAGAAGGGTTAGAGGACCATGGGAAAGGTCATTGGGATCGATCTCGGCACCACGAATTCATGCGTGGCCGTGATGGATGGCAAAACACCTAAAGTAATCGAGAATGCCGAAGGCATGCGGACGACCCCGTCCATCGTCGCTCTCACCGACGACGGCGAACGTCTCGTCGGCCAGCCGGCCAAGCGCCAGGCTGTTACCAACCCGGAAAACACCATCTTCGCCGTCAAGCGCCTCATCGGCCGCCGTTACGACGATCCGACGGTGGAGAAGGACAAGAAGCTCGTCCCCTACAAGATCGTGAAGGCCGGCAACGGCGATGCGTGGGTCGAGGCCGACGGCCAGACCTATTCGCCCTCGCAGGTCTCCGCATTCATCTTGCAGAAGATGAAAGAGACCGCGGAAGCCCATCTCGGCCAGAAGGTCGATCAGGCGGTCATCACCGTTCCTGCCTATTTCAACGACGCCCAGCGTCAGGCCACCAAGGACGCCGGCAAGATCGCCGGCCTTGAGGTGCTGCGCATCATCAACGAGCCGACCGCGGCGGCACTTGCCTATGGTCTCGACAAGACCAAGCAGGGCACCATCGCGGTGTACGATCTCGGCGGCGGCACCTTCGACGTCTCGATCCTGGAGATCGGCGACGGCGTGTTCGAAGTGAAATCCACCAACGGCGATACATTTTTGGGCGGTGAAGATTTCGACATGCGCCTCGTCAGCTATCTGGCCGATGAATTCCAGAAAGAGCAGGGCATTAATCTGCGCAACGACAAGCTCGCCTTGCAGCGCCTGAAAGAGGCCGCTGAAAAAGCCAAGATCGAACTGTCATCGACCACGCAAACCGAAATCAATCTGCCGTTCATCACCGCCGATGCCTCGGGTCCGAAGCATCTGACGATGAAGCTCACCCGCGCGAAGTTCGAGGCGCTGGTGGACGATCTGGTACAGAAGACGGTCGAGCCTTGCCGCAAGGCGCTGAAGGATGCGGGCCTGTCGGCTGCCGAGATCAATGAGGTTGTTCTGGTCGGCGGCATGTCGCGCATGCCGAAGGTGCAGGAAGTCGTGAAGCAACTCTTTGGTAAAGAGCCGCACAAGGGCGTCAACCCGGACGAAGTGGTTGCCATCGGTGCAGCTATTCAGGCAGGCGTGTTGCAGGGCGACGTCAAGGACGTGCTGCTGCTCGACGTGACGCCATTGTCGCTCGGCATCGAGACGCTGGGTGGCGTGTTCACCCGCATCATCGAGCGCAACACCACGATCCCGACCAAGAAGAGCCAGGTGTTCTCGACCGCCGAGGACAATCAGGGCGCGGTGACCATTCGCGTGTTCCAGGGCGAACGCGAGATGGCCGCCGACAACAAGGCGCTCGGTCAGTTCGATCTGATGGGCATTCCACCGTCGCCGCGCGGCATGCCGCAGATCGAGGTCACGTTCGATATCGACGCCAACGGCATCGTTAACGTGTCGGCCAAGGACAAGGCGACCAATAAAGAACAGCAGATTCGCATTCAGGCGTCCGGTGGATTGTCCGAGAGCGACATCGAGAAGATGGTCAAGGACGCGGAAGCCAACGCGGCCGAGGACAAGAAGCGCCGCGAAGCGGTCGATGCCAAGAACCATGCGGACGCGCTGGTGCATTCCACCGAGAAGGCGCTGACTGAGCATGGCGCGAAGGTCGGCGAGCCCGAGCGCAAGGCGATCGAAGATGCCTTGGCTGACTTGAAGGAAGCGCTGAAGGGCGACGACGCTGAAGCCATCAAGGCCAAGACCAATACGCTGGCGCAGGCGTCGATGAAACTCGGCGAGGCGATGTACACCCAGCAGGCCGAAGCCGACGCCAAGAAGGATGCGGCGAAGGACGACGTCGTCGATGCGGAGTTCACCGAAGTCGATGACGACAAAACCAACAAGAAGTCAGCATAACCGTTCAGAGCGTAGTGCGATGGACCTCGATGCTTGCAAGATTGTCACCCCCGGGCTTGACCCGGGGGGCTGTCTTTCAAGAGTGATGGATGGCCGGGTCTTCGATCTGAAGACGCGTTCCGCGCTTCCGCCCAGCCAAGACAGTTGAGAAACTGCCTATGTCCTCCACAAAGACTTGCTACTACGAAACCCTTGAAGTCGAGCGCAGCATCGACGACGCCGGCCTGAAAACGGCTTTCCGCAAGCTCGCCATGAAATGGCATCCGGACAAGAATCCGGGCGATCCCGCGTGCGAGCACAAGTTTAAGGAAATTTCCGAGGCCTACGAAATCCTGAAGGACGGCAACAAGCGTGCCGCCTATGACCGCTATGGTCACGCCGCCTTCGAGCAGGGCAATGGCACCGGTCATGGCCCCGGATTCGGCGCTGGCTTCGCCTCGTCATTCTCCGATATTTTCGAGGATCTGTTCGGCATGGCCGGACAGCGCGGCGGCCGTGGCGGCCGCGAGCGCGGCGCGGACCTGCGCTACAATATGGAAATCACCCTCGAGGAAGCCTTCCTCGGCAAGACCGCGCAGATCGATATTCCTGTCGCGGTGACCTGCGAGCAATGCTCGGGCACCGGCGCCAAGGCCGGCACCAAGCCGAAGACGTGTTCGACCTGCGGCGGTGCGGGCCGCGTGCGTCAGGCGCAGGGGTTTTTCACGCTGGAGCGGACCTGTCCCGGCTGTCAGGGCCGCGGGCAGATGATCGAGAGCCCGTGCACGTCGTGTTCGGGATCGGGCCGCGTCACCAGGGATCGCGCGCTGTCGGTCAATATTCCGCCGGGCGTCGAGGACGGCACGCGCATTCGCCTTTCAGGTGAAGGCGAGGCGGGCGTTCAGGGCGGTCCGCCGGGCGATCTCTACATTTTCCTGTCGTTGGCCTCGCACAAGTTTTTCCAGCGCGATGGTGCCGATCTGCATTGCCGCGTTCCGGTATCGATGGTGACGGCGGCGATGGGCGGCGAATTCGAAGTGCCGACCATCGACAAGGGCAAGACCAAGGTGAAGGTGCCTTCCGGCACCCAGTCCGGCCGCCGCTTCCGCATCACCTCAAAAGGCATGCCGGTGCTGCGTTCGCGGCAGATGGGCGACATGTATGTGCAGGTCGTGGTCGAGACCCCGCAGAACCTGACCAAGAAGCAAAAAGAGCTTCTGGCTGAGTTCGAAAAGCTGTCGTCCGGCGAAACCCAGCCCGAAGCGGCTGGATTCTTCAAGATGGTCAAAGACTTCTTTGGAACCCGCGCCAATACGCCCTAAGCCGATCCTTGACGGTTTTTGCTTGCGCCTGTACCCATTTGTGAAGGAAATTTGACGCCTCGCCCGCCCCCGGGCCTTTTTGGAAGCGACATGGCCCCCCAGTCCTCTGCGCGTGCGTTGAAAAAGCCGCTTCGTCTCGACGAAGTCCGCTTCCTCCGCTCCTGGATCGAAAAGCCATTGCATATGGGCGCGGTGATGCCGTCGGGCAAAGTACTCGCCCGGACCATGGCGCGATACGTCGATACCCATTCCTCCGCGCCGGTGATTGAACTCGGCCCCGGCACCGGCGCGATCACCGATGCCTTGATCGCGCATGGCGTGGCGGAAAAGCGCCTGCTGCTGGTGGAGTTCGATCCCGGCTTCTGCGCGCTGCTGCGCGAGCGATACCCGCAAGCGACCGTCATTCAGGGCGATGCCTATAATCTCGATCAGACCTTGTCGGAATTGAAGGAGCCTGCGGCGGCCATGGTGTCCGGCCTGCCGCTGGTCACCAGGCCGATGATGATCCGCATGAAGCTGATGCGCGATGCATTCCTGAAACTGGAGCCCGGCGCGCCCTTCATCCAGTTCACCTATTCGGTAGCGCCGCCGATTCCGAAATCGCTGCCGGGGATTCATACCCAGGCCTCCGAGCGGATCTGGATGAACCTGCCGCCCGCGCGGGTCTGGGTCTATCGCAAGGGCTAGATTTTTCAGCGAGGATGATGCGCTCCCTCTCCCCACGGGAGGGGTGAAGGAACACGGCGAACCGGCTTTCCCTTTGCCGGAAAACGCTTTAGGTCTGACCACATGGCCGCGCTGAAAATTCTCGTCATTCCCGGCTCGCTGCGCACCGGCTCGTTCAACGCGCGCCTTGCCGCGGCGGCGGTGAAGGAATTGGCGCTGGCCGATGTCGATGTCACGCTCATTTCGCTGAGTGATTTTCCGCTTCCGATCTATGACGGCGACCTTGAAACAAATTCTGGCGTGCCGAAGGTCGCGGTCGATCTCAAGCGGATGATCGGCGCGCATCACGGGGTTTTCATCGTCAGCCCCGAATACAATTCCTCGGTGCCGCCGCTGCTGAAAAACGCCATCGACTGGGTGACGCGCGTGCGCGAGCGCAACGAGACCCTCGGTCAGGTATTTCGAGAGCGCGTCTTTGCGATTGGCGCGGCATCCGACGGAAAGTTCGGCGGATTGCGGGTGTTGATGGCGCTGCGGCAGATTCTGGCGCTGGGCTGCGGCGCGACCGTGATTCCGAAACAGATGGCGCTCTCCTTTGCCGGCACCGCATTTGACGATCTCGGCGGTCTGAAAGAGCCGCATGACGCCGAGTTGCTGCGGGGAACGCTGCGGCAATTGGTCGATACCGCGCAGCGGATGATGTGAGGCTTGATGACGAACACAACCATCGATGCGCGCGACCGGCTGATCGTCGCGCTTGATCTCTCCAGCGTCGAGGCGGCCGAAGCGTTGATCGCGCGGCTCGGCGACAGCGTGACATTCTACAAGATCGGCTACCAGCTTGCCTATGCCGGCGGGCTGCCGCTGGTTTCAAAACTGGCGGATCGCGGCAAAAAAGTTTTCATCGATCTCAAGCTGCACGACATCGGCAACACGGTCGCGAAGGGTGTGGAGAGCATCGCCAAACTCGGCGCGACGTTTCTCACCGTGCATGCCTATCCGCAGACCATGACGGCCGCGGTCGATGCGCGCCAGCAGTCTCATCTGAAAAACGGGTCGTCGCTGAAAATTCTCGCAGTCACGGTTCTGACGTCTTACGACGAGGCCGATCTTCAAGCCGCCGGTTACAGTCTCGGCGTCTCGGATCTTGTCGAGGCGCGCGCGTTGCAGGCCAAGGCGTGCGGCGTCGATGGGCTTGTTTGCTCGGCGGAAGAAGCCGCGCGGGTACGCGCGATCGTCGGCCCGCAGATGGCGCTGGTCACGCCTGGCATTCGCCCCGCCGGCAGCGCGGTCGGCGATCAGAAGCGGATCATGACGCCGGCGCGCGCCATCGCCGCCGGCGCGGATTACCTCGTCGTCGGCCGCCCGGTGGTCGAAGCGCCGGACCCGAAGGAGGCGGCGGAGGCGATCGTCGCTGAAATCGTTCAGGCTGCTCGTTGAAACACGAGCGCTGATAAACAAAAGGGAAAAACAAAATGCCCAAGGGTTACTGGATCGCACGCATCGATATTTACGATATGGAGGCCTATCGGCGGGACTACGTCGCCCATAACGGCGCGGTGTTCAAGAAATACGGCGCGAAGTTTCTGGTGCGCGGCGGTACCCACGAAGCGCACGAAGGCCCGGCTCGTTCGCGCAATGTCGTGCTCGAGTTCAAGGATTACGCCACGGCGCTCGCTTGCTATCACTCGCCGGAATACAAAGACCTGGTGGCGAAGCGCGCGCCGCACTCAAGCGGCGAAATCGTCATCATCGAGGGCTATGACGGTGACCAGCCCTGAGATCGATAGCACGATCTCTCTCCGGTCATTCCCGCGAGCGGAGATGGATATCAATGGATAAGGGACTACGCCCTACTTTCCCATTCCGTTTTCCGGAACGATCAGCGGCACGAAGCCGAACACATGGCTGCTGTCCGGATCGACCAGCACGCGGACGGCGTGAACCAGCGTGTCGCCGTAAACCATCAGCTTGTTGATGCCGGGAATCGGTTTGCCTTTGCTGTTTCTGAGCGGCGCGATGGAGAAGTAATGCTCGTCGCCGTGGATCAGCAGCACGGGTTTTCCAAATTTTGTCGCGCCGGCCTCGATCGCATCGAGTGTCCGGGTGAAGCCCGACTGGCGCGGCATCGCGCCGTTTTGAAATCGCGCCTCGTTGAACTCCGCCTGCATGAAGATCACCACGGCTTTGGCGTTGTCGGCCACGGCCTTGGTGAAACCTGCGTCGATCCATGCAACGTTGGCCTTGTCGCGGGCGAAAAACTCCTTCACCGCCTCGGCGTCCTGCGCTTCGAAGCCGTTGTTCGAGCCCACAACATGCGCCGTCAGGAACATGACGCCGTTTTTGGCGAAGCGGGTATTTTCAACATGGGTTGAAAATTCCGGCATCAGCAGCGCCTGGTTTTCCACATCGAGCGGGGTCTTGCCGAGAGATTTTGCGGGCGCGGCGAAAAACATTTCGCGCAGTTTTCCCAGCCGCTCGCGCGGATCGTAGCCGCCGGCGGATTTGCGGTGACAGTCGGCCCATTCGTTGTCGCCGATGGTATAGACCAGCGCGCCGCCGAACGTCTGAAGCTGGTCGTAGGCGGTCCTGAGAACCTCGTCGCTGCACGGAATGTTGCCGGACTTGATATCGCCGACGTGCAGGGTGAAGGCCGGCTTCAGCGCGTTGACGGCGGCGATCAGCCGTTCGAACTTGGCGGTGTCGCCGGGAAGATTGTAGGGCATGTCGCCCAGCGCCACGAAAGAGAACGCTCTGTCGCCGCCGATCTGCTCGGCCGCCGATGCTGGCGTGATTGCGGTTGTGATCGCGAGCATCGCAGCGGATGCGGCAAGTAACAGACGGCGCATGGGCGTTTCCTTCGATCGATTTCGGACAGGCAGCAGTAGTTGCCGCGCGTGACCCCTGCATGACCCGAGCCTCCTCCGCTGTCCAGACCGGGAGGCTTGCCGGGTTGTTGGGGCCCGCTCTGAAAGGCTGCTGCGGTTGCCGCCGGGGCTTGCCACCGCTATACCGCCAGAGCAACTTAGAAACGGGTTTCGAGGGCTGGAAATGTCCGATATGCGCTTGATCGTCGCCGGAGCCGGAGGGCGGATGGGACGCACCCTGCTCCGCGCCATCGCCGAGACCGAGGGGGCGACCGTCACCGGCGCGCTGGAAGCGCCGGGCTCCGAACTGCTGGGTCAGGACGCTGGCGTGCTGGCGGGATTGCCGGCCAGCGGCATCGAACTGTCGTGCGACCTGTGGAGCCTTTCGAAAGACGCCGACGGCATCCTTGATTTCACCGTGCCTGCCGCGACCATCGCCAATGTCGCGATTGCCGCGCAGCGCGGCCTCGTGCACGTCATCGGCACCACGGGCCTGTCGTCGTCCGACGATGCAGTCATCAAAAGCGTCACGCAGCAAGCCATCGTGGTGCAGTCCGGCAACATGAGCCTCGGAGTCAATCTTCTGGCGGCGCTGGTCAAGCAGGTGGCGCGCTCGCTCGACGAGGATTTCGATATCGAGATTCTCGAAATGCACCACCGCGCCAAGATCGACGCGCCGTCGGGCACGGCCTATCTGCTTGGGCAGGCAGCAGCGGATGGCCGCGGCGTCAATCTCGAGAACAAGTCTGTGCGCGCGCGCGACGGGCATACCGGCCCGCGCCGGACCGGCGACATCGGCTTTGCGACGCTGCGCGGCGGCACGGCGACCGGCGATCATACGGTGATCTTTGCCGGTCCCTATGAACGCATCGAGCTCGCGCACAAGTCGGAGGATCGCATGATCTTTGCGCGCGGTGCCTTGAAGGCGGCAATGTGGGCGCGGGGCCGGAAGCCTGGTTTCTACACCATGGCCGATGTGCTCGGCATCGGCGGCAACGAGAACGCGGCAATCTAAAAACTGGATAACGAAGAATGAGCGAACGTCTTCTCGTGCTTGTGCGTCATGGCCAGAGCGAATGGAATCTGAAGAATCTTTTCACCGGCTGGAAAGACCCCGGACTCACCGAACTGGGCGTCAAGGAAGCCGTCGCGGCGGGCCGCAAGCTCAAGGATCAAGGCCTGTCGTTCGACATCGCCTTCACGTCGGCGCTGACGCGCGCGCAGCACACGCTCGATCTTGCGCTCAAGGAAATGGGTCAGAGCGGCATTCCGATCACAAGAAATCTCGCGCTGAACGAGCGCGATTACGGCGATCTGTCGGGTCTCAACAAGGATGACGCCCGCGAAAAGTGGGGTGAGGAGCAGGTGCTGGTGTGGCGTCGGTCCTATGACGTGCCGCCGCCCGGCGGCGAAAGCCTCAAGGATACGCTGGCCCGCACGCTGCCTTATTATGTGCAGGAGATTTTACCCTGCGTGCTGCGCGGCCAGCGTACGCTGGTGGCGGCACACGGCAATTCGCTGCGGGCGCTGATCATGGTGCTGGAAAAGCTGACGCCGGAGCAGATTCTCAAGCGCGAACTCGGCACCGGCGCGCCGGTGGTTTACCGGCTCAATGCGGATGCGACCGTGGCATCGGTGGTGGATCTGGCGGGATAAACAAAATTAGATTGTCATTGCCGGGCTTGACCCGGCAATCCATCTTCTCAAATAAAACTCTTCTTAAAAGATGGATGCGCGGGTCAAGCCCGCGCATGACATTCAATATGTGTTGCAGGCGTTACACTCCCGCCGCCTGTCCACTTTCCCAGCCGAGCATCGCGCGCTTGCGGGTGATGCCCCAGTGATAGCCGGTGAGCGCGCCGCTCTTGCCGAGCACGCGATGGCACGGCACCACGAACGAGACCGGATTCTTGCCCACAGCCGCCCCGACCGCGCGTGACGCCTTCGGCGCGCTGATCTTGCTCGCCACGTCCGAGTAAGTGGTCGCGCGCCCCAACGGAATCTTGAGAAGAGTCTCCCACACCCGCACTTCGAAATCCGTGCCGATCAGCACCACGCGCAACGGCTGATCCGCGCGCCACTGCGACGAATCGAAAACCCGTTTCGCCAAAAGCGCAGTACCGGCATAGGATTCGATGTAGGTCGCCAGCGGCCAGCGCCGCTGCATGTCGGCCAGCACGGGCATTTCCTGGCCTTCGTCGGCGAAAGCCAGTCCCGCGAGACCGCGCTCGCTTGCGATGACAATGGCGACGCCGAACGGTGAGGGATGGAATCCGTAATGAAGCACCATGCCGGCGCCACCCTTCTTCCACTCGCCGGGCGACATCGCTTCATGGGTCACGAACAGATCGTGCAGCCGTCCAGGGCCAGACAATCCTGAATCGTAAGCCGCATCGAGCACGCTCGCGGAATCGCGCAGCAGGCGTTTGGCGTTGTCGAGGGTCAGCGCCTGCATGAAATCTTTCGGCGTCAATCCTGCCCAGCGGCGGAACAGGTGATGCAATTCATCCGGGGTCAGGCTCGCGGCATCCGCCATCGCCTCGATGGTCGGTTGCGTGCGCCAGTGTTCTGAAATGAATCCGATGGCGCGGCGAACGGAATCGTAATCGCGCAGTGCCGCGCCCTGCCTGGACGGCTTTGCCAGCCGCAGTTCGGTGAGCATGGGTTTCATCGCTGTGGTCATCATGGCTGCGTCCGTTGTGTCGGTGTCCATCATGGCCCTGATGTAAGCCGCCTGTCTTGCAGCAACCACCCGATTTCAGATCGCCCGTCAGGTCACGGGATTATACGTCGGGCCGCGTTTCGCAGCGGTCAGGGCTTCCAGCAAGGCTTTGGAAAAACTGGCTTTTTCCTCCGGCCCAAGAAAGTTGCCGATCGACAGCCTCCGCCCTCGTGACACCAGATAAAGTTTTTCGATCCCGTATTCTTCATGCTCTTTCCGGTCCAGCTGGACCCATAGCGGATTGAGCACCCATTCGGTCGCGTGACCGCGATGGCTGACGCGCCGGACGCGCACTTCATACGGCGTGACGAGGATATCCTCGGTGGCGGCGGCGCGGCGATAATTCAGCCGGAACGCCCAGTAGATAATCAGGACATCGAGCCCGAAAAAAGCCAGCACCGGCCAGGCACCCATCAGCAGGAACGCGAGCCCTGCCGCAAAGCTGACGACGATCACAAATCCCATCAACGCCAGAAAGCCGCCGCGGCTCAGTGAACGATGCGGGGTGAGGCGCGCGGCAAACAGCGGTGCGTCCTTGTTCTGCTGGCAATCTAAATCGTTGCGGTCGTCCATGATGGTTCACTTTATCCGCTTTTCGGCGTGATCTCCTCCGAAAAACGGTTTTTACTTTTCGGGATCGTGCCTATACCAAAATCATGGCGAAAAAGACGATCACATCCCGGTCAAAACCCCAGCCTAAAATGAGTGCGGCGAAGCCCTTGAAGCGTGCGGGGAAAGTCACGAAACCCAAACTCTGGACGGCGGCGGAGGTGCATGAGGCGTTCAGTCGCTTTCGCGCAGCCAATCCAGAGCCGAAGGGCGAGCTTGAACACCTCAATCCCTATACGCTGCTGGTGGCGGTCGCGCTGTCAGCGCAGGCAACCGATGTCGGGGTCAACAAGGCGACGCGCAACCTGTTTCCGGTCGCCGATACGCCGGAAAAGATGGTGGCGCTCGGCGAGGAGAAAGTCCGCGAGCATATCAAGACCATCGGTCTTTATCGCAACAAGGCCAGGAACGTCATCGCGCTGTCCGAGCAGTTGATCGCACTGCATGAGAGTGAAGTGCCGCGCTCGCGCGAGGCGCTGGAAGCGCTGCCGGGCGTCGGTCGCAAGACCGCCAATGTTGTGCTGAATATCGCATTTGGTGAACCAACCATCGCGGTGGACACGCATCTGTTTCGCGTCGGCAACCGCACGGGTCTCGCGCCCGGCACCAACCCGCTTCAGGTCGAACTGGGACTGCTGAAGATCGTGCCCGCGGAGTTCGCGCGCCACGCCCACCACTGGCTGATCCTGCACGGGCGCTACACCTGCATCGCGCGCAAGCCGCGCTGCGAGGTCTGCCTCATCAACGATCTGTGCAAGTGGCCCGAGAAGACGATCCCGGCCTAGTTCAAACCGCCGGCACGCTGACCTTGCGCGCAGGCTCGATCAGTTCGGGCCGTGGACCGGACAGCCGCTTGTGCATGTGGACCATGAAGGCCATGCCGAACAGCGGCGTCGCGAGATTGACAATCGGGATCGACACGAACGCGGCAATGAACAGCCCCGCCGTGAACACGGTCGCGGCGTTCTGCTTGCGCATGATCTTGGCTTCGGCGGGCGTGCGGAAACGCATCGCAGCGAGTTCAAAATACTCGCGCCCGAGCAGCCATGCCGTGGCGATGAAGAACGCGATGAAGCCCACCCCGGCCACGAACACGAACGGCAGCGCGACCAGATAAACCAGAATTGTCAGCAGCGCCGTCTTTACGCCCTCGGTGATCGCGCGGCCGACCGGTAGCGCGACGCCGGGCCGCTCGGCCGGATAATGCTCGCGCTCCACGACATCCGCGACGTCATCGACGAACACGCTGGCGACCAGTGACGTGATCGCGGGCATCAGGAACACCGCGCCGAACACGATGCCGAGCCCGGCGGCGATCGAGACGAACCACGCCAGAATGTTGATGGGCGTCTCGAAGCCCGGACCCAGCATGGAATCGGCCCAGACCTCGCCCGATCCCGCGAACCAGCTCAACAGCCGTTGCAGGCTGACCGCCACAACGACGATCAGCACCAACGCCAGGCCGACCGACTTCCACAGGATGGAACGCATCGGCGGCGAGAGAATTTGGGATAACGCCTTGAGCGCGGCGTCGAGCATGGGGGAATCCTCCGTCGAACTCACGGAGAATTAAATACTGTCAGGTCATTCGGCAAGAGCGACAGGCTGGATTGCTTGATCCCGGCGTTTCCCGCAATGACGACAAACACGGTCTGCGAGCAGAATGCGCGATCAGTCAGTGGCGGTACATCAGGCGGCGCGCTCGAAAGCACGCGCGCTTACTTCTTGAGTCGAAACCACCGCCGCTTCTTCGTCAACCGCTTCAGGAACGAGCCCCGGCGCTTCGAAGATATCCTCTGGAAAGGGATCGGTTTCGTCCGTCACCTCCGGGGACGGCTTGGTCGTGTCGGCCCAGTGCAGCGCTGTGTAGTCGAAGCCGCGCGCAATCGTCGGCTTGACGACCTCGAAATAGGGCGAGATGTCGAAATCGCGCGGCATATAGAGCGAGGAATCGCGGATGTGCAGGATTTCGCGGCGGGCGCGGCGGGTCTTGGCCTCGGTGATCTTGGGCAGGATCGGATAGCGCACCGCGCCGAACGCCTGCGCGATCAGGGCCGAGCAGATGATCTTGGTGGGATCGCCCGACCCTAACGAAATCATCCGGCGGCGCCAGCGCTGCGGGACCGGCAACGGAATCAGAAAGCGCATCAGGTCCAGGATGTTTTTGGTGTCGTAGCCGAAGCCGACGCGGTTGATCGCGTAGCGGCAGACGGTGGTGCGGTCCTCATAGGACAGCCCGACCGGGCGGCAGATGCGGGTATGATACGGGTAATACTTCGACAGCGGGCCGGTCGTGACACCTTCGCCGATATTGGCTTCGATCAGGACGTGGGGCTCGCCGTCCGGCTCGCTCGCCCCGTCAATCGGGCCGACATAGAGGGCTGCGTGGGACCACGTCGATTGCGTGAGATACTTGATGATGCCCGAGATGCGATTGTTGCCCTCGACCAGCAGCACGTCGCCGGCTTCCATCAGTCCGCGCAGCCGCTCCGGATCGCTTGGCGTAAAAGGTTCATAGCCCGGTACTTCTTTCTGAAGGTACCTGGCGATGACCTTTCCGACGGTGTCGAGCACGAAGCCCATGATAGTCTCCCCCGCGCGGCGCATTCCGACCGCTTTCTTATCAGTCTATTTTTGTCGAAACCAATTTCAATTTAGTTCATGCGTCGGCTGGGCAGTTCATCAAACATTCACTATGACCGTTGCCGCAAGCCATTCAATGCGGCAAGTTCGCGGTGTCCCGAATCTGACGTTCGCTGAATTGCGATGCACGTCCAGGGCGAACTTCAGATTCGAAAGACATCGGCAAATATATGATTCCAGTGCGGTTTCGGTTCACAAGTCCGCATCGGGAGCGTGCAGCAATCATGGCGCGGGCTTGCGAACCACCACACCGGGATGCTCTCGTAAATCGTCTAATTTCGGAAACCATGACATGACAATTACGCGCCGCGATTTTCTGGCGGGCACCACGGCGCTGGCGGCGCTGTCGCCGTTCGGTCCGGGCGCGATGGCCGCTCCATTGCCGCGCGATGCTGACATTGTCGTGATCGGAGCCGGTGCAGCCGGCATCGCAGCGGCGCGGCGGATCGCCGCCGCCGGCCGCAAGGTCATCGTGATCGAAGCGTCGTCAATGCCTGGCGGGCGCTGCGTCACCGATACCGCGGCTTTCGACGTGCCTTTCGATCGGGGCGCGCGATGGCTTTACAATGCCGACACCAGCCCGGTCGCAAAGCTCGCGCGGGGCGTCGGCATGGAGATGTATCCCGCGCCGCGCGGCCAGCGTATCCGCATCGGCCGCCGCAACGCGCGCGCAGGCGAGAGCGAGGATTTTCTGGCTACCCTGGTGCGCGCCAATCGCGCGATGGGCGACGCGGTTCGCGGCAAGGCGGACATGCCCGCCTCGAATGGGCTGCCCAAGGAGTTGGGCATCTGGGCCGGCACCACGAATTTCCTGCTTGGCGCTTACGCCACCGGCAAGGACTTGCAGGATCTGTCCGCGCTCGATCTCATTATGATGGCGCAGCGCGACGCCCCGTCGGTGTGCCGTCAGGGATTGGGAACGCTGCTTGCAAAACTGGGCGAGCCGCTCCCCGTGGCGCTGTCCACGCCGGTGACGCGCATTGCATGGAGCGGCCGCGACGCTCAGGTCGAGACCTCGGCGGGCACGCTGACGGCAAAAGCAGTGATTGTGACCGCATCGACCAATGCGCTGATGTCCGGAAAAATCAAATTCGCGCCGGACCTGCCGAAGCGCCAGCAGGACGCGGCCTCTAAGCTCGGTCTCGGAAGTTACGATCACATCGCGCTGGAATTGCCGGGCAATCCGCTCGGCCTTGCGCGTGACGACGTCGTGATCGAGCAGAGCAGCGACCGCCGCACCGGATTCCTTTTGGCCAATCTCGGCGGCTCGTCGCTGTGTCAGGTCGATGTCGCGGGCGCTTTCGGCGCGGAAATGTCCGCGCGCGGCGAAGCGGCGATGGTCGCGTTCGCGGCGGAATGGCTGACGAAATTGTTCGGTGTCAATGTCGCGTCCATCGCCAAGCGCACCACGGCGACGAGATGGAACGACATGCCTTACGTGCTGGGCGCGATGTCGGCGGCATCCCCCGGCGGCCAGCCGGCGCGCAAGGTCTTGATGGAGCCGCTCGGCAGTTTGTTCTTCGCCGGCGACGCCGCGCATGAAACCCAATGGGGGACGCTCAATGGCGCGTGGGAGTCCGGCGAGCGTGCTGCCGAGGCGGCCTTGCGCAAGATCGGCGCGCTGAAGCCGGAAGCGGCGGCGAAGCCCGCAAAGACGCCGCGCCGCAGTTCGCCGCGCGCTGCGGCGGAGCCCGCAGACTCAAGGGCGCGCAATCTCGCCTGGCCGCGAAATTGATCCTTGAATGAAAGCGATGATCTCATGGTCGAGCGGCAAGGACTGCGCGTTCGCGCTGCATAACATCCGCAGAGCAAAGACTTATGAAGTCGTCGGTGCGCTGACGACCGTGACCGATACATTCGGCCGCGTCTCCATTCATGGCGTGCGCGAGGACGTTCTTCGCGCGCAGCTCGAGGCAGCGCAGTTGCCGCCGCTGATCGTGCCGATCCCCCATCCGTGCCCCAACGAAATTTACGAGCAGCGCATGACGCACGCGCTGGCACAGGCAAGAGCCGATGGCGTCACGCACATGATCTTCGGCGATCTGTTTCTTGAGGACGTGCGCGCCTATCGGGAACAGAAGTTGACCGGCACCGGCATCACGCCGGTGTTCCCGTTGTGGGGACGTCCCACATTGGAGTTGGCGCGCGACATGATCGCGAGCGGGCTGGACGCGTATATTGCGACGGTCGATCTGGCAAAGCTTCCGGCGTCGTTCGCGGGCCGCAAGTTCAATGAGCAACTGCTGGCGGATTTTCCGGAGAGCGTCGATCCCTGCGGCGAGAACGGCGAGTTTCACACCTGCGTGGTGGCCGGCCCGATGTTGCGACATCGCCTGCCGGTGACGCCCGGCGAGCGCGTCGAACGCGACGGTTATGCCTACTGCGATCTGCTGCTTGGCGAAACGACGGCGTGAGCGCTTAGCCGCGCAGTACGCCGCCGGTTTTTTTCGTCACGTCCGCGACGATTTTTGAGGCGACCGCGTCGATCTCCTGATCGGTCAGGGTTTTTTCGCGCGGCTGCAACGTGACCGCAATGGCAATCGACTTCTTGTTCTCGTCGATGCCCTTGCCTTCGTAAACGTCGAACACCGTGACGCTGGTAATCAGCTTCTTGTCGGCGGCCTGAGCAGTGCGCACGATGTCGCCTGCCTTGACGCTGCGATCGACGATGAAAGCGAAGTCGCGCGACACCGGCTGGAACGGCGACAGCTCGAGCTGCGGCTTGGCGCGGGTCGGCTTCGCCTTGGCGTCGGGAATTCGCTCGAGAATGATCTCGAACGCCACCAGCGGACCGTCGGCCTTCAGGGCGTCCAGTGCGCGCGGATGCAACTCGCCGAAGTACCCAAGAATGTTTTGTGGGCCGATCTGGATTGCGCCGGAGCGGCCGGGATGCAGCCACGCCGGGAAATTTTTCGATTCGGCAGCCGAGACGATCTGCAATCCCTGCATTGGTGCGCCGACCGTGGCCAGCACACCCAGCGCATCGGCCTTGGCGTCAAGCGCATCGACGGTGGCGGAGCCCGACCAGTGCCGGCCAAGGCCTTTGGATGATGCCAGCGCGCGTCGCACGCCGCTTGCGGCGATGAACTGGTCTTCCGGTCTGTCGCCCTTGAAGATTTGCCCGACCTCGAACAGCGCCACATCGGCGAGCCCGCGATCCGCATTGGCTTGCGCTGCCGCAACCAGCCCGGAAATTAGCGAAGGCCGCATGTCGGACAGGTCCGCTGCGATCGGATTGGCGAGGGTCAATTCGGGCTGGCCGCCGCCGAACAACTCGGCCTGCGGCTTCGAGACGAACGACCAAGTCACCGCTTCCACAAGCCCGCGCGCGGCGAGCGCCCGCTTGGCGCGGCGGGTGCGCAACTGGATCGGAGTGAGTACCGGCTTGCGCGGGGCGTCGCCGCGCTCGAACGGTGTTAGCGGCACGCTGTCCACGCCGACAATGCGCACGATCTCTTCCACGATATCGGCCTTGCCGTGAACGTCGCTGCGCCATGAAGGTACTGCGACCTTCACCACCGGGCCGTTGCCGGCCACCATGAATCCGAGATGAGCCAGGATACGCTTCACCTCGGTCAGCGACACATCGATGCCGGCGAGACGTTTCACTTCCGCGACCGGAAACTCGATAATGCGGTCATCGCCGTGGCTGTTACCGGCGACCACGATCTCGGACGGCGAGCCGCCGCACAGGTCCATCACCAGTTTCGTTGCCATCTCGAGTCCCGGCACCATGAAGGCCGGATCGACGCCGCGCTCGAAGCGATAGCGTGCGTCGGAATTGATGCCGAGCTTGCGGCCGGTCTGGGCGATGTTGATCTCGTTCCAAAGCGCTGACTCGATCAGCACGTCGGTCGTCGTCTCCGAGCAGCCCGAGGCTTCGCTGCCCATGACACCGGCAATGGATTCCACACCGTTGTCGTCGGCAATCACGCAGATGGTGTCGTCCAGCGCGTAGGTCTTGCCGTCGAGCGCGATCACTGTCTCGTTTCGCGCGCGGCGCACGACGAGATTGCCTTTGACTTTTGATGCGTCGAACACGTGCAGCGGGCGGCCACGATCGAAGGTCATGAAGTTGGTGATATCCACCAGCGCGTTGATGGGGCGCAGCCCGATCGACGTCAGGCGCCTTTGCAGCCATTCCGGTGACGGGCCGTTCTTGACGCCGCGCACCAGACGCAACGCGAAGCCCGGACACAGCGACGCGTCCTCGATGGTCACTTTCACGGGTGAGGGAAACTCACCCTTGATCGGCTTTGGCGCGGGATCCTTGAACTTACCCATGTCGGCGGCGGCGAGATCGCGCGCAATGCCATGCACGCCGGTGCAGTCCTGCCGGTTGGGCGTCAGGTTTATCTCGATCAC
>JAZKGC010000152.1:0-1592 GCA_040386115.1 Pseudomonadota bacterium
GCCCGGCAATGACAATCGACGTACCTGATATCTGCCTTAAAAACATTTTCTTGTTACGCCGCTTCGAGTAACGCCACGGTGCCCTGCCCGCCGTCGGCGCAGATGCTGACGATGGCGCGTTGGCCCTTCGGCATCGCCGCCAGCGCCTTCACGGCCTGACTTAAAATACGCGCGCCGGTCGCGCCGAACGGATGACCGAGCGCGGTGCTGCCTCCATTCGGGTTCATGCGCTCGCGCGGAAACTTGCCAAACTCGGCTTTCACGCCGGCCTTGTCGCGGATGAACTCAGGACTCTCCAGCGCCTTGATATGCGCGAGTACCTGCGCTGCGAACGCCTCGTGAATTTCCCAGAGGTGAATGTCGGCATAGGTCAGCGCGTTGCGCGCAAGCAAGCGCGGAATCGCATAAGGCGGCGCCATCAACAGACCTTCGGTGCGAAAATCCACCGAGGCGATTTCCCAGTCGATCAGTTTCACGCGGGGCGTTGAGGATGGAAGCTTTGCGAGACCCTTTTCAGAGGCGACCCAGATGCTCGACGCGCCGTCGGTGAGCGGCGATGAGTTACCCGCCGTCAGCGTGCCCTTGCCGCTGGTCCGGTCGAACGCCGGCGACAGCCGCGCCAGCTTTTCCAGCGACGTGTCCTTGCGCGGAATCGTGTCGCGGCGCAGATCGCCGAACGGAATCACGAGATCGTCGAAGAAGCCGCGATCCCACGCGGCGACCGCGCGCTGGTGGCTTTCCAGCGCGATCTGGTCCTGCGCTTCGCGCGAGATGTTCCAGACCTTGGCGGTGATTTCGGTATGCTCGCCCATGCTCATGCCGGTGGTGCGATTGCTCACGGCCGGAATATAAAGCCGCACGTCGCTCAATCTGAGATCGACGGCGTGGCTGAGTTTCTGCCCGAGAGAGCGCGCGGTCGTGAACTGGCGTACCCAGTTCGACAGCGACATGCCCAGCCCCAGCTGGATCTGGCTGAGGCTATCGACGCCCCCGACCAGCGCGAGGTTGCGCGTCTCGCCATCGATCATGCCCGCGGCTTCAAATACGCCCATCATGCTGGTGGAGCACGCCATCACGGTGGAATATGCAGGCACCGTCGCATCGACGCCGGCATCCATGAGAATTTCGCGGGCGATGTTGCTCCAGGTCAGATTGGGGACAACGTTGCCCCACACGGCGAAGTCCGGCTTGCCTCCGTTGAGACGTCCGATCATGTGCTGGACCACCGGCACCGACATCGCGATGGCATCGACGCCGGAGAGCGGGCCATCGACCTTCGCGAATGGCGTGCGGACACCCGCCGCCAGCCAGACATCGTTTTTGGGGAATGCAGACTGCGCCATTGCGAAACTCCTGGATCGAACGCCGCCCTTGCAAGGCGCGTTTCAAGCCTAGTCGATCCAGCCGAGTGCGTACAAGCGGGCGACGCGCACGTTCAGTGCCCTCGCATCAGATCAAAGTGCCGGGGCCATGCTGCTCGCGAACGATCCCGCCATCGCCGCCTGCTTCCAGCTTGCGCAGGGAATATCTTCAGCAGCGTGTGACAGGGTCTTCTCGAACCGCACCTGACGCCAATCTCCCGGAGACGCCAG
>JAZKGC010000152.1:1692-14873 GCA_040386115.1 Pseudomonadota bacterium
GAAGGGTCTTGTCGAGTTCGGATGGCGGCAGTTCGCTGGCAGCCCCCATCAGGCGGTTGTAGCGCGACTGCCGCGACAACGACCTGAAGTAGGACTGCAAAGCCTCGGCATCCTGCGGCGCGACAAACCGCACTGTCAGCGGCTTGCCGGACCGCAAACGCAGAACGTCGGTGTGCTTGCCCAGATCTTCAGTCGCCAAGCGATCAAGGTTGTACATGCGCAAGCTCCATCGACGTGGTGCGCCGGGCTTGCGCCCGGCACCCGCAGTTACTTGCGCCAGAACGGCTTGCTGGCCTCGTAAGCAAAATCGCTCCAGCTCGCGCCGACGTCGTGGAAATCGTGGTCGCTGAGACGAGCCAGTTCCGCCCGGCGCTGGTAGCGCTGCCGCCACGTGTGCAGCGTGTCGGAAACCGACGCGAGCAGGCTGGTGTCGGTCTCTTGATGATGATTTGTCATCACTTCGCTTGTGCAAACAGACATATTGGCCTCCTGAGAAAAAGTAGATGTCCGCAATATGTGCCGCGTTTGGCGGCTTGACAAACGACACGTTGTCCTTCGATATATGAATAAATCTCATGTATAAGGCGACCCCGTATGACCGCCAGATTGCCCTCGCTGAACGGCTTGCGCGCGTTCGAGGCCGCCGCCCGCCATCTCAGCTTCACCAATGCCGCGCAGGAACTGAACGTCACGCAGACGGCGATCAGCCATCAGATCCGCCGGTTGGAGGAAGAACTCGGCCTCAAGCTGTTCGTGCGGCAAAACCGATCGCTGGCGCTGACGCCGGAGGCCGTCGAGTATCTGCCGGGCATTCGCGCCGCGTTTCAGGATATGCGCTCAGCCACCGACCGCCTGCTGCGCAACGGCGCGGACAATGTGCTGACGGTGAGCACCCTGACCTCGTTCGCGGTGAAATGGCTGCTGCCAAGGCTGGCCTCGTTTCAGGAGCGGCATCCGGACATCGATGTGCGCATCACCACATCGACCGAACTGGTCGATTTCCGCAGCGGCAATGTGGACGCGGCCATCCGTTACGGCCACGGTCAATGGCCGGGTCTGAATTCCGACTGGCTGATGGCGGAACATCTGTTTCCGGTGTGCAGCCCGGAATTGCTGAAAGGCGCACGCGCGCTGCGGCACCCGGAAGATCTTGCGCGATTCACATTGCTCCACACCAGCAGCACCAGCGACGACTGGCGCCTTTGGCTCACCGCGGCCGGTCTCTCACCGCAACTGTCGAAGAAGCCGGGATTGACCTTCGATCTCGCATTTATGACCGTGCAGGCGGCTATCGACGGCATCGGCGTGGCGCTGGGCCACACCGCCTATGTCGCCGACGACATCGCCAAGGGACGCCTTGTGGTGCCTTTCCACATCAAGCTTCCCGCCGACGCGGGCTTCTACTTCGTCACGCCGCAGGGCAAGACGACCGCGCCGAAGATCGCAGCATTTCGCGGATGGCTGAAGACTGCGATGGCGCAGTGACTTTTCGTCCGCCGCTGCGAGCGCTTCATCCCGGAAAAAGACCGTCGATGGTTTGACCGATCAGAGCGTGGGCGCGGGGGCGCGCTGTTTTCTCGGCGGACACCCACAACGCCAGTTCGTTCAGGCCGCCGGACAGAAAGTACGTCAATGCTTGCGCGTCACCTGCGTGGACCGGCGGGCCAGCCAGCACAGCTTCGATGCCCGCGCGCAACGATGCCATCGAGAACTGCGCATCGACCGCGCGCCAATGCGTCCAGCCAAGCACGCTCGGGGCATCGATGAGATAGATGCGCTTGATCGCAGGATCGGTCGCCGCATCGAGGAATGCAATCGAGCCAGCCTTCAAGGCATCGATTGCATCGCCTGACGCGTCGGCATCGCGCTCGACGGCAGCCAGCACGTCACGCGCCACGTCTTCGAAGACGGCCGCGAACAATGCCGTCTTGTTGTCGAACTGGTGATAGAGCGCGCCGCGCGTGACGCCCGCCGCCTGAACGATATCCTCGGTCGCGGTGTCGGCATAACCACGTTTGGCGAACATTTTCCGCCCGACGGCGATCAGCCGCTTGCGCGTCTTGAGGCCTTGAACCTGCTTCAGATTGACGCTTTGCATACATACAGTATGTATGTATAAAACTCGCCATGCAAGAGCGTAAGGAGGTCGATATGAAGCTCGCCGACTTTTATCCCCTGATCATGACCGACAAACTGACCGAGACGCGGGACTTCTATGTCCGCTGGTTCGGCTTCACGCCGCAATTCGAGGCCGACTGGTGCGTCTATATGCGATCAAAGGGAGAGCCGGGATTCGCGCTGATGTTCATGCTTCCCAACCATCCATCCACGCCACCGGGGCACGAGACACAGTCGGGCGGACTGATTCTCACCATGCAGGTCGAGGACGCCAAGGCGGCCTTTGATGAGATGAAAGGCAAAGGCCTGCCCATCGAACACGGGCTTGCGGATGAGGCGTGGGGCCAGCGCCGTTTTCTGACCCGCGATCCGGCAGGTGTGTGGATCGATGTGGTCGAGCAGATTGCGCCCGCTGACGGATTCTGGGAGCGCTACGGCGTCGGCGCGTAGCGGACGCGCGACTCCAGATCAGCGCGTCAGAAAAGCTCCGCCTGGGCCAGGGGTGGCGCCGTCTTGTCTTTCTCGGAAAGCAGCGACGTTTCCGGATGCGGCCACGCCACTCCGATCGCCGCGTCATCCCATTTCAGCGAGCGTTCGTGGATCGCCGACCAATAGTCGGTGGTTTTATAAAGAACCTCCGCCGTCTCGCTGAGCGTCTGGAAGCCATGTGCGAAGCCTTCCGGAATCCAGAGTTGCCGCCTGTTGGTGGCGCTGAGAACCTCACCCATCCATTTTCCAAAGCGTGGTGAGTTCTTTCGCAGGTCCACGGCCACATCGAAAATTTCACCCTGCACCACGCGCACCAGCTTGCCCTGAGCTTTCGGCGCGATCTGATAGTGAAGCCCGCGCACCACGCCTTTATGCGACAGCGAATGGTTGTCCTGAACGAAGGTCACCTGCTGGCCGGTCAGTTCCTCGAAACGCTTGTGGTTGAAGCTCTCGAAGAAAAACCCGCGGTCGTCTGCGAAAGTTTGCGGCTCGAGCAGCAAAACGTCGGGACACGCCGTCGCGGTGACCTTCATGACGGCTGGCCCGCGGCAAGCAACGCCTTCAGATATTTTCCGTAGCTGGTTTTGTCGAGCGCCGCCGCCAATGCCTCGAGCTGGTTTGCGGTGATCCATTTCCGGTCGAAAGCAATTTCTTCAAGGCAAGCGATCTTCATGCCCTGCCGGTGCTCGAGAGTGGCGACGAACTGGCTGGCCTCCAGCAAGGATTCATGCGTGCCGGTATCGAACCATGCAAAGCCGCGCCCGATAATCTCGACATTCAGTTGCCCGGCGTCGAGATACATTCGGTTGACGTCGGTAATCTCCAGTTCACCCCGCGCCGACGGCTTGACGGCGCGCGCATATCCGATGGCGGCGTTGTCATAAAAATAAAGACCCGTCACCGCGAAATGAGACTTGGGCCGGACCGGTTTCTCTTCCAGCGACAGCGCGCGACGGGCAGCGTCGAACTCCACCACGCCGTAGCGTTCAGGATCCTGAACGTGACAGGCAAAGATCGTGGCGCCCGAGTTGCGCGCGTGGGCGGCCGCCATCAGGTCCGGCAGGCCGTGCCCATAGAAGATGTTGTCGCCGAGGATCAATGCGATGTCATCGTTGCCGACAAACGGCGCGCCGATCGTCAGCGCCTGCGCCAGTCCTTCCGGGTTTTCCTGCTCTGCATAGTCAAGGCGCATGCCCCACTGTCCCCCATCGCCGAGCAACTGGGCGAAGCGCGGAAGATCATGCGGGGTGGAAATAATCAGAATGTCGCGGATGCCTGCGAGCATCAGCATCGAAAGCGGATAGTAAATCATGGGCTTGTCGAACACCGGCAGCAGCTGCTTGCTGACGGCAATCGTGGCCGGATGCAGCCGCGTGCCCGATCCGCCGGCGAGAACAATGCCCTTGCGTTTTCGCCCGGTCATGACTTCAGCGCATCCCATTCAGTGACAAACCGTTTGACGTCCGCCTGCCAGGCGGGGAGGTCTATCGAAAATATCTGGCGAATTTTGTTCGTGTCCAGCAACGCGTTTTTGGGACGCGTGGCGGCGACAGGATAGTCCGCAGACGCGATGGGAATAACCTTGTCTTCCGCGATGCGCAACGGCCGGCCCTGCCGTGCGGATTCACGAACAAGTTCCAACGCATAGCCGTGCCAGCTGATGCGGCCCAAGGGTGCCAGATTAAAGATTCCACAAAATTGTCGGCTGTTTTTGTCGCAGCCTTCGCCCTCGCCGCCGCAACATCTGTCGATCACCCGTGACGTCACATTGGCGATCAATTCAGCGGAGGTCGGCGCGCCAAACTGATCGGCGACGATCTTGAGTTCGTCACGCTCCGAGGCCAGGCGCAGTATCGTCTTCGCAAAATTTTGCCCGGCCAGGCCGTAAACCCAGCCCACGCGCAAAATGATGTGGTTGCCGCCGGCCGCCAGAATCGCCAGATCGCCCGCCAGTTTTGAGCGGCCATAGGCATTCAACGGGCAAGGCGGATCGTCTTCGCGGTAGCCGGTGGCCTTTTCACCGTCGAAAACATAATCGGTGGAGTAATGGATCAGGCATGCGCCGATTGTCCTGGCTTCTTCGGCGATGATTCCGGGCGCAATCGCGTTGATGCGGTGACACGCATCTTCATCTGTCTCCGCGCGATCGACCGCCGTGTAGGCGGCGGCATTGACGATGACATGCGGCCGCGTGCGGCGAATGACATCGCGCAACTGATCGATGTTGCCGAGGTCGCACGTCGTCCGGTCATGGGCAGAGACGCCCGCGCGTCCGGCCCATCGGCGCTGGAGCGCTGATCCGATCTGGCCATTTTTTCCAAGCACGAGGACCGTGGGCATGGTCATCGCGCGGAATAATTCTTGTGGACCCATTCGCGATATGAACCCGACATCACGCGCTCTGCCCAGACGGCGTTGGCAAGATACCAGTTAATGGTCTTGCGCAGCCCGGACTCAAAGGTTTCGCCCGGCGTCCATCCCATTTCAGTCTTCATCTTGGCGGCATCGATCGCATAGCGCCGGTCGTGCCCCGGACGATCCTTCACGAAGGTGATCTGATCGCGATAGGACCGGCCATCCGGCCGCGGGCGCTCCGCATCGAGCGCATCGGCAATCGCATGGACGACGTCGAGATTGGCTTTCTCGGTTTCGCCGCCGATATTGTAGGTTTCGCCCAATCTGCCCGCGCGCAGCACGGTGCGGATCGCTGCGCAATGGTCGCCGACGTAAAGCCAGTCGCGAATCTGAAGGCCGTCGCCATAGACCGGCAGCGGCTTGCCCTCAAGCGCGGAGTGAATCATCAGCGGAATGAGCTTCTCGGGAAATTGAAACGGCCCATAATTGTTCGAGCAATTGGTGGTGATGACCGGAAGGCCGTAGGTGTGATGCCAGGCACGCGCAAGATGATCGGAGGCCGCCTTCGATGCGGCATAGGGACTGTTCGGCTGAAAGGCGTTGGTTTCGCTGAAGGGCGACGCCTCCGGCGCCAGCGAGCCGTAAACCTCGTCGGTCGAAACGTGCAGGAAGCGGAATGCATCGCGCTCGACGGCGTCCTGACGCTGCCAGTAATCCCTTGCGCATTCGAGCAGCCGGAAGGTGCCGACGACATTCGTCGTAATGAACTCCTCCGGCCCGTGGATCGAGCGATCGACGTGAGACTCGGCAGCAAAATTGACGATTGCTTTCGGGCGGATGCGGTCGAGCAGCGACCTGACCAGCGCGACATCGCCGATATCGCCTTGAACAAATTCCAGCGGCGCGCCGGGCGGAAGCTCGCTGAAATTATCGAGATTGCCCGCGTATGTCAGCTTGTCCAGATTGATCACCGGCGACGCCTCCGTCGCCAGCCAATCCGTGATGAAATTCGCGCCGATGAACCCGGCGCCGCCTGTGACCAGTATCGGCCGCGAATCGGCGTCGCCTGCGAGGCCAGAGCGCACGACTTGTACCATCTCAAAGTTTCCTCAGCGCCGCCGCGACCATAAGACCGAGATCTGCCAGGACACTCTGCCGATACACTCTGGATCTGACCAGATAGAAAATACGGGCGGGTAACCAGTTCGCATCGCGCGCCGCGATGAATTTATCGAGCGTCTCAAGGCTGCCCGCGGTGAGATGTGATCGCAGCGTCTGCAAAGCGCGCAAGTTGGTATCGTTCCAAGCTTTCACCCTGCCGGCGAACATCAACCGCATCCGGAACGCGCGCGCCCGAAAGCCGCGATTCGAGCCAAGAATATTGTCGCTATGCTGGCGATACTCAATTGACGGCCGCGGATCGTAGAACACCGTTCCGCCGGCCGCGCTGACGATCTGATATGTCCACCAGTCATGCGACACAACCGTGGTGTCGCCGGTCGCCTCCAAAAGGAATTTCGCTGCGGCGTTGAACACCATGGTGTTTCCGCCGCCGATGTTTTGCACCAGCGCATTCTGGAAGGCTGGAGGCTTGACGAAGAGCGGCGAGAAACCGGCGTGCCGCCGGCTTTCATCGACGAGTTCCGTCCGCGAGCAATACATCGCGGGCGTCGTTCGCGGAACGCTTTGGAAATAACTCAGTGCCCGCTCCAGCTTGTCCGCATACCAGATGTCGTCCTGATCGCTGAAGGCAAAATAGTCCGCCTCGATGCGCTGGTCCTGGACCAGTGACATGAAATTGCGGCAAAAGCCTTGTCGCGGTCCGTCGCGGAACGTAACCGACCGGGACTGCTCCGTTGAAAATTTTTCAACAATGCCGCGCGTCGCATCGGACGATCCATCGTCGGAAACATGCAGCGACCAATCGTCGTGCGTCTGGAGGGCGTAGGATTGAAGCTGGTCGCTCAGGAATCGCTCGCCATCCAGCGTAGCAAGAAAGATCGCGACATGCTTTCCGGACGGCTCTTGAGGTGCACTCATAATCACCTTACGGCTTATTCAACCCGGCTATCACGCAGGTGAAGCGCAACCAGAGATATCGGCTTTTACCCGCAGGCCCAACTGCACGCAACACGAACGTGCGCATGCGCGCTGTGCTGTAACGCCTCTTCTGTAAAATTAGCTGACAATTCAATGCAAATAACAAACTGTTCCTTTTCGTGGCTTTTGTGGCGCGCATGCGCCGCAGGTTCCTGCGCGCATTGAGACCCGCGCAAAAAGTACCCGCGTAAGTGCCGTTCAACACGGTGTTCGATGTCGAAAAGAGATGATTGAAGAACTGACTGAAGATTTGGCGCGCCCGAAGAGATTCGAACTCCTGACCCCTGGATTCGCAGCATGATTACATCTAATTCACTGACATTCCTCCACTTTCAATGAGTGATATTGGCTCCCTTGTTCAAGCTTTTATCCCCCACGCCTGGCTGGGATATCTCTGACTGTCTCATTCAGTGTTGCCCGGTGTTTCCCCGAAAGAAGCAAGGGATCAGCGATGCCAAAAAACGGATTACCAAGCGGTCATCGGAGGCCATCGCGGGTCGCATTGCTGCCGCACTTGATGGGGAAAAATCTGGGTCCGTGGTCATACTTCAGCGCGCCCATCGATGATCTCCCGTAAGCCTACGGCCACCGATGGTGCAAGTTGTCGATGACATAGACATGCGCGTGGCTGGACGATTCCCCGCTGACATGTGGGTGATCGGAGGACAATTCCGGATGTTGGTGTGGAATGACCTCGGAATCCGTCGCTGGCCAGAACTGTACAGCCAGCATCACTCCTGCAAGCGAGATCGCCGCCAGCACCGCTATGGTGGGCACCATTCCGATGGAAGACCCCATCCAGCCTGCCAAAGGATACGTCAGCAACCAGCAAGCATGTGATAGCGCGAACTGCGCGGCGAAAACTGCTGGCCTGTCGATCGGTTGAGCCGAGCGACGCAGCAATCTGCCGGACGGGGTCATAACTGCCGAGTAGGCCGCGCCCAGCAGCGTCCATGTGACAAGCAAAGATGGCCATATCCAGTTGGAGGCCACAACAGCTGACTTCGAGAGAAACATGACGGCTGCAAAGCCGAGCAGAATAAAGCCGAATGCGCTTGCGGAAGGTAGCATCACGGCGCGATCTGGCATCCGGTCGAGCAGCCGGGGCAATGAGAGTGCTGCTACCATCGATCCGCCTCCGAAACATGCAAGCGCAATGGCAACATCCCCATCCGTTCCGCCAAGCAGTCCTCGAACCAGAACGACAGTATTAACGATGACCATCGCGCCTGCCGCGGCGACAGATAAATTGAGTGCAAGCAGGCCTCTCAAGCGAGGCGTCGCGAGATAGATTCGTATGCCGCGGGTGATGTTTTCGTAGATGCCTTCCTTGCGCTCTGCGGGCGCAGGTTGAGGAATCGTCACCGAAAGAACCAGCGCAGCGGAGCAGAAGAACCCGACAACCGTTCCCAGAAAAAGCCAATTGAAAGTAATGACTGTCAGCAAGGCTGCTGCCAGCATGGGGCTGAGCAGGCTTTCCATGTCATAAGCAAGACGAGAGAGCGACAATGCCCGGGTGTATTCGCTTTCATCGGGAAGAATATCCGGTATCGTCGCCTGAAATGTCGGCGTAAAGGCTGCCGATGCCGATTGCAGAATGAAAATCAACAGGTACACCTGCCAAACCTGATCGACGAACGGCAACGCCAGCGCAACGGATGCACGCGCAATATCCATCGACACCAGAAAAGCGCGCCTGGGCAACAAGTTTGCAAACGCGCCGACCACCGGTGCCACGCCGACATAGGCAATCATCTTGATGGCAAGGGCCGTACCGAGCACGGCTCCCGCCTTGTCGCCTGCAATCTTGAAAGCCAGCAGTCCGAGCGCGACCGTCATCATGCCGGTGCCAATCAACGCAATGACCTGCGCGGCGAACAGGTGGCGATAGGTTCGATTGGCGAGGATGGCAAGCATTCTAAAGCCTGAGCATTAACGCGAAGATTGCAGAGGCCGCACCCTGTCGGCGCTGCAGCCATTCAGATCGACCATTCACTTGACGACGATTGTACCGACCATCCCCGCTTCGCGATGACCGGGGATCAGACAAGCATATTCGAACTCGCCAGCCTTGGTGAACTTCCAGACGATCTGACCGGATTTGCTGGGCGCAAGCTGTTTTCCGTTGGGATCGTCGTGGGCCATATCTGGATTCGCTTTCATGGCTTCGGCGTGTTTGAGATTTTCCGCCGTGCTTGCCAGGACAAACTCGTGATCGAGATGCCCGTTGTTACGCAGGACAAACTTGACTTGATCGCCTTTCTTGATCTCGATCCGCGCTGGTAAAAACAGCATCTTACCGTCCGTTTCAACCATGGTCACCTGAATGACCCGCGCCGGTTTCGCAGGATCGCCCGGCTCTCCGGCCGAGAAATTCGCGCCGTGGTTATGCTCAGAGTGGTTATGGCCAGATGGACCTGCGCCAGCCCATGCCGAAACCGAAAAGAATGCCGTACCTAGGATACCGATCCACACTTTACGTGACTTCAACATCTGAAACTCCTTTTAGGCTTCATTGGTCCGATTACTCCATCGACCTTTCGATCGACTGGTTGCTGCTCAGTTGAATTTTCCCTGAGCGGTTGCCCCGTCTGGCGCTGTCAATTGCACGACCCCTTTGGGTTGATTGGGCAGCGTGGCCGTCGCCTTGCCGGTCAGTCGGGCGCTATCGACAGGTTCCAGTACGATCCGCTGAGATTTTCCCTCGACGACTAAAATTGCCGTTCCCTTAAATCCCGACGACGAAACAGGCTTGTCTTTCGCATCGCTGATGAAGATGTCGATAATGCCTGATTTCTCAACCATCTCGATGTGATAAGGACCAGCATCCGTTATCCGTCCGCCATTTGGGCCTTTGGCTTCATGCGCCTGAGTTGAGAAAGACGCCATCAGTAGAGCAGCTATCAGAAGGTATTTCGCGTTCATGTCATTCTCCAGTTCGGCTGTTAAAAAGCTTCCGTCGCAGCAGTTCCATGAGCGCTCAGTTCTGCGCTCTGCCGCAATCGTTCGAGCGGCTTCTCGCCGTAACGCAGGAACAGGACAGGTGTAAGGAACGTATCGAGCAGAGTTGCGCTGATAAGTCCTCCGAAGATCGTCACCGCGACGGGATGAAGGATTTCCTTTCCTGGCGTTGCTGCATCGATGAGCAATGGAACAAGCGCGAGGCTCGCCGCCAGCGCCGTCATCAAGACCGGCGTCAGCCGCTCAAGACTGCCTCGAATTACCAGATCGCGCCCGAAAGGCATCTCTTCGTGCAAAGCGAGATTGATGTAATGACTGATTTTGAGGATGCCGTTGCGAGCCGCGATACCGGTCAACGTGATGAAACCGATCATGGACGCCACAGACAGCGGTTGACCCGCCAGCCAGAGTGCGATGACCGACCCGATCAAGGCCAGAGGGACATTGCCCATGATAATCAATGCAAATACTACAGAGCGATAGCGGCTGTAGAGAATCGCGAACACAAGCGACAGGGATAGCAGCGAGAGAATGCCGATTGTTCGGCTCGCTTCCTCCTGAGCCTGAAAGGTGCCTTCGAGACGGGTATAAAAGCCTCCCGGCAGCTTTGTGGATGCGAGAACTTCTCTGATCGATCCCACGATTTGCGCCATATCGGCGGTGCCATCGGTGTTGGCCAACACCACGACCCGGCGGCGGCCGTTCTCCCGGAGAATCTGGTTTGGACCCTCGGTCTCCTTGATGTCGGCTAACTGCCGCGCGGGTATCCACCCCGCAGGCGTCTCGATGAGAAGATCGCCAAGCGTCTGCGTTGTCCGCAATCTGTCGGGGAGCCGCATCGTGACGTCGAACCGTCGATAGCCATCGACCACGCGGGACACCACACGCCCGTTGGAGAGCCGGCTGAGTTGCTCGACGACAACTGCGGGCTGCACACCATAGAGGGCAGCGCGGCTGTAATCGACGCGGATTTCGAGTTGAGGAATGAGAACTTGCTTCTCAACTTGAAGGTCGGTCAGGCCGGGAATGCTCGCTAGTTTCCCCCGCACCGATTCCGCGGTGGCGCGCAGCGCGGTCAGGTCATCACCGAAAATCTTCAGTGCAATCTCGGCCCTCACCCCCGATAGCAGGTGGTCAAGGCGATGCGAGATCGGCTGCCCGACATTAATCGAGGCTGGAAGCACGGAGAGCCGCGAGCGAATGTCGGCAATGACATCGGTTTTCGTTCGCGAGGATGGCTTTAAATCGACATCGATCTCCGAAGAGTGCACGCCTTCAGCATGTTCATCGAGCTCAGCGCGGCCAGTACGACGCCCGACCGTCTTGGCCTCGGGCACCTCCAGAATGAGGCGCTCGGCGATCAAACCGACACGGTTGGACTCGGCAAGCGAAATACCGGGATTGAAGAGCATGCTGATCGTGAAAGTGCCCTCGTTGAAGGGCGGCAGGAATGCGCGCGGGAGATAAATCGCAGCGACCCCTGCAATCACGACCGCTGCGACTGTCGCGGCCATCAATGAGCGCTGGTAAAGAAACGCACGTTCAAGAAGCGCCCTGTTTCCGCGCTTCAGCACGCGAACGAGAGCGCTGTCCTCGTGATCCAGACGCTTCAGACGCGGCAGCATGTAGTACGCCATCACCGGCGTCAGCGTGACCGAGACCACGAGACTGACGAGAATCGAGATGATGTAAGCTTGCCCTAGCGGCGCGAACAGCCGCCCTTCGATTCCGGATAACGCGAACAACGGAACAAATACCAGCACGATGATCATCGTTGCATAAACGATTCCGGACCGCACCTCTTGCGAAGCTGATATGATCACGTCGAAGGCCGACCGAGGGTGCTCGAGCGCGCGGTTTTCCCGCAAACGTCGGAAGATATTCTCCACATCGACAACCGCATCATCGACCAGTTCCCCGATGGCGATAGCGACACCGCCGAGCGTCATGGTGTTGATGGACAAGCCCGCAAAGTAGAAAATCACAGCAGTGGTCAGGATCGAGACCGGAATCGCGGCCAGCGAAATCGCCGTGGTTCGCCAATTGAGAAGAAATGCGAACAATACGACGGCAACAACCGCGCCCGCCTCCAGAAGAACGCGTTCGACATTCTTGATGGACGTTTCGATGAAACTGGCCTGACGGAAAAGAATCTGGTCCGCCTTCATGCCCGGCGGAAGTGACGCCGTGATCTCCTTGAGAGCCTGTTCGATCTCGCGCGTGAGACGGATCGTATCGACATTCGGTTGCTTCTCGACGGAGACAATGACGGCTGGCTTGCCCATGTAACCGGCTTCGCCGCGCTTCACCTTTGGTGCGAACTCCACGGCGGCGACCTGCTTCAGATAGACCGGCCCGCCATTTACCTGCGCCACGACCACGTTGCGCAAATCGTCGAGATTGGTCGTCCGTCCGATGTTCCGGATCAGATATTCACGCGCATTCTGGTCGGTGAAGCCGCCTCCCGTATTCACCCCGAACTGATTCAATGCCTGTTCGACTTGTTCATAGGTCACGCCGAGACTGCGCAAGGCAGGCGGGTTCGGCGCGATGCGATATTGGCGCACTTCGCCTCCGATTGGGATGACCTGCGCAACGCCCGGAATCGTCAGCAGGCGCGGCCGCACGGTGAAATCAGCAGCTTCGCGGACCTCCATCGCGGAGGCTTGCTCGCTGGTCACTGCCACGAGAACAATCTGTCCCATGATGGAATTGATCGGCCCCATCTGAGGGACGACATTCTGTGGCAGTTGCGATCTGATCAGACCGAGCCGTTCAGCGATCTGTTGCCGGTTGCGAAAGATATCGGTGCCCCAATCGAACTCGACATAGACAATCGAAAGACCGATTCCAGACACCGAACGGACCCGCGTTACTCCGGGAACACCGTTCATCTGGGTTTCGATGGGGAAGCTGACCAACTGCTCGACTTCGGGAGGGGCAAGCCCTTCCGACTCGGTCAGTATGGTGACGGTTGGCTTGTTCAGGTCGGGAAAAACATCGACCGGCAACCGACTGGCACTGAAGATGCCAAGCAACACCAGCACAAGTGACGCCACAATGACCATGAGCCGGTTGCGCAATGACTGCGTAACGAGAAAGCGAAACATCTGTCGTTCTCCTTACCGCACCTGTTCGAGAAGTTCGGCGCCCTGCAC
>JAZKGC010000153.1:0-1562 GCA_040386115.1 Pseudomonadota bacterium
GTTCCCAGCCCGTCGCGGTCAACGATACCGACGAAGGCAAGGCCAAAAATCGCCGCATCGATTTTGTGGTGAAGTGAAATGACTTGCAGCGGGCAGACTTGCAGCGGTCAGAAGTGTCATCCTGAGGACAAGGCGTCATGATCTATCTTGCGATGTTCAACTGGGGCTGGCTGCTGGCATCGGCCCTGCTCGGTTTTGCGATGGGATGGATCGCGGTGGTGCAGCGCGGGCAAGGGCTCTCCACCGCCACGATGCGCAAGATCGCGGTGTTTGTCGCGGCCTTGATGGCGGCGTCGATCCTTCACCTCGCTCCCGGCCGCGTTGGCTACGGGCTCGATCTCGGTCTTGTCATGTTCGTCGTGTACATCCTCGGCTGCGCCGTCGGATCGTGGCTGCGCAACCTGGTGGTATCGCGGCCCGCAACGGCGGCGTGAGAAGCGGCGTCCTGAAAATCAGGAACTTGCGTTCCCGCCTCTGCGCAGGCGGGAGGAGGCGCGCGGACGGTGCGACGAATTGCCGGGGCGGTTTGCCGCAAGCCAACCTTAACGTGACTTCGGGGCATGAAAGCGTTCAAATCGGTCTTGTCGGCCTCGCGACCGCGCGTCGGGTCTGCTAGGACAGCATCTGCCGGTTGGAGCACAACCAGCGCGGCGCAAGCCGGTTTTGCGTCGGATCGCGCTCTGATCTATCTTCACCTGTCTAAGGTACGATTGATCTTTCGCCGAACCGCACGCCATCTTGGCGGATCGCGTGCTGGTCGAATTTCGAGGTCTGGATGCTTGAATCACTGCGCGGGGCCGTCGCGTATCTGCGCGAGAAGCAAATCCTGCATAAGCTCGGCGTTGCGATCAGCGTCGCGATCATCGCGACCGCGTGCTACATTCTCTATCATATGCTTCAGGATCTCGATTTCGACGATCTCTACGAAGCATTGAGCGAAACCAAGGGCCGCAGCATCCTGCTCGCCGGACTCTGCGTCGCAGCGGGCTATTTCACGCTGACCTTCTATGACTTGTTTGCGCTGCGCACCATCGGCCGCAACGATGTGCCTTACAGGGTCGCGGCCTTCGCCGGATTCACCAGCTACTCGATCGGCCACAATGTCGGCGCCAGCGTTTTCACCGGCGGCGTGGTCCGTTATCGCGTCTATTCCGCGCATGGCCTCACCGCCATCGATGTCGCCAAGGTCTGCTTCCTGGCCGGCCTGACATTCTGGCTCGGCAACGCAGCCGTGCTCGGCCTTGGTGTCGCGTATCATCCGGAAGCGGCGGCCTCCATCGACAAGCTGCCGATCTGGCTCAATCGCCTCGCGGCGTTCGTGATCCTCGCGGGTCTCCTGGCCTATGTCATCTGGGTGTGGATGAAGCCGAGGGAAGTGGGTCGCGGCAGCTGGACGGTGATCCTGCCGGGCGGCCCGCTGACGCTGCTGCAAATCATCATCGGCATTATCGACCTCGGGTTCTGCGCGCTGGCGATGTACATTCTCGTACCGGATGAGCCGCATGTCGGCTTCGTCGTGGTCGCGGTCATCTTCGTGTCCGCGACGCTGCTCGGGTTTGCCA